>NZ_JCAFTS010000001.1:0-631353 GCF_059370495.1 Stenotrophomonas sp. YJH_SMC_69 | reverse complement strand
GCGGTGTTTGCGGCCCATGGGCCGCACCGTCGGCGAACGCCCGGCGCGCTGCGCCGGGCCGGGGATCCGCCCGGATTATGAATCGACGATCAGCGCGCCGGCAGGTACTGCTGCGGGTCGACCGGCTTGCCGTTGTAGCGGATCTCGAAGTGGACCATGTCGCGGTTCGCACCGGTGCGGCCCATCTCGGCGATCTGCTCACCGGCCTTCACGCTCTGCCCTTCATTCACCAGGCGCTTGCGGTTGTGGCCATAGGCCGACAGCCACTGGTCGCTGTGCTTGATGATGATCAGCTCGCCGTAGCCGACCAGGCCGGCGCCGGAGTACACCACCACACCGTTGGCGGTGGCCTTGACCGGCTGGCCGCTGGTACCGGCGATGTCCACGCCCTGCTTGGTCGCATCGCCGGCAACGTAGCGGCCGACGATCGCGCCATCGGCCGGCCAGCGCCAGGCGATGTTGCTCTTCACCGGACCGGCCGGCGCCGGAGTTGGCGCCGTGCTGCCGGCGCTGCTGCCACCCGAGCGCGGCGCGGTGACCACCGTGGTCGGCGCGCGGCCGCCGCTGGCACCGGCCGGATACAGCCGGATCACCTGCCCCGGATGGATGGTCGAGGGGTTATCCAGGCTGTTCCAGGCAATCAGGTCGGCCGGGGTGATGTCATGGATGCGGGCCAGCGCATAGATGGTGTCGCCCTTGCGCACCACCACGGTCTGCCCGGGCTTGGGCACCGAGGTCTTCGGCGTGGTCACGCCACCACCGGTGCTGCCACCACCAGGACGAACCACAGTGGCGGTGCCGCAGGCGGCCAGGGTGGAAACCAGCAACGCCAGCGCGCCGATGCGCACTCCCTTGCTCAGACGATCAGGACTCATGCGAACTTCGACCTCCATACAAGCCAGGCGATCAGCACCACCACCAACGCGGTGGCGATCCAGCCCAGCGGTTCAATCCAGCGACGCAGTGCCGCTTCAGCACGCGCACCACCGATACGGATGACCGCAGCCAGCACGAACACGCGCTTGCCGCGACCGATCAGCATGCTCAACAGGTACTGCGGCATCGGTACGCCGACGATACCCGATGCCCACGTGAAGACCTTCATCGGTATGGGCATGAAGCCGCCCAGCACCAGGAAGGTGAACACCGCCCACGGCGATTCGGCCATCTTCGCCTGCACGGTGGTGATGCCCTGCTCGATCGCCGGCAGCATGCCCAGCACTTCAAACAGCGGCTTGATCGCCTCGAAAGCGTAGTGACCCAGCGCGTAGCCGACCAGCGCACCGACCATCGAGCCGGCCAGGCTGAGGGTGGCAAACCACCAGCCGCGCTTGGGCTGGGCCACGCACATCGGCGCCAGCATCACCTCCGGCATCACCGGGAAGATGATCGCCTCGAAGAAGCTCAACACCGTCAGGTAGGTCGGCGCGCGTTCGTGCGCCGCCCACTTCATCGCCCGCTCGTACAGCGGCCCGAAAATCTTCATGCAACCCTGCTCCGTGGATTAGTCGAGCATGCCAGACAGCAGCGGCACGAACGTGACCGGCGCCAGCACGTGTTGTTCGATGCTGCCGTCGGCCTTGCGGTCCAGCTGTACCAGCGACTGCGCCCCAGGGCCACCGACCGGCGCCACCAGGCGGCCGCCTTCGGCCAGCTGCTCGATCAGGGCGTCGACCAGTGCCGGCGCCGCCGCAGTGACCACGATGGCATCGAACGGGCCGTGCTCGGCCCAGCCGACGCGGCCGTCGTCGTGCTTGGTGCGGATGTTCATGCCCAGCGCACGGAAGCGCTTGCGGGCCTGGCGCAGCAGATCACCAATGCGCTCCACGGTGTAGACCTCCAGGCCCAACGCGCCAAGGATGGCGGCCTGGTAACCGGAACCGGTGCCGACTTCCAGCACCCGCTTCGGCGAGACCTGCAGCACTGCCTCGGTCATCCGCGCAACCACCCAGGGCTGCGAGATGGTCTGGCCATGGCCGATCGGCAGCGCGGTGTCTTCATAGGCACGCGAGGCCAGGGCTTCATCGATGAACAGATGGCGCGGCACCACCCGGATCGCGTTCAAGGTCGGCTCGTCGACGATGCCGGCTTCGCGCAGGCGGTCGACCAGGCGGTCACGCACGCGCTGCGAGGTCATGCCGATACCGACGGCTTCCGGCTGCAATCGCAGGCGTGGGCTCATGCCGGCTGGTCCAGCGCGGCGCTGAGGCCGCCGACCCAGCTGGCGACCTTCTCCAGCGCCTGGTAGCGGGTGAGGTCGACCTGGATCGGGGTGATCGAGATGTGGCCGGTGCGCACCGCGTGGAAATCGGTACCTGGACCGGAATCCTGCTCACGGCCGGCAGGGCCGATCCAGTACACCTCGTTGCCGCGCGGATCCTTCTGCGCGATGCAGCCTTCGGCACGATGGCGGTTGCCGAGGCGGGTGACCTCGAAGCCCTTGACCTCGCTCCACGGCAGGTCCGGCACGTTGACGTTGAGGATGGTGTCGGCCGGCAGCGGATCGGCCTTGAGCCGGGCGACAATCTCCACCGCAGCACGCGCGGCGGTCTCGAAGTGCTTCGGATCGTGGTTGCGGCTGACCAGCGAGACCGCCACCGCCGGCAGGCCGAGGAAGCGACCTTCCATCGCCGCCGAGACGGTGCCGGAATAGATCACGTCGTCGCCGAGATTGGCGGCGTTGTTGATGCCGGACACGACAATGTCAGGCTCGAATTCAAGCAGGCCGGTCAGCGCCAGGTGCACGCAGTCGGTGGGTGTACCGGCCACCGAAACGGTGTAATGGTCGATGCGCTTGAGCCGGATCGGCAGGTCCAGGGTCAGCGAGTTGCTGGCGCCGGAGCGATCGCGGTCGGGCGCAACCACCGTGACTTCGTGACCGGCCTCGCGCAGGACCGCGGCAAGCATCCGGATGCCTGCGGCGTCGACACCATCGTCATTGCTGACCAGGATTCGCATCTTCGATTTAACCGCTTGATTTTCCAAGAATTCGATTCCATCACCGTGCAGTGTGGGCGGGACCGTCGCGCTCCCCTGCGGAAGCGGTCGACCCTGCAAGGGCATCGTCTATTGTGCCGCATGCGGGCCGCCGGTCCTACCCTGTCAGCGGTCACGGCCGACATCGAACCGTCATAGGCAGACCTGCGCCGGCGGTTTACCCTGTGCGCATGTCGCACCCTGATGATGAAGATCCGGCCGCATTGTTCCGTGCGGCCATCGGCGAAGTGAAGCCGCTGCGCAAGGATGCCGAGCCGGCACCTGCCGCGCCCCGGCCGAAACCGCGTGCGCGCATGGCCGAACGTGACGAGGCCGAAGCGGCCGGCGAGTTCGCCCGGCTGCTGCGCGACAGTGCGCCACTGGAAGCCGGCGACGTGGCCAGCTATCGCCGCGACAACCTGCCACCACGCCTGTTCCAGCGCCTCAAGCGCGGCCAGTACTCGGTGCAGGACGAACTGGATCTGCACGGCGCCACCGCCGCACAGGCCGAAGCCCTGCTGCGCCAGTTCCTGCTGGAAGCGCATGCACACGAGTACGGCTGCGTGCGCATCATCCACGGCAAGGGACTGCAGTCCGATGGCGGCGCACCGGTGCTGAAGAACCTGGTCGATCGCCTGCTGCGGCTGCGCAACGACGTGCTGGCATTCCATTCGGCACCGACCGGACAAGGCGGCACCGGCGCGGTACTGGTGCTGCTGGCGCGGCGTTGAAAAGGGGACGGAGGGAATTAAGTCGTTTGTGCCACAAACGACTTAATTCCCTCCGTCCCCTTTTTTTATGTCAGGCCTGCGAGGCGTCTTCGACGGGGCCGAGTTCGTGCAGCACGGCGGTGGCGTAGCAGCCTGGCGGCAACGCGAACGACAGTTCCAGCACGTCGTCGGCCAGCCACTGGTGCTGCAGCAGCGCCGGACGCAGGCGCAACGCGCGGCGCTCCTGCTTCAGGCGCGCATCTTCCAGGCCGGCCCGCAGTGCTTTCGACTCGTCGTCGTCCAGCGCGGCCAGCTCCAGCTCACGTGCCGCGTCGGCACTGCGCAGCTCGCCTTCGCCCCACAACGGCGCGCTGGGATGGATGTCGAAACGCGCCAGCCGCTCGGCCAGCACATCCGTGTACGGCTCGGGGCCGAACACGCTGCGACTGCCATCGAGCATCCAGACTTCGCCATCGAGCGGCTGGTCCCAGCTGCCCTGCTCCACGCGCGCGGCCAGCACGCGGTTGAACAGCGCCGAACGGGCTGCAGAGAGCAGCAGCGAACGCTGGTCCTTGCGCATGCGGCGGCCACCGAACATCGCCAGTGCAGCCGGCACGTTGCCACCGTCGCGGCCGAAACGCTGTTCACCAAACCAGTTCGGCAGGCCGCGCGCGGCAATCTGCTGCAGGCGCTCGCTGATCGCGGCGGGATCGCCCTGCACCTCGCGCAGCACCAGCTTGAAGCGGTTGCCGGCCAGTGCGCCGCGCTGCAGCTTGCGGTTGTGCCAGGTTGCCTCGATGACTTCGATTTCGTCACTGGCCAACTCGGCCAGGTCCGGCGCAATGCGCTTGGGCAGGTGCACGCTGAAACGCTGGGTGGTGACCGCGTGGCGGTCTTTCATCCCGGCGTAGCTCACCGCCATTTCCGGCAGGCCCGCCCATTTTGCCAGCACCTTGGCCACATGCACGGTGTTGGCGCCGCGCTTGCGGATGTGCAGCAGCAGATGCTCGCCTTCACCGCTCGCCTCGAACGCCGGCAGTTCATCCACCTGGAAATCGTCCGGCGTGGTGCGGATGCGCGCCGTCAACAACGGCGCACCAAACGCCAACGGCAGCGGGATCATGCCGCCACCAGCAACACGACCGCCTGCGCGGCGATGCCTTCACCACGGCCGGTGAAGCCCAGCTTCTCCGAGGTGGTGGCCTTGACGCTGACCGCGTCCAGCGGCAGCTGCAGCAACCCACCGATGCGCTCACGCATCGCAAGCGCATGCGGGCCGACCTTCGGCCGCTCGCAGATCACGGTGATGTCGGTGTTGCCGACGCGCCAGCCGCGCTCACGCAGCAGGCTGTCGCAGTGGCGCACGAACTCGCTGCTGTCGGCCCCCTTCCAGCGGTCGTCACTGGGCGGGAAATGCCGGCCGATGTCGCCCAGCGCCAGTGCGCCGAGCATGGCATCGCACAGGGCGTGCAGGATCACGTCGCCGTCGCTGTGTGCAAGCACACCGCAGCTGTGCGGCACGTTCACTCCGCCAAGCATGATGTGGTCGCCTTCACCGAAGGCATGGACGTCGTAGCCCTGGCCGATGCGGACGGGCGGGAACGGTGCGGTGCTCATGGATGCAACCCTTGCTGCAGGGCCGCGCGGACGGTCAGCCGACGCGGCGGGAAAGTACGAATTCGAACCGGTCCAGATCGGCCGGGGTGGTGACCTTGAAGTTGTCCTCGCTGCCCTCGACCAGCAGCGGGCGCTGGCCCTGGCGCTCCATGGCCATGGCCTCATCGGTGACTTCAACACCGGCGGCGGCGGCTTCGGACAGCGCGCGGCTGAGCTGGTGGCGGCGGAACAGTTGTGGTGTCAGTGCGCGCCACAGCCGCTCGCGCGGCTCGGTGCCATCGATGCCACCGTCGTCGCCCGCACGCTTGAGGGTGTCACGCACCGGTGCGGCCAGGATCGCCCCGACCGGATCGGCACGACCGACTTCAAGCAGGCGGCCAAGGTCGGCCAGCGACAGGTTCGGCCGCGCGGCATCGTGGACCAGCACGAATTCATCAGCGCGCACCGTCTCCGGCAGCGCCTGCAGGCCAGCCAGCACCGAAGCGGCACGGGTCGCGCCACCGATGCAGGTCAGCACCGGCTTGCCCGCCCACTCGTTCCAGCCGGGCCAGTCGGCGTCGTCCGGGCCGATCACTACCATTGCCCCGGCTACGGCCGGATGCGCCAGCAGGGCGTCCAGGGTATGGGCGAGCAGGATCTGCCCGCCCGCCTGCAGGTACTGCTTGGGCAACGGCGCGCCAAAGCGGGTGCCACGGCCAGCAGCCGGAACCACGACCCAGATCGCCGCACTCATGGCACGTCCGCCGGGTGGTCGCCAACCTGCGCACTGACACCTGCCGCAGGCTGCGCCGGGTGGACCGGCGCATCCTCGACCACGCGATAGAACTTCTCGCCGGGCTTGATCATGCCCAGCTCGCTGCGCGCGCGTTCCTCGATGGCGGACTGGCCTTCCTTGAGGTCCTTCACTTCCGCAGCGAGCGCATCATTGCGCTGCTGCAGGCCCTCATTGTCCCGCTCCTGGTTGGCGACCTGGGCTTCGAGCATCATCACTTCACCCGAATTGCCCGGACCAAACCAGAAGCGGTACTGCAGCCAGCCCAGCAACAGGGCCAGCACCAGCAGCATCCAGCGCCAGTCGCGCATCGGCTCAGCGCTTCAGCGAAACGAACGCGTCACGACCGGCGTAACGCGCGCCGGCGCCGAGGGCTTCCTCGATGCGCAGCAGCTGGTTGTACTTGGCCACGCGATCGCTGCGGCACAGCGAACCGGTCTTGATCTGGGTGGCGGTGGTGGCCACTGCGATGTCGGCGATGGTGGTGTCTTCGGTTTCGCCCGAACGGTGCGAGACCACGGCGGCGTAGCCGGCACGGTCGGCCATGGCGATCGCTTCCAGGGTTTCGCTGAGGGTGCCGATCTGGTTGACCTTGATCAGGATCGCGTTGGCGGTGCCCGAGTCGATGCCTTCCTGGAAGATCTTCGGGTTGGTCACGAACAGGTCGTCGCCGACCAGCTGCACCTTCTTGCCGATGCGGTCGGTCAGCAGCTTCCAGCCGGCCCAGTCATTCTCGGCCAGGCCATCTTCAATCGTGATGATCGGGTACTGCGCGGCCCAGTCGGCGAGGAAGTCGACGAACTGCTCGGAGGTCAGGCGCTTGTTCTCGCCGACCAGGTTGTACTTGCCGTTCTCGAAGAACTCGCTGGAGGCCACGTCCAGGCCCAGCAGCACGTCTTCGCCGGCGGTGTAGCCCGCCTTGCCGATCGCTTCGAGAATGGTGTCCAGCGCTTCGACGTTGCTGCGGAAGTCCGGCGCGAAGCCACCTTCGTCGCCGACCGCGGTGCTCAGGCCATGGCCCTTCAGCACCGACTTCAGCGAATGGAAGATTTCGGTACCGGCACGCAGCGCTTCGGAGAACGAGGTGAAGCCAACCGGCAGCACCATGAACTCCTGGAAGTCGACGTTGTTGTCGGCATGCGCGCCGCCATTGATGATGTTCATCATCGGCACCGGCAGCGCCGGGGTCACGCCGGTCCTGGCGGCCAAGTACTGCCACAGTGCCTGCTTGTTCGATGCAGCGGCGGCATGCGCGGCGGCCATCGAAACACCCAGCAGCGCGTTGGCACCCAGGCGGCCCTTGTTCTCGGTGCCGTCCAGATCGATCAGGCGACGGTCGAGGCCGGCCTGGTCGGTAGCCTCAAAGCCCTTCAGCGCGGCGGCAATCGTGGTGTTGACGTTGTCGACGGCCTTGCGCACGCCCTTGCCCAGATAACGGGTCTTGTCACCGTCACGCAGCTCGACCGCTTCCTTGGTGCCGGTCGAGGCGCCGGAGGGAACCGCGGCACGACCGAACGAACCGTCCTCCAGGATGACTTCGGCTTCCAGCGTGGGGTTGCCACGGCTGTCAAGGATTTCACGGGCGTGGATGCTGCGGATCGTACTCATGGTCGGGCCGGTTACCTGTCTGGAGAGGGGGCGACAAAACGAATGCCGCGTGATTATCCCCGGCTGCCCGCCACTTGCCAAATGGCCTGGGCGGCATCAGCCCCAGCTGGACCCGATCACGATCAGGGCCAGCGACACCAGCATCACCAGCAACGCGCCGGCCACCGCCGCCGCGACGGGTCTACGACGGCGTCGCCAGGCGAGCACCATCGCCACCAGGCTGCCGACGAAAGACACACCCAGCGTGACCAGCGCGGCCACGATCCAGTACTGCATGGCCTGGATGCCATGGTTTCCGTCACCCGGCGAGCCGAAGCTGGCCGCAAAGGCCATTACTCCCAGCAGCAGGGACGCCCAGGCGAGCACGGACAGCCCCAGCGCGACCAGGCCCCAGGGCCAGCCGCGCGCCGACGTGCTCGTATTCATCAAAGCAATCCGTAGAACAGGGCGCCGAGCCACAGCGAAAGCAGGATGATCGCAAAGCCAGCCGCCACCTTGCCGCGATTCAGCCGCCAGGCCAGCACCGCGGCCGCGAGGCAGCCCGCGGCACCGAGCAGCTCCGCGACCAGCAGCGCAATGAAATACGCACGCAGATCAAGCGCGCTGCTGCCATCACCCGGGGGGCGCACCGACGCCGCACCGATCAGCACCAGGCCAAACATGCCCACGGTGAACAGCACGGCCAGGCCCAGTGCGATCAGGCCCCAGGGCCACTGTTTCCAGTGCCGGCGATGACGCTGGGCTTCCAGCGCCACCCTCGGGTCACGACTCACGCGAAGCGCGAGAAGCCGTGCTTCTTGGTCACCGCGTCGAGCTCCATCAGGGTCTCGAGCAGCGCTTCCATCTGGTCCAGCGGCCACGCGTTGGGGCCATCGGACAGGGCCTTGGACGGATCCGGATGGGTCTCGGCGAACAGGCCGGAGATGCCCACCGCGACGGCAGCACGGGCCAGCACCGGCACGTGCTCACGCTGGCCACCGGAACTGGTGCCCTGCCCGCCCGGCAACTGCACCGAGTGGGTGGCATCGAACACCACCGGGCAACCGGTATCGCGCATCACCGCCAGCGAGCGCATGTCGCTGACCAGGTTGTTGTAGCCGAAGCTGGCACCGCGCTCGCAGACCATGATCTGCTCGTTGCCGGTGGCCTTGGCCTTCTCCACGACCGGCTTCATGTCCCAGGGCGCCAGGAACTGGCCCTTCTTGATGTTGACCGGCTTGCCGGCCGAGCACACCTTGCGGATGAAGTCGGTCTGGCGGACCAGGAACGCCGGGGTCTGCAGCACATCCACCACCGAGGCCACTTCGTCCATCGGGGTGTACTCATGGACGTCGGTCAGCACCGGCACGCCGATCTGCTTCCTGACCTCGGCCAGGACCTTCAGGCCCTCTTCCATGCCCGGGCCGCGGAACGCGGTGCCCGAGGTGCGGTTGGCCTTGTCGAAGCTGGACTTGAAGATGAAGTTGACGCCGAGCTTGTCGGTGACTTCCTTCAGCTTGCCGGCGGTATCGAGCTGCAGCTGCATCGACTCGATCACGCAGGGGCCGGCGATCAGGAACAGGGGCTGGTCCAGCCCGACCTCGAATCCACACAGTTTCATGGCGTTTCCTTGTTGTCCGCAGCACCGGCCGGGCCGGTGCGCTGGGGGTTGAAGCATGCAGGATGGGGGCCGAAGCCCCCATTCACAAGTCAGGCGCGCGCTTCGGAAAGCAGCTTGCCGCCGGCCTTGCGCTCGCGCGCGGCACGGATGAAACCGATGAACAGCGGGTGGCCGTCACGCGGCGTGGACAGGAATTCCGGGTGCGCCTGGCAGGCCAGGAACCACGGATGCGCGTCGCGCGGCAGTTCGACCACTTCCACCAGGGTGTCGTCCATCGACTTGCCGGCGATCACCAGGCCGGCATCTTCCAGCTGGGTGCGGTAACGGTTGTTGAACTCGTAGCGGTGGCGGTGGCGCTCGGCGACGACGTCCTTGCCGTACAGCTCACGGGCCAGCGTGCCCGGCTTCAGGCGCTGTTCCTGCAGGCCCAGGCGCATGGTGCCGCCGAGGTCGCTCTTGTCGTCACGCTTCTCGACATCGCCGGTGGCGGTGCGCCATTCGGTGATCAGGCCGATCACCGGGTTCGGCGACTGGCGGTCGTTCTCGGTGCTGTTGGCGCCTTCCAGGCCGACCACGTTGCGCGCGTAATCGACGACGGCCGCCTGCATGCCGTAGCAGATGCCGAAGTACGGCACGTGCTGCTCGCGGGCGAACTTCGAGGTCAGCACCTTGCCTTCGAAACCACGGTCACCGAAGCCACCCGGCACCAGGATGCCGTCGACATCGGCCAGTGCGGCCATGTCGGTGCCTTCCAGATCCTGTGCTTCCAGCCACTTCAGGTTGACCTTGGTGCGCTGGCGCAGGCCGCCGTGCTTCAGTGCTTCGCCGACCGACTTGTAGGCATCCTGGTGATCCACGTACTTGCCGACCACGGCGATGGTCACTTCATCCAGCGGATGCAGGGTCGCATCGACTGCGTCCTCCCACATCGACAGATCGACCGGACCGGCCTTGTCGGCCAGCTTCAGCTGGTTGACCACGATCTCGTCCAGGCCCTGCGCGTGCAGGCCCGACGGAATGCGATACAGCACGTCCACGTCCGGCACGCTGATCACTGCGCGCTCGGAGACGTTGGTGAACTGGGCGATCTTGCGGCGCTCCGAATCCGGCACGGCCTGCTCGGAACGGCACAGCAGCACGTCCGGCTGGATGCCGATCGAACGCAGTTCCTTCACCGAATGCTGGGTCGGCTTGGTCTTCAGCTCACCGGCGGCGCCGATGTACGGCACCAGGGTGAGGTGCATGAACAGCGCCTTCTCCGGGCCACGCTCGGTGCGCACCTGGCGGATCGCTTCCAGGAACGGCAGCGACTCGATGTCGCCGACGGTGCCACCGATCTCGACCAGCGCCACGTCGTAGCCTTCGGTGGCTTCGTCGATGCAGCGGCGGATCTCGTCGGTGATGTGCGGAATGACCTGCACGGTCGCGCCCAGGTAGTCGCCGCGGCGCTCCTTGCGGATCACGTTCTCGTAGATGCGGCCGGTGGTGACCGAGTTCTTGCGGCTCAGGCGGGTGCGCACGAAGCGCTCGTAGTGGCCCAGGTCGAGGTCGGTCTCGGCGCCGTCATCGGTGACATACACCTCACCGTGCTGGAACGGGCTCATGGTGCCCGGGTCGACGTTGATGTAAGGGTCGAGCTTCATCATCGTGACCTTCAGGCCCCGGGCTTCGAGAATGGCGGCCAGCGACGCGGCGGCAATGCCTTTGCCGAGCGAGGACACCACGCCGCCGGTTACGAAAATCAAGGGAGTCATGGCTGCAAGCATCCTGTCTGGAAATGGAACACGGCAACACCACGCGCACCCGGAGGGCGGGCATGGTGCTCGGAGGGGGTTTTCCGGTTCGCTGGGACAGCGAGGGAGGTGCGGATCCGTGCGGCGGCAGGCGCCGGACGGGGACCATCGTGCGAGGTCGGGGCGGCCGTGCCGGCCAAATCGACCGTCACCTGCGACCCGCCATGCTGGAAGCCACGCTTGGCCGCTCCAGCCCATTCGCAAAGGGTGGACACGCACTTACTCCCGGAAAGCCATAGTTTACAGATTGATGGCCGCCAACCCAAGGGGCAGACGCCACGTTCCTAAAAAGAAACGCCCCGCTGAGCGGGGCGTTCCGTTGCGCACCCCTTGTCGCAAGGGCGCTTGGCAGGTTGCGGGATCAGCGCTTCTTGCGCGCTTCTTCCTCTTCTTCCTTCTGCGGGGCCGGCTGGCCCTGCGCCTTCATTTCGGCATTGGCCTGGGCACGACGCTTGGCCTTGGCATCGGCCTCGGCCTGCGCCTTGTCGGCCTGGTCACCCTGCTGCGGGGCCGGCTGGCCCGCGTTCTGCGCCACCACCAGCGGCACTGCAACGGCGGCAGCGGCCAGGATTGCAACGGTCAGCAACTTCTTCATGAGGTCCTCCTCGCGGTATGGCTTGGATGTTTCGACCCGATGGGGCCGCCGGCGTTCAGATTCCAGCGGCTGCCATTTTACCCCCTCCCCGGCGCCGAGGCTGAACCGCAGGCGTGCAAAATCGCCGTCCAGACCGCACACTTGCGCGTCGCTCCGCGCTTTAGAAGATAGATGAACGCCCGCTATAACGCCGCCGATATTGAAGTCCTGTCCGGCCTTGACCCGGTCAAGCGCCGTCCCGGCATGTATACCGACACCGCGCGCCCGAACCACCTGGCGCAGGAAGTGATCGACAACTCGGTGGACGAGGCCCTCGCCGGCCATGCCCGCTCGATCGAGATCACCCTGTACAAGGACGGCAGCGTGGAGGTCAGCGATGACGGCCGCGGCATGCCGGTGGACATCCATCCGGAAGAGAAGATCCCGGGCGTCGAACTGATCCTCACCCGCCTGCATGCAGGCGGCAAGTTCAGCAACAACAACTACACCTTCTCCGGCGGCCTGCATGGCGTCGGCGTCAGCGTGGTCAACGCGCTGTCGACCCTGGTGGAGGTGCACATCAAGCGCGAAGGTGCCGAACACCGCATCACCTTCCGCAATGGCGACCGCGCCACGCCGCTGGAGGTGGTCGGCACCGTCGGCAAGAAGAACACCGGTACCCGCGTGCGCTTCTGGCCGGACCCGAAGTACTTCGACACGCCCAAGTTCGCAGTGCGCGCGTTGAAGCACCTGCTGCGCGCCAAGGCCGTGCTGTGCCCGGGCCTGACCGTCAAGCTGACCGACGAAGCCACCGGTGAAGTCGATACCTGGTACTACGAAGACGGCCTGCGCGACTACCTGAAGCTGGAACTGGGTGAGCGCGAATCGCTGCCGGCCGACCTGTTCGTCGGCAACCTCAAGAAGGACACCGAGGTGGTGGACTGGGCCGTGGCCTGGCTGCCGGAAGGTGAGCTGGTCCAGGAAAGCTATGTTAACCTGATTCCGACCGCCCAGCATGGCACCCACGTCAACGGCCTGCGTACCGGCCTGACCGAGGCGCTGCGCGAGTTCTGCGACTTCCGCAACCTGCTGCCACGCGGCGTCAAGCTGGCCCCGGAAGACGTGTGGGACCGGGTGTCGTTCGTGCTGTCGCTGAAGATGACCGACCCGCAGTTCAGCGGCCAGACCAAGGAACGCCTGTCCTCGCGCCAGGCCGCCGGCTTTGTAGAGGGCGCCGCGCACGATGCGTTCAGCCTGTTGCTGAACCAGAACGTGGAGCTGGGCGAGAAGATCGCGCAGATCGCCATCGAGCGCGCCAGTGCGCGCCTGAAGACCGAGAAGCTGGTCGTCCGCAAGAAGGTCACGCAGGGCCCGGCCCTGCCCGGCAAGCTGGCCGACTGCATCAGCCAGGACCTGTCGCGCACCGAGCTGTTCCTGGTGGAAGGTGACTCGGCAGGCGGCAGCGCCAAGCAGGCGCGCGACAAGGATTTCCAGGCGATCCTGCCGCTGCGCGGCAAGATCCTCAACACCTGGGAAGTGTCGTCCAACAGCGTGCTGGCCTCCGAAGAAGTGCACAACCTGGCCGTGGCCATCGGCTGCGACCCCGGCAAGGACGACATCACCGGCCTGCGTTACGGCAAGGTGGTGATCCTGGCCGACGCGGACTCCGACGGCCTGCATATCGCCACCCTGCTGACCGCGCTGTTCCTCAGGCATTTCCCGGCGCTGGTCGATGCCGGCCACGTGTTCGTGGCAATGCCGCCGCTGTTCCGCATCGACGTGGGCAAGCAGGTGTTCTACGCCCTGGATGAGGAAGAGAAGCGTTCGATGCTGGACAAGATCGAGCGCGAGAAGATCAAGGGCGCAGTCAACGTCACCCGCTTCAAGGGCCTGGGCGAGATGAACCCGAACCAGCTGCGCGAGTCGACCATCCATCCGGATACGCGCCGCCTGGTGCAGCTGACCGTGGACGATGGCGAGCAGACCCGTTCGCTGATGGACATGCTGCTGGCCAAGAAGCGCGCGTCCGACCGCAAGGGCTGGCTGGAGTCGAAGGGCGATCTGGCCTCGCTGGAGGTCTGATCCGGAGCGGGGTCGGATCCCTTTCCGCAGGAAAGGGCTCTGACCCGGTTGGCGGCAGTGGGGTCAGAGCCGTTTCCTGTCAGGAAACGGATCCGACCCCATGCGCTCCGACCCCATCCGCCCCCATCGGCAAACCCGGCAGCGCCATAATGCGCGTCCACCCGTGTGGACCATCGTATTGGCCAGCCACTCGCTGCTGTTCCCCGGCCTGCCGCTGCACAGTGCACGGCTGGTCCTGAGCCCGATCCGTCGTGACGACGCCGCCGCGCTGTTCACGCTGCAGTCCAACCCGGATGTCATGCGATGGTGGAACCATCCAGCCTGGACGCGACTGGCCGAAGCGCGCGAGCAGATCGACGATGACCTCGCCGCCCATGCCATCGGCACCCAGCTGAAGCTGGCCGTACGCGAGTCGCTGGAAGGTCCGCTGCTGGGCATCTGCGTGGTATTCGCGGTGGACCGCGATGCGGCGCGCGCCGAGATCGGCTACCTGCTGGCACCCGATCGCCAGGGCCAGGGCTATATGCACGAGGCCCTGCAACAGGTACTGGCCTACCTGTTCCGCACCCTGCACCTGCATCGGGTGGAAGCCGAGATCGACCCGCGCAATGCGCCGTCCGCGCACGTGTTGGAACGCCTGGGCTTCCACCGCGAGGGGGTGCTGCGCCAGCGCTGGCGCATCCAGGGGCAGCTGGCCGACTCGGCCGTCTACGGCCTGCTGGCCGACGACGCCGCCGCAGCCACCCTCCCCGCTTGACCCAATCTGGCCAGTAGCGGGCTCAACGCACGGCCATGCCTTTGGACACATACGGCATGGCCCGCCACCGGCCTAGCATCGGAACCCCCTTCCGCTGCCGAACCGGTGCCATGAAGTCCCTGCTGCACACTGCCGCGCTCTGCGTCGGCCTGCTCATCGCCCCTGCCAGCGTGCTGGCCGCGTCCGACGCCGAGGGCAAGCCCGACCCGAAAGACGACAAGACCGAAGCGCCTGCGCTGCCCGCCGACGCCTCGGCCCGCCAGAGCATGCGCCTGGCCGGCCGCACCCTGGACTACACCGCCACCGTCGGCACCCTGCCGGTACGCGATGCCAAGGGCAAGGTGATCGCCGATGTGGTGTTCACCGCCTACACGATGCCGGGCAAGGACCGGCCGGTGACCTTCGCGCTCAATGGCGGCCCCGGTGCGTCGTCGGTGTACCTCAACATGGGCGCGATCGGGCCCAAGGTGGTGACCTTCGGCTCCGAGGGTGACAGCGCATCGGCGCCGGCCACCCTGCACGACAACCCGGGCACCTGGCTGGACTTCACCGATCTGGTGTTCATCGATCCGGTCGGTACCGGCTTCAGCCGCGCGCGGATCGGCGACGATGAAGCCAAGAAAGCGCTCTACAACCCCAGTGCCGACGTCGAATACCTGTCGCGCTCGATCTACGACTGGCTGCTGCGCAACCAGCGCATGGCCTCGCGCAAGTACCTTACCGGCGAGAGCTACGGTGGCTACCGCGGCCCGCGCATCACCCACTTCCTGCAGACCCGGCTGGGCGTGGCAATGAACGGACTGGTGCTGGTCTCGCCCTACCTGAGCCCGACCCTGGAAGACAACGCCGATGTCTCGCCGATGGCGTGGATGCAGACGCTGCCGTCGATCGCCGCGGCGCACCTGGAGCGCCAGGGCAAGCTGACCGATGCGGCGATGCGCGAGGTGGTGGAGTACACCCGTGGCGATTACGCCACCGCGTTGATGAAGGGCCGCAGCGATCCGCAGGCTACGGAAGCCATGCTGCGCCGGGTCACCGCGCTGACCGGACTGGACCCGCAGTTCGTGCGCCGCGCTGGCGGGCGCCTGGAGACCCAGGCCTACCTGCGTGAAGTGTTCCGCGACAAGGGCACGCTGGGCAGCCGCTACGACTCCAACGTGACCGCGTTCGATCCGTTCCCGAATGATCCGGAGCAGCGCGCCAACGATCCACTGCTGGACAGCATCATCGCGCCGACCACCACGGCGATGGTCGACTTCGTGACGCGCGTGGTCGGCTGGAAAGTAGATGCGCGCTACCAGGCGCTGAACTACGACGTGAACCGGCTGTGGGACCGCAATGGCGAACTGCGCCAGGGTGCGGTGACCCAGCTGCGCCAGGCGGTGGCGATCGACCCGCATCTGCAGGTGCTGATCGTGCATGGCTGGAACGACCTGTCGTGCCCGTTCATGGGCTCGATCCTGACCGTGGACCAGATGCCGACGATGGGCAGCAATCCGGACCGGGTGCAGGTGCGCAGTTATCCGGGCGGGCACATGTTCTACAGCCGGGCGGACAGCCAGGCGGCGTTCCGCAAGGATGTACAGGCGTTGTTCCAGCGTAATTGAAGGGGTTTGGCCGGGCCTGCGGCCCGGCACCCGCTGACAGCCACGGCAACGGCAACTGCAAAAGCTGGCTTCCTGAGGGCTGTTGGTGGGTGCCGACCGTTGGTCGGCACGGGGGCGGATCCCGTTGCTTGGCAACGGGCTCTGACCCTGGTTCTGCTCTGGCAGGTGTCGACCTTGGTCGACACGGTGGGTGCGGAAAATTCTTGCCCATGAAAAAGCCCGCCTGATACGGCGGGCTTTTTCGTTTGCAACCTTGGCGTGGCGATCAGGTCCAGCCGAACAGCTCGAACAGCTTCAGGATCAGGTACGCACAGCCACCGGCCGCCGGGATGGTCAGGATCCAGGCCCAGACGATGCGCTCGATCACGCCGAACTTCAGCGAGCGCGGGTTCTTGGCGAAGCCGACGCCCATGATCGCGGTGGAGATGCTGTGCGTGGTCGAGACCGGCATGCCGAAGTGGGCCGCCAGGGTCAGGATGGTTGCCGAGCTGGTCTCCGCGGCGAAGCCGTGGATCGGGTGCAGCTTGACCATCTTGTGGCCCAGGGTCTTGATGATCTTCCAGCCGCCCGAAGCGGTACCGGCCGCCATCACCACCGCGCAGGTCAGCACGATCCACATCGCGATGCCATCACCGGCATGCGCGTCCGGGTGCATGAAGGCCAGCCAGGACGGCAGGTCGTTCAATGCGCCGGTGGCTTCGGCACCGATCAGGGTCATGGCGATGATGCCCATGGTCTTCTGCGCGTCGTTGTGGCCGTGGGCGAAGCCCATGTAGGCCGCCGAGGCGATCTGCGCCTTGCCGAAGAAGGCGTTGACGATGCGCGGACGCGCCAGGCGGCCGATGGCACCACCGATCTTGGCCAGGCCGGCGATCAGCGCCCACAGCAGCACCATCACCACGATGCCGAGCAGGAAACCGGCGATCGGCGAGGTGATCATCGGCACGAACACCTTCCACAGCAGGCCCTTGTTCTGCGCCCAGCTGCCCAGGCGCTCGGACCAGATCAGCGCGTCCCAGTTGTTGTGGGCGGCAGCCAGGCCGGCGCCGCAGAGGCCACCGATCAGGGCGTGCGAGGACGAGGACGGCAGGCCCTTCCACCAGGTGATCAGGTTCCAGATGATGCCGCCCAGCAGGGCGCACAGGATCACCTGCGGGGTGACCTCGACCACGTTGGTGTTGAGCAGGCCCGAGGCGATGGTCAGCGCCACCGCGGTACCGGTCAGTGCACCGATGAGGTTCATGAAGGCGGCCAGCATCACCGCCCAGCCGGGCGAGAGCACCTTGGTCGCCACCACGGTGGCAATGGAGTTGGCAGTGTCGTGGAAGCCGTTGATGAACTCGAAGACGAGCGCGGCCAGGATCACCACCAGGACAAGGGTCAACATGCGGCGGCGTCCGTCAGCTGTTCTTCAACACGATCTGGTACGCCACCACGCCAGCCTCGCGGCAGCGGTCGATGGCCTTTTCCAGGATCTCGAAGAATTCCTTCAGCAGGAACATCTGCAGGTTGTCCAGACGGCCCGAATAGATGTCGCGGTACAGCTCGAGCATCAGGCGGTCGGCCTCGTTCTCCAGCGAGCGCAGCTTCTCGTTGAGCGCGGTCATCCGGTCCAGGTTCATGTGGCGCAGATCGGCCACCATCTCCACCACCACGCCGGCGGCCTGTTCGAGCATCGCCGCGCGCGGCGCGAAGTCGATGTGCTCCAGGTGCGTCGTGGCCAGCGAATAGCGGTCGGCGAACTTCTCGATCTGCTTGGGAATCTTGTACAGCGCCGAGCCCAGCGCTTCGATGTCTTCGCGCTCGATCGGGGTCATGAAGCTGTCCACCAGCGCCTGGCTGATCTTGTCCGAGGCCGCGCGTTCGCGCAGGCGGGCCAGCTTGAAGGCGTCCAGCGCGGGCTGGCGGTCGGCCTCGCGCAGCATGGAATGCAGCGCCTTGGCGGCGTCGGAAGCCGCGACGGCAGCCTCATCGAGCAGGGTGTAGAACTGTTTGCCGGAACCGAAAATGGTCTGCAGAGAGAACATTGAGAAACCTGTCAGCCGTCGCGGGAAGGACGGCACCAGATGGAATTATGACGGCTAGATGACCATCACGGGTATCCCCGCCCCCTTTCGAGGCCTTGGAACCCCCAACCTGAACAGGCGGTTGCCACCCTGCCATGCCCCTTTGCTAAGATGCCAGCGCGCCTTCGGGCGCACCTTATGGACGACGACCCTTATCCCCCTGCGCCGCGCCGGATCCCGTTCCTGAGCGCCTGCCGCCATCGCCAGCACCCGCCCTCCCTGCCACCAACCGGGGACGACGCCCGTGTTTGAAATGATCCTGATTGTCTTCGCGCTTGTTCTGCTGAACGGCTTCTTCGCCATGTCCGAGATGTCGGTCATGACCTCGCGCAAGAGCCGCCTGAAGCAGATGGCTGCCACCTCCAAGCGCGCGGCCAAGGCGCTGGAGCTGTCCGAGAAGCCGGAGAGCTTCCTGTCCACCGTGCAGATCGGCATCACCGTGATCGGCGTGCTGACCGGCTACCTCGGCGGTGAGGCGCTGGGCGAGGCCTTCGCCGGCTGGATCCAGGGGCTGATGCCGGGGTTTGCGTACGCGGGCAACATCGGTACCGCACTGGCCGTCAGCCTGATCACCTTCATCACGCTGATCTTCGGCGAACTGGTGCCCAAGCGCCTGGCGCTGACCCGCTCGGAGGCCATTGCCGGCCTGGTCGCGATGCCGATGAGCTGGCTGGCCAAGCTGGCCCTGCCCTTCGTCTGGCTGCTGTCCAGGACCACCCAGCTGGTGCTGCGCCTGTTCGGCCTGGGCAAGGACGAAGTCGCCTCGGTGACTGAAGAAGAGATCCGCATGCTGGTGGCCGAGAGCCACGAAGCCGGTGTGATCGACGCCCACGAGCGTGACATGATGAACCGCGTCATGCGCCTGGGCGACCGCACCGCCGACAGCCTGATGACCCCGCGCAACCGCATTGCCTGGCTGGACACCCAGGCCGGGCTGGAGCGCAACCTGGAAATCATGGCCGAGCACGAGTTCTCGCGGTACCCGGTGTACCGCGACAACGACATGGACGTGGTCGGCGTACTTGAATTGAAATCGCTGGCCACGCGCATGGCACGCGGCGACAACGCGCTGTTCCAGACCCTGCGCGAACCGCTCTACGTGTCCGAATCGACCCACGCGATGAAGCTGCTGGAGATCTTCCGCGAGGAACAGCAGTCGATGGCGCTGGTGGTGGACGAGTACGGCGAGATCCAGGGCCTGGTGACCATCAGCGACCTGATGGGCGCCGTGGTCGGCCGCCTGCAGGCGGTGGAGAATGCCGATGAAGATGCGCTGGTGGTGACCCGCGAGGACGGTTCGCTGCTGGTGGATGGCTCGCTGCCGATCGAAGACCTGCGCGAGCTGATCGGCAGCAACGAGCTGCCCGATGCCGAGGACGGCGATTACTACACCCTGGCCGGCATGTGCATCCACTACTTCGGCCGCATCCCGCACGCAGGCGAGTACTTCGACTGGGCCGGCTGGCGCTTCGAAGTGGTCGACCTGGACGGTGCGCGGGTGGACAAGTTGCTGCTGCGCACGCTGTCCGACGAGCAGGCCGATGAGCTCACCGCCTGAGGCCGGCCAGGGTCCAGGCGCCGAGCGCCCGGCCTACCGCAACGAGGGCATCCGCACCCTGCTGGAGATGTTCGCTTCCGGCGACCCCGCCGAGCACATGCCGCTCGGCCAGATCCTGAGCAACCTGCAGCAGAGCGCGTTCGGCGTGTTCCTGTTCGTGGCGATCCTGCCCTCGTTCATCCCGATCCCGGGCATGGGTGGCGCGGTCAGCGGCCCGCTGGTGATCCTGATCGGCCTGCAGATGCTGTTCTGCCTGCGCCGGCCGTGGCTGCCCGGCTTCATTGCCCGCCGCGGACCCAAGCGCGGCACCATGCACCGTTTCCTGGACCGCATCGACCGCCCACTGCGGCGCCTGGACAGGATGCTGAGGCCACGCCTGCCGCAGCTGTTGACACCCCTCCCCGCCCACGCCTTCAGCGGCCTGCTGCTGGTGCTGCTGGGCCTGCTGCTGTCGTTGCCGATCCCCTTCACCAATTTCCTGTTCGGCTTCCAGCTGCTGCTGTTCTCGCTGGCGCTGCTGGAACGCGATGGCGCGCTGATGCTGTTCAACTGGATCGCCGCGTTGGCGGCGATCGCGTTCTTCGGCTTCAGTTCGGGACAGCTGGTGGGCTACACGGTGGACCTGTTCCAGCGCTGGTTCTGAGCCGGAATCCGGTAGCGCCGGCCGCTGGCCGGCTGCCACGTTTCCAGGTCTGCCGGCCAGCGTCCGGCACTACCAATACCGGATATCGATCCTCACCGAAGATCGATGAAGCCATTGTCGGCCAACTGCGCCGGCTCGTCCTGCACCGCCGACAGCACGAAATTCAACGCCTTGCCCAGCAGCGTGCCCGGACCATCCCAATACTCGGCCGAGTCGGCCCGCACGTGGATCAGGCGCAGGTTCGGGTCGTCCTTGCCGCCCGGGAAAAACAGTTTCATCGCCGGCGACCACAGTTCCTCGATCTTCGCACGGTCATCAACGATGCGCGCGCGCCCTGCCACCGATACGTAGGTGTTCTTCGACGGCGAGGCATAGGCCACGTTGACGTGCGGATCAAGCGCGATCTCGGCAACCTTCGGGCTGTCGGCGGTGATGACGAACCACAGGTCACCGTCGAAGGTGACCTGCTGGGTGGCCAGCGGCCGGCTGTAGAGTCGTCCGTCGACGCCGGTGGTGGTGAACATCGCCACCTCCACGTCCTTGATCAGTTCTGCCAGCTGGGCGATGTGTTCGGCGCGGGTATCCGCCATGGGAGGCTCCAATGGGAAGAGCCCCCATCAGACCCGTCGCGGCTGCAACGGGCCGTGACGCCATTGTTCAGCCCGCGTGGCGGGCATGCCAGGCCTGCATCGCCAGTTCGAACGAACGCAGGCGCGCACGGTGGTCATGCAGGTTGGCGGTGAGCATCAGCTCGTCCGGCGAGTGACGCTCAACGAACGCGGCGATGCCATCGGCCACCTGCTGCGGATCGCCGAGCACGGTGCAGGCCAGGGCCCGCTCTACGCCGAGTTTTTCGTGCGGCTCCCAGAAGGCTTCGATGTCGTCGATCGGCGCCGGAATCTTGCCCGGCCGGCCGCGGCGCAGGTTGACGAAACTCTGCTGCTGGCTGGTGAACAGGCGGCGCGATTCGGCCTCGCTGTCACTGGCGACGACATTCAGGGCCAGCATCGCGTGCGGCTGCTTCAACGTGGCCGAGGGGCGGAACTCGCGGCGGTACACCGCCAGCGCCTCGTCCATGGCATCGGGCGCAAAGTGCGAGGCAAACGCATAGGGCAGGCCCATCGCGGCGGCCATGCGCGCGCCGAACAGGCTGGACCCCAGGATCCAGGTCGGCACCCGCAGGCCACCGCCCGGAACCGCCTGCACCGCCTGCCCGGGCTGTACCGGCTCGAAGTAGTGCAGCAGTTCGCGCACGTCCTGCGGGAACTGGTCGGCGCTGTCGAAGTAGCGGCGCAGTGCACGCGCGGTGGGCTGATCGGTGCCCGGCGCACGGCCGAGGCCGAGATCGATGCGGTCCGGATACAGCGAAGCCAGCGTGCCGAACTGCTCGGCCACCTGCAGCGGCGCATGGTTGGGCAGCATGATGCCGCCGGCACCGACGCGGATACGCCGGGTGCCGCCCGCGACGTGGCCGATCAGCACGGCCGTGGCCGCGCTGGCGATGCCGGGCATGTTGTGGTGTTCGGCCAGCCAGTAACGGCGGTAGCCCAGCGCATCGGCGTGCTGGGCCAGTTCCAGCATGTTGGCGAAGGCGGCGGTGGTGTCACTGCCCTCGCAGACCGGGGCCAGGTCAAGGATCGACAACGGGATCATCAGCGGTTTTCCGTCTCAGGATCTCCCCTGCATGGGGTCGGCCAGGCGCAGCGGCCAGTGACGGTGGCGGGATGCTGATTCCCGCGGAGCCGGTTCAGGGCCTGCCGGACCGTGTACAGCCGAGCCCATGCTCGGCTGCTGTTGATCAACAAAAGGCAGCCGAGCATGGGCTCGGCTCTACAGAAGCGTGTCAGAACGCGCTGGGGCGCGGCTCCGGCAGCGGCTGGTCGACCATCGGCTTCAGTTCGGCATCCAGCGCCACGCGCTCGTCGAACACGAAACAGCGGCCTTCATAACCTTCGCCGCCGACCTCCTCGAAGTAGCCGAGGATGCCGCCATCGAGCTGCAGCACGTTGTCCATGCCATCGTTGGCCATCCACAGTGCGGCCTTCTCGCAGCGGATGCCGCCGGTGCAGAAACTGACCACGGTGCTGTCCTTCAGCGCCTCGCGATGCGGCGCCAGCGCCTCGGGCAGGTCGGTGAACTTGTGGATGGGCAGTACCAGCGCATCCTTGAACGTGCCGTACTCCACTTCCTGCAGGTTGCGGGTATCGAGCATCACCACCGGCTTGCCGGCGTCATCGTGGCCCTGCCGCAGCCAGCGCTGCACGGTGGCCGGATCGACCGCCGGTGCACGCGGATAGTCCAGCGGCTGGCCGTCATCGCGGCGGAAGCTGATGATCTCGTCCTTCACCTTGGCCTTCAGCCGCGCGAACGGCTGGTGCTCGCTCAGGCTGGTCTTGACCCGCATCCCGGCGAAACGCGCATCGGCATGCAGCGCGGCGTAGAAATCCTCGACCGCCTCCGGCTCACCGGCCAGGAACAGGTTCAGTCCCTCGCCCGCCACCAGAATCGTGCCCCGCAACCCGGCCGCCTGGGCACGCGACAGCAGCTGGTCGCACAGGGCCTGGGGGGCGTCGATGACGGCGAAATGGTAGGCAGCGGTGTTGGCGATCATCCTGCCATTTTAGCGCCTCCCGCCCGCACAGACAGATTCAGGGGTCAGAGCCCTCTGCGCAGCAGAGGGATCCGACCCCAAGCCCGGCAGACACCCGGAATCTGTCAGAGGCGGGGCGGTGTGGGCAGGCGGGACCGTTGGCGCCATGGATGGCGCCATCGAGCCCCCAAGGATGGGTTTACGGCGTGTCCCGCCTGCCGACACCGCCCTGCCCGCAACGGATTGCCTGCCGTTGCTGTTGCTGTTGCTGTTGCCGGCCAGCGGCCGGCACTACCGCGGGTGCCGGGTGCAACCCGGCCGCGCCCCCTACCCCCGCAACAGCATGAACGGCAGCAGCACCAGCGCCGCCGCAGCGGCCATGCCCAGCAGCACCAGCACCACGAACACCGGCCGCCGCCGGAACAGGCTGCCAAAGGTCTCCGCCGTGCCATCCCGCAACGCCTGCTCACGCTCGGCCCGCACGCGCGCACCGCGCGCCGCCTGGTACCCGGCCATCAGCGCCTTCGCGCGCGGATGATCGGCGTCCTCGCGCAGCCACAGGCCACCGTTGGAAATGCCCCAGGGGCTGGGTTCGGTGCGGTACCAGGCGATGCCGTGCTGGTCGAGCAGCGTGCAGACATCGGCATATTCGTCGTCGCCGACATTGCGCAGATTGAGCAGGAGTTTTGCCATGCCGCCATGATACCCGGCGCCGATGCGCTACCCTTGCCGCCCTCGCCCTGCGCCCTTCTGGAGACGCCCGATGCGCCGCCTGCTGCTTCCCCTGCTGCTGTCCCTCGCCGCCGCTGGCTGCTCGAGCGAGCCCTCCGGTCCGCCGCCAGGCGGCACCCTGACCACCTTCGAGCGCATCGATACCGTCGCTGGCACCGGCACCGAAGCCGTTCCCGGCAGCAAGGTCACCGTGCACTACACCGGCTGGATCTACGACAACCGCACCGAAACCAAGCACGGCAAGACCTTCGACAGCTCCTTCAAGCACGGCCAGCCGTTCACCTTCGCGCTCGGCGCCGGCCAGGTCATCCGCGGCTGGGATGAGGGCGTAGCCGGCATGAAGGTCGGCGGCAAGCGCACGCTGATGATCCCGCCGGATTACGGCTACGGCGACCGCCGGGTCGGGCCGATTCCGGCCGGTTCGTCGCTGGTGTTCGATGTCGAGCTGCTCGATGTCAAGCCGTAATACCGCATTGCCCCATCGGGTCGCCGTCATCGGCGGTGGCCCGGCCGGCCTGTTCGCCGCCGAGCGCCTGCGCGCCGCGGGGCTGGACGTGGACCTGTACGAGGCCAAGGGCTCACCCGGCCGCAAGTTCCTGATCGCCGGCAAGGGCGGTCTCAACCTCACCCATTCCGATCCGCGGCCGCTGTTCGACAGCCGCTACCGCGAGCAATCCACGGCCGTGGGCCGCTGGCTGGATGGCTTCGATGCGCAGGCATTGCGCGACTGGGCTGCCGGCCTTGGCGTGGAGACCTATGTGGGCAGCTCCGGCCGCGTGTTTCCGGTCGACCGCAAGGCTGCGCCGCTGCTGCGCGGCTGGGTGCGCAGACTGAAGGAACAGGGCGTGCGCCTGCATGCCAACCACCGCTGGATCGGCTGGGGCAACGACGGCGCGCTGCGCTTCGCCACCGAAGCCGGCGAGATCGATGTCCACGCCGATGCCAGCGTGTTGGCGATGGGTGGCGGCAGCTGGCCGCAGCTGGGCAGTGATGGCGCCTGGGTCGCCCCCTTGCAGGCACGAGGCGTGGACATTGCGCCGCTGCAATCGGCCAACTGCGGCTTCGACATCGACTGGACGCCGTTCTTCGCCCAGCGCAATGCAGGCGCACCGTTGAAGCCGGTGGTCGCGCACTGGCTCGACCTGGCCGGACAACCGCAGTCGCTGCAGGGCGAATGCGTAGCCAGCGAGTACGGCATCGAAGGCAGCCTGATCTACGCGCTGGCCGCAGACCTGCGCGAGACCATCAACCGTGATGGCCATGCCATGCTGTGGCTGGACCTGGTACCGGGACGCGATGAAGCACGCCTGCTGGCCGATCTTTCGCGGCCGCGCAAGGGTCGCAGTTTTGGTGAGCATCTGCGCCGCCAGGCCGGCCTGGATGCGGTGAAGGCCACCCTGGTGTTCGAGATCCTTGGCAAGGATGCGGGCCACGACCTGCCTGCCGTGGCTACCACGCTCAAGCGCCTGCCGTTGCGCCTTCTGCGTCCACGGCCGATGGCCGAGGTGATCAGCACTGCCGGCGGCGTGCGCCGGGATGCGCTGGATGATGGCCTGATGCTGCGGGCAGCACCCGGCGTATTCTGTGCCGGCGAGATGCTGGACTGGGAGGCCCCCACGGGGGGCTACCTGCTGACGGCGTGCTATGCCAGTGGCCTGCGCGCCGCCGAGGGCGTGATCGGGTGGCTGGCTGGGCGGTGACGCCCGCATTGTGGAGTCGAGCCATGCTCGACGGCCTTTGATTCAGGCGATGAAGCAGTCGAGCATGGCTCGACTCTGCAATCCCCGGCGCTCACCATGGTCTGCGCATGCTGACCGAGGCCAGCGCCACGCCGCTGGGATGCGGGTAGGCTTCCTCCCGCACGGCAATGAATCCCTGCCGTTGGTAGAACGGCACCGCATTGAGCGAGGCTGACAGCACCACCTCACGCTCACGATCGGCCATCGCCAGCAGACGCTGCATCAGCGCCTGGCCGATGCCCGTGCCGCCACGATCCGGATCGACGAACAGCGCATCGACTTCATTGGCGTCGGTATCAAACACGCCGAACCCGAGCAGGACACCCTGCCCGTCCTCGGCCACCACGCAGCCTCCCTGCCCCAGCAGCCGTGCGTACTGCGACGGCGGCGGCGAAGCAGACCACGGATCGATCACCTCCGCCGGGTAGTGGCTGCTGCACGTCTCGCGAACGCAACGCGTGCGCAGTGCCCACAGCATGGCGACATCGTCGATGGTGCCGGTCCTGAACCGCATGACATCCCCCTGTAGGGCCGAGCCCATGCTCGGCTCGGCTGTTCTTCGTTCCAACATCGCGATGAGAGAAGCAGCCGAGCATGGGCTCGGCTCTACAGCAACACATTATCGCGACTTGCTGGCGCGCAGCGCCTGGATCTTCGGCGGCGGCTGGAACGAATCGCTGCGTGCATCGGCCCAGAATGCATGGAACACCGCATGATCCGGCACCTTGTGCAGCAGCTCGCCCGGTTCCAGGTAGCGGTACAGCGACGCCAGCGAGCGGATCTCGACAGGCGAAACACGACGCAGGATGTGCTCCGGCCCCAGTTCGGCCGGATCGTTCAGGCCGGCCGCACACAACAGCTCCTTCAGGGCGTGCAGCGTGTGCTCGTGGTAGCTGTACACGCGGGTGGCCTTGTCCGGTGCATCCAGGTGCTTCCAGCGCGCCCGGTCCTGGGTGGCAATGCCGGTCGGGCACTTGTCGGTGTGGCAGCTCAGCGACTGGATGCAGCCCAGCGCGAACATGAAGCCACGGCCGGCATTGCACCAGTCGGCACCCAGCGCGATGGTGCGCGCGATGTCGAAGGCGCTGGTGATCTTGCCCGCCGCGCCGATGCGGATCCGCTCGCGAAGGTCCAGGCCGACCAGCGTGTTGTGCACCAGCAGCAGTGCTTCGTGCATCGGCACGCCGACATGGTCGACGAACTCCGCCGGTGCTGCGCCAGTACCGCCTTCGGCACCGTCGACCACGATGAAGTCCGGCAGCAGGCCGGTTTCCTGCATCGCCTTGGCAATGCCGAACCACTCCCACGGGTGGCCGATGGCCAGCTTGAAACCGACCGGCTTGCCGCCGGACAGTTCGCGCAGACGGGCGACGAACTGCAGCAGTTCGACCGGCGTCGAGAACGCCGAGTGACGCGACGGCGATACGCAGTCCACGCCCATCGGCACGCCACGGGTGACCGAGATCTCAGCGGTCACCTTTGGCGCCGGCAGCACGCCGCCATGACCGGGCTTGGCGCCCTGCGACAGCTTGATCTCGATCATCCTGACCTGATCATGGGTGGCGTTGGCGACGAAGCGCTCTTCACTGAAACCGCCCTTTTCGTCACGGCAACCGAAGTAGCCCGAGCCGATCTCCCACACCAGATCGCCGCCCATCTCGCGGTGGTACGGCGAAATCGAACCTTCACCGGTGTCGTGGTAGAAGCCACCGCGCCGCGCGCCTTCGTTCAGTGCGCGGATCGCGTTGGCCGACAGCGAGCCGAAGCTCATCGCCGAAATATTGAACACGCTCGCCGAATACGGCTTTGCACAATTGGCGCCGATCAGCACGCGGAAATCGTGCTTGGCGATGGCGGTCGGCGCCAGCGAGTGGTTGATCCACTCGTAATCCACCGCGTAGGTGCTGCGCAGGGTGCCGAACGGCACCGTGTCCATCTCGTTCTTGGCCCGCTGGTAGATCAGTGCACGCTGCTGGCGCGAGAACGGCACGTCCTCCAGGTCGCTCTGCACGAAGTACTGGCGGATTTCCGGACCGATCGATTCCAGGCCGTAGCGGAAGTGCGCCATCACCGGATAGTTGCGGCGCAGCGTGCTGCGCTTCTGCAGCAGGTCCCAGGTCCCCAGAGCCACCATCGCGGCGGTCAGGCCGACGCCCCAGTACCAGGCCGGCCAGATCGTGGCCAACCACAGGCAGATGGGGAACATCAGGATGGCGAGCAGGTAGACGATATACCGGTGCATGGCGTTCCTTGGTTGCAACTGCCTGCGAGTCTACCGTGCTGCCCGCCGCCCGGGTTTACAGGCGATCGTCAACCACGTTGCGTGGCCAGGCCGATTTGACGTCGTAGACCAGGCCGCCCGGCGCCAGCAGCGACCGGATACCCGCCTCGTCCATCGCCTTGAAGCGGGCATGGGCAACCGCCAGCACCACCGCGTCATAGGCCCCTGCCACGGGTTCGGCCAGCCACTGCACGCCCTCAGCGGCCAATGCCGCCGGGCCGACCCAGGGATCACTGACCTCGACCTGAGCGCCGGCATCACGCAGGCGCTGCGCCAGCTCCAGCGCGCGGCTGTTGCGCAGGTCCGGGCAATCCTCCTTGAAGGTCACACCGAGCACCAGGATGCGCGACTGCACTGGTTCGCGGCCGCGTTCGGCCAGCATCGCCAGCACCCGCGACGCCACATGCTCACCGACGCGGTTGTTGACCTGCCGCGCGGTGTGGATCAGGTCCGGGTGGTAGCCCACGCTCTCGGACTTGTGCAGCAGGTAATACGGGTCCACGCCGATGCAATGGCCGCCGACCAGGCCCGGCCGGAATGGCAGGAAGTTCCACTTGCTGCCGGCGGCATCGAGCACATCCTGGGTATCGATGCCCAGCCTGTCGAAGATCAGCGCCAACTCATTGACCAGCGCGATGTTCACATCGCGCTGGATGTTCTCGACCACCTTGGCCGCCTCGGCCACGCGCATCGATGGCGCGGGGAACGTGCCGGCGGCAATGATGCGCTGGTACAGGCCATCGATCACCGCAGCCACTTCCGCTGTCGACCCCGAGGTGATCTTGCGGATGTCGGCCAGGCGCCGCTGGCGGTCACCGGGACTGACCCGCTCCGGGCTGTAGCCGCAGTAGAAGTCTTCGTTGAAGCGCAGGCCCGAGCCTTCTTCCAGCAGCGGCACGCAGACTTCTTCAGTGGTGCCGGGGTACACCGTGGATTCGTAGATCACCAGGTCACCCGCGCGCAGATGGCTGGCGATCAGCCGCGTCGCCGAACGCAACGGCTCCAGATCGGGCTGCTCATAGGCATCGATCGGCGTCGGCACGGTGACGATGTAGACGTTGCATGCATCAAGCAAGGCCGGATCGCTGCCGTACTGCAGCTGCCGAGCACTGGCCAGCTCGTCGGCCTCCACCTCCAGCGTATGGTCCTGGCCATCGCGCAGCTCGGCGATGCGATCGGCATCGATGTCGAAGCCCAGCGTCGGCCAGTGCCGACCGAAGGCCACCGCCAACGGCAGGCCGACGTAGCCCAGGCCGATCACCGCAAAACGCGGGGTCTCCGCTGCCGCAAGGGACGCGCTCACTGGCATGTCCCGCGCAACGGCATGCATGCCGCCATGGATTCGGCCGACCTGCTCATTCGCTGCACCACTCCGTGTAATTCCACGCCAGAAAGGCAACAGCGTAACGGCCCGGGCGCCTGCCCGCCAAGATGGGATCAGGAGCCCAGTGCGACCGCGGCCGGTTCCAGTTCGCCATCGGCGCCGGTCCAGGCCTGCCGCAGGCGCTCGAAGCCACCGCTGCCAAGCAGGAAGCCCGGCCACGCCGATTCAACGATCTGTGCCAGCAGCTCCGCATCAATGCGCCGGGTTCCCATCGACCAGCGCGGAAACGCCCGCTGCGCCACCGGCGCGCGGCACAGCACCTTTAGCTGGCCATGGCTGCGCGCATTGACGATGCGCTGGTACACCGAATCGATACCGTCCTCCGGGCCTTCCAGGTACTGCAGGAAACGGCTGCCATCGAACATCAGCACACCGGTGACACCGGCTACACGGTTGAATGCCGTGGCATCGGCCAGCAGGCGGTCAAGATCGGTTGTCTGCAGATCGGCGCGGGCCTCACTGGCATAGGCAATCGCGTGCAGCGACATCGTGCGGCTCCCCCCCTGGGAACGATGGTTGGGACTATGACATGAATGGGAGCGACAGTTAAACACGCTGCCGCCCCACGGCAATCCGGCTGCGATTCTGCAGCTGGGCTACAATCGGCGCCGCGCTGCAGGCCCGGATGGCGAAACTGGTAGACGCATCGGACTTAAAATCCGCCGGGGGCAACCCCATGCCGGTTCGATTCCGGCTCCGGGCACCAACCGCGCTGCGCGAGTACACCTTAGATTGCACGCGAGTAACGCGGCTGTTCATGCGCCGCGCGCAGGTAGGGGTCGAAACACATCGCCAGCAGCCGCAGCAGCGGCCGACCCGGCTCGCTGGCGCGCACTACACCGTCGCGGTATTCGGCCAGGCCGTCTTCCTGCAACCGCTGCACCGAACGCAGGTCCTCGGCGAAGTACTGCTCGAAATCGACGCCATGGCGCTGGCCCAGCACGGCACCGTCCACCTCGCCCTGGCACATCAGCTGCTGGATGAGTTCAGCGCGCAGCTGGTCGTCGGCGCTCAGTGCCACGCCGCGCCAGACCGGCAGCTGGCCCTGGTCCACCGCGTCCTCCCACGACGGCAGGTCGCGCGGATTCTGGCTGTAGGTGGCACCGATATGACTGATCGCACTCACGCCCAGGCCGAGCAGGTCGGTATCGGCGTGGGTGGTATAGCCCATGAAGTTGCGATGCAGCTGGCCGGCACGCTGCGCGCGCGACAGGTCCTCTTCCGGCAGCGCGAAGTGATCCATGCCGATGTACTGGTAACCCGCAGCAGAAAGCTTCTCCACCGCCAGGCCCAGCAGCGCCAGCTTGTCTTCCGGTGAAGGCAACCGGCGCTCGTCGATCTGCTTCTGCGCGCGGAACAGGTGTGGCAGGTGTGCGTAGCCATACACCGCCAGGCGATCCGGTCGCAATGCCAGCACTCGTTCCAGGGTGCGGCCGAATCCCTGCAGGCTCTGTCCAGGCAGCCCATAGATCAGGTCGACGTTGACAGAGCGCATGCCGCTGTCGCGGCAGGCATGCAGGATGTCCAGCGTCTGCTGCACGCCCTGTATGCGGTTGATCGATTCCTGCACATGCGGATCGAAATCCTGCACGCCCAGGCTGGCCCGGTTGAAGCCCAGCCGCGCCAGCATGGCGACATCGCGGGTATCGATGAAGCGCGGATCGAGTTCGATCGAGAAATCGCGCTGCGGCGAATCGCTGAAATCGAAGCGCCGGCGCAGCCCCTCCACCAGCGTGGTCATCGCCTCGGCCTCGAGGAAGTTCGGCGTACCACCGCCCAGATGCAGCTGGATGACCTCACGGCCGTCCTCGAACTGCGGCGCCAGCAGGTCGGCCTCGGCCAGCACGCGCGCGACGTAGCTGTGGCCCCGACCGCGGTCGCGGGTGATCACCCGGTTGCAGCCGCAGTAGAAGCAGGGGCTGGAGCAGAACGGCACATGCACGTACAGCGACAGCGCGCGCGCCAGCTGGTTGCTGTCGGCGATCGCCTGGCGCAGCGCCGGCGCGTCGAAGCCATCGTGGAAGTGCGGCGCGGTCGGATACGAGGTGTAGCGCGGCCCCGGCCGGTCATGCCGGCGCAGCAGGTCGGGGTCGAAGGTCCAGGCCAGGCCACCGGCGGCGGGAGAGAACGTGTCCATGCCGCCAGCATCGCGCCGGACGGCCATGACCGCCTTGACCCAGATCAATCGCGGGTGGGGATTCCCAGCACCGGCAGGCCCACCTGCGGCCAGCGCAGCATCTGGTAGCGCTTCCAGAAGGTGTCACCGATGCGCGCGGCGACGTCGTTGGCCAGCTCCTGCATCGGCGGGTTGCCGCACTCGGCGGTGGTGATCCGGAACAGCACCAGCCAGCGATCGAACAAGTCCTTGTCCAGCTCGATGGCCATGTGCTTGGACATCGGCGAGCCCTTGAAGCGGCGCGTGCCGCGCAGCATCGCCGACCAGAAATCGACCAGCTGCGCCAGATGTTCCGGCCAGTCGTGGACATGCGCCTGGAACACCGGCCCCAACCGCTCTTCCTCGCGCACGCGCGCATAGAAGTCGTGGACCAGGCGGGTCACTTCCTGCTCGGTGCACAGCCCGGGCGAGGCGACGGGCAGGACAGGTGGCGGTATTGCGTTCATCGGGGTACCCAAAGCGTGCCGGCAGTGTGCCGCAGCCGGCCGGCACCGCCGTTGATCCAGATCAATGTCGGCGCAGTCCGCTGCACCTAGGCTGCCACGATTGCAGGAAGCATGCCCTGCGGATGCTGCGCCGGCCTCGGCGGAGTATACGCGCCGCCCTCATTCCGATCCGGGACAGCATGAACAGACCCTCTCCCAGCCGCCGCCAGCGGCTGATCCAGCACTGGGGCGCCATCCTCTGGCCCAGCTTCATCGCTGCCGGCCTGGCCAGCGTGGTGTTCTTCGCCTTCGTCGACCCGCTGCGGTTGCAGGCGATCAGCTTCCCGGGCACGGCGATCAGCCGTGAACTGGGCTATACGGCAGGATTCTTCATGTTCTGGTCGGTGACCGCACTTTCCAGCGCGGTCACCTGGTACCTGCAGCGGCCCCTGCCGAGCGATGACGACGACGAGCTGCCGCTGGGATGAGTACGCCCTGTACCGGAACCGGAACCCCACGCCTCTGGCGTTGGCGCGGCGCGCTCAGCGCGCTCTTGCTGATTCTGTTCTATGCCCTGCCATGGCTGCGCTGGAATGGACACCAGGCCCTGCTGCTGGACATCAACGCACGGCGCTTCGACCTGTTCGGCTGGACGTTGTGGCCCGGCGATGTCGGCGTGCTGATCGGGTTGCTGGCGGTGCTGGCGGTGGGCCTTGCGCTGCTCACCCACCTCGCCGGCCGCATCTGGTGCGGTCATGCCTGCCCGCAGACGCTGTGGCGTCGTGCCTTCGACTGGATCGCGCACGGCATGGCCAAGGTCTTGCCAGTGCCAGCCGTGCGCGCGGCCACCCAGGTCGCCTGGGGGTTGCTGTCGCTGTGGACTGGCATCACCTTCGTCGGCCTGTTCAGCCCGATCGCCGGACTGCTGGCCGCCGCTCCGCATGCCGGCTGGAGCGGCTGGGAAACATTCTGGGTGCTGTTCTATGCCGCCGCCACCTGGGGCAATGCCGGCTTCCTGCGCGAGCAGGTGTGCCGTTCGCTGTGCCCGTTCGCGCGCATGCAACCACTGCTGATCGATCCACATACACCACGCATGCTGTACGACGCGCGCCGCGGCGAACCGCGCGGCATGCGCCCTCCGGGCATGGGGGGCGTGCTCGGACGCGGACGCGGCCTGCTCGACCCGACCACCGCACAGGACTACGTGTTCCGCGCCGCACATCCGCTGCTGGCCGGACCGATGCCCACCTTCAGCGCCGATCGCCTGGGCGACTGCACCGACTGCGCCGCGTGTGTCAGCGCCTGCCCGATGCAGCTGGACATCCGCCAGGGACCGCAGGCCGATTGCCTGGCCTGCGGCGCCTGCCTGGACGCCTGCTCGCGGCAGCAGCACCAGGCCGGTTTCGGCCCGGGGCTGGTGCGCTACTGCAGTCCGCAGGCCATGGCCGGGCAACCGCGGCAATGGTGGCGACCGCGGACCCTGGCACTGCTGTCAATGCTGCTGGCGCTGTTGGCCTGTGGCGCCTGGCGCCTGCTTTGAATCAACGGGTCAACGCGGCCCGTTGGCGTGCGGCGGCACCAGCTGCGCACGTCGGACGATGCCGAGCTGTTCGATGATCAGCGCCATTTCATTGGTGACTTCGGTACGCTCGGTCCCCTGCGGGACCAGGCGGTCCAGCACCTGCTGGTAGGTATCCCAGAACGCCGGACCGCATCCGTGTTTGTGATAACTGGCTTCCAGTTCGCGGCGTACCCGTTCAGCCAAGCCATGCATGCCGTATTCCATACGACCTCCGTTGGACTTGTTCTGCATCGTTGACGGTCTACCGACTCACTTGCGAGCTACTGAAAGACTCCCGGGCTTCACGCCCGGTTGATGCCAATTAGTCATAGATTTCACGACAGGTCAATTACATGCAGCGACTTTCGTGATCGAAATTATTAATCGTTCACGAAACCACATACGGGATGACAGGCTTCCCGGATGGGCCGGAGCCGACAACCTACCCGATTCCTCCAGCCTCTGCCCTGGTAGGCCTCATCGATAGCCCGACCCCGTTCCATCGAAGTTTCCTATGTTGCTAAGCATACTTAGCAAATGGCACTTAGAGTGCTATATGCGACAAAAGGCGGCGCAGTTGAGGCTTATTCGCCCTGCGTGGCTTCAGTTGCCGGGAACAGGTTGGGATAGCGCTGATGCAGGATGTATTGGCGTAACGCAGGAATCGGGAAATCCTTGGGCCATTGCGACACTGCAGATCGGCTTATGCCAAAGAAGCGCGCCAGTTCGGCATCGGTGCGGAAACCCAGCCGGGTGCGCACCTGCCCCTTGCTCCAGAATTCGGTCACGGTCGGTCCTTCTGTTAACCAGACTTATTCTTGGAACAAGGGATCTTTGCGATCCACGCGTTAAGCTGGCTTGCATAGATGAATACTCTCGGCCAACGACTCGCCATTGCCATGAAGAAAGCCGGGCACCCTCGCCCGGCCGATCTGGCCCGCGCCGCCGATTCGACGACGGCAACCATCAGCAACTGGCTCAACGACCACGTCAGCCCCGCCCATGTGAAGGCCGAACAGCTGTTCCGCATCGCCGATGCGGCCAAGCTGGATGCGCGTGAACTGCTGTATGGCGTGAGCGGGCTTGGCGTCGGTGAGCGGGGCAATACCTATATCCCCAGCCAGGCCCACCTGGATGTCTGGCAGGACGCCTACGAACTGGTCAGCCACCTGGTGGAAGAGAAGGGCCTGGAGATCGACCACCGCCGCCACGCGGCCCTGGACCTGCTGGCCTTCGAACTGCTGATGGACGGCTTCAGCCGCAGCAAGGTCATCCGGGTGCTGACGACCTCGATGACGTGAATGCACTACCGCTGGTAGCATGGTCGCCGATGGGGATGGGGCTCCCCCGATAACCGCCTGAAAGGGCTGATGGCTCCTGCCAGGACGAACCGGCGTTCGTCGATGGCAGGCCGTGCCTGCCCTCGGCGTTCGCCATCGAATCAGCGAACCCGTACCCGAGGCACGTGATGCACGCATTGAACAACTACTTGCTGGTCTTCATCGGCGGCGGGCTCGGCGCCTGCCTTCGCCATGCCTGCAACCTGATCGGTACGCGGGTGGCAGTCGGCAGCCCGTGGCCATGGTCGACCTTCCTGATCAACATCAGCGGCGCGCTGCTGATGGGCGTGCTGGTCGAAGCCTTCGCCCTGCGCAATGGCGCCTCGCCGCAGCTGCGCCTGCTGCTGGCCACCGGCGTTCTCGGCGGCTACACCACGTTCTCCACCTATGCGCTGGAAATCGGCGTGCTGCTGCAGCGCGGCCAGCACGGCCTGGCAGCGTTGTACGCCGGCGGTTCGGTGGCACTGGGCCTGGTCGGCCTGTTCGGTGGCATGAAACTGGCCCGGCTGGTGCTGGGCTGAGACTCAGGCCGCGCCGGCGCGGGCCTGCCCGCGCCACTCGCGCGGCGACTGCCCGGTGTGCGCCTTGAATGCGCGCGACAGCGCGGCTTCGCTGCCGTACCCCACATCGTCGGCAATCCGCTTGAGCGGTCTGCCCTGGCGCAGTGCCTGCTGCGCCAGGCCCACCCGCCAGCCCTGCAGGTATTGACCGGGCGTGGTGCCCATCGCCTCACGGAAACTGGCAGCAAACACGCTGCGTGACATGCCGGCGACCTCGGCCAGGTCTTCCAGGGTCCAGGACTGTGCGGGCGCTTCATGCATCGCCACCAGCGCCAGCCGCAGCCGCGGATGCCCCAGCCCGGCAAACAGGCCACCACGCATTTCGCCCCCTTCCATCAGCTGCCGCAGCACCTGGATCATCACCACCTCGAACAGCCGGTTGACCATCGCCGCACGCCCGCAGCGCTGCTCGAAGGCTTCCTCGAACAGCAGTTCCAGCGCTGCGTTGCCGCCGTACAGATCGGCCAGCGGCAGGCAGATGAAATCGGGCAATGCGGCGCTGATCGGGTTGAGCCGTCCACCCTCGAAATGCAGGTTGGCGCAGGCCATGTCGGCGCCGTGCTGCGGATCGGTGCTGAACCGATGCGGCATCGGCCGCGGGTACAGCAGCAGGCTCGGCACCTCGACCTGCACGGTCTGCTGGCCGTGGCTGACCTGCAGCGGGCCACGTCGCACCAGGTGCAACTGCCCGGCTTCATCCTCGCCGTCCAGCGTGTTGATGCCGCACAGCGCGCCGGCATGGAACACCGAGGCGGTGACCGAAAAACGTTCCAGCAGAATTGCGAGACGGTCGACCATGACGGGACTCCGGATCAAGCGAGACGAACTCAATGCGACAGATCGTATCGGATTCGGCGGTTGAGGGGGCGGCACTGGCTGAGTGATCCGTCTCGAATTCATGCAGCTGCGCCAGCATGACGACGGCCGCCTGGTGCTGCGCTACGCCGGGCCTGCCTCGGTATAGCGCATCACCACGAAGCGCTCTTCCGCGGCCGGTGCAACGAAGTGGCGGGTGATACGTTCGAACTCCTCGTCGCTGGCCTGGAACGGATGTTCGCCGAGAGCATTGCGCGCGCGCAGCCGCGCCTTGCAGACCTCATCGGCAATGTCGAGGAAATGCAGTTGATGTGCAGCGCCAACCGGCGAGAACACTTCACGTGCCCACGCGCGGCTGGCTGGCGTATTGAATGGGAAATCGAGCACCACCGAAACACCGGCCTGCAGCAATGCGCGCAGATGATCGGCCAGCACATTGCGCAACGTGGCTGCACGCTGCAGATAGTCGGCAATGGAATGGATTTCGCCCGGATACAGCGCCGCCAGCCACGTGTCTTCGCTGATCAATACGTGGCGCGGCTTCAACGCCAACTGCTGCGACAGGGTGGATTTGCCGGCACCGATCTTGCCGCACACCAGGTGCAGGGTCGGCGCAGCGTCGTTCGATGAAAGGTCGTGCATCTGCATTCTCCTTGGTGGATTCATTACCCGGGAGAGCGCTGCATGCAACCCGCCTTCCCGGGCAGGTTGCTTGGCCGTGATGACCGCGCGCTACCCCGCCTTCCCGTGGGGAATGCGGATAATCGACGCGATGCTGTGCAGGGCCATGCCGCCAGCGTAAAGCGCGGCACCGCCAACCGGCAATGCCCTGCGGCAGTGCAGCGCGCGCAAGGTGGTGCAGGGATCTATGCTCGGCGCCATTCCCGCATGGAATGACCCCGATGCGACCCTTGCTTCGATGCGCACTTGCCCTCTGCCTGCTGCCCTGGATGACATCGCTGGCTGCACCGCCGCCAGCAGCGCGTACGCTCAGCGGCGAGCGGCAGGGCGCACCATGGCGGCTGGATGTGCCTGCCGACTGGAACGGCGACCTGGTAATGCTGGCCCATGGCTATGAACCGGTCGGCGTGCCGCGCACCGCCCCCATGGCGGCCAATGACAGCACCGCACCACTGCTGGCAGCAGGTTACGCCGTCGCGCAGAGCGCCTATGCCAGCCAGGGCTGGGCGGTGGCCGATGCGATCACCGACATGGAACGCCTGCGCCAGCAGGCAGTGGGTGAACTCAAGCATGTCCGCCACACCTGGATGCTGGGATTCTCGATGGGCGGTGCCGTGACCATCGGAAGCCTCGAACGCTTCCCGCAGCACTACACCGGCGGTGTATCGCTGTGCGGCGCCAATCTCAGTGGCGAACAGATCGCGACCGATCTGCTGACCACGCTGGTCGCGTTCGATTACTTGTTCCCCCAGGCTGATGGGTTGCCGCCCACCGGCCTGCTATCGCGCGAAGCGGCGGCGCTGCCGCAGGGCGAGTTGTACCAGGGCATCGCCAATGCACTGCAACGTGATCCGTCGCACGCCGCAGTGCTGGCACGGCGGCTGCAGGTGTCCCCTGATGCACTGGCCGGCGCCATCAGCCTGCACGCACTGGTGCTGCACGAACTGGCCACGCGCAGCGGCGGCATGCCGGTCGGCAACCTGGGGGTGGTGTACAGCGGATTCGGTGACGACGCCGCGTTCAATGCCGGCGCTCAGCGCATCGATCCCGTGCCTGCGGCACAGGCGCATGTCCGCGACACGCTGGCAATGACCGGCGCACTGAAGCGACCGCTGGTGATCCAGTTCAACCACAACGACCCGACCATCGTGCCGCACATGCAGACGGTGTATCCGCAATTGGCCGTACGGGCTGGCGCACGCCCGCTGCCACGCGTGTTGCCGCCGGTGGGCGAAGGACACTGTGGTTTTTCTGGGGCACAGGTGGTCGACGCCTTGAAAGCAGTGCAACGCTGAGTCCATCGCGTGCCGCAACGCATCACCACCGTGCCGGAAGGGGCTGCTGGGGTGGCGTGTCTTGTTCAGCCGCCAAGGCCTCGGCCTGACCAGCATGGTGCTGCACGATGCACGCCGCCCGATCGGCATGCAGGGCCAGGCGCTGACCGTGCGAGCGCGACCATGACGGGCCCAGTCAGCCGCCCAGCGTGCCCATCGTGAAGGTGTAGCCCGAGCTCATCAGGAATTCGCGCATGCGCATTTCCGCGCGCCGCGGTGAGGCCAGGCTGGCCGGCGCATACAGCGCATACACCAGGCCCGATCCCTCGATATGCTCGCGGCGGACCTCGCAGCGGGCGGTTTCCGAGGCAATCACCCATCCGTCCTTCAGCCGCTCCGGCCCGATGGATTGCCCGTTCTTCAACCGAAAGGTCAGCCAACGCACATCTGCCATGACTTTGCTCATTTCCGTTTCGCTCCGTGGCTGAAGCGACGCGTGATGTCCTTGCTCGACATTGCGGCTCCCTGAGACGTGGAACCCGACCATAGCGCCTTTCCATGTCGTGGCCGGCTGAGACTGGCGGCCGCGGCATGCGAGCTGCCGCACGGGTTCCCTCGCGGCGTCGGAAATGGCGACGGCAGGGAGCGTCCTGCCGGCGCAGTTCACAGGCAGGGAACCCGACTCACGCAGCGCGGTCGCTGCCCTGGTTCAAGGCGTGCAGCGCATCGGCCAGCGCCTGGATTTCGGCACGCAGGGCCAGCCGCTGCAACCACCGCCCGGGGATTCCGCGCGCACCATGGAATGCGCCCGCCAGCTGCCCCGCGATGGCGGCCGTGGTGTCGGCGTCCTCGCCAAGATTGGCCGCCTCGAGTACGACGGCTTCAAAGGTGTCGTGGCGATCAAAGCACCAGAGTGCAGCTTCGACACTGTCGACAACATAGCCATTGCCACGGATCTGCTCACGCGCGGCACCGCGGTAGCCGCCCGCCGCGATCTGCTGCAGCCGCGCGCTCTCGACGGGGACATTGCTGAGATCCAGCACCGCGTCACGGGGGCCACCTGCCAACGCCCGCTCCAGCGCGACCGCCAGCAAGCGGCACGCCTCCAGGCACTCCTGCGCAGCGTGCGTCGTTCGCGAACTCAGCTCGACCATTGCCTGCAGGTCGGGGGTCCCGGCGTAGCGCAATGCCACCGGCGCCAAACGCATGATCGAGCCATTGCCAGCGCTGCGTGGGTCGTCACTACCCGCCAGCGGATGGCCATCCTGCAGGAACCGGTCGATCGCAGCCCGCGTTGCCATACCGATATCGAAGCACTCGCCGGTCGCACTCCAGTACCCATGCCGGTACCAGTTGGCGTAGCGGTTCATCTGATCGTGCACATCGAAGGTGTCACAACGCACCAAGCTCTCGGCCAGGCACATCGCCATGGAGGTATCGTCGGTCCATTGCCCCGGCTGCAGCTGGAATGGCCCACCACCCACCATGTCGGTGATCGGGGTGAAGCTGCCACGAGGCTTGAACTCCAGCGTGGTACCGACGGCATCGCCGCACGCGAGGCCGAGCAAGGCGCCGCGGAAGTGATCAATCTGGTTCATCAGACCAGTGTAGCGCCACCGGATCCGCCATGACTGGCCGCCAGGCCGCGCAACGATCGCGCAAGCGGGAAAGCAATCGTAGCCAACAAAAAAGCCCTGACCGGAGTCAGGGCTTTTCAATTGGAGGCCTCAAGCGGAATCGAACCGCTGTAAACGGATTTGCAATCCGGTGCATAGCCACTCTGCCATGAGGCCAACGTACTGCGTGCCAGGAACGGAACCCTGACAAGACAAAACCCCATGATGGGGCCTGTCGGAACATGGAGCGGGAAACGAGACTCGAACTCGCGACCTCAACCTTGGCAAGGTTGCGCTCTACCAACTGAGCTATTCCCGCGTAAGCCGACATGGTACCGGAAATCCGGAAAACACACCAGCGATTTCACCTTTCTGACTGCGCGCAAAGCCTTGTGGCTCAACGTGCCCCGCCTTGCCGTGGCGGGAGAAAAACAAGGCCCCTGCCGGGGCCCTGTAGAATCTGGAGCGGGAAACGAGACTCGAACTCGCGACCTCAACCTTGGCAAGGTTGCGCTCTACCAACTGAGCTATTCCCGCAGATTCCGTTCGACCTGCGTCGAAGGAGCGCTATTGTGTCCAAATTCCTTCACGCCGTCAACAGTCTTCACATCATGCGGTCACGGGCGTCCGCACTGGGGTACGCTGCCCCGCCCAGCCCCATGCGCCCATGTTCCTTCGCGGCAAACCCTTGTTGATCGCCCTGCTGCTGCATCTGCTGGTGGCGCTGCTGTACTGGGCACTGATTCCGCTGGGAATGAACTGGTATCGCGACCATTTCGGCTTCACCTCCCATCGCGACATCGGCCTGGGCATCGCCCAGTTCCATCTGTTCTGGATGTTCATTGGCGCCCAACTGCTGATCGCAGTGTTGCGGCCATTGTTCGCCAAGCTGCTGGTGCTGGCGGCGCCGCTGGCGTTCGCCAGCTGGACGCTGATGCACGACCATCCGCTGCGCCTGGTGTACTTCACCGCTGGACCTGGCCTGCTGGCACTGGCCGCAATCGCCGCAAGCCTGCGCTATTCGTCGCGGGCAACCTCCCGCTACACCACGGACACCACCGATGCCTAGACGTTACATCCGCCTGTTCTGGCTGCTGGTCGCGCTGACCTGGCTGGCGCTGATCGCCGCACTGGTCAATGCCGGCTTCACTCCGGACTACTGGCTGCTGCACCACCTGGAAGGCGCCGAACTGCCCTACCCGACCAGCACCGTCATCGTCTTCGCGTTGCTGGGCACCGTCGAACTGGTGGTAGCCGCCTTGATCGTGCGGCCGTGGAGACTGAAACGCCTGTGGCTGCGCCTGCTGATCGCCTTCGCCCTTCTGCTGCTGTGGTCGGTGCCGTGGATGCTGTCGGCGATGCATCAGCCGCCGGTACAAGGCATGCATCTGCTGTGGCTGCTGCTGTTGGACGTGGGCCTGCTGCTGGCGCTGTGCATGGTGTCGGCGGTGAGCGCGTGGCGGGCGTTCAGGCGTCGAGGGCGCGCGGATGCGCCCCCGTTGCAGCACTAGGCCTACTTCCGGAACTCCACCCGCACATGCTGGCCGAAGCGCGCCTTGGCCTCGCCATCGAACTCCAGCACGCACTCCACCACCTTGGCCACGCCACGCCCCGCGTCTTCAGGCAGGCGAGCCTGCGCGAACACCGGGCTGATGCGTACCACGCGTGCGGGCGGCAGCGTGCTGGCGTTCTCGGCACCATCGCTGTCTGGCACCACGGTGGCCCTCATGCCCACCTGCACGGCATCGGCGTAGGCCGCGCTGAGTTCGGCACGTACCTGCAGCGGGCGCGCCGGCAGCAGTGATATCGCCGGCTTGCCGGCCTGCACGAAGGCGCCGAGGCCCGGCACCTGGCTGACCACGGTGCCGGCTTCCGGCGCGCTCAGCGACATCTGCTGCAGTTTCAGCCTGGCGTGTTCCAGCTTGTGCTGGGCCATGTCGACCTGCGCACCGGCCACGTCGACATCGGCGCGTACGCCAGCCAGCTGCTGCTTGGCCGCATCGGCCTGCTGGTTGGACGACACGCCTTCGCTCGCACCCGTGGACAGGCGGGTGGCATTGCGCTCCAGTTCGCGCAGCTGCGCCTGGCTGCCCTTCAGGCGGTCATTGGCCAGTGCGAGATCAGCGGTGGCCATCGCCACTTCCTGCTGCAGCAGCGCACCGTCCAGCGACAGCAGAAGCTGCCCCTTCTTCACCGTGGCGCCCTCCTTCACCAGCGCGGCGGTGATCGAACCATCCACCGGCGGCGCCAGCGCGATCAGGCCACCCTCGACATCGATGATGCCGCGCGCCACCGCAACCTTGCCGGCGGTGGCAGTGCTGGCTTTACCTGCAGGTGCCTGGGCGGGCGCGTCCCTGGAACAGGCGCAAAGCAGCAGTGCCGCGGACAGTACCAGGCTGAGGGGAAGCAGGTGCGACGTCTTGGTCATGGGGCGGACTCTACGGTTTCGTTCTGGCGGCGGTCATCACGGACCATGCCGTCTTCCATGGCGATCACCCGATCGGCATGCCGGATCAGGCGCGGATCGTGGCTCACGCACAGCACGGTGGCGCCATGCGCACGTGCGTAGCGATGCAGGATGTCGATCACGCGCTGGCCGTTCTCGGCGTCCAGCGCGCTGGTGGGTTCGTCGGCGAAGATCAGTGTCGGCGACTTGGCGAAGGCACGGGCGACGGCCACACGCTGCTTCTCACCGCCGGACAACTGCGCCGGGCGCATGTGGCTGCGGTGGCTGAGGCCCACTTCTTCCAGCGCCTTGCGCGCCAGCGGCTCGCTTTCGCGATTGCGCATGCCGCGGTAGCCCAGCGGCAGCTGCACCTGCTCCAGCGCAGTCAGTGCCGGGAACAGGTTGAAGCCCTGGAACACGAAGCCGACATGGTGCAGGCGGAAGCGCTCCACCTCGCCGCGGGTCATGTGGCCCACGTCCTGGCCCAGCGCGTGCACGCGACCGCCATCCGGCGCGGACAGGCCGGACAGCAGCGACAGCAGCGTGCTCTTGCCGCACCCCGAAGGGCCCGAGACCAGGGTCAACTCGCCCGGATAGATGTCCAGCGACAGGCCGCGCAGCACCGGCACCTGTACATCGCCGGACATGAAGCCTTTTTCCAGTGCGTCGGCCTGCAACGTGGGGGCGACGGCATGTTTGGAGGTCATCGGCCGGTCCTCAACGCAGCAGCAACGATGGATCGGAGCGGACCACACTGCGTACCGCCATGATGCTCGACAGCATGGCCATCACCGCGACCAGCGCCACGCAGCCGATGATGACCATCGGCGTCAGCTGCACCGGCACGCGCTGGGACTGTGCGATCAACAGCACGACGGTACTGAACGCCGCCGCCAGCAACATGCCCACGCCACCGATCAGCAATGCCTGCTCGAATACCACCCGTGCCAGCGCGTAGCGACCTGCGCCGAGCGCGTTGAGCGTGGCGTACTCGCGCACCGAGCCAGCCACCACCGAGGCGAACGACTGGTTGGTGATCACCGCGCCGACGAAGCAGACGATGACGGCCATGAACAGCACCGCGATGCCGGCGCCGGTGTCGAACAACCAGTACTGCTGCGAACGGCTGGCGAACGCCGGCGCGGTCCAGAACTCGACCGGCGTGGCTTGGCCCATCGACGCAGCGAGGCGGTCGCGCACGCGGTCGGCCAGGTCCGGCGAGCGCAGGCCCGCCACGAAATAGGTACTACCCTCGTGCGGATCGGTACCGGCGATGGCACGCGCGGTATCCAGCGAGGCCAGCACGTTGACGCCACCGAGGCCACGCAGGCCGGGTTGCGCGGCGACCACGCGCACCGCCTTGCCATTGATCCATGCACGGTTGCTCTGCAGGTCCACGCCCAGCGTATCCAGGTCGGCGCTGTCGACGATCACCGCCCCCGGCTCGCGCAGTTGCGCGCGCAGGTCGGCAGGCAGGATGCGCGCGAACATCATTGCGTCATCGCCGGTGGAGATGCCGGACAGGTATACCGACACGTTGCCGGTACCCTGCGCGCCCGAGCGCCATTCGCCATCGACCCACTCGTAGGGTTCGACGCGGGTGACATCCGGGTCCATGCGCAGGTGGCTTTCGACGTCGGCGCTGATCGCATGGCCGTAATTGACGCTCTGGGTGCCGGGGAAACCCGCCCAGATGTCGGCCGAGGACGCTTTCACGTAGATCGCAGCGGTACCGAAGATGCCCAGCACCAGTGCCGCCTGCACGATCAACAGCACACCGGCGAAGCACATCGCCAGCACCACCGGCAGGAACCGGCGCCACTCATAGGCCAGGGTCTTGCGGGCCAGCGCGATCATTGCGATTCGCCCTCACCCTCGACAGGCAACGGAGCACCACCGAGGGCGCGGTAGAGCGACGCAAAGGCCAGCACGCGCGCACCCTGTGCACCGATCAGGTCGGCCTGCGCGGCGAGTGCCGCACGCTGCCCGTCAAGCCCGTCGAATTCGCTGGACAGCCCCAACTGCACCTGCCGCGCCTGCCGCTTGACCTGTTGCCCGGCGGCATCATCGGCCGCGCGCAGCGACTGGATGCTGCTGTCCTGGCGCGCCAGGCTGCCGAGCGCGCCTTCCACTTCGCTCACGCCTTCCAGCACCGCCTTGCGGTAACCCAGCAAGGCGGCATCCAGCTGCTTTTCATCGGCATGGAAGCGTGCGCGGCGCTGGCCCCAGTCCCACAGCGGAATATCGATGTACGGGCCGATCGACGGGCTCGAATCGGAATTGGAGCGGGCGTTCTGGGTGAGGTTGTAGGCGTACAGGATGGAGCCACCGAGGCTGACACGCGGATACATCGCGGCGCGTGCCGAACCCTTGCTGGCAGCAGCCTGCATCACCTCCGATTCGGCCAGCAGGATCTGCGGCCGATGGCGCAGCAGATCGGCCGGGACCTGCTGCAGCGAGAACGCACCCAGCGTCGGCGGCGTGCGATAGGCACGCCAGGCCGGGTCCGGGCCATCGCGTCCCAGCAGCAAAGCCAACGCACGGGCAGCGTTGTCCGCGTTTTCCCGTGCCTGTGCCGTGGCCGCGCGGGTGGCGGCCTGGCGTGCACGCAGGCGATCAAGTTCGCCGGGCTCATCAAGGCGCAGGCGCTGGCGTACCAGGGCCAACTGTTCGCCGCGATCGTCCACCGCCTGCTGGCGGGCCAACAGGTCCTGCTGGGCCTGCGCCACGGTCAGATCCAGATAGCTGCGCACCACGTCGGCGATCACCGCGACCTGCGCGGCACCACGCAGCGCCTCGGCATTGCCGGCCGACGCCTGTGCACTCAACTGCGCGCTCTCGGCGGCGCCGAACAGGCCCAGGTCCCAGATCGCTTCGATACCCGCGTGGAAGTAGGTGTCGACCGCAGCGGCATCCTGCACCTGCTTGGCGCTGGCCGTGATTTCCGGCAGGAAGCGCGAATCGGACGTGCCGGCGACAATCCGCACGGCCTGCAGGCGCAGCGTGGCCTGCTGCAGGTCGAGGTTGCCGGCGATGGCCTGATCGACCAGTCCATCCAGCGCTGGGTCGGACAACACTTTCCACCACTGTTTGGCGTCCACCGCCACGCCCTGGCCCTGCGGCACCTGGGTCCAGGTGCTGGGCGTGCGATCAGGCAGATCCGGAACCGGCACCGACATGCAGCCCGCCAATGCGAGACTTGCGAGCAGCGCGCCGGGTCGCAGCACTGCCTGCAGGGAGAGTCCGCGCCCCGTCCTGGGCACTGCCACTGAAGTGATACGCCTGACCACCAGCCCGCCAACGTGTAGAAGGAGCATGAAGGCTACCGTGCGATTGTGGAGCGAACATGGAGAAATGGTCCGAAAAAGGTCACAGCACGCGTGCGGTTCAGGCAACGCCGGCGCAGGCCTTTCGCCAGCCTTTCAGCGCCTGCAGCAGGCGGAACACTGGTGCGGATTCCAGGTCATTGCGTCTGTTGCAGCCCCTCGTGCCAGGTGCTTCCGATCGTCCCCACGATCGCTGCGCCCCCCGTCATGCCGATTGCGACACCAATGTCGGAATCGCCCCCAGCTGCAGACTTACCACGCCCACCATGAAAATGTCGTGGCCCGCCTGTAGCGACCCGCCTGGCCAACGTCATGACAAACGAAAAACGCCCCCTTGCGGGAGCGTTTTTCTTGAATCTGGAGCGGGAAACGAGACTCGAACTCGCGACCTCAACCTTGGCAAGGTTGCGCTCTACCAACTGAGCTATTCCCGCAGATTCCGTTCGACCTGCGTCGAAGGAGCGCTATTGTGTCGATATTGCTGCACGGCGTCAACAGGAATTTTCACCGGCATTGCGGGAGGCGTTCAGGCCCTCAGGACCGACACCTCAGGTTCGCAGGCCACGGCGGTGGAAGTAGACCTGCTCGGCGATGCGCCGCGTGGCCCCCGTGTGCAGCAGTGCGTTGAGCGGCCAGTCGGCCTGCAGATGGTCCATCGCCCAGCGCAGCAGGCGCTTGCCATGGAATGCCGGCGCCACCTGCCGCGCCACCCGTTCCGCTTCCGGCCCTTGCCCACGCAGATGGCGGGAAATCGCCTCGCCGACCGCCCAGCCGTGCCGCCACGAGGAGTGGATGCCGCCGGCGGACAGCGGCGAGACGATGCCTGCCGCGTCGCCGGTCAGGATCACGCGTTGGCCGGTGAAGGGCCCATCCGGCCGGCCGCACGGGACCAAGCCGGCGCGGGTGGCCGAGGGACGCGCCGAAGGCGGAATGCCGACCACATTGCGCACGTGGTCGAGGAAGCCATCGATATCCGGCGGCCGTACCTGTTGCGGGTCATGACGCAGCGCCAATCCCACCTGCAGCCCGGTCGGATTCTGCGCGACCCAGCCGATGTAGCCCGGTGCGTAGCGCTTGCTGACGAAGCAATGCAGTGCATCGCCCTGCGACACCTGCAGGCCGGCGAACTCACGCTCGACGCCGTAGAGGTTGTCACGCACCTGGCCAAGCCCAGTGCGTTGTGCCACGCGTGAGCGTGCGCCGTCAGCGCCAACCAGATAGGCGCATCGCCCTGCCCCATCCACCTGCCAGCCGTCACCACTGCGATGGGCGTCGGTAAAGGACTGCTGCAGGCGCAGGTCGACGCCGTTCGCATGCAGCTCGCTGGCCAGCCAGCGCATCAGGTTCGGCGTATCGGTGGTGAGGAAGTAATAGCCCGGTGCGGCCAGCAACACGCTGCGAAGGTTCGGCGCATACAGGCGCACGTTTGCGACCCGGTCCACCAGATGTTCGGGCATGCGCCCCAACCAGGTCTCCTCCATCGCTTCTTTCACCACGATACCGGTGGTGTGCAGGCGCTCGCCGGGGTCGACCTTGCGTTCCAGCACGCAGACGCGCAGACCGTACTGCGCGGCGGCCAAGGCGCAGGCGGCACCGGCGAAACTGGCGCCGACGATGACCACATCGTGGTCGTAAGCAGAGGATTGATGAGGCATCGCGGCATCGCCGGGCTGGAACGGAGATACAGCTTCGCGAGCACGCGTGGTGAGGCGATGGGGTGGCGGTGAAGCAGGGATGAAGTGCCCTGCACACAAACGAAAAAACGCTCCCTTCCGGGAGCGTTCTTCTTGAATCTGGAGCGGGAAACGAGACTCGAACTCGCGACCTCAACCTTGGCAAGGTTGCGCTCTACCAACTGAGCTATTCCCGCTTGGGAGGCGAAATTCTACCTGTTCCAAGGATGGCGTCAAGCGGTTTTTTCGGGGCCTGCGAGGCGCCTTGCACCGCGTATCCATGCATGGCGTGGATCTACTACAGCGTCTCCGCAAACTGATGGATCCGCACCATCCGTGGACGCAGCATTTCCAGTAGGTCCACGCCATGCGGGGATAGGCGCATCGATGGGGTCAGAGCCCTTTCCTTCGGAAAGGGATCCGACCCCGGGGCTCAGACTCCGGGCTCAGTTGCCCAGCTTCTTCTGCCGCGCACGCTCGCGCGCAGCGCGCTCATCGTCGCGCAGGCTCGGCCAGGCGGCGTGCAGGTACTGCAGGCCCGACCACAGGGTCAGCACGGCGGCAATGGCCAGGGTCCAGTCGCCGATATGGAACACCGGCCAGCCCATCCAGATGTCTTCCACCGGCACGTTCGGGGCCACCGAATACAGCAGGCACAACAGCGCGACCATCTGCGCGGTGGTCTTGACCTTGCCGATCATCGCCACGCGCACCTTCGCGCGCTGGCCCAGCTCGGCCATCCATTCGCGCAGCGCCGACACCGCGATCTCGCGGCCGACGATGACCGCCGCCCAGAACGCCATCCACGGCGTCGGATGACCCTGCACGATCAGGAACAGCGCCACCGCCACCATCAGCTTGTCCGCGACCGGGTCGAGGAAGGCGCCAAAGGCCGACTCCAGCTGGTAACGGCGTGCGATCCAGCCATCGAGCCAGTCGGTGATCGCGGCCAGGCCGAAGATCGCCGCCGAAGCGAAGTTGGTCCAGGTGTAGGGCAGGTAGAACACCAGCACCAGCACCGGGATCATCACGATCCGCAACAACGTCAGCCAGGTGGGCAGGGTCAACTTCATGCTTGCGTGCTTCTCTCTCTACTCGGCCGCATCAGGCGTGGCCAACCCGTGCAGGTTAGCGTAGATACGTGCCGCGAGGGCGTCATTGATGCCTTCCACCTTGGCGATCTCGGCTTCGCCAGCGGCTTTCAGGCCCACCAGGCCGCCGAAATGCTTGAGCAGGCTGGCGCGGCGGCGCGGCCCGATGCCGGGGATATCCTCCAGCTTGCTGGTCATCCGCGCCTTCTGGCGGCGCCCCCTGTGGCCGGTGATGGCGAAGCGATGCGCCTCGTCGCGCACCTGCTGGATGAACTGCAGCGCCGGGCTGGCCGCGCCCGGGCGCAGCTCGCGGCCATCGGGCATCACCAGCGCTTCGTGGCCGGCACGGCGCTCCACGCCCTTGGCCACGCCCACCAGCAGCACGCCTTCCACGCCCAGATCGGCCAGTGCGGCCTGGGCCTGCGACAGCTGGCCGGCGCCACCGTCGATCAGCAGCACGTCCGGCAGCACGCCCTGCTCTTCCACTGCGCGGCGGAAACGGCGGTCGATGGCCTGGCGCATGGCGGCGTAGTCGTCGCCCGGCTCGATGCCGCTGATGTTGAAACGGCGGTACTGCGCGCGCACCGGGCCGGCGGCGTCGAACACCACGCACGAGGCTACGGTGGCCTCGCCCAGGGTGTGGCTGATATCAAAACACTCGACACGCTTGACCGGCTCGGCCAGGCCCAGCATCTCGCGCAGCGCATCGCTGCGCGCGTGCTGCGCATTGCGGCTGTTGAGTTCGGTGGCCAGGGTCAGCTGCGCGTTGCGGCTGGCCAGTTCCACATAGCCGGCGCGCTCGCCGCGCACGTTCCACTTCAGCTGCACCTTGCGCTCGGCCGAGGCCGACAGCGCGGCGACAAGGAGGTCGGCATCGGGAATCTCGCGATCAAGCAGGATTTCGCGCGGTGGCTCGAATTCGATGTAGTACTGCGAAACGAAGGCCGCCAGCACTTCCTCCGGGCTTTCCTCGCCATTGGTGCGCGGGAAGAACGGGCGGGTACCGAGGTTGCGGCCATCACGGAAGGCCAGCAGCAGCACGCAGGCCTGCGAGCCCTGCATGGCCACGGCCAGCACATCGAGGTCCGCGGCGCGGCCATCCACGTACTGGCGGGTCTGCATGCTGCGCAGCGAGGAGATCAGGTCGCGCAGGCGCGCGGCCTGCTCGAACTCCAGCGCCTCGCTGGCGGCCTGCATCTGCTCGCCCAGTTCGCGGGTCAGCTCGTCACTCTTGCCTTCCAGGAACAGGGCGGCGCGGCGCACCGACTCGGCGTACTCCGGCGCCGGGACCAGCTCCACGCACGGCGCGCTGCAACGCCCGATCTGGTATTGCAGGCACGGCCGCGAGCGGTTGCGGAACACGCTGTCCTCGCAGCTGCGCAGCTTGAACAGCTTGTGCATCAGGTTCAGCGTCTCGCGCACGGCGGTGACGCCGGGATACGGCCCGAAGTAGCGCCCAGGAATGGCACGCGGGCCACGATGCAGCGCGATGCGTGGCCAGTCCTCGCGGGTCAGCAGCACATGCGGATAGGTCTTGTCATCGCGCAGTGAGACGTTGTAGCGCGGCGACAGCGATTTGATCAGCTGGTTTTCCAGCAGCAACGCCTCGGCTTCCGAGCGCGTCACGGTCACGTCCATGCGCGTGATCTGCGAGATCATCGACATGATCCGCGCGTTCTTCGGGCTGCCGTTGAAATAGCTGCCGACACGGTTGCGCAGCGCGCGCGCCTTGCCCACGTACAGCAGGGTGTCGTCGGCGGCGTACATGCGGTACACGCCAGGGGCGGTGCTGAGCTGGGCCGCGAAGGCCTTGCCGTCGAAGGCCGGGGCGGGAACGTCGGTCATTCGCTGATCGGGACTTCGCTGAGCACGCCGCTGTCGGGGTCGAATCGCAGCACGGCATGGGCGTCAGTCTCGGCGATCCACACCGCACCGGCGCCCACCGCCAATCCGGCCGGGCCATGCAGGCGGCGCGGCAGCGGCTGGGTGGTCAGTTCACCGCCGCCCAGGCGCAGCGTGCGCAGGCGACCGTTGCCGGTATCGGCAATCCACAGCAGCGGAGCGTCCGCGCTCAATGCGATCGCCTGCGGATACTGCAGGCTGGCCTGCGCACGCGGGCCGTCTTCGCTGCCGAAGCGCCAGGGCCCCTGCCCGACCAGCGTCTGCACCAGGTCGCCGCGCAGTTGCAGTGCACGGATCGAGGATCCCAAGGCGTCGGCGACGTACAACACCTGCTGCACCACGGCCAGCGCAGTCGGTTGGGCAAAGGCAGCCAGGTGGCCGCTGCCGTCACGCTCGTCGATGGAACCACTGCCGGCGCGCCATTGCAGGCTGCGCTGGCCCAGGTGGTAGCTCCAGATGCGGTTGTCGCCGGCCATCGCGATGTGCAGCTGGTTGTCGGCGATGGCCAGGCCGACAGGATGGTCCAGCGAGACCTGCCGCGCCTGCGCCACCGGACCTTCCATCGGCGCACCGGGACGTCCGTTGCCACACAGCGTGTCGACGATGCCGGTCAGCAGGTTGATGCGGCGCACCGCATGGTTGCCGGTGTCGGCGACGTACAGCGAATCGCGCTCCAGCACCAGCGCCTGTGGGCGGTGGAACGCCGCTTCGGCCAGGTTGCCGTCCATGAAATCGGCGGTACCGAGGCCGAACTGGCGCAGGATGCGGCCGCCATGGCTGCATTCGAGAATGCGGTGATGGCCACTGTCGGCGATGTACAGGCGTTCGGTGCTGACCGCCAGGCCCAGCGGGAACCGCAGCGCCTGGCGTGGTTCCGGATGCAGTTCGCTGCCGCCGCGCGGCGGCGCCGAAGGCGCGCCCTGGCACAGCGTGTTCAGGGCGCGCTCCAGTTCACCGGGTGCTCCCTGCCCGACCAGCCGCTGCTGCTCGCGACCCTGCGCGTCCAGCAGCACCACGGTCGGCCAGGCGGTAACGCCGAAGCGGCGCCAGCCATCCCAATCGGCATCGAGCAGTACGGGCATGGTCAGACCCTGGCGGCGCAGCAGCTTCAGTGCGGCACTGGCGTCGCGCTCGAAATCGAAGCGCGGCACCTGCAGCACCAGCGGCTGCAGCTTGCCGGGGTGGCGCGAGAGCCATTGGCCGAACTCGGCCAGGCGTTGCGCACTCCAGGCGGAGGCCGCATTGACGAACAGCAGCGCGACCGGCCGGCCGCGCAGTTCGGTCAGGGTGCAAGGGGTGGCATTGAGCCAGGTGGCGAACTCGGGCAGGTCCGGGACGGGCTGGACGTTCATGACCCGATTATGCCGGAGTCGGCGTCATGCAACAGTCGTGCCACCGCACGTTTTGCAGCATCGTCGACCAGCGACCAGACCTGTTCGAAATGATCGCTGCCGCCGCTGTAGGGGTCGGGGATGGCTACCCGCCCCTGAACGCCCGACCAGGGCAGGTACAACGCCAGCCGTTCACGCTGGGCCGCCGACGCCAGGCGCCCGGCATCACGCAGGTTGGCCTCGTCGGCACACAGGATCCAGTCGAAACGGTCGAAATCCACGTCCTGCAGTTGGCGTGCGCGCAGGCCGCCGATGTCCACGCCGTGCCCGGCCGCGCAGGCGATCGCGCGGCGGTCCGGCGGCTCGCCCACATGCCAGTCGCCGGTGCCAGCCGAATCAACCTGCACCCGCCCGGCCAGCGGCGAGGCATCCAGGCGTGCGCGCAGCGCGCCTTCGGCCATCGGCGAACGGCAGATGTTGCCGAGGCAGACGACCAGCAGCCTCATCGCGGCGCCATCGCCTGCAGCAGCCCCTCGGCGCGCTCCAGGTCCTCGGGCGTGTCGATGCCCGGCGGGAACGGCTCGGGCGAGATCGCCACGCTGATCGGATAGCCCGCTTCCAGCACGCGCAGCTGCTCCAGCGATTCGACCTGCTCCAGCTGGCCCGGCGGCATCGCCGCGAACTGCTGCAGGAAGCCGGCGCGATAGCCGTAGATGCCGATGTGGCGCAACCAGTGGTGGCCGTCCGGCAGCGTGTCGCGGCTGCGTGCGAAGCCGTCGCGGTGCCAGGCGATCGGCGCGCGGCTGAAGTACATCGCCTCGTTGCGCACGTTGCGCACCAGCTTCACCACGTTCGGGTCGAACAGGGTGTGCGCGTCCTCGACGGTCGTGGCGAGAGTCGACATCGTCGCAGTGCCTGCGACCAGCGCATCGGCCACCGCACGGATACCGGCCGCCGGTGCGAACGGTTCGTCGCCCTGCAGGTTGACCACCACCGTGTCATCGGCCCAGCCTGCAATGCGTGCGCATTCGGCCAGGCGATCAGTGCCGGAGGCGTGCGTGGTCGCGGTCATCGCCACCTTCACTTCGGCCAGCCCGGACAGCGCATCGGCAATGCGCTGATCGTCGGTCGCTACCCAGACTTCACGGGCACCGGCCTGCAGCGCGCGGCGCGCCACATGCAGCACCAGCGGCTCGCCGCCCAGCGGGCGCAACGGCTTGCCCGGCAGCCGCGAGGCGGCATAGCGGGCCGGAATGGCGACGACGAATTCAGTCATGCAGGCGGTACTCGGCAGGCTCGTTACAACGGGAATGCGGGCAGCAGCGCGTGAATGCAAGCGCCGCCGCACCACTCAGTTCGGCCGCAGCTTGTCCAGGCGATCGGTCAGCGCCACCCAGAACGCCGCGGGCAGCTCGGCGCGCAACGGAACCGCGTAGTGCCAGTCGTTGCCGAACGCACGGCATTTCACCGCGTCCTTCTCGGTCATCAATACCGGCAGCTGGCTGCCGAAGGACAGGTCCTGCGGCTGGTAGGCCTGGTGGTCGGCGAACGCATGCGGCACCACGCCGATCCCGCGCGCGCGCAACATGTCGAAGAAGCGCTGGGGATGGGCAATGCCGGCCACCGCATGCACGCGCTGGCCCTTGAAGTACGCCAGCGGGCGAGCGCGGCCACCGGCCAGCGGCTGTGCACTGTCGATGTGCAGCGCCATCGGCCACTGGCCGAAGCCACAGGCCTGCGCTGCGGTTTCCTCATCGGCCTGGCCGAGGTTGACCACCCGGAAATCGCATTCGCTGGCGCGGCTGACGGGCTCGCGCAACGGCCCGGCCGGAATCATCCGGCCATTGCCGTAGCGACGCTGCGCATCGACCACTTCGATCTCGATGTCGCGCGCCAGGCGGTAGTGCTGCAGGCCATCGTCGCAGACGATCACATCGCAGCCGGCCTCGATCAGCGCCTTGCCGGCGGCGACACGGTCGCGGTCCACGCGCACCGGCACACCGGTCTTCCAGGCGATCAGCACCGGCTCGTCACCGCCCTTGGCAGTTGGCGTATCGGCCTGCACCCACAGCGGCTTGTCGGCGTCTTCGCGACCATAACCACGGCTGGCCACGCCCGGCTTCCAGCCGGCCGCGCGCAGGCGCTCGACCAGGGCAATGGTCAGCGGCGTCTTGCCGGTACCACCGGCGGTGATGTTGCCGACCACGATGACCGGCACCGGCAGCGAGTGGCGCTTGCGCCAGCCACGCCGATAGGCGCGCCGGCGCAGCGCGGTGACACCTGCGTACAGCGGCGCCAGCAGGCGCATCGTCCACGGAACGGGGCTGCCGTCGTACCAGTACGCCGGGGTCTGGGTACCCTTGCCGGCCATCAGTCCTGCCTTTCGCGGAACTGCATGCTGTGCAGATGCTGGTAAAGGCCGCCCAGTTCGAGCAGCTCCTTGTGGGTGCCACGTTCAACGATGCGGCCATGGTCCATCACCAGCACCTGGTCGGCATGCTCGATGGTCGACAGGCGGTGCGCGATGACCAGCGTGGTGCGTTCCGGCATCAGGCGCTGCAGCGCATCCTGCACCAGGCGCTCGGATTCGTTGTCCAGCGCCGCAGTGGCTTCGTCGAGGATCAGGATCGGCGCGTCGCGCAGGATCGCGCGGGCAATCGCCAGGCGCTGGCGCTGGCCACCGGACAGCAGCGCGCCATTCTCGCCGACCGGGGTCTGCAGCTGCTGCGGCATGCGTGCGATGAACTCCCAGGCATTGGCCGCTTCGGCCGCCGCACGGATCTGCTCATCGGTCGCCTCCATGCCGTAGGCGATGTTGGCCGCGATGGTGTCATCGAACAGCATCACCTTCTGCCCGACGATCGCCACCTGCCGGCGCAGGTCGGCCAGCGGATAGTCATCCAGGGCCACGCCATCGAGGGTGATGACGCCGCCACTGGGCTCGTAGAAGCGCGGAACCAGCCGGATCAGGCTGGTCTTGCCGCTGCCGGAACGGCCGACGATGGCCGTCACCGTGCCCGGCCTGGCAACGAAACTGATGTCGTCCAGGGCAATGCCGCTGTCTTCGCGGTAGCGCAGCATGACGTGGTCGAACGCCAGTTCGCCGCGCACGCGCTGCACGCGGTGCTGGCCCTCATCACGCTCCACCGGCATGTCGAGGATGCCGAACAGGCGCTCGGCGGCGGAGACGCCGCGCGAAATCGAGGTCTGTACGCTGGTCAGTCGGCGCAGCGAGGGAATGATGGCCATCATCGAGGTCATCAGGCCCATGAACTGGCCGGCATTGAGGCGGCCGGCCAGGGCTTCGCGGGTCGACACCCAGACAATCACCGCCAGCGCCAGTGCGGCCAGGAACTGCACCACGCTGGACGCGGCGGCGCGGGTGACCTCGACCTTCATGTTCAGCGCCAGCATGCGGTTGGCCAAGCGAGAGTAGCGCGAGATCTCATGCTGCTGGGTGCCGTGCACCTTCACTTCCTGCTGCGCGGCCAGCGACTGCTCGGCAGTCTGCGCCATCGTGCCCATGCCGTCCTGGATGCCGCGGCTGATGCGACGGTAGCGCTTGCCCACGTAGGACACGATGCCGCCGATCAGCGGCACCACCAGCAGCATCGCCAGGGTCACCTTGACGCTCATCTGCAGCATCACCGCCAGCATCGCGATGATGGTGAGGGTATCGGCGACCACGGTCTTCAGCGCGTCGGCACTGGCCTGGGTGACCTGTTCCGTATCGAAGTTGAGGCGGCTGACCATTACCGGCGTCGCTTCGGTATCGAAGTGCGACGACGGCAGGTGCAGGTACTTCTGCAGCACCTGCTCACGCAGGTCGCGGACCACGCTGCGGCCGGTCTTGGCCAGCGTGTAGTCGCTGACCCAGGTGGCCAGGCTGCGCATCAGGAACAGGCCGAGGATGGTCAGCGGCAGCACCACGGCCGCGCGCGGCTGCGGATCGACGAAACCTTCGTTGACCAGCGGCTCCATCAGCTTGGTGAAGTGGTAGCCGGCAAGAGCTTCGACCACCATGGCGATGACCGCGCCGACCATGAACACCCAGTAGGTGCGGGTGTAGCCCAGCAGACGTTTGTAGATCGGCCACACCGGCGCGTGATGGGAACTCATGGACGCACCTCTGGCGCAGTTGCAATGGCGATACGACGGAAACCGAGCTGACCGAGCGCGTCCTGCGCAGTCACCACGGCCTGGTAGGGAGTACGCGCGTCGGCGCGCAGCAGCACGGGCTGGCTGCGATCACTGCCGGCGACGGCGACGATGGTCTGCTTGACGGACTCGACATCGCTGCGCAGCACTTCCTGGTCATTGATGAAATAACGGCCTTCGGCGTTGATCAGCACGCTGAGCGAACGCGGCGGTTCGTTGTTGGGCTGCTGGCTGGCGGTGGGCAGCTGCACCTGCAACGTCGAGCGCGCATCGAAGGTGGTGGTGACCACGAAGAAGATGATCAGCACCAGGATGACGTCGATCAGCGGGACCAGATCGATATGCGGCTCATCCTGGGATCGGTCATTGCCGATACGCATCGATCAGGCCTTCGCCGCAGCGGCGTTGGCCGGGCGCGCCGACGGGGACGGGTTCATCACCCCCGGGCGGCCGTCGAGCGTATCCAGCAGGGCGCTGGCCTCCTGTTCCATCTCCACCACGTAGCCGTGGATGCGGCCCTTGAAGTAGCGATGGAACATCAGTGCCGGGATGGCCACGATCATGCCGGTGGCGGTGCACACCAGGGCCTTGCCGATGCCACCGGCCAGCTGGTTCACATCACCCACGCCATGGTCGAGGATGCCCAGGAACATCTGGATCATGCCGATCACGGTGCCGAGCAGGCCCAGCAGCGGGCCGGCCGAAGCGATGGTGCCCAGCGCGTTGAGGAACCGCTCCATGCGGTGCACCAGGTGACGGCCGGTATCCTCGATGCGCTCGCGGATCTGGTCGCGCGGGCGGTTGCGGGCTTCCAGCGCGGCCGCCAGCAGCGCGCCCAACGGCGAGTTGGCACGCAGGGTCTGCAGGTGCGCGGGGTCAAGCTTGCCGCGCGCGGCCCAGTTGCGCACTTCCTGGCCGAGACCGGGCGGCAGCACCTCCGTTCGCCGCAGGGACCAGAAACGCTCCAGGATGATCGCCAAAGCCAGTACGCCCAACAGCAGCAGCGGCACCATCGGCCAGCCACCGGCCTTGACCAGTTCCCACACGTTTCAACCCTCCGGCCCAACGGCCGCTTGTTCGATCGGCGATAGGATAGCAGCCGACCGCGCCCGCCCAGCGGCATCCCACCACCGGGATGCATGGATGCGCTGTTCACGCAGCTGCAGCCCTTGTGCGCCAAGCCATACGCGGATCGCCCCGGACTCCGCAGTGGACACCACCTCGGCGCCCTGCGCCTGCCAGCGCCGGACCACGTCCTTGCGCGGGTGGCCGAAACGGTTCTGGTGGCCGGCCGAGACCAATGCCAGCCGGGCTGACACCGCCGCCACCCAGGGCGCGCTGGAGCTGCCGCCACTGCCATGGTGCGGCACCAGCACCACATCCGCCTTCAGCGCCGCCGCAGACGCCCGCAACAGCGCCTGTTCGGCCGGACGGCCGATGTCCCCCGGCAACAGGACCACGCCATGGGCACCGGCCACGCGCAGCACGCAGCTGTCTTCGTTTTCGGCCCGCTGGCTGCCGGCATCCGGGTGCAGCACCTGGAAATCGACGCCATCCCAGTGCCAGCGCAGGCCGCGCTGGCAACGGCCGGCCCCGGCGATCGTACTTCCCGGCGGCGCCAGCAATGGCAGCCCCGGCAGCTGAAGACGCAGGCTCGGCAGGTTGCCGGCATGATCGAGATCGTCGTGGCTGAGCAGCACCCGCTCGGGCGGCGCCTGGCCCAGGGCCCGCAGTGACGGAACCAGGACCCGCTCGCTGCCCTCGCCCCCGTTCGGCGGCCCCACGTCGTACCAGAGGGCATGCCGCGCAGTACGCAGCAACACCGCCGCGCCCTGGCCGACGTCATGCACCAGCAGCTCCAGCTCCCCCTCGGCCGGGCGCTCACGCGCCGGCCACAGCAGCGGCAGGCACAGCAGCAGGCCAGCCAGCCAGCCCCCGGCCCCCCGTGGCAGCAGCCACCAGAACACCCCCAGCAGCGCCGCCGGCACCGCCCAGGCCGGCGCCTCGGCCAGCCACCACATCGCCTGCGGGTGCGCCGCCAGTGGCTGCAGGGCCTGCCAGCTGATCTCGAACAGCCACGCCGCCGCGCGCCACGCCCAGCACCCAGCACCGTCGTGCAGCGCCTGCAGGGCGGTGCCCAGCAGCGACAGGGGCACCACCAGCAATGTCCACCACGGGATGACCGGCAGGTTCACCAGCGGCCCCAGCCAGGCGGTGCCACCGAACAAGGCGATGCCCAGCGGCAACAGGCCGACGCTGGCCACCCCTTGTGCGGCCAGGAACCCGCGCAGGTTGGCGGCCACCCCGCGCGGACGTCCCTGCGGCAAGCACCACACCAGCCACAGTACGCCGCCGAAGCTGAGCCAGAAGCCCGCTGACAGCACCGACAGGGGCGCCGGCAGCAGCAGCGCCAGCGCCGCCAGCGCAAGCCCCTGCACGAGACCCAGCGGGCGCCGCCCGCTGCGCGCCAGGGCCACCAGCCCGATCATCAATGCCGTGCGCACGGTCGGCAATTCACCGCCGGCCAGCACCGCATAGCCCGCTGCGGACAGGGCCGCGGCGCAGGCCGCCGCCTGTGGACGTGGCCAATGCCGGGCCAGCAGGGGGCACAGCCACCACAGCCCTCGGCACAGCAACGCCCCCAGCCCCGCCACCACCCCGACATGAAATCCGGAAATGGCCACCAGATGGGTCAGCCCCAGCGCCCGCAGCTGATCCCAATCGGTGTCGGACAGGCCACGCGTGTCGCCCAGGGCGAGCGCCTGCACGAAACGGGCGGCCGGATGGGCCACTTGCAGCGCGATGGCGGCGCTGGTGCGCTCACGCCATGCCGGCAGGCCATGTCCGGCCTGCAGCTCACGCGCGCTGGCCGGCGCCCTCACCGTTCCAGTGCCGGCTACGCCACGCAGCAGCGCATGACGCTCACTGTCAAAACCCCCGGGATTGATCCGCGAGCGAGGGGCCCGCACACGCAGCGCCAGCTGCCACTGCGCACCGGCCAGGACCTGCCTGCGCTGCCCCTCGGCAGCGGCGCTGGACCTGCCTTGCCAGCCGTCGTTCCAGGTGACCTGGAGGCGCTTGCCGCGCAGCGATGGCAGTTCGCGGCTCTCGCTGACCTGCAGCAGGAAGCGGGTGTGCGCGGCCCGATGATCCGGCAGATCGATGACCCGGCCACTGACCACTACATCCCGAGCCGGGTGGCCCGGTGGCAGCTGGTCCTGCATTGCCCAGTGCGCGTGCATCGACGTCCATCCGGCACCGAGCAGCATGACCGCCGGCAGGCGCCCCCGCCATCGCAGGCCCCACCCGGCCATGCCAAGCACGATCATCACCGTGCAGACCCACAGCGGCGGCAGCTGCGACAGCTGCACGCAGCCCAACGCCCCCAGTGTGAGCGCCCCAGCGGTGCCACTGCCCAGCAAGGGAGACGGGGAGCGCTCGATGGCCATGAGGCCAGCCTGCCGCTGCCGGCGGCAGGTTGCCTATCGGGACTTGCCCCGCAAACGCGTCAGCGCCGCGCGCTGCCGCGATGGAAATTGACCCGGAAGCTTGCGCCGCCGCCCGCGGCCTCACCGACACTGACCGAGCCGCCATGGTGCTGCACGATCTCCTTCACCAGGTGCAGGCCAAGGCCACTGCCGCTGCCCGCCGCGCGCAGGCGATGGAACGGCTCGAAGATCGCCTCGCGGTCGCCTACTGGAATGCCCGCGCCCTGGTCGCTGACTTCCAGCAACCCGCGCGTGTCCAACCGCACACAGATGGTGCCACGGCCACCACCATGCACGATCGCGTTGTGTACCAGATTGGCAATCACCCGCCCCAGCGCCAGGCTGTCACCGTGGATCCACACCGGCGCTTCCGGCGCGTCCACTTCGAATCCATAGCCGGCGCCCACCACCAACGGCGCCAGGTCCGCGGCTGCCTCACGCACCAGCAGGGCCAGGTCCAGCCGCTGCAATGCGCCGACATTGCGGTCAAGCCGCTGCAGATCAAGCAGGTGCTCGGCAACATTGCCCAGCCGCGCCACGTCGGTCAGCAACTGCGATTTCAGCTCGCCCTGCGGCAGCTGCGACAGGCGCGCCTGCACCACGGCGATCGGCACGCGCAGCTCGTGCGCTGCGTCGGCAAGGAACTTGTCGCGCGCGGCGTAGCCCTGCTGCACCTTGTCGATGGCATCGTTGAACGCTTCCACCAGCGGCGCCACTTCCGTGGAGACCAGCCGCGCATCCAGCCGCGCACCGGGCTGGCCGATGTCCAGCTCCTTGGCCTGCTGCGCGGAACGGCGCACACCGCGCATGGCACGGTGGATCACGGTCGGCATCACCAGCAGGGTGACCACGATCAGTGGCAGGAAGAACCACAGGCCGATCAGGCGCAGCACCATCAGCGCACCGTCCAGCAGCCCGCCCTTGGGTGCTCCACCGACCATCACGGTGATGCGGCGCCCATCCTCGTTGCGGATCATCACCCGCGCCACGTCCAGGTAGGGCGGTACCAGCGAACCCAGCTCGGTGGCACCCACGGTCGGCAGCCGCGCGAGCATCGGCGCGTGGATCGCGGGGATGGTGCCGCGCTCGAGCCACATGCCCTTGTCATCCACCGCGGCGAACCAGAGATTTCCCCCGGCGTTGGCATCGAGCTTGTCCCAGCGCGCCTGGTCCAGCACCAGGCGGCCGTCTTCGCTGTGCACCGCCTTGGCCACCGCCTCGGCAACGAACATGTCCATGCCCCAGGAGTCCTTGTCACCCCAGGTCAGGATCAGCGCGACCACCGCGAACAGTACGGTGAAGGCCTGCGCCAGGAACAGGCGCCAGGCCAGGCCAAGGGTGATCGAACGGATCGGACGGGCCATCTCAGGCCTCCGCCAGCAGGTAGCCGACGCCCCGTATCACGTGGATCTCGACGCCGGCACCGGCCTGCTGCAGTGCCTTGCGCAGCTTGGAGATGTGCGCGTCGAGCGCATTGGACTGGATCTCATCGTCGAAACCGTACACCGCAGCCTCCAACGCACTGCGGGTGACCGTGCGCCCCTGCCGCATCGCCAATGCCTGCAGCACCAGTACCTGCCGACGTGGCAGCGCCAGAGGCTGGCCCTCCACCTGCGCCTGCAGCGATTCGAAATCGAACTCGAGGCGCCCCAGCCGCAGGCTCGGTGTCACCATCGCCGAAGGCCTGCGCGATACCGCGCGGATGCGCGCCATCAGTTCCTCGATCGCCACCGGCTTGACCAGATAGTCATCGGCACCGACGTCCAGGCCTTCGACCTTGTCCGACAGCGTGCCCTTGGCGGTCAGCATGATCACCGCCAGGTTCGGCCGCAGCGCACGCGCCGTCGCGACGAATCCGGCGCCATCGCCATCGGGCAGCTGGCGATCGAGCAGCAGCAGCTGGTGCACCGGTTCGCGCAACGCGAGCGCGGCCTCGGCCAGGCTGCCGACCACGTCGGCGACCACGCCCTGCCGCTCCAGGCCCGATTGCAGGGCGCGGGACAGATCAGGATCGTCTTCGACCAGGAGGATGCGCATCAGGAACTCGTCTGCCGGAAACGCTGCCGATCATAGTGCCTGGCGCCAGGGTTTTGCGCCCATGCGTGCCGATCACACCGGCGCAATGTTCTGACAATGTTGCCCCCTCACCATGCGCAGCCATCCTCCGCAACGTGGCTGATCGATGCCGTCGCTGTCCCCGACCCTGCTGCGCCCGCTGCTGTTCACCGCTGCCCTCGGCGTGCCGTTGCTCGCCCACGCTGCCGAGCAGAACCCGGGCGTACAGGCCGGCATCAGCGCTGGCGCGACCTCCGGTGCGTACGCGCACTACGACGTCAAACCGCTGGTGGTACCGGCCATTGCCTGGCAGGGCGAGCGCTTCTTCGCCAGCCCCGGCTCGCTGGGCATGTACCTCTACAAGGGCCAGGGACTGCGCCTGTCGGCAGCGGTCAAACCCTACACGCTGCGCTTCAAGACCAACGACGTGAACGATGCTCAGCTGCGCCGCCTGCACAGCCGGCAGATGTCGGCCATGGCCGGCATCAACGGCGAGTACAGCGCCGACTGGGGCATGGTCGAGGCCAGCGTGATGCGCGAAGTGACCGGCCATGGCGGCGGTTTCGAGTCGCGCCTGCATTACAGCTACCCGATCCAGGCGGGTCGCTTCACCTGGGTGCCGCGGGCGGGCGTGGTGCACTCCAGTGCACGGCTGCTCGACTACTACTACGGCATCAGCGATGAAGAAGCCCTGCGCTCGGGCCTTGCCGCCTACCGCCCCGGCAGCACCACGTCGCCGAGCCTGCAGATCGCGGTCAGCACGCCACTGGGCACCAAATGGCGCGCCACCGGCGTGGTGGCCAACCAGTGGTTCGGTGATGCAGTGAAGGACAGCCCGATGGCACGACGTGGCACGCAGACGTCGGCCTTCGTTTCCCTGATGCGCTCGTTCTGAGCGAGCGCCCCCTACGGACAAGGACCCCCATGGCCTCCGTCTCCTCCGCCACCGAAGCCCACGCGATCCTGCGCGCGCCCGACCTGGACAGCGCCGAGCGCGTCTATCTGGGACTGATGCCCGACCTTGAACATGTGAATGCACTGGCACGCCGTGCAGTGGGCCTGTCACGCGTTGCCGACGCGGCACGCGGCTATGCGTTGTCGATGACCCTGGTTGGACTGCGCCTGCAGGAACTGGAGATGGGCGAGCCGACGGCCAGGGAACACCGCCAGGCAACCCTGCGCAGCCTGCGCCAGGCCTTCAGCGCCTGACGGCACATGCACGGACACTGCCGCCGCACCCTTGCCGCGGCACCCGTATTCACTGCATCAGCAGCCAAGCCCACGCGGTAGCGTCGCTCAGCGCAGCGTGGTCCACGCCAGCAGCGCGCACAGGATAGCCACCCAGATCACTGCCTTGAACGTGCCTTCCAGCATGTTGCCGCCGAACAGGCGTTCCAGGAACGGATTGGGCCTGGACACCGGGACGTGATCGCTCATGCGGCAGCTCGTTGAAGTGACGGCGCGGTTGCGCGGTAGCGCCGAGTCTACGCCTGCGCGTCCCGGATTCATCGCCGCCTGCCCGCCTTTGGCGGCGCAATCCCCGTCTTCGTCGCAGGCCGGCTGCGGTGCCCGGCCGGCCATGCCAGCCTGCACGCACTTTCCCGCTGGAGCACCGTGCCATGCCGATGCTTGCCCTGGTCCTGCTGTTCTCCAGCCTGTTCGGCGACGGCAGCGGGCCCACCGAGGATGCCCTGCGCAGCCAGATCCTGCGCACCGAAGGACCGCAGGACACGCATGAAGCGCTGCCCCTGCAGCTCTATCACCTGCGCCAGGACCGCGTGCTGCGCCTGGGCAGCCAGCAACTGGCAGGCGACCATGGCGGCAGCCCGAATGCTGCGCTGGCCCGGGCAGGTGTAGCGCAGCTGTGGGAACGCGTCGATGGCCACTGGCGGATCCAGCATTCGATCACCATCACCCACTGATTTCACGCCACTGAACCTGCAGGAATGTGGCTTCGCGGGAACGCCGGGGTCCTGCCCCTGGAAAGAAAAAAAGCCGGCCCCAGGGCCGGCTTTCATCGTTTCCACCGCTTCACCGGCAACGCCGGGAACAGGTGGTGGGCGGTACAGGGTTCGAACCTGTGACCCCTACCATGTCAAGGTAGTGCTCTACCGCTGAGCTAACCGCCCATCTTGTTCTTGCCGCCCGAAGGCTGGCCTTGTTACGTAAAAACCCGGCGCCAGGGCCGGGCTTTGCAGTTCACGAGAGCCCTTTTGCGAGGACTTCGTGGTGGGCGGTACAGGGTTCGAACCTGTGACCCCTACCATGTCAAGGTAGTGCTCTACCGCTGAGCTAACCGCCCGTTTTGCTTCTGCATTTCCGCGATTGCGTCGGTGCAGGCCGCGTATATTACGGATGCCGGCAGGGAAGCGCAACACTTTTGTGAAGATGATGCTGCACTGCCGCGTTCAGCCCAGGCTGGCTTCCTTCAGCTGGCGGATCTGGTCACGCACGCGCGCGGCATCCTCGAATTCCAGATCCTTGGCGTGCTGGTACATCTGCTGTTCCAGCGCCTTGAGACGGACAGCCAGCTGCGCCGGCGACAGCGAACGATAGTCGGTCGCCTCTTCGGCCACGCCCGCCCGGCCCTTGCCCTTGCCCTTCTTGGCTTCCTTCTCCGCGGCATCCGAACGCGCGCCCTCAAGGACGTCGACGATCGGGCGCGCCACCGAACGCGGCACGATGCCATGTTCTTCGTTGTACTCGACCTGCTTGGCGCGGCGGCGGTCGGTTTCATCGATCGCCGCCTGCATCGAACGGGTGATCCGGTCGGCATACAGGATCGCCTTGCCGCGCACGTTGCGGGCGGCGCGGCCGATGGTCTGGATCAGCGAGCCGGTGGAGCGCAGGAAGCCTTCCTTGTCGGCGTCCAGGATCGCCACCAGCGATACCTCGGGCATGTCCAGGCCTTCGCGCAGCAGGTTGATGCCGACCAGAACGTCGAACTTGCCCAGGCGCAGGTCGCGGATGATCTCCACACGCTCGACCGTGTCCACGTCCGAGTGCAGGTAACGCACGCGGATGCCATGCTCGGTGAGGTACTCAGTGAGGTTTTCAGCCATGCGCTTGGTCAGCGTGGTGACCAGCACGCGGTCGCCCGCCTTGATGCGTGCGTTGGCCTCGCTCATCAGGTCGTCGACCTGGGTACCCACCGGCCGGATCTCCACCACCGGGTCGATCAGGCCGGTCGGGCGCACCACCAGTTCGGTGATCTCGTCTCCGGCCTCGCGGTATTCATACGGACCCGGCGTGGCCGACACGTAGATGCTGCGCGGGCAACGCTCCTCCCATTCCTCGAAACGCAGCGGACGATTGTCCAGCGCGGACGGCAGGCGGAAGCCGAACTCGACCAGGGTTTCCTTGCGCGAGCGATCGCCCTTGAACATGGCGCCGATCTGCGGAATGGTCACATGCGATTCGTCGATGACCAGCAGCGCATCGGCCGGCAGGTAGTCGAACAGGGTCGGCGGCGGCTCGCCGGCGGCCTTGCCGGTCAGGTGCCGGGAGTAGTTCTCGATGCCGTTGCAGTAACCGACCTCGGCCATCATCTCCAGGTCGAACTGGGTGCGCTGCGCCAAACGCTGCGCCTCCACCAGCTTGTTCTGCGCGTACAGCTGCTCCAGCCGCTCCTTCAGCTCCACCTTGATCGTCTCGATCGCCGCCAGCACGCGTTCGCGCGTGGTCGCATAGTGGGTCTTCGGATACACGGTGAAGCGCTGCATGTTGCGCAGCGTCTCGCCGGTCAGCGGATCGAACAGGGTGATCTTCTCGACCTCGCCATCGAACAGCTCGAGGCGCAGCGCTTCACTGTCCGACTCGGCCGGGAACACGTCGATCACTTCGCCGCGCACGCGGAAGGTGCCGCGCTGCAGTTCATACTCATTGCGCGTGTACTGCAGCTGGGTCAGGTGGTTGATCAGGTCGCGCTGGTCGATGCGCTCGCCCTTGGACAGGATCAGGCGCAGCGACAGGTAGTCTTCCGGCGCGCCCAGGCCATAGATCGCCGACACCGTCGCCACCACGATCGCGTCCGGGCGCGACAGCAGGGTCTTGGTCGCGGCCAGCCGCATCTGCTCGATATGTTCATTGATCGAACTGTCCTTCTCGATGAAGGTGTCCGACGACGGCACGTAGGCTTCCGGCTGGTAGTAGTCGTAATAGCTGACGAAATACTCCACCGCGTTGTGCGGGAAGAACGCCTTGAATTCGCCATACAGCTGCGCCGCCAGCGTCTTGTTCGGCGCCATGATCAGCGTCGGCTTCTGAATGTTCTGGATGACGTTGGCGATGGTGTAGGTCTTGCCCGAGCCGGTCACGCCCAGCAGGGTCTGCTTGGCGATGCCGGCCTCGAAGTTGCTGGTCAGCTTCGCGATGGCATCGGGCTGGTCGCCCGCCGGCGAATACGGCGAGACAAGTTCAAAACTGTCGCTCATGGTGTTGCCAGTTCCCGGGAAGGATGAGTATACGGGGCTAGGGGTGACGGCTGGCTGAGGGGTGGCCGGGCAGCCCGCCACGGGGATTCCCGATGGCGGCCGCGCAGCCGGGCGCGGAGGCTGGATGCATGCACCCTGACCACACTTCCAGCCGCGCCGCGTCGCGCGGCATGCACCTGATCGAGATCCTGGTCATCACGGTGGTACTGGCCGTGCTGCTGGCCGCCGGCTGGCCCTCGCTGCGAGCGCTGCTGTTGCACCAGCGCGCGGAAGCCACCCGGTTCAGCCTGCAAGCCGCCTTGGCAACGGCACGCAGCCAGGCCATCATGCGTCGCGAACTGATCGGCCTCTGCGCCAGCGCGGACGGCCACCGCTGCGGGGACGACTGGAGCCAGGGCTGGATTGCCTACCGGGCCGCAGCCGCGTGGCAGCCCCCATCCACGGCCGATGCCATTGTCCTGCATCAGGCCGGCCGCCCGGATGTCACGATCAGTGCCGCCAGCAGCAGCGGGCGACCGCAACTCTATTTCCAACCGGATGGCCGCAGTCCCGGCAGCAACCTGACACTGCAAATCTGCGTGCGGGGACGCGAGCACGCGCGGGTCATCGTCAGCAACAGTGGGCGGGCGCGTTCGTCCACCCTGCGGGCCGGGCAAGCCTGCTGAACGATGCCCTGGCCTTCAAGCAGACAACAAAAAAGGCTTGCGGAAGTCCACAAGCCTTTGATGTGTAACATTTGGCGCCCGAAGTTGGACTCGAACCAACGACCCCCTGATTAACAGTCAAGTGCTCTAACCGGCTGAGCTATTCGGGCGGGGAGGCGCATTGTAATCACGTCGAACAGGGAGTGCAACACTCCCGTTCACATGCTTGCGTCGTCTGTTTCCAGCAGTGTCACCAGCACTCGGACAGCGTGGTCTTGGCGGTCTTCACGTTGGCCTGGTTGAGCGTCAGATTTCCACACTTGTCCTTCGCCTGTGCGTTGACGGCTGTGGCGGTGAAGGTGAATGTGGACTGCGCAGTCTGCATGGACAGGGTGTAGGCCGCCGTGCCGCCCTCGCGCGGGGAGTTGATCGAATCGGCATTGCCCGGGAACTTGAAACCGACGTAGGTGTTGTTGACCGTGTGGAAGCGCTCGGCCAACTGTGCGTATTCCACCAGATCGGCCTTGGCTTGGGCCCGGCGCGACTTGCGCACATGTTCGCTGTAGCTCGGGTATGCGATCGCGGCGAGGATTGCCACGACCGCGACCACAATCATCAGCTCGATCAGGGTGAAACCGCGGGCCAGGCGACCCGCCGCGAAAGATTGGCGCATTGCACGGGCTCCTGCTGCCGGAGAAGGATCGACGCCGGTCACTGGATCTGCCTCCAGGATTGGCGGCCACAGGGGTACGGCAGGTACATCGGATCAGCACCGGCCACCGAGATCTGCATCAGGCACGCCTCACCTGGCGGCTGCGGCGGCGGGTTGCCGGGAGTGCTGTCCGGCGGCGCCAGGCGCGGCACCACCGACGTCGTCACATCCCTCACCGGCGCGTTGCCGCCAGTGTTGAGAGCAACGCCGGCAGTACCCGCTCCCGGCGACCGGCCGTCGGGGGCACCGAAGCGCACCTGCGACATCGCTGCCTGCCCGGTGCTGGCCTGCAGGCCAAGCAACCAGTTCGCACCGTCCACCGAGCAACCCTGAGCGTCGGACGGAATATAGGTCGGGAAGAAGACCACGCCGGACACGATCCTCGGATTACCGACGGCACGCTCCTTGTTGGCCAGCACCACGGTCCAGCCGCGGCTGACCGTAGGCACGGTTCCCGCACGCAACGTCCGCACGCCGGAACCGATCTCGGCCGTATACGAGCTCAGGTTTGCCGAGGTCAGCGTCGTCGTCGGCTGGCCCGCTGCGGTGTCGTTGATACCGTACAACGCCTGCACCGCCGTATCGCTCTCGTCACCGTAGTAGGAGAAGCTGCCGGTGCCGAAGATCAGCATCACGCCACCGGACGGTCCGGTGGTCACCGTCATGCCACCGGTGATCGGCTGACGGTAGGTCCGGCGGTCGGCGGGATCGACATGGGTATTGGTGGTGAACAACGGTACGGTTGGCGCGGTGGTCCCGCGCAGGTCGAACTTCCAGATAACGCCACGCTTGTCGGCGCCATAGACCGTATCGGCCAGGCCATCGCGCACCCGCGCGTTCTGCCCGGTTCCGCCCCAGCGATCAACCACCACGATGTTGCCCAGCCCGTTGCTGCCCGACGGCAGGTTGGTACCCGACTCGATCGCCTCGATCATGCGGATGGTCGGCGTGCGGCCTGCCACCATGTCAACCACGAACAGTACCGCCTTGCCACTCCTGCTCTCGTAGCCGTTGCCGAAGATCGCCTTGAAGCCCACCGAACCGTCGGCATTCTTCACCGGCACGATCACCGGCTTGCCCAGCACATGGCCGATGTTGGCGCGCACAGCATCGTCAAGCGAAGCATCGAGGTCACTGATCTCCCACAGCAGGGAGCCGGTGGCGCCGAAGTTGCCCGGATCGGACACATCCAGCGCGAACACACTGCGGCCGCCGGCACCGGCCGTGCCCACCAGTGACGTGGTCCACCCGTTGCTGCCGTAGGTGTCGCTGATCGTCACCGGGCCATCGACGTAGTAACGGTGCTGGAAACGCTGGGCGTTCTGGTTGGTCGGGTCGTTGGGCAACAACAGGTTGCCCATGTGGCCCAACGCGGTCGAGGGAATGTAGGCGAACCGCTCCTTGCCACCGTCAGCGTCCATCTGGCCGTCGGCGCCCATGCCACCATCGAAGGCATGCAACATGCCGTCGTTGGCGCCGGCGTAGACCATGTAGCGGCGACCATTGCGCTTGGTGGTCATGTAGGCGGCGTAACTGCTGCCCATCGTGCCCGGGAGGCGGCCAAACCCATAGTCATCCAGAGGCGAACTCAGCACCGGGGTGGAGGTGATGATGTCGCCCAGTACCGTGCTGCGATCACGCAGCTTGCCGCCGTTGCGCTTCTCGCCGGAGGTTTCACCACGCAGGTAGGCCACGGCCGTGGTGGAATCCGTTGTCAGGCCGGCCAGCTCGGACGCGCTGCAGATCAGGATGCCCGGATACAGCGTCGATGACTTGGTGCACAGATTGGCCAGGCTGACATTGCTGCCGGTGAAGTCTTCCAGCGCGCCGTTGCGCCAGAACCGGATGCGGCGTGATGCAGGCGCCGGCATCTTCGCAGATGCTTCCCAGGCCTCTTCCGAAACGATCTTGCGGGTGGACGGCTCGACGCTCAGCTTGAAGGCGCGCAACTTGCTGTACCAGTCGGTGCCGTTGTTGGTGGCCTCGTAGAACGGCTCCACCGACAACGAGCCGACGCCGATGCGTGCGCCAGTCAGCGAACGCGAGCCGGACGGCGTGGCGCCCTGGGCGACGTTGCTGATGATGCGGCGCATGGCTGCGGTGATTTCGGCCGGGCGCGTGGCGTTGACCATTTCACCGCGGGTGTCATAGACCGCGTTCCACAGCTCATCAACGGCCTCGGGCTTGAGGTCCTGCGTCGTCGTCGGGAAGTTGGGCTTGACGACGTACGGGTCGGGGCTGAGCACCCACGGGCGCAGCGGATCCGGCAGGTACCGGACGCCGAACTCCTTGCCCTGCGTGCCCAGCGTCACGCCGTAGAAATTCATGTGCAGGTGGGTCTTGCAATCCAGCGACGGATTTGGATTCGGCCCCTTGCACTCGGCCGGCACCGGCACGGAATTGGTCTCCTTGCCCGGCACGAGAGAACTGTTGTAGTACGGCGCCACGAGATCCTTCATCAGCGTCGTGTTGCCGGACTCATTGATATAGCCATCGGTGAACAGCATGCCCGCGTTCTTCTGGCATGACAGGAGTACCGGCGCGTTCTGATCCGTGCGCTGGAATTGTTCGCCAAGGTACTGTGCGGCGGAACGATTGGGCGTACTACTGCTGGCCCGCATTTCGCCGATGATCTGGCTGAGCAGCTGCTGCTTCTCCGGCTCGTTGGTCATGTTGAACATGGTCACCGCGCGGCGGCCATTGATACGGAACCAGCCCACGCGCAGATTGGTAGTGTCGTACAGCGCGTTCGTGGCCGCACCGATCAGCGCTTCGCGTCGCGTCCGATACAGGCTGAACCAGTTGGCGAAGCTCTGCATGGCAGCGTTGTACTTCGCTTGATTGTTGCCGAAGTTCGCAATCTTGATTTCGTACTTGTACAACGTACCTGGACGGCCGCCCGGAGGATTTGCAACGGCAACAGGTGCCGCGGTGTACCCATATTCCGCCGGCAGTGTAGACGGATCTGCCAGGAAGAACGTGGCCGGATAGAAGGCGACGGCAGCATCGCAGCTTGAGCTGCTGATGGTGGTCTGGCGCGTCACGTTGTCGAACGAGCCTTCCTGCCGGACAGCCCCCCCGCTCAGGTTGCATCGCCCACGCTCAATACGGGTTCCGACCGGCAGCGTCATGCCGGAACGAAAGCGGAAGCGCCAGTTCGCGCCGGTCCGCCCGCCGGTGTCCATGCTGGTCAACAGCGAGTCCACAGTCAGGTCCAGGGCGCCGGCGATCTTGTTCGGTGCATTGTCCGGACGCGGGTCCAGCGGCGCACTGGACGCCCTGATGTCCAGATAGTTGGCGAGGGCTGTATCGGACAAGCCCGTCTTCCAGCCAGGATAGATCTCACGCGGATCGTAGTAGGACGAGTTGACGTCAGGTGATCGGGCGAAACCAAAGCTGTCAAGCGGCGGAATGGCTGCCTGGTCGTCGCGCCCATAGCTGGGGAAAACGTACAGGTAGCGCTGCCCGGACCCATCGTAGCCGTTGACGGCACCCTGGTTGTAGAAGCCACTGCCATCCCAGCGGTACACGCCATCGCGCGTGTTGTTCAACGTCTCCCACAACATCGAGCCGGAATCATCCAGCGCCATCAGGAAGGCCGGCGGCGTCTGTACCTGGATGTTCAGCGGTGCCTGCGCCAGCGTGCCCTGGGCCTGGGCCGCCATCAGGCTGTAGATGACATAGCCCCCCCCCAGCGCCAATGCGACGCTGCCTGCGGCCATGAAACGGAATTTGCGCGAAGCCATGGCCTGCGTCCTCAGAGTTTGAATACGGTATCGATGACCACCGACGACGAGCTCGCATCGGCATCGTCGGTCGCGAAGCCGGTAATCTGGTAAATCGGCGTGACGTCTTCCAGCGGACGGCCCATGTCGAGCGACGATTCGCCCATCACACAGCTGTCGATCTGGCGGACATTGACCGCAGGACGCGTCTGGTTGCGGCGATTTTCCGCCCACATAACCGGATCGAAGCCGTCATCGCAGGCCCGCGACAGAGTGCTGGACTGCACCAGGCTGCCGCTCCCCACATCCTGGCGGTTGGCGATTTTCTCCACCGAGCGTTCGGCCGCACGCACCACGCCCTCGGAGTTCTGGAAGGCCCGGTTGGCGGCGCGGTAGTTCGCAGCCATCTTCTCCTGCATGCCGGCCACCTGCATGCCCGCAATGCCCAGCAGCGCCAGCAGGATAAGCATGATCAACGCGACATAGAGCACGGCGCCGCGCTGGGTGCGAGCGGGGGCGGGCCTGAACGAACGTGAAAAGGTCGTCATGGTCAGTTCCCGAACAGGCGATTGCGCAGTGCAATCGAGACTTCATAGCTGGAGCGGTAGCGGCCGTCAGGTCTGTCGCTGCTGACAAAGCCCACGCCGAGTACCGACAGCGGGTTGGCAGGTGTGCTCGAAGACGACGGCGTCGGGCTGCGTGCCAGCAGCCCCACCTGCACCTGCCCGACCCGCAGCCACTGCGCGGCACCGGACGCGTTCGCGTTGGTGCTGACGCCAGTTGCGGCGGCCAGGTTGGTGATGTTGCCGGCCGGTGGCGTGCCCAGGCTGATGTTGGCGGTACTGTCCAGGCCATACAGCAGCTGCAGGCTTTCGATGCCTTCCACGAGTTCTTCATTGACCGCATAGGCGCCAGCACTGTTGGCGCGGGCACGACGCAGGCCCGGCTGTCCGGTCTCCGGATTGATGCCGACGTAATAGACCATCGACTCGGCCCGGTAGAGCATCGTCTGCCCGGTCGGCTGCGCGGCATAGCGCGACAGGTCCAGCGAGGGCGCGGTCACACGGGCCGCACTCAACGTACCGGCGAAGATGTCCGCGTGGGCACAGTCGGCGATGCCGAACAAGGTCGGTGCCGCCACGCCCCCCGAGGTGAGTCGGGCCACCCGGGTGCTGTCCATGTCCAGAAGCGCATTGCCGCCGCTGGACGAAATGCCGGTCACCGGCACCCCCTCAGGCGCCAGGTAGCGCAGCACCAGCACATCGCTTCCGCCCGCCGGCGCGGGGCTGAGCCGGGTGATCGCTGCCGGCAGCGCTGACGGTGCGGACCATGTCGCCCCGAGTGCGAGCCTCCCGCCCGGCGCGGTTCCCGGTGCATCGAAGCCCTGGATGGAAACGCTGAAATCAAGCGGGCTGCCATCGCCCGAGGATGCACCCAGGTGCGATACCGGATCGCCCTGGTTCTTCACCACGTGGGCCTGGTCGTTCACGCAGCCCATGTGCCCGGCCATGCGGATGTCGCGCTCAAGGAAATCCAGCGCGAAACGGGCGTTCTCCTGCACGCGCGAGGCCCCCTCGGACAGGCGCGAGGCAGCCTGCGAGGCCATGAAGACCTGCACCACGCCCAGCATCAGCACCAGGCTGATCACCAGGGCGATCATCAGTTCCACCAGCGACAGGCCGGCCATGGTGGCACGTCGGTTCAGGCGCATGCTCACAGCTCCGTAGCCAGTGCAAAGGTGGTGGCCTTGTCCGGGTCATCCGGATCCCAGCGCTGGTCGCCCCAGGTAATGGCCACATTGACCACGCCACCACTGAAGGTGACATTGGCGCCTGCATCGTCGCCCAGCGCCTTCACCACCTGGCATTGCCAGCGCGCGATCTTCTTTTCAATGGAGACGTCGCCGGTATCGCTGGTGCACGCAGTGGCGGCGGTCTTGCTGCCTGCCGCGAACGACGCGCCGGTGTACCAGGCCGCCTGGAAGCGGTTGCTGCGCATCTGCTCGGTCAGGTCGTAAGCCAGGTTGGTGGCCTGGGTTCGATAATTGGCGCTCTGCACGAAGCGGACGTTCAGGGTCTGCAAGAGGGCAAAACCCAGCAGGCCGAACGCCAGCACGATGATGGCGATCAGTACTTCCAGCAGGGTGAAGCCCCCGGCCTGGCGCGCGCGGAAGGTACGGGTGGTCATGGACAGGCTTCCTTGGTGCTGCGGATCTGCCCGGAGGCGTTCACCGACAGTGTGCGCTTGTGCAGTGCGCCCCTGCTACAGACGTCCGGCTCCAGCCGTACCTCCTGCTCGGCGCTGGCGCGGCGACGGCCGCGCCCGTCGAAGGCGATCTCCGTGGCCGGCCCAGTGATCTTCAGCTTGGGATTGCCACTGACGAAGCGCAGGACGGTTTCACCTGCCGACAGCGCACCGTCGCCATTGGCATCGGCAAAGGCCAGCATGCCGCCCGACCAGCCACCATCACAGCTGGCACCGTCGCTGCTTCCACAGACGCCGCCACCGCGGTTGCTGCGGATCGCCTCGCTGCGGGCAAGACTGAGCAGGCCCAGGACCTCGTTGTTGGTCGAGCTCACCCGGCTCGAACGAATCGTGCCCTGGAAACTTGGAAAGGCGATCGCAGCCAGGATCGCCACCACGGCGATGGTGACCATCAGCTCGATCAAGGTGAAGCCGCTTTCCCGGCGCAAAGACATTGGACGCTCCCCAGCGTGTTGGTGGCCACGATGGGCCATCGCCCCGCCACCGGCAAGCGGCGGCAGGATGAACGGTCAATCCGGGGCGACGGGCGTCAAAGGCTTGACGACCCGCCCTCCCCTGCCCGTGCCGGCGCGATCCCCATCGCGCCGGCCCGGGTTCAGGCCAGCACCTGGTAGCAGGGCTGGTATTCGCCGGAGATCTTCATCCGGCGCTGCTCGACGAAGGCGCGCAGCAGCGCATCCAGCGCCTGCATCATGTCCGGGTCCCCGTGGATCTGGAACGGCCCGAACTGCTCGATGCGGCGCATGCCGTCCTCCTTCACGTTGCCGGCCACGATGCCCGAGAACGCCCGGCGAAGGTCGGCCGCCAGCGCGTGCGGCGCACGCCCGTGGTGCAGGTCCAGCGCGGCCATCGCCTCGTGGGTCGGCACGAACGGCTGCTGGTACTCCCACGGGATCTCGATCGACCAGTTGAAGAAGAACGAGTCCTTCTGCGCCAGGCGGTGCTCGCGCACGCGCTTGATGCCGTTGGCCATCTTCTTGGCCACCGCGACCGGGTCACCGATGATGATCTCGTAGCGCTCGGCAGCCTCATCACCCAGGGTCAGGCGGATGAAGCGGTCGATCTGCTCGAAGTACGGCGCCGCCACGGTCGGGCCTGTAAGGATCAGCGGGAACGGCAGGTCCCTGTTCTCCTCGCGCAGCAGGATGCCGAGCAGGTACAGGATCTCTTCGGCAGTGCCGACGCCACCGGCGAACACGATGATGCCGTGGCCGATGCGGACGAAGGCCTCAAGGCGCTTCTCGATGTCCGGCATGATCACCAGGTGGTTGACGATCGGGTTCGGCGACTCGGCCGCGATGATGCCCGGCTCGGTGAGGCCGATGTAGCGCGTCACGGTACGGCGCTGCTTGGCATGGGCGATGGTGGCGCCCTTCATCGGGCCCTTCATCGCACCCGGACCGCAGCCGGTGCAGATGTCCAGGCCGCGCAGGCCCAGCTCGTAACCCACCTGCTTGGTGTACAGGTACTCGTCGCGCGAGATCGAATGGCCGCCCCAGCACACCACCAGGTTCGGATCGCCCGGGTTGAGGATGCGCGCATTGCGCAGCAGGCCGAACACCGCGTTGGTGATGCCCTCGGACGACTCCAGCTCGGCCGCGTAGGCCGGGCCCATCTCGATGGCCATGTAGGCCAGGTCGCGCACGACGGCGAACAGCAGTTCGGCGACACCGCGGATGATCTCGCCGTCGACGAAGGCCATCGCCGGTGCGTTGACCAGGTCGATGCGCACGCCGCGATCCTGCTGCGCCACCTGGATGTCGAAATCAGGGTAGAGGTCGCGCGCCGCGCGCGGATCGTCCGAAGCGCTGCCGCTGGTCAGCACAGCCAGCGCGCAGCGGCGCAGCAGCTCATGCATGCCGCCGGCGGAGGCATCGCGCAGGCGTGCGACCTCGGCGCGCGACAGCACATCCAGCCCACCGCGCGGGTAGATCCGCGCATCCTGCACCGGCAGTGCACGGGCTGATTTTTCGTTCGTGGTCATATCCAATTTTTCGCTTCCTTCAAGGTTTCCGACTGTACTGCCGCCCCCTTAAAAAGCAAAACGGCCGGGAAGCCCGACCGTTGGATGTGTGCTGCCCGCGTTCGCCTGTCTGGGACCGCCTGGGCGGCGTTGACGCCGCGCACATTTCCAGATGCTACGCCGTTGCCCAGCGCCCCGCAAGGACTTTCGCCTGAACGGGAAACGGCCGGGTTTCCCCGGCCGTTTCCGTTTACAGCAGCGCTACGTCAGTGCATCAGAACTGGTAGCGGAAGCCCAGCTGCATCGACCACTGCGAGACACCGACGTCGAAGCCGTCAGCATCGGAGTTGGCGACGCTCGGCAGGTCCGCGCCACGGTAGTTGTAGACGTACTTGCCGTTGTACAGGCCCTGCAGGCTGGCAACACGAGCGTTGGCGTAGAAGCCGTAGTCGTAGATGTTGCCCCACTTCTTGTTGAGCATGTTGCCGACGTTCTGGATGTCCAGCCAGATCTCCGACTTGTGGCCCTTCGTGAAGCCCGGCAGCTGCTGGCTGATACGGATGTCGAAGGTGTTGATCCAGCCGGTACGGAACTGGTTGGCCGGAGCCACCTGGCCTTCGTACTTGGCCAGCTGCGGGTTGGCCGCCAGCCAGTCGAAGAACGACTTCTCCATCGCCGCATCGGCGGTGAACTTGCCGTTGTTGGACAGGGTACCGAACAGGACCTCGCCGCGACGCGGCACGTAGAACAGGTCGTTGCCCGAACGGCCGTCGCCGTTGGCGTCGTTCACATAGATGTAGCTGTACGGGCGGCCGCTGCGGCCTTCGTACACCAGACCCACCTTGGTCTCGTAGTCGCCGAAGAACTTGTGCTTCCAGTTCAGCGAGCCCGACAGGCGGTCTCGGATCTGGTAGCGCGAGGTGTTCAGCATTTCCTCGTTGGCATTGAAGGCATACTGGTAGCCCCAGCCCGAGCTGGCGGTGGAGCTGGTCAGGCTACCCACTTCCTTGGCATCGGTGTAGGTGTAGCCCAGGTTCCAGGACCAGTCGCTGCTCGCGCTCCACGGCTTGCTCAGCGAGACGGTGAACTGCGAGGTGCGGCCCTGATCGGTGTTGTCGATCAGGTAGACGTTGTTGAAGCCCTGTGCGGCGTAACCATTACGCGCATCGTTGGTGCCCCACGCCCTGCCGTCAGCCGAAGGCACGTAGTAGTTCACGCGACCATCGGCACCGACCTGACGGCCCTTGCCCAGGTTCAGGTGCTGGTAGTACAGGCCATCCTTGACCTTGGTGACCAGCAGCTCGGCCGAGGCGACCATGCCGTACCAAGGCAGCTCGTGATCGAAGGCCAGGTTGGCCTTGTACAGCGACGGCAGCTTGAAGTCGCGGCCGACGAAGTTGACGTTCTGCAGCGCGCTGCCCGGAGTGGTCGGGACCGGCTGGTTGTCCTTGTCCGGATTGAACTTCTGGCCGTTGTAGCGGCTGATGTTGTACGAGTCGTAGTTGAAGCCGGTGGTGGAGTAGCTGTTGCTGATCCACACCTGCGGTGCATCACCCTGGAACAGGCCGATGCCGCCGCGCAGCTGTGTCGGGCGCTCGGTGTCGAAGGTGTAGTTGAAGCCGAAGCGCGGCTGGATCAGGAACTTGCTCGGGAACACCGCACTATTGTCATAACCGAAGACAGTCTGCGCCTTCTGGTTGTACGCCGGCGCCGGGCTCACCTTCGGTCGGTCGCCACGCAGACCCATGGTCAGGGTCAGGTTGCTGTTGACGTACCAGGTGTCCTGCACGAACAGGGCCAGGTTGCTGTACTTGTAGTCAGCCGCGATCGAGTTCGCGCTCTTTTCCTTGTTCAGCTGGTAGGTCTGCCACTGCCCCTTGGCGAAATTGTCCAGGCCATAGAAGGTGTAAGCACCCCACGAGCCAGCGCCATAGTAGTTGTAGACATCGTTGGTGTCGTACGAACCACCGAACTTCAGGTCGTGGTCACCCAAGGTCAGCGTACCGGCGGCGTAGTAGTTCCACGCCTTGGTTTCCAGCACGTTGTTCTGCGAGTTGGTCTCGGTACCCAGGAACAGCGAGTCGCCTTCCGGCGTGGTCACATCGCCACCGCGCGGGAAGTAGATGCGGATGCTCGGGGCATTGGTCGGCACCTCGCGGACGGCCGAGTACTCGCGGTACGAAGCCTTCAACTCGGTCGAGAAGGTGTCGGTCCAGTCGCTGAAGACCTGGGCGACGTAGCTCTCGTTGGTCTTGACGTGCTGGTACCAGTAAGAACTCAGCGAAGCCTGCGAGGTCGAGCCCATGCCGTTGATGCGCAGCTTGCTCTGCTCGAGCTTGCTGTAACGGATGTTGGCGCGGTGGTTCTCGTTGATGTTCCAGTCGAGCTTCAGCGCGTACTCTTCCAGATCCGTGTTGCCGTTGCTTTCGATACCGCCGGCATCGAAGCCATAACCCTTGGCGATTTCCTGGGCACGGGTCACGTCAGCCATGCTGTAGTCGGCATTGGCCTTGCCCAGCGCGGTGCTGGACAGGTCGGCGCCCGGCGCGGACTGCTTGAACTTCTCGTAGTTGGCGAAGAAGAACAGCTTGTCCTTGACGATCGGGCCGCCCAGGGTCATGCCGTAGGTCTTTTCGTCGTTGAAGCCGTTGAACTTCTTGCCTTCCGGGTTCTTGCCGAACCAGTCACCGTCACGGTAGGTGCCGTACACCGAACCGTGGAATTCATTGGTACCGGACTTGGTCACCGCATTGACGGTGGCACCGGCAGCGCCAGCGATGCTGACGTCGTAGTTGGACAGGTTGATGTCCAGCGCTTCGATGGCCTCCATCGCGACCGGCTGGCGGCGGGTCGGCATGTTGTTGCCTTCCAGGCCGAAGGTGTCGCTGGCCGAGACGCCGTCGATGTTGATCGAGTTGTAGCGCGGGTTCTGGCCACCGGCCGAGATCGAGCCCGAGGCGCGGTCGATGAAGGTCACGCGCGGATCCAGGCGCATCAGATCCTGGATGTTGCCGCCGATGGACGGCGCAATCTCGATCTGCTCCTGGCTGATGTTGGTGCCCGAGCCCATCTTGGTGGCGCTGAACACTTCCGAGCCGCCGCCGACGGCGGTGACCTGCACGGTGTCCAGGTTGGTGGCCTTGGCCACGTCACCGGTCAGGATGGCATTGATGGTGCCGGTCTGGTTCACGCCCAGGTAGACACCATCTTCGGTCTTGGTGCCTTCACCCGGCTTGGTGATGGTGATGGTATAGGGACCACCCACGCGCAGGCCGCGCGCGTTGTAGCGACCCGCCGCGTCGGTGGTAGCGCGCGAAACCGTGCCCGACTCGGTGTGGGTGATGGTGACTTCAGCACCGGCGACGGGCTGGCCGCCGCTGGTCACGACCTGGCCGCCGACACCGGCAGTGGTGGTCTGGGCGAAGGCGGGAGCGGCAGCAAGTGCAGCCACGAGACCAAGGGTAAGCTTGGACATCCGGAGTGGGTGGGTCATTTTTCGGTAGCCTCGATGCGAGTTGGCGATGGCGGAAAAAAAAGCGCATCCAAACAGCCCTGCGGGTGGCTGGTCGGAGAGTTATCTGGGGTTCCCTACCGCTTGGCTGAAGGCAGCCATAACGGTTAACACTAGATTAACACGCTACGCCATCAATGTGACGGTTGTGCGACAAACGGCACCGGTTCGCAATGCAATCGTGACGGGTTCTTCACTCCGCCTTTCCCCGGGGCTCACTCGCGGGGAACTGCCCCGCTGGCATCGAGAATCGTCCCCCGCCAGGCATGGCCGGCCCCGGACAACAGGGTCACCGCCGCTGCCGCTGCGGCTTCCGTGCCTTGCGCAGCCGGGTCCTGGTCGACGGAATAGGCACGTGCGCGCAGCGCCGTGCGCAGGGGGCCGGGGTACAGGCCGCTGACCCGGACAGGACTGCGGCCCAGTTCATCGTGCAGGCTGGCGATCAGGCCACGCAGGCCGTGCTGGGCCACGCCGTACCCTCCCCAGTAGGCCTGCCCCACCCGTTCAGCGGCATCGACCGCGAACACCAGGGCGGCATCCTCGCGCTGCCGCAGCAGCGGCAGGCAGGCCTGGGCCAGCCAGGCCGGGGCGGTCAGGGTGACATGGACCGCGCGGGCGAAACTGGCCGGGTCGGCCAGCTCGAACGGGGTCAGGCCGGGGAAATGCGCGGCGCAGACCAGCAGGCCATCCAGCCGCCCCAGCTCACGCTGCAGGGCCTGGGCCAGTTCGGCATAGTCATCGGGGCCGGCACCCTCCAGGTCCATCGGGTACAGCAGGGGTTCCGGGCCGACCGCCTGGACCTGGGCATAGACCCGGTCCAGCCGGCGCGGCTTGCGCCCCAGCAGGACCACGGTAGCCCCGGCCGCCGCAGCGGCAATCGCCGCCGCACTGCCCAGCCCGCCGCCGGCACCGGCAACCAGCACCACGCGGTCCTGCAACGGGCGGCCATCGAGCGCCCCGTCAGTCGGTGACGTCGACGGCCAGGCACTCATCCCTGGGTCGCCTCTTCGACGATGCGCTTGAGTTCGCCGGATTCAAACAGTTCCATGACGATGTCGCAGCCGCCGATCAACTCGCCGTTGATGAACAGCTGCGGGAAGGTCGGCAGGTTGGAGAAGCGCGGCAGGTTGGCGCGGATCTCCGGTTCTTCGAGCACGTTGACGGTGCGCAGGGTGACGGCGCCGGCAGCCATCAACGCCTGCACGGCGCGGCTGGAAAAGCCGCACATCGGGTACTGCGGGGTGCCCTTCATGAACAGCACGAGCGGGTAACGATCGACCTCGGCCTGGATTTGCTGCATCACCGCCACAACCACACTCCTTGCTTCGCCGGACAACCCGACCGTGATGGTCGGCTAGACTGCCCACGGTAGCCGCCATTGTAAGCGGATGGAACAGGCTGCCGCCGTCCCCTGGCCACGAACCTGCACATGCCCGTCGAATTGCCCGCCCTGCCCTACCTCTCCGGCTCCCTGCAGCCCCACCTGTCCGCGCAGACCGTGGAACTGCATCACGGCCGCCACCACCGCGCCTATGTCGACGCGGTCAACGCCGGCACCCTCGGCACCGAGTGGGAGGAGGCGTCACTGGAAGAGATCGTGCGCCATGCCCAGGGCACGCTGTTCGATGCGGCCGCCCAGGCCTGGAACCACGGCTTCTACTGGCAGTGCCTGCGCCCGCGCGGCGGCGGCGAACCACAGGGCCGGCTGGGCGAGCTGGTCAAGCGCCAGTTCGGTGACGCGCAGCGCCTGCGCGAGGAATTCAACCGCACTGCACTGGGCCTGTTCGGCTCGGGCTGGGTGTGGCTGGTGCAGCACCCGGGGGGCCAGCTGGGCATCCAGGCCACCCGCAACGCCGGCACGCCCCTGACCGGCGACAGCACCCCGCTGCTGTGCTGCGACGTGTGGGAGCACGCGTACTACACCGACTACCAGAATGACCGCGCGCGTTACCTGGACGCGTTCTGGCAGATGGTCAACTGGGAATTCGCCGAGAGCCAGCTGCGCTGACCCCCTGTAGAGCCGAGCCCATGCTCGGCTGGCCGGACAGCAGCCGAGCATGGGCTCGGCTTACAGATGAAGCTTCACGCGCTCTCGTGCGCGGCCACCGCATCCATCACCCGCGCCGAGTACACCAGCGCGGCCCCGGCGTTGAGCGAGACCGCCACGCCCAGCGCCTCGGCGATTTCCTCGCGGCTGGCGCCATGCTTCAGCGCCGCGTCCACGTGCACGGTGATGCAGCCGTCACAGCGGGTGGTCACCGCCACCGCCAGCGCGATCAACTCCCGGGTCTTGGCATCCAGGTGGTTGGTCTGGGCACCGGCATTGGCCAGGGTGGCGTAGCCCTTGACCGTATCCGGCGAGAGCTTGCCGATCTCGCCGATGCGGCCCTTCAGTTCCTTGCGGTAGGCATTCCAGTCGAGCATGGTCGTGACTCCTGTGAAAGGAGCTCCACGCTACCACCGGGAATGTTGTGCCGATGGCTGCACCGGTGCGCCACACCGTTGCACTGCCGGCCAGCGGCCGGCACTACCGGACTCAGCGGTTGCGCAGCGCGTGCACCGCCGGTGCCACCTGGGCCTGGCGGTCCAGTTCCAGGCCCACCTGGTCCAACGCGTCGGCCAGTGCTGCGGCATCGTCATCGCGCAACGTGGCATGGCCGACCTTGCGGCCTTCGCGCGACTCCTTGCCATAGTCATGCCAGTGGCCACTGGCCTGGGCCAGCACCGGCAACGGGTCGGGCATCCGGCCCAGCCAGTTCAGCATGCAGGCATGGCCGAGCATGCGGGTGCTGCCCAGCGGCAGGCCCAGCACGGCGCGCAGGTGGTTCTCGAACTGCGAGGTCTCGCTGCCTTCGATGGTCCAGTGCCCGGAGTTGTGCACGCGTGGCGCCATCTCGTTGGCCAGCAGCTCGCCATCGCGGCAGAACAGTTCCAGCGCGAACACGCCGACGTACTGCAGGTGTTCTGCGACACAGCGTGCATAGCCGATGGCTGCCTGCTGCTCGGCGGCGGACAGCACGGCCGGGGCCACGCTGGCCGACAGCACACCGTCGACATGCCAGTTGCCGGTGATCGGCCAGGCTTCGAAACTGCCATCGCGGCCACGCACGGCCACCACGCTGACCTCGCGCTGGAAGGCCACGAAGCCCTCCAGGATCAGTCCGGTGCGCTCGACCTGTGCACCCAGCGCATCCCAGGCGGCATCAATGTCGGCTTCGCTGCGCAGGCGGAACTGGCCCTTGCCGTCGTAGCCCAGGCGGCGGGTCTTGAGGATGCACGGCAGGCCGAATTCGGCGGCCTTCGCCGCCAGCTCGTCGCGGCTGCGGATATCAGCGAAGGCCGGCAGCGGGATGCCCAGCTGCTGGAACAGGGTCTTCTCGCTCAACCGGTCCTGGGCCACCGCCAGCGCGGCCGGCGGCGGGTAGACCGGCACGCGGTCGGCCAGGAACTGTGCACTGTCGGCGGGCACATTCTCGAAATCGAAGGTGACCACATCGACCTTGGCAGCGAAGTCCGCCAGCGCCTGGCGGTCGTCGAAGGCACCGACGGTGAGCGGCGCCAGCGGGCCGCTGCAGGCGTCGGCCGCCGGGTCATACAGTTCGAAGCGCAGCCCCAGCGGCGCACCGGCCAGGACCATCATGCGGGCGAGCTGGCCGCCGCCCAGGATGCCGACGGTCAGGCTCATTGGCGCGGATCGTCGTGGGCCATCACGTCTTCGGCCTGGCGTGCACGGAAGGCGTCGAGCGCCTGGCCGATCGCCGGCTGGTCGCTGGCCAGCATCGCGGCGGCGAACAGCGCCGCGTTGGACGCGCCGGCATTGCCGATGGCGAAGGTGGCGACCGGGATACCGGCCGGCATCTGCACGATCGACAGCAGCGAATCCATGCCGTTGAGGGCCTTGGACTGCACCGGCACGCCCAGCACCGGCACGGCGGTCTTGGCGGCGATCATGCCTGGCAGGTGGGCGGCCCCGCCGGCACCGGCGATGATCGCGCGCAGGCCACGCGGGCCCGCCTGCTCGGCGTAACTGAACAACACATCCGGCGTCCGATGCGCGGACACCACCTTCACTTCGAACGGAACACCCAGGGCTTCAAGCTTCTGGGCGGCGTGCTGCATGGTTTCCCAGTCGGAACGGGAACCCATGACGATGCCGACAAGCGGCGCGATCGGGTTGGGGGTCATTGGCCGTCACCTGCCTTAAAGACGTATTCTAGCCATCTTCCACGCAAGACGAAGAACCATGGATCGCAAGCTGCTCGACCTGCTGGTGTCGCCTGACACCCGCCAGCCCCTGTCCCTGCTGGATGGCAAGGGCCTGGAAGCCCTCAACAAGGCCATTTCCGCCGGCGCGGTGAACAAGGCCGATGGCAACCCGCTGGCGCAGCCGCTGCGCGAAGCGCTGGTCACCCGCGACCGCAAGCAGGTCTTCCGCGTCGACGACGGCATCCCGGTGCTGCTGGCCGAGGAAGCCATCCCGACCGCCCAGATCGCCGATTTCCCGACCGCATGAGCACGCTGCCGACGCCGGATGCGGCCGTTGTCGCCGCCGATGTCGCGCGTGCACTGGCCGAGGACCTGGGCAGCGGTGATGTCACCGCCGCCCTGCTGCCCGACCAGGCCGACAGCGCCTACCTGCTGTGCAAGCAGGACGGGGTGATCGCCGGCCGCCCCTGGTTCGACGCCACCCACCGCGCGCTCGACCCGGACGTACGCATCGAATGGCAGGTTTCCGACGGCGACGCGGTCACCGCAGGCACCGTGCTGGCCCTGCTGCATGGGCGCAGCCGCAGCCTGGTCAGCGCCGAACGCACCTCGCTCAACTTCCTGCAGACGCTGTCCGGTACGGCAACCACCACCGCCCGCTACGTGGCGGCGGTGGCCGGTACCGGCACGCGCATCCTCGACACCCGCAAGACCCTGCCCGGCCTGCGCCTGGCTCAGAAGTACGCGGTGCGCTGCGGCGGTGGCGAGAACCATCGTTTCGGCCTGTACGACACGGTGATGCTGAAGGAAAACCACATCCGCGCTGCCGGTTCACTGGCCGACGCCGTGGCGGGCGCACGCCGGCAGTGGCCTGCGCTGCCGCTGGTGGTCGAGGTCGAGGATCTGGCGCAGCTGCGCCAGGCGCTCGACGCTGGTTGCGAACGCATCCTGCTGGACGACTTCAGCCCCGACCTGCGCCGCGAGGCGGTACGCATCACGGCCGGCCGCATTCCGCTGGAAGTGTCCGGCAGCGTCGGCCTGGGTGGCCTGCGCTCGATCGCCGAGGATGGCGTCGACTGCATCTCCATCGGCGGCCTGACCAAGCACGTGCAGGCCATCGATCTGTCGTTGAAGCTCGGCCCACCGCCGGGCTGAGGCCTGCAGGACTTGTAGAGCCGAGCCTACGCTCGGCTGCTTGTCGATTTGCGGCACGCCCTGCGCGCGCTTCGCGCGATGAGCCGAGCATGGGCTCGGCTCTACACGACCCGGGACGCCTTCACGGCTCGGCTACGGCCGCCTCTGCGACGCTGCCGGCATCCCCCACAGGAGCCGCGCATGCGCCGGATGCTCTTGCCTGCCTGTCTGCTGCTGGCCGCGGCCCCCCTGTCCGCAGCGGCGGCCGAAGCCTGCGATGTGCCACCGCGTTTCGGCCTGAGCCCATTGGCGGTGGCCATCCGCAATACTGCCTGCAATGAACACCGGCTCTGGTTCCGGCCTTTCATCGATCGCGATGGCCGCGCGGCGAGCCTGAGTGTCACCGAGGCTGAGAACGAACATCTGACCGACAACGGGCTGATTGCCTGGCAACGCGTGGCCGGCTACTGGCGCAACAGCGGCACGCTCAACGCGATGGGCAGCATCGCCGGCGCCAGCAGCTGTCTGGCACCACTGGGCACGCGCTACACCGACAGCGACTGCCGCACCTTCCTGATCGACAACCCGTGGTCGGCCGCGTTCATTTCCTGGGTGATGGTGCAGTCCGGCGTCCCCGGCTTCAACGCGTCGCCACGCCACATCGACTACATCCGTGCCGCGTACCAGGGCGGACCCTCGGGCGTGCCGTACCGGCTGGTCGATCCCGCGACCGCAAAGCCCGCACCGGGCGACCTGCTGTGCTTCCTGCGCGATCGCAGCACCACGCTCAGCTACAGTGGGCTGGTGCAGGCACTGGGCAACGGTTCGGTGGGCCACTGGAAATCACATTGCGAAGTAGTGGTGGCCGCCAACCTGGGGGGCGACCAGACCCTGTACCTGGTGGGCGGCAACGTGATGAACACGGTGGCGATGCGACTGCTGCCGCTGGACCGCACCGGGTTGATCAAGCTGCCGCCGGCGCGCGAACGCAACAGCACCGGCATCGAGCCCAGCTGCACGCCGGGCCGCGAGGACGAATGCAGCTTCAACCGCCAGGACTGGGCAGCGCTGCTGCAGCTGACGGCGACCGCGCCATTGGTGATGCCTTCGCCCTCCGCCGCGCCGATGCAGACGGTGCCGGCGACGGCGCCGTCTAACGTGCCCGCATCACCGATGTCCAGCGAACCGCAGCCACGGCGGTGAGTGCAGCGCTTGATCCAGCGCGCGTTCGCCGCCATCTTTGCCGGATCCACCTCTGACGGCTGACGCCATGCCCACCCTGCTGTTGTTGCTGATTGCCGGCGGAATCATCTATTTCTTCTGGAATGCGGCGCGTTCGGCCGCCGAGCGCGCGGTCGAGCTGGGCCGCAATGCCTGCCGCGCTGCCGACGTGCAGTGGCTGGATCAGGCGGTACATGCCACCGGCCTGCGACTGTCGCGTGGCGAGGACGGACGGCTCGGTTTCGAGCGCACCTTCAAGTTCGAGTATTCCTACGATGGCATCGATCGCCACGTGGGCCGCATGGTGCTGCGCGGCGACCAGCTGATCTCGTTCACCGGCCCCGGTGCCGCGCGGATCAGCCAGATCCGGCCGGATGTGGAGGATGCCGAGGATGTGTAAGAACTGAAGGTGTGCCGACCAACGGTCGGCACCCACACAATTCCGGCACCCACCGGTAAAACCTGCAAAGGAAGACGCCGCCCATCGGGGCGGCGTCGGAATGGTTACTTGACCACGCGCAGGTTCGGGCGGCCCTTGGGCGGCGGACTGGCCGGTGGCGTATCGTCCGGCGGCGTGCCGTCCTCGTGCAGCAGTTCGTCACTGGTCGGCGCGGTCTCGCTGCCCGGAATGTCATCCGGCAGCGCCATGCCCTGCCCGGTCTCGCGGGCATAGACCGCCAGCACGGCGCTGATCGGTACCTGCACCGGGTAGCTCGTGCCGGAGAAGCGGGCCGAGAAGCTCACCATTTCGTTGTCGATCATCAGCCGCACGACGGCGCGTTCGGCGATGTTGAGCACGACCCGGCCATCCTTGACCGCCGAAGGCGGCACCTGCACGCCGGGGACGCCGGCGTCGACCAGGATGTGCGGGGTCAGCTGGTTGTCGTTGATCCATTCCACCAGCGCCCGCAGCAGGTACGGGCGGTGGCTGGTCATGTGGAAGAAGTCTTCGGTCATGCGTGAAGTGTACGCGCCCGGCGCCCCGCCGGGGCGGATCGCCTGCACGCCGGTCGGCGTGCAGACGGGTTACGCAAGGTCGGATCAGACCGGCAGATCGCGCAGCTTCTTTTCCTGGTCGGTCAGGCTGCGGACGAAACCCGGGTGACGGAAGATGCGGTTGCCATAGTCCTCGATCGCCTTGCCGTCCTTCGGCAGCGGCACGTCCAGCGACTGCAGGCGCCAGATGATCGGTGCCATTGCACAGTCGGCCAGGCTCATTTCCGGATTGAGGAAGAACTTGCTGGCCTTGAACAGCGGCAGCGAGGCGGTCAGCAGTTCCTTCAGGCGCTTGCGGCCGGCCTCGGCCTGGGTCTTGTTGCCCAGCTGGATGGCCTGCACCTGCGGTACCCAGTCGTGCTCGATGCGCAGCATGGCCAAGCGGATACGCGCACGCGAGAGCGGATCGACCGGCATCAGCGGAGGATGCGGGTAGCGTTCGTCCAAGTATTCGCTGACCACCGACGCGGCGTACAGCACCAGCTCGCGCTCGACCAGGGTCGGCACCGAGTGGTACGGATTGAGATCGATCAGGTCTTCAGGCGGGTTCTGCGGATCGACCGGGACAAAGTCGAAGGTGACCCCCTTGGCCGCCAGCACCAGGCGTACCCGGTGGCACAGTACGTCGTCGTTCGAGGAAAACAGCGTCAGTGTATTGCGCATGCGTACGCTCGCCGCCATCAAAGGCTCTCCCACGACAGGAGACCGCCTGCCGCATCGGCGCCGCCGGCACCGTGCCAGCGGTCGACTCCACCCCGAGTGTGCAACCGACCATCACAAAAGCCAATAGGCCCGGGCGATGGCCGGCGGCAGAATCAGTGGACGTCCTTCCAGTATTCCTTCTTCAGCAGGTACAGCAGGAAAGTCAGCAGGGCCAGGAACAGGATCACCCATACGCCCAGCTGCTGCCGCTTGAGCGCGGCCGGTTCACCGGCGTATTCGAGGAAGTTGGTGATGTCCCGAACGGCCTGATCGTACTGGCCGGCATCGACCGACCCGGGCGTTTCGATTTTCAGGCCGGTCACCGGCGGGTCCATGCCAGGCGCTTCCGCCTTGCCGTGCACCGCATGCTGCAGGCCCTGCATCTCCCACAGCGGGTTGGGCATGGAGGCATTGGCGAACAGCGCGTTGTTCCAGCCCAGCGGGCGGCTGCTGTCCAGATAGAACGACTTGAGATAGGTGTAGACCCAGTCACTGCCCCGCACGCGCGAGATCAGGCTGAGATCGGGCGGCATCTTGCCGAACCACTTCTCCGCGTTCTCCTTGGGCATCGCCACCGGGATCGGGTCGCCGATCGCCGAGCCGGTGAAGTTGAGGTTGTTCATCACCTCTTCCTCGGTCAGGCCGAGGTCCTGCGCCATCCGCGAATAGCGCAGGTACTTCAATGCGTGGCAGCCGGAGCAGTAGTTCATGTACAGCTGCGCGCCGCGCTGCAGCGAGGCGCGGTCACCGAGGTCGTTGCCGGCCTGCAGCAGCGGGGTGCCGCCTTCGGCGGCGGAGGCCAGGAAACTGCCCAGCATCAGGGTGGCCGCCAGGGCCAGCCGGACCATCCAGCGCTCAGTCATGCGTGGTCACCCTCTCCGGTACCGGCTTGGTCCTGTCCAACCTTGTCCATAGCGGCATGGTGATGAAGAACGCGAAGTACAGGAAGGTCAACACCCGCCCGATGTAGGTCTCGTGCACATCGGTGCCCGGGCCGGAACCAATCACGCCCAGCCACACGAAGCACACCGCCAGCACGCCCAGCATCACCTTCGAGATCCAGCCGCGGTAGCGCACCGATTTCACCTTCGCCTTGTCCAGCCACGGCACCAGGAACAGGATCGCGATGGCCGAGAACATCACCAGCACGCCGCCCAGCTTGTTCGGCACCACGCGCAACATCGCGTAGTACGGCGTGTAGTACCAGACCGGCTTGATGTGTTCCGGGGTCACCAGGCGGTTGGCTTCGGTGAAGTTGTCGTGCTCCAGGAACAGGCCGCCGAAACCGGGGGCGAAGAAGATGATGAAGGCGGCGATGATCAGCAGGAAGCCGGCACCGACGCCATCCTTGAGCGTGTAGTACGGATGGAACGGAATGCCGTCGGCCGGGGCGTTCGGCGACCAGCGATTGCCCTTGGGCCCCTTCTTGATCTCCACGCCATCGGGGTTGTTCGACCCCACCTCGTGCAGCGCGCCCAGGTGCAGCACCACCAGCAACAGCAGCACCAGCGGCAGTGCGATGACGTGCAGCGCGAAGAAGCGGTTGAGCGTGGCGTCACTGGGCAGGTAGTCGCCCATGATCCACTCGGTCAGGCCGTTGCCGATCACCGGTATCGCGCCGAACAGCGAAATGATCACCTTGGCGCCCCAGAACGACATCTGCCCCCACGGGAGCACGTAGCCCATGAAGGCTTCGGCCATCAGCACCAGGTAGATCAGCATGCCCAGGATCCACACCAGCTCGCGCGGCTTCTGGTAACTGCCGTACAGCAGGCCGCGGAACATGTGCAGGTAGACCACGATGAAGAACAGCGAGGCCCCGGTGGAGTGCATGTAGCGGATCAGCCAGCCCCACTCCACATCACGCATGATGTATTCGATGGAGCCGAACGCCTCGGCGGCGTTGGTCTTGTAGTGCATCGTCAGGAAGATGCCGGTGACGATCTGGTTGACCAGCACCAGCAGCGCCAGCGAACCGAAGTAGTACCAGATGTTGAAGTTCTTCGGCGCGTAGTACTCGGTGACGTGCTTGCGGTAGACCGGCATCAGGCCCGGCGCGCGGGCATTGACCCAGTCGGCCACGCCGCTGGCGGTACGAGCGAGGATATTGGCCATCAGGCTGCCCCCTGCGGATCGACACCGATGATGATGGTGTTGTCGTCCTGGTAATGGTGCGCGGGCACCTTCAGGTTGATCGGCGCCGGCACGTCCTTGAAGACGCGGCCGGACATGTCGAAGCGCGACTTGTGGCAGGGGCAGAAGTAGCCGCCCTTCCACTGCGGGTCATAGGGTTCAGGCCGGATCTCGGCGACCATTTCCGGCGAACAGCCCAGGTGCGTGCACAGGCCGACCAGCACGGAAATGTCCGGCTTGATCGAGCGCAGCTCGGGGTTCTGCTTCAGCACGTAGTCCGGCTGCTGGTCCTTCTCGCCGGACTCGGGGTCCTTGAGGCGGCCATCGAGCCCGTGCAGTGCATCGAGGATCGCCTTGGACCGCTTGACGATCCAGATCGGCTGGCCACGCCATTCCACGATCAGGCGTTGGCCTTCCTGCAGGGCGCTGATGTCGGCCACCACCGGTGCGCCGGCAAGCTTGGCACGGGCACTGGGGTTCCAGGATTTGATGAAAGGAACAGCGGTGAATCCGACGCCGACGGCGCCCACCACGGCTGTGGTGGCAGAAAGAAAACGCCGACGTCCGGTGTTGACTGGATCGTGTACCCCATCGTTGGCCATCCGGCACTCCGATATTGATTAGGTAGCTTTAAGGCTGCCAGCGGATCCGGTGGGGGCCAGAGCCGCATTGAATCATGGGCGAGTGTAGCGGAACCGTCGAGCGCCACACAACGCATTGCAACAACATTGATTACGGGGCTGCCAGCCAGTGGCCGGTCGGTGCCGGCCATTGCCCAAGGTTGCCGGCCAGCGGCCGGCACTACTGGTGCGTCAATGCGGTGCGGTAACGCTCGGCCAGCTGCCCGACCCGGCGCACGTAGTACTGGGTCTCGCTGTAGGGCGGCACGCCACCGTGGCGGTCAACCGCGCCTTCGCCCGCGTTGTAGCCAGCCGCGGCCAGGGTCAGGTCGCCATTGAAACGCTTCAACAACCACGCAAGATACTGCACGCCACCGCGGATGTTCTGCCCGGCATCGTAGGAATCGCTGACTCCGAAACGGGCCGCGGTTGGCGGCATCAGCTGCATCAGGCCCTGCGCGCCGGCGCGGCTGAGCGCGGTCGGGTTGTAGGCCGACTCGGCGTGGATGATGGCGCGCACCACGGCTTCGTCGACGCCGAACTCGCGCGCGGCCGAGCTGATCTCGGTCTGGAACGCGGTGGTGTTCAACCGCACCGAACCGAAGTCCACGCGCGGGTTGACGCCACAGGCGTAGCAGCGCTCCATGAAACTGTACCGGATGGTGCGCACCGGGCCGAGGTTGGCGACCTGGGTCGGGCGCGCACTGGTGTAGTGGCGCACGCCGTCCTTCATGAAGGAATAGACCTGGCCGCTGACCATGCGCCCGCTGCGCGAGGCAACCGGGGGCGCGGGTACGGCGGCTGGCGCAGCCGCCGGCGTCGCAGCGCTGGCCGCCACCGCCACCGGGTTGCGCTCGATGCTGGCCACGGTGGTCGGCGCCGGCTTCGGCGCGGCCACCACCGGGCGCGGTGCCGGGCGGAGGTCGCGGCTGTAGCTGATGGCGCTGCAGCGGGCCCCGGCCAGGCGCTTGCTGACATAGCTGGTGACCCCGTCGGCGCCCTGGCACTTGAACAGGGTGCCCGCGCTGGCCGGCGCAGCGGTCAGCGCAGCGATGATGATCGCCGTTGTCCCCAGTATCCCCTTCATGCCGGCGAGTGTCCCAGCTTCGCCGGGGCTTGCCAAGCGACGCGGCTCAGCCTGTGACGGGCGGCACAGCCAGCACCTGCCCCAATCCGGCCAGGCGCTGTGCCAGTTCATCGCGCAGGCCCGGCGGCGTGGTCCACACCGCCACCGGCACCCGGTCCAGGCTGAGGATCTGCGCCAGCATCATGCCGCGGCTCTCGGCGCCCATGCGCAGCAGGCAATGGTCGGGCCCATCGTCCTCCAGCACACCACACCAGGGCGGGATGCGGCCTTCCAGCTCGGCGCGGCTGCCGGCCAGGCGGACGATGGCCTGCAGGGCGAACGGGGCCTGGCTGACCGCCTGCCGCACCATCACATCCGGCGGTGCGGGCGTACGGCGGTGCATGCCCGGCTCGGCGCATTCGCGCACCGCGCCCATCCGGTCCACGCGCAGGGTGCGCCAGTCCTGCCGGCCCAGGTCCCAGGCCAGCAGGTACCAGCGCCGCCCGTAGTTGACCAGGTGCTGCGCCTCGACCTCGCGCTGGGTCACCGCTTCCTGGGCACTGCGGTATTCGAAGGCCAGCCGTGACGCCTGCCGGCAGTGCTGGGCCAGCTGCCCAAGCAGGCGTGCGTCGGTGGACGGAAGGTCGGACAGGGTGGCGGTGGCGGCATGCACCTCGCCGGCCTGCTGGCGGCGACGGGTCGGCACCAGCGGATCGAGCTTGGACAACAGGCCGCGCGCGGTGTCGTCGATGCCGGCGACGGTCGCAGAGGCCGCGCGCAGGGCGATGGCCAGGGTAGTCGCCTCCTCCTCGTCCAGCAGCATCGGCAGCACCGGCGCCCCTGCCCCCAGCTGGTAGCCGCCGCCAACCCCGGACGAGGCCCGGACCGGATAACCCAGCTCGCGCAGGCGCTCGACGTCACGGCGGATGCTGCGCCGGTCCACGCCCATGCGCTCGGCGAGCTCGGCCCCGGACCACTGGCGACGGGCCTGCAGCAGGGCGATCAGGCGCAGCAGTCGATGGGCGGTATGGCGCATGAAGGATCGAGGACAGAAGTCGTCCGCAATAGTGCCCCAGGATGGCCTCCAGTTCACCACCCACCGCAAGGAGCAATGCCATGAATTCACGCCAGATCACCCTGTACCACGCCGCCCGTTCCCGCTCGAGCGGCGCCGTGGCCCTGCTCGAAGCACTGGGTGCCGACTACCGCATGCAGGTGCTGGACCTGAAGGCGGGCGCCAACCTGGCCCCGGCCTACCTGGCCATCAACCCGATGGGCAAGGTGCCGGCGATCGTCCACAACGGTGCGCTGGTGACCGAGCAGGTGGCGATCTATCTGTACCTGGCCGACCTGTATCCGGAGGCCGGCCTGGCACCGCCGATCGGCGACGCCCTGCGCGGGCCCTACCTGCGCTGGATGGCCTTCTATGGCGCCTGTTTCGAGCCGGCGATGATCGACAAGGCGATGCACCGCGAGCCGCCGCCGCGCCTGATGTCGCCGTACAACGACGCCGAGACCGTGCTGCAGGTGATCGAGGCCCAGCTGGCGCAGGGCCCCTACCTGCTCGGCGAGACGATGAGCGCCGCCGACGTGCTGTGGGGCAATGCGCTGGCCTGGACCACGGCCTTCGGCCTGGTGCAGCCCGCGCCGGCCACGGCCGATTACATCGCACGGATGAGCGCGATGACCGCCTTCGACCGTTCGCGGCAGATCGATGCGGAGCTGGCGGCGTAAGCAGCGGCCCCTTGTAGAGCCGAGCCCACGCTCGGCTGCTCCTCCGCCTTGCAAAGGCAGCCGAGCACGGGCTCGGCTCTACAGTGATGGCCACGCTGGGCATGGGCTCGGTTGCACGGGCGCGGCGGCTGGCGCGGGATGCGGGTAGAATTACCCGCTTTCCCGCCACCCGAATGGATTAAGCGCCATGACCGGGACGCCAGACGTCTTTCCGCCCACCACACCGGGCGGTACCCCCCTCGTTGCCCTGCCCGCTGGTCCGCGCAAGCCCGACCAGGTGAAAGGCAAGCTGTACATCAAGACCCACGGTTGCCAGATGAACGAGTACGACTCGGCCAAGATGGCCGACGTGCTTGCCGCCAGCGATGGCCTGGAACTGACCGACAGCCCGGACGACGCCGACGTCATCCTGGTCAACACCTGCTCCATCCGCGAGAAGGCGCAGGAGAAGGTGTTCAGCCAGCTGGGCGTGTGGAAGGGGCTGAAGAACAAGGGCCGTGAAGTCATCATCGGCGTCGGCGGCTGCGTCGCCTCGCAGGAAGGCGAAGCGATCATCAAGCGTGCGCCGTTCGTCGACCTGGTGTTCGGCCCGCAGACCCTGCACCGGCTGCCGGAGCTGATCCGCGCACGCCGCGAACAGAAGCGCCCGCAGGTCGACATCAGCTTCCCCGAGATCGAGAAATTCGATCGCCTGCCCGAGCCGCGCGCCGAAGGACCCTCGGCATTCGTGTCGATCATGGAAGGCTGTTCCAAGTACTGTTCGTTCTGCGTGGTGCCCTACACCCGCGGCACCGAAGTCAGCCGCCCGTTCGAGGACGTGGTGGTGGAGGTGGCGCAGCTGGCCGCACAGGGCGTGCGCGAGATCAACCTGCTCGGGCAGAACGTCAACGCGTATCGCGGGCCCTATGGTGACGGTGAGTTCGCCGACCTCGGCCTGCTGATCCGCACCATCGCCGAGATCGATGGCGTCGGCCGCATCCGCTTCACCACCTCGCATCCGCTGGAGTTCAGCGATTCGCTGATCGATGCGTTCCGTGACGTGCCACAGCTGGCCAACTTCCTGCACCTGCCGGTACAGGCCGGCAGCGACCGCGTGCTGTCGGCGATGAAACGCGGCTACACCGCGCTGGAGTTCAAGTCGAAGATCCGCAAGCTGCGGGCGGTGCGCCCGGACATCTCGATCAGCTCGGACTTCATCGTCGGCTTCCCCGGCGAGACCGACGCCGATTTCGAGAAGACCATGAAGCTGATCGAGGACATCGGCTTCGACCACAGCTTCTCCTTCATCTATTCACGCCGCCCCGGCACGCCGGCCGCGGACCTGGAGGACACGATCAGCGATGCCGAAAAGCACGCGCGCCTGTCGCGCCTGCAGGAGCGCATCAATGCGCATGCCGCCGGCATTTCCGAGAAGATGGTCGGCACCGTGCAGACCGTGCTGGTGGAAGGGCCCTCGCGCAAGAACCCGAACGAGCTGACCGGCAAGACCGAGAACATGCGTTCGGTGAACTTCCCGGCGCCGGCGCGCCTGATCGGCCAGTTCGTGGATGTGGTGATCACCGAAGCGCTGACCAATTCGCTGCGCGCGCGGGTGGTGGCGGAATGAATCTTCGGGTCGGAGCCCCAAAGGGGCTCCGACCCGCCGGCCCGATAAATTGGGGTCGGAGCCCCTGCGGGGATCCGACCCCCTGCCTTCAATCCAGGCGCTTGCGGAAGCGCAGGATCGCCAGGGTCATCATCACCACGATGAAGGCCAGCAGCGCCAGCGCGTCGTGCCACAGCTCCCACAATGAGGCGCCGCGCAGCATGATGCCGCGCACCAGGCGCAGGAAGTGGGTCAGCGGCAGCACCTCGGCCAGCCACTGCACCGGCCGCGGCATGCCTGCGAACGGGAACATGAAGCCCGACAGCAGGATCGACGGCAGGAACAGGAACAGGGTCATCTGCATCGCCTGGAACTGCGAGCGCGCACGCGTGGAGATCAGCAGGCCCAGCGCCAGGTTGGCCAGCACCAGCAGCACCGCGGCCAGATAGATGTCCAGCAGGCTGCCGCGAATGGGTACCTGGAACAGCCAGGTGCCCAGCACCAGCACCAGCGTGGTCTGCAGCAGGCCGATGGCCGCATAGGGCAGCACCTTGCCGACCATCAGCTCGCTGCGCGACACCGGCGTGGCGATCAGCAGTTCCATGTTGCCGCGCTCGCGTTCGCGCACCACCGCTACCGCCGTGAACATCACCAGGGTCATGGTCAGGATCACCCCGATCAGGCCCGGTACGATGTTCACCGCCGAGCGCCGCTGCGGGTTGTAGAAGCTGGTCACGCCGACCGGACCACTGGCGATGCTGCCTTCGCGCAGGGGACGGGTGTTGCTGGTCGGGCGCGTGTCCAGCGGCACCTGCGCCAGCTGGATCGCCGCGCTCTGCACCACGGTGTCACTGCCATCGACCAGCACCTGCACCGCCTCGCGTCCATCGAAGCGGCGACGCTCGAAGTCGGCCGGCACCACGATGCCGACACTGATCTCGCCACGGCGCAGCGCCTGCATCAGCTGGGCAGGCGTGTAGGCTTCGCTGCGCGGCGTGATCACGCCGGTGGCCACCATGTCCTGCACCAGCGCGCGCGAAGCGGCGCTGTTGGCCTGATCGGCGACACCCGCATCGAGATGACGCAGGTTGAGGTTGATCGCATAGCCGAACAGCAACAGCTGCATCACCGGAATGCCAACGATCATCGCCAGCGTGATGCGGTCGCGGCGCAGCTGCCGCAGCTCCTTGAGCATGATCGCCGACAGCCGGCGCAGGTTCATGCCGCCGGCTCCCGGCCGCGGCCACGGGTGGCGGCCACGAACACATCTTCCAGGTTTGGCGCCACCGTCTGGATGCGGGCCTGCGGGTCAGCGTTGGCAAGTGCACGGGCCAGCACTGCGACGTCCGCTGCGCCCTCATTGCACAGCACGCGCAGCTGGGTGCCGATCTGCGCCACGCTCAGCACACCGGGCAGCTCAGACAGTGCGCGGCTGGCCTGCCGCGGCTGCGACGACGTGACCTGCAACGTGCGGCCGTCCAATCGTGCGCACAGCTCAGCCGGCGTGCCATCGGCAACCAGTGCACCACGATCCAGGATTGCCATCCGGTGGCAGCGCTCGGCCTCGTCCATGTAGTGGGTCGACACCAGCACGGTGGTACCGGCGTCGGCAAGTTCAAACAGGGCTTCCCAGAAATCACGGCGCGATTCCGGATCGACCGCGCTGGTCGGCTCGTCCAGGAACAGCAGCTCGGGCGCGTGCACGACGGCGCCGGCCAGGGCGAGGCGCTGCTTCTGGCCACCGCTGAGGGTTCCGGCCAGCTGCGGCTGCCGGTCCAGCAGACGGTACTGCTGCAGCAGCTCGTCGACCCGCCGCCGGGCCTGCGCGCGTGGCAGATCCTGGATGGCGGCGAGGAATTCCAGGTTCTCGCGCACCGACAGGTCCTCATACAACGAGAAGCGCTGGGTCATGTAGCCGATGCGCCGGCGCAGTGCTTCGGCCTGCTCGGGAACCGCCAGCCCCAGCACCTGGATCTGCCCAGCGCTCGGCTCCAGCAGGCCGCACAGCATGCGGATGGTGGTCGACTTTCCGGATCCATTCGGCCCCAGGAAGCCGTACACCTGCCCGCGCGGCACGGTCAGGTCGACATTGTCCACAGCCAGAAGATCGCCGAAGCGGCGGGTCAAGTCCTGCGCATGCACCGCGATGTCGTCGCCGGTGTTCAGAAGCGCACCTGCACCGGCAGTCCGGCCGGAAGCTTCTGCATGTCGGTGGCCGTGTCCACTTCGATCTCGGCCAGATAGCTCAGGCGCTCGACGTCATCACCGGTCAGTGCGTAGTACGGGGTGAACGAGGGCTCGCTGCGGATTGAGCGCACGTGCCCCTTCAGCACGGTGCTGCCGTCTTCCAGCTGCACCTGCGCAGCCTGCCCGACCTTGACCTGCAGGCGCAGCGGCTGCGGCAGGTAGACTCGTGCATAGGGGCGCTCGCCGACCAGCATCACCGCCAGTGGCGCCCCGATCGGCGCCTGGTCACCCTGCCGGTAAGGCAGGGCATCGACAACACCATCGCGCGGCGCGCGCAGCTGCAACTTCTGCAGGTTGACGCCCTGCACCACCTGCTGCGCCTGCGCGGCATCGGCGGCCGCCTGGCCCTGGGCGATGTCCTGCGCGCGGCTGCCGTGCACCAGTTCCAGCCAGGCCTGCTCGGCGGCCCGCACGCTGGCCTCGGCACTGCCGGCAGCCGCCCGTGCACGGTCCAGCTCGGCGGCGGCGATCAGGCGCTGGCGTGCCAGCGGTTGCACCCGACGGTAATAGGCCGTGGCTTCAGCAGACTGCGCGCGCAACGCGGCCAGCTGCGCCTGGGCCTGCGCGATCTGTTCCTGGCGCGGGCCGATCTTCAGTTCTTCCAACTGGGCCTGCGCGCGCACCGTGTCGGCCTGCGCCGCGGCGAACTGCGCGTCGCCGCGGGCGGGGTCGAGCTGCATCAGCACTGCTCCGGCCTTGACCTGCTGCCCCTCGCGCACCTCCACCGTGGCGATCACTTCGGCCGCCGGCGCCGGCACCGTGATCCGGTCCCACTCCAGCGTGCCGAGCGCTGCAGGCGGCGCCTGCCCACACCCGGCCAGCAGGCCGATACCCACCAATCCGATTCCACGCATCCCGTTGCCGATGCCCATGCCATCCCCTCCTGCGACGGCGCCACGGTGCCATCCGCCCCGTGCACCCTCTATGATTCCGATCAGCCCTGACGGTTTTTTCACCACGCGTTGGCGAGCCTTTGGCTGCAAGGCTCCGCGCCACCTATCCACAGGTTGATTCGGCATCATTCCACAACCGGTGTGGAAAACCGGCAACACGGGATCCTGTTGCTCGCCTGGCAGCGGAACCTGCGCTGCGATCACGAAGAACGCCGGCGTGCCCGGGAAGTTCTCGGCCACGCGCTGCGACGTGCCCTCCCTCCCGGTCCGCCCGTCCTGCGGGTGCCGGCACGCCCGGGTCCGTGACGATTTTTTCACCACCCCCTCATGACGCTTGTGGCACAAGCACTGTAGAGGTCTATCCACAGGTTTCCGCAGCCCCCGTCCACACCGGGTGTGGAAAAGCATGTATCGACCCCGTGCTGGCCGCGCGCCCGCTGCGCGCGCTACCCTTGTCCTCCCTGAATACACTGCGGTGGAAGGCTTCCGCCCCACCCAAGGCAATGAAAAGCATCGAACATCGAGACTTCACCCTGTCGCCGGAAGACACCGAGCGGCTGGCCAACCTGTGCGGCCCCTTCGATGGGCACCTGCGCCAGATCGAGCTGAAGCTCGGCGTGGAGATCGCCAACCGCGGTTTCGTGTTCCGCATCAGCGGGCCCAACGAAGCCATCGTCGAGGCGCAGAAGCTGGTTGAAGCGCTGTACGCCGAAGCCGGCGAAACCACCTTCGACAACCACGCCATCCACCTGCGCCTGGCGCAGGCCAACGTCGAGCAGATCGCCGAACGCTCCTACGAAGCGCAGGAGGTGGCGATCAAGGTCAAGCGCGGCACGGTGCGCGGTCGCGGTGCCAACCAGGGCCGCTACCTGCACCAGATCGCCACGCATGACATCAACTTCGGCATCGGCCCGGCCGGCACCGGCAAGACCTTCCTGGCCGTGGCCAGCGCGGTCGAAGCGCTGAACGAATCACGGGTGCAGCGCCTGATCCTGGTGCGCCCGGCGGTGGAGGCCGGCGAGAAGCTGGGCTTCCTGCCCGGTGACCTGAGCCAGAAGGTCGACCCCTACCTGCGACCGCTGTACGACGCCCTCTACGAGATGATGGGCGTGGAGAAGGTCGTCAAGCTGCTGGAAAAGAACGTCATCGAAATCGCGCCGCTGGCCTACATGCGTGGCCGCACGCTCAACGATGCCTTCGTGATCCTGGACGAAGCACAGAACACCACCATCGAGCAGATGAAGATGTTCCTGACCCGCCTCGGCTACGGTTCCACCGCCGTGGTCACCGGCGACCTGACCCAGACCGATCTCCCCAAGCACGTGAAGTCCGGCCTGCGCGATGCCATCGACGTGCTGCGCGAGGTCGAGGGCGTCAGCTTCACCTTCTTCGAGTCGCGCGACGTGGTCCGCCACCCGCTGGTGGCGCGCATCGTCAGCGCCTACGATCGCCGTGACCTGCATCAGATCCAACCTGGAGCAACTCCATGACCCGTGGTCCCGTGCGACTGGACGTCGCCGTCAGTTATGCCCTGCCGCGCACCGGCCTGCCGGCGGCGGTCAGCTTCCGCAAGTGGGTGGCTGCTGCGCTGAAAGGCCGCATCCGCGAGGCCGACCTGGCCATCCGCGTGGTCGATGCCAAGGAAGGGCAGTCATTGAACCGCCATTATCGCGGCAAGGATTACGCGACCAACGTGCTCAGCTTCCCGGCCGAAGTGCCCGAAGGGCTGCCCAAGGGCGTGAAGTTTCCGCTGCTGGGCGACCTGGTGATCTGCGCACCGGTGGTGGCCCGCGAGGCCGATGAACAGGGCAAGGCGCTCAACGCCCACTACGCACACCTGACCGTGCACGGCGTGCTGCACCTGCTCGGCTGGGACCACGAGGACGACAAGGAAGCCGACGCCATGGAACAGCTGGAGCGCGAGATCCTGGCCGAGCTCGGCATCGCCGACCCCTACGCCGGCGAGCGCTGAGGCCCACGCACACCGGGATCTTCACGGAGGACGCGCCCATCGCGCTGCTGCCCGCACTCATCGCCGCTCTTCTGCAGGTGACCACTGCCCCGGGCATCGACCCCGGCCGGGAACGACCGTCGCCGTTCCCGGCCAGCGACAGCGCCGCCGACATTGCCGCCAAGGTCGCCGAGGTGCAGGCGTTCTTTGACGTCAGCCAACAGACGGCGCGTCAGGCGGTCGCCGAGGCGCAGCAGCACGCATTGATGGAACGTTTGAAAGCGCGCCACGCGGCACGCCTCGCCGGAATCTGGGTGGACAACGCGGCAGGTTGGAACGTCGTCGTTCGACTGACTGGCCCAGCACCCGCGGCCGATGAGACACATCCAGGGGCGGATGGCCCGCAACGCGTGCGCTACATCACCGGCGCCGCGATGACCGAAGCGGAGATGCAGCGCCGCCTGCACGCACAGCGGGACTGGCTGCTGGCCCAGCTGCCCGACCTGTTCGGCTATAGCCTGGATGTCACGACCGGGGAACTGGAGGTTGAGCTGCGGGATACCCCGGCCAACCGCGCGACGGCGGCGGCCGTGCGCGACCACTTGCAAGTGCAACTGGGCTACCCGGTCAGGCTGCGCTGGTACCCAGCGACCACGCGCAGGCATCCGCCCTGATTGCCTTGGGGCGCTCGCGATGGCTGGCCGGGACCGGTACGATCACCGGCCTGCCTTCCGTTGCGGATCCCGTGCCCGTGCTGCGTATTGCCCTGCCCCTGCTGCTCGCCGTGTCCGCCCCGGCCGCTGCCCTGGACCTGCCGGCCCTGATTGAATGCCGCCAGGGCGTGGCCGAGCAGGCCGCGTTGGCGCCCCTGCTGGCTGATCCGCTGAAAGCCGTCGCCCACGGCCTGCAGCCGCTGCCGCAGGGCAACCAGTTCATGAGCGAGTACCGGCTGGCCCAGCCGATCAGCGTGTTCGGCGCCCGCACCGAACGGGTCGCCGTGGCCGGGTCCAGCGTCATGGCGATCCTCGACCAGGCCGATCCGCGGCCGCTGGCCAGGCAGCTGGGGCTGGAGACCGGCTACGACCAGGACGGCAAGTTCATGGCCGGCCGCGAGCTGGTCAGCCGCGACGTGACCGATCCGAAGACCGGCGAGGCCCGGATCGAGTCGATCATCCTCAGCGTCTCCACCGTGGCCTCCCATCCCGGCAAAACCCTGGCCGGCTGCACCTACAGCCTGGACCTGCCCGAGGAAGAAGCCCCCGCCCGGCCTGAACTGGCCCCGCCGCCGATCACCGGACCGGGCAGCGACGGTCACTGACAGGCCGCCACATCCTGCTAGACTTGGGCCAACGCCCGGCTTGCCGGGTGCCCTTTTTCCAGAGATGTCAGAAGACGACAGTAGTAGCTCCGCACAGGAGCCCAGTGAAAAGAAGCGCGGCTGGCTTGAACGCCTGACCTCCGCCTTCTCCGGCGAACCCCATACCCGCGACGAGCTGGTCGCTGTCCTGCACACCGCGCAGGAAGAGGGCCTGATCGCCGCCGATACCCTGAAGATGATGGAAGGCGCCATTTCGGTGGCCGAGCTGACCGTGGGCGACGTGATGATCTCGCGCTCGCAGATGGTTTCGCTGCCGGTCGAAGCGCCCTTCCTGGAACTGATGAAGCAGGTGGTCGAATCCGGCCATTCGCGCTTCCCGGTGCACGGCGAGAACAAGGACGACATCCTTGGCATCCTGCTGGCCAAGGACCTGCTGCGCGGCGTGGTCGCCGACAACGGCCCGGCCAACGTGCGCGAGCTGCTGCGCCCGGCAGTGCTGATCCCGGAGGCGAAGAAGCTCAACGTGCTGCTGAAGGAATTCCGCCTGTCGCGCAACCACATGGCCATCGTGGTCGACGAGTACGGCGGTGTCGCCGGCCTGGTCACCATCGAGGACGTGCTGGAACAGATCGTCGGCGAGATCGACGACGAGCATGACGAGGCCGAGGATCCGTCGGCGCAGATCGCCATCCAGTCCGACGGCCAGTACGTGGTCGACGCGCTGACCCCGATCGGCGACTTCAACGAACGCTTCGGCGCTACCTTCTCCGACGAGGACTACGACACCATCGGTGGCCTGGTCACCGAGGCCGTGGGCCACCTGCCGGAAGTCGGTGACGAGCTGGCGCTGGACCGCTTCATGTTCCGCGTGGCCCGCGCCGATGCGCGCCGGGTCCAGGCCTTCCACGTGACCGTGCTGCCGCCGGACGCGCAGGACGACGCTTGAAGCGCGGCGCCCTCCTGGCACTGCGCCTGAGGCTGTGGCTGGCACTGTGCGTGCTGGCCACGGCCCTGCCGCTGGCCGCCTTCGCGCAGCCGGCGGCACCCGAACCTGCTGCACCCGCCACCAGCGCCGAGGCTCCCGCCCCGCGCATCGGGGTGGTGACCATGCAGCCGGGCACGGTGTTCTTCGAGCGCTTCGGCCACGACGCCATCGTCGTGATCGATCCGCTCAGCGGCGAAGCGACCTCGTACAACTTCGGCTACTTCGATCCGTCCGAGGACGATTTCATCAGCCGCTTCGTGCGCGGCGACATGATGTACTACCTGGTGGCGCTGCCGCTGCAGCAGGATCTGTCGTACTACGACGAGACCGGCCGTGGCGCCAGCGTGCAGTGGCTGGACCTGCGCCCGGAGCAGGCACGTGCACTGGCCGCCGCCCTGGCCGAGCGGGCCAAGCCGGAAAACGCGCGCTACCACTACGACTACTACACCGCCAACTGCGCCACGATGGTACGCGACACGGTGGACAAGGCGCTGGGTGGCGGCCTGCAGTCGCAGCTGTCGGGGCGCTCGCGCGGCAATACCTACCGCAGTGAATCGGTGCGCCTGGCCTCGCCGGCACCATGGATGTGGCTGGGCTTCGATGTCGGCCTCGGGCCGTTCGCCGACCAGCCGCTGTCGCGCTGGCAGGAAGCCTTCGTGCCGATGCGCCTGGCCGATGCGCTGCGCCAGGCGCGCAACAGCGATGGCCGGCCGCTGGTGCAGTCCGAACAGGAACTGCTGCCGCACCGCATCGACCCGGAGCCGAAGGAATTCGCACGCCGCTGGTGGCCGTGGCTGCTGCTTGGGCTGGTCGTGGCCGGCGGCGTGCTGGCGCTGCGCAACCGCCCGCGCCTGCTGGCCGGGCTGGCCCTGCCGTTCTGGCTGCTGTGTGCCATCGCCGGCAGCCTGCTGGCGTTCCTGTGGGGCTTCAGCACCCACTACGCCGCCTGGGCCAACCGCAACCTGCTGCTGCTTTCGCCACTGGCCGTGCTGCTGCTGCCAGGCGCGATCGCGCTGCTGCGCCGGCGCGCGCCGGGCCGCATGTTCAGGGTCGTGCTGTGGCTGCTGGCGGTGCAGGCCGTGGCGGCGCTGGTGCTGCACTGGCTGAGCCTGCAGGCGCAGTACAACGTGCAGTGGATCGTGCTGCTGCTGCCCGTCCACGTCGCGCTGGCGTGGGTACTGGGGCGCCGTCCTCACTTGTCCGAAACACGGCACTGACGCACGATGGCGGGCATGTCATTGCCCGCCTCCGCTTCCGCCCCTGCCTCGGCCAACCCCGCCTGCGTCATCAACTGCGTCCACTACGATGACGACGGCAAACGCCACGACATCAGCCTGGATGCCATCAGCGATGTCATTGCCAGTGGCAACGGCTTCGTCTGGGTCGGCCTGTACGACCCCAACGACGATGTGCTGCTGAAACTGCAGGAAGAGTTCTGCCTGCACGATCTGGCCATCGAGGACGCGCGCAATGCGCACCAGCGGCCCAAGGTCGAGACCTACGGCAATTCGCTGTTCGTGGTGGTGACCACCGCGCAGATGGTGGACGAACGCATCCAGTACGGCGAAACCCACGCCTTCCTCGGCCCGCGTTTCCTGGTGACGGTGCGCCACGGCGCCTCGCTGTCCTACGCCCCGGTGCGTGCACGGGTCGAGCGTGAACCGCAGCTGCTGAAGATGGGCCCGTCGTACTGCCTGTACGCGGTGACCGACTTCGTGGTCGACAACTACCTGCCGATCGTGCACCGCTTCCGCGACACCCTGGACCTGCTGGAAAAGGACATCTTTGCCGACAGCTACAAGCGCAGCACGGTGGTACGGCTTTACGAGCTCAAGCGCGAACTGAACAAGATGCGGATGGCGGTGGCACCGCTGCAGGATGTGCTGGCGCAGCTGCGCCGCTACCAGGGTGACCTGATTCCCGATGAAGTGAAGCTCTACGTGCGCGACGTGCATGACCACGCGGTACGCATCAGCGATGTGATCGACACCCTGCGCGAGATGCTGGGCACCGCACTGAGCGTGAACCTGTCGCTGGTGACGCTGGCGCAGGGCGAGACGGTCAAGCGCCTGGGTGCATGGGCCGCACTGCTGGCGGCGCCGACGCTGATCACCAGCTGGTACGGCATGAACTTCAGCCACATGCCCGAGCTGAGCCAGCCGTGGTCGTATCCGCTGATGATTGTCGGCGTGGGCGGTGTGTGCGTGGGCCTGTACCGGTTGTTCAAGCGCGCGAAGTGGTTGTAGCGCGAATCGACCAACGGTCGATACCCACCATGCACGGGGGCGTCGATACCCAGCAATACGGTAGGCCGCGACCGTTGGTCGTGGCATATGCCCCGCTTCTGGTAGTGCCGGCCGCTGGCCGGCAACCAGGGCAATGCCGGCCAGCGGCCGGCACTACCGTTCGGCATCAAGCCACGTAGACGGTCTTGATGTTCATGAACTCGTGGATGCCGTGGTCGGCCAGCTCCCGGCCGAAGCCGGACTGCTTGCTGCCACCGAACGGCAGCCGAGCGTCGCTCTTGACGATGGCGTTGACGAACGCGGCGCCGCATTCCATGCGCTGCGCGAAGGCTTCGCCGCGCACCGGGTCGCGCGTCCACACGCTGCCGCCCAGGCCGAAGCGGGTGTCGTTGGCCACGCGCAGCGCCTCGGCCTCATCCTTGACCCGGATCACCGCAGCCACCGGCCCGAACAGCTCCTCGTCGTAGGCAGGCATGCCTGGGCCGACCTGATCGAGCACGGTCGCCGGATAGCCCGCATGGGTGCCGGCAATGGGCTCGCCGCCGACCAGAACGCGCGCACCTTTCGCCACGCTGGCCTGCACCTGTTTGTGCAGCTCATCGCGCAGGTCCGCGCGCGCCATCGGCGCCAGCGTGGTGCCACGCTCACTGGGATCGCCATACTGGCGCTGGCCCGCGGCTTCAACGAAGCGTCGGGTGAAGTCATCGGCCACCGCATCGACCACGATGAAGCGCTTGGCCGCAATGCAGGTCTGCCCGCTGTTGTCGAAACGCGACTTCACCGCCGCCGCCACGGCCTTGTCGAGGTCGGCATCGTCGAGTACCACGAAGGCATCGCTGCCACCCAGCTCCATCACCGACTTCTTCAGCTGGCTGCCGGCATTGGAGGCGATCGAGCGCCCTGCCCGTTCGCTGCCGGTCAGCGTCACCGCCTTCACCCGTGCGTCGCGCAGCACCTCGGCAGCCTGGTCGTTGTCGATGTGCAGCACGTCGAACACGCCCTCAGGCAGGCCTCCGTCACGACACACCGCCAGGATCAGGTCGGCGCACTGCGGCACGTTGCTGGCGTGCTTGAGCAGGGCCACGTTGCCAGCCATGAACGCCGGGGCCAGGAAACGGAACACCTGCCAGACCGGGAAATTCCATGGCATCACCGCGAACACGCAGCCGATCGGCTCGTAACGCACGTAGCTGCGCTGGGCTTCGGTATCGATCAGCTGCGGCTTGAGATAGTCGGCCGCGTGGTCGGCGTAGTACTCGCAGGCGGCAGCGCACTTGTCGACCTCGGCCAGCGCCTCGGCCTTGAGCTTGCCCATCTCATGGGTCATCGCCTGCTGCAGGTCGTCGCGACGCGTGCGCAGCTGCGCGGCGATCTGGCGAAGGACGGCACCGCGATCCTGCAGCGAGCGATCGGCCCAGCCGGGGAAGGCATCGGCGGCAGCCTGCAGGCGCTGCTCGATGTCAGCAGCGCCCATCAGTTCATGGCGGTAGGTCACCTGGCCGGTGGCCGGGTCGATGATCTCGACGGTCATGGGGGATCTCCATCTGGAAGACCCCCATTGTGCGCCGCTGTCCGTGAGCCGGATGTTGCCGGCGCTGTCGACAGGCCGTGTACTCAGCCGTTGTCCTGCCGCGCCAGCTGCAGGTCGCGCTGGCGCCGCTTCTCGGCGCGGGCGTTGATGTACCAGCCGATCACCGCAGCGATCGACACCGCCGACACCAGCAGCGTGGCCAACGCGTTGATCTTCGGACTGATGCCCATGCGCACCGAAGCGAACACCTTCATCGGCAGCGTGGTCGAGCCCGGCGTGGCCACGAAGCTGGCCACCACCACGTCATCCAGCGACAGGGTGAAGGCCAGCAGCCAACCCGCCACCAGCGCCGGTGCGATGATGGGCAGGGTGATGCGGGTGAACACGGTCAACCGGCTGGCGCCCAGGTCCATCGCCGCTTCTTCCAGCGACAGGTCCATTTCCTGCAGGCGCGAGGACACCACCACGGTGACGAAGCAGAGGGTGAAGGTCACGTGCGCGATCCAGATGGTGGCCAGGCCACGCGCCGGGAAGCCGGGAATCGCGCCCATCGATGCCAGCAGCGCCATCAGCGAGAAGCCCAGGATCACGTCCGGCATCACCAGCGGCGCGGTCACCAGCGCGCCGAACAGTGGCTTGCCACGGAATCGCTTGAAGCGGGTCATCACCATCGCCGCCAGCGTACCCAGCACGGTGGCGGTACAGGCGGTCCAGAACGCCACCACCAGGCTGGTCCACATCGCGTCCATCAGCGCGCGGTCGGCGAACAGGTCGCTGTAGGCGCGGGTGGAGAACCCGGCCCAGACCATCGCCAGCCGCGAGCTGTTGAACGAGTAGAACATCAACAACAGGATCGGCAGGTACAGGAAGGCGAAGCCGAGCAGCAGCACGCCCAGCCCCAGGCCCTTGGCGGTACGCGGGCTCATGCCTGCTTCCCTTCCAGCAGGCGCTGCTGGGAACGGTTGAACAGCAGGATCGGCACCAGCAGCAACAGGATCATCGCCACCGCCATCGCCGAAGCGCCCGGCCAGTTGCGATTGTTGAAGAACTCGTTCCACAACTGGCGGCCGACCATCAGCGTCTCCGAACCACCGAGCATTTCCGGGATCACGAATTCACCCACGGCCGGGATCATCACCAGCATGCAGCCGGCAATGATGCCGGCCTTCGACAGCGGCAACGTGATGCGCAGGAACGCCTGCCACGGCTTGGCGCCGAGGTCGTAGGCCGCTTCCAGCAGGCGGTGGTCATGCTTGACCAGGTTGGCGTACAGCGGCAGCACCATGAACGGCAGGTAGCAGTAGACGATGCCGATATAGGCGGCGGTCGGCGTATCGATCAGCTGCAGTTTCGGCAGCCCCATCGACGTCATCAGCGTCTGCAGGCCGGTGAACTGCAGGAACTGGTCGAGCAGGCCATTGCGGTCCAGGATTGCCTTCCACGCATACACGCGGATCAGGAACGAGGTCCACGACGGCAGCACCACCAGCATCATCGCCACGTTGCGTGCGGCCGGCGACAGGCGCGCGATGGCATAGGCCATCGGATAGCCGATCAGCAGGGTGAAGAAGGTGGAGATCGCCGCGATCTTGATCGAGCTCAGGAACGCCTGCGCATAGATCGAATCGCGGAACAGCGCCAGGTAGTTCTCCAGGTTCAGCTTCAGCGAGAAGCCGCCGTCGGCGTACTGCAGCAGCCAGGTATACGGCGGCGAGCCGACCCGGCTGAGCGAGAAGCTGATCATCAGCACGATCAGGAACGGCACTGCGAAGAACAGCAGCAGCCACAGGTACGGAATGCCGATCACCGTGGCACGCAGCCCCGGCAGCCAGCGCTTCAGGCCGGCGACGCTCATGAGGTCAGCACCACGCCGTCGTTGTCGCGCCAGTGCACCCATACGCTGTCACCCCAGGTCAGGCCGTCGCTGGCCCAGCGCTGCGAGTTGGCGAAGTTGGCCAGCACCTTGGCGCCGCTGGGCAGCCGCACGTGGTAGACCGAATGGCTGCCGAAATAGGCGATGTCCTCGATCACGCCCTGCGCTTTGTTGGTGTGCCCTTCCGGCTCGTCCTTGCCGATCATCACCTTTTCCGGGCGCAGCGCGAATGCGACCGGCTGCCCTTCGTAACAGGTGATGCCATGGGCGATGTAGATCGGTGCCGGGAACAGCGGCGAGCGCACGGTCACGTATTCGGGCAGGTCCTCGTCGATCACCCCGTCGAACAGGTTGACCGAACCGATGAACTCGGCGACGAAGCGGTTGGCCGGCTGCTCGTAGACCTCGTCCGGCTTGCCGACCTGCTGGATCCAGCCGGCATCCATCACCGCGATGCGGGTAGCCATGGTCATCGCTTCTTCCTGGTCGTGGGTGACCATCACGCAGGTCACGCCCGACGACTCGATGATGCTGACCAGTTCCAGCTGCATCTGCGAGCGCAGCTTCTTGTCCAGTGCGCCCATCGGCTCGTCCAGCAGCAGCAGCTTCGGCCCCTTGGCCAGCGACCGCGCCAGCGCCACGCGCTGCTGCTGGCCACCGGACAGCTGGTGCGGCTTGCGCTTGCCCAGGTGGCCCATCTGCACCAGGTCGAGCATCTCGCCGACGCGCTTGCTAATCGCGTCCTTGCCCAGGCCATCCTGCTTCAGGCCGAAGGCAATGTTCTGCTCCACCGTCATGTGCGGGAACAGCGCATAGGACTGGAACATCATGTTGACCGGCCGCTGGTACGGCGGCAGCGCGTCCAGGCGCTGGCCATCGACGGTGATGCTGCCCTTGGTGGGCGTCTCGAAGCCGCCCAGGCAGCGCAGCAGGGTCGACTTGCCGCTGCCGGAGCCACCGAGCAGGGCAAAGATCTCGCCCTTGCGCACGTCCAGATTGACGTCGTCGACGGCGACGAAACCGTCGAATTCCTTGCGCAGGTCACGAATGGAGAGATAGCCGGGCGCACCGGTCGTGTCGACGACGGCGGCTACCGGCTGGGCTTCAACGGGCATGGGGGCTCCGGGAGCGGGCGGTGGACAGCGGCCGCCATTCTAACGGCCGGGGGCTGCAGGGGATATGACGGCGACGGGTGGCACCCACCGGGCCGGGGGGATCTGCAGATCTGGTGGGGGCCGACCGTTGGTCGGCCCTGCCGGAAAAGCATGCCGACCAACGGTCGGCACCCACCTGCCAGCCAGCCCTTAGCGCCCGGTCTTCACCTCGGTCCACAGCCGGGTGTAGAGCTTGTCGGTCTCCGGCGTGTTGATCGAGTAGGTGAACATCTTCTCGGCCACGTCGGCCGGCGGGTAGATGGTCGGGTCGGTACGGATCGCCTCGTCCACCAGCGGGGTCGCGGTCGGCACCGGGTTTGCGTAGTGGATGAAGTTGGTGTTGGCCGCGGCAACCTTCGGCTGCAGCAGGTAGTTGATGAAGGCGTACGCGGCTTCCGGATGCTTGGCGTCCTTCGGGATCGCCAGCATGTCGAACCACTGCGGTGCGCCTTCCTTCGGGATCGAATAGGCCACGTGCACGCCATTGCTGGCTTCCTCGGCGCGGTCGCGGGCCTGGATGATGTCACCCGACCAGCCGACCACCAGGCAGGTACCGCCGTTGGCCAGCGAACCCACGTACTGCGAGGAGTGGAAGTTCTGCACGTACGGGCGGATCGACTTCAGCAGGTCGGCGGCCTTCTGCAGCTCGGCCGGGTCGCCGCTGTGCGGGTCCAGGCCCAGGTAATGCAGTGCGATCGGGATCATGTCCGCCGGCGTGTCCAGGATGGTCACGCCGCAGTCCTTCATCTTGCTGATGTTCTCCGGCTTGAACACCAGGTCCCAGCTGTTGGCGATGTCGGCGCTGCCGCCGAAGCGCTGCTTCAGCATGTCCACGTTGTAGCCGATGCCGGTGGTGCCGATCATGTACGGCACGCCGTACTGGTTGCCCGGGTCCTGGGTGGCGATGCGCTTCATCACCGCCGGATCGAGGTTGGCCAGGTTCGGGATCTTGCTCTTGTCCAGCGGCAGGAACACACCGGCCTGGATCTGGCGACCGAAGAAGTTCAGGGTCGGCACCACCACGTCATAGCCGCTGTTGCCGGCCAGCAGTTTGGTCTCGACCATCTCGTCACTGTCGAACACATCGTAGGTCACCTTGATCCCGCTCTCCTTCTCGAAGGTCGGAATGGTGTCCTCGGCGATGTAATCGCTGTAGTTGTAGACGTTCAGGACCTGGCTGTCCTGCGCGCCGCCATTGCCACCGCCGCAGGCGGCGAGCATGGCGGAGGCCAGGCCGAGCGTGAGGATACGCAGCTTCATCGGGTGCTCCAGAATGCGGGAAGGGGGGGCCGGCGGGGCCGGCGACGGGTGCCAGCCTACCCCCCGGCGGCGGATTTTTCTATTCCGGATGCTCAGACGTTCAGCAGCAGGAACTCGCGCTCCCACGAGCTGATGACGCGGAAAAAGGTCTCGTATTCCTTGCGCTTGACCGAGATGTAGGCCCGGCAGAAGCGCTCACCCAGCAGGGCCTGCAGCTCGCTGCACCGCTCCAGCCCGTCCAGCGCCTCGCCCAGCGAGCGCGGCAGGTCGTAGCCCAGTTCCTTGGCGCTGCCGGTCACCGGCGCATCCGGTGCCAGCCGCTCGCGGATGCCCAGCAGGCCGCAGGCCAGGGTCGCGGCCATCGCCAGGTAGGGATTGGCATCGGACCCGGCGAAACGGCTCTCCACGCGCATGTTCTCCGGCGTATCCAGCGGCACGCGCAGGCCGCAGGTGCGGTTGTCGAAGCCCCAGTGGACGTTGCTCGGCGAGACTTCGCCGAACACCAGCCGGCGGTAGGAGTTCACGTTCGGCGCGAAGAACGCCATCGCCTGCGGTGCGTACTTCTGCAGGCCGCCCAGGTAGTGGCCGAACACCGGGCTGAACTCGCCCTCGGCATCGGTCTCGCCAGCGAACACGTTGCTGCCATCGCTCACCCGCACCAGGCTCTGGTGGATGTGCATGGCACTGCCCGGCTCGTTTTCCATCGGCTTGGCCAGGAACGTGGCATACACCCCGTGGCGCATCGCCGCTTCGCGCATGGTGCGCTTGAACAGGAACACCTGGTCGGCCAGGTCCATCGCATCGGCATGGGTGAAGTTGACCTCCAGCTGCGCCGCGCCGGACTCGTGGATCAGCGTGTCCACATCCAGCTTCATCGCATCGGCGTAGTCGTACATCAGGTCGAGGATCGGGTCGAACTCGTTGACCGCATCGATCGAGTACGACTGCCGCGCGGTCTCCGGGCGCCCGGAGCGGCCGGCCGGTGGCAGCAGCGGGAAGTCCGGGTCGGTGTTCTTCTGCACCAGGAAGAACTCCAGTTCCGGCGCCACCACCGGGCGCAGGCCCAGCTCGGCGTAGGCTGCCAGCACGCGGCGCAGCACGTTGCGCGGCGCCAGTTCGTGCGGCTCACCGCTCTTGGTGTAGCAATCGTGGATGACCTGCGCGGTGGCGTCGGCCGCCCACGGCACCATGCGCACCGTGTCCGGATCGGGGCGCAGCATCATGTCCGAGTCGGACGGCGAGGTCAGCTCGTAATAATCGTCAGGGAACTCGCCGGTGACGGTGGTGGCGAAGATGCCCTCAGGCAGGCGCGTGCCGTAGTCGTGCGAGAACTTGTCGGCGGGAATGATCTTGCCGCGCGCGTTGCCGGTGATGTCCGGCACCAGGCATTCCACCTCGGTGATGCGCCGCTCCTTCAGCCAGCGCAGCAGCGTGCTTTCCTGCGGTGCGGGGGGCGTGGCCGTCTTGCGCGGGCGCGTTCGGGAACTCATCGGGAATCCAGTCGGTTCTGTTGGTGCTGCCGGCAAGCCTGGCCGAACGCACGGAAAATAGCGTGATAGAACGGCGCCTGCATGACACGCCACTCCGGGTGCCACTGTACGCCGAGCACGAAACGATGGTGCAGGCTGCGTGCCGCTTCGACCAGCCCATCGTCGGCCACGGCCTCGACCTGCAGCCCCTGCGCCAGGCGGGCGACACCCTGCCCGTGTACCGAATTGACCTGCGCGCGGCCACTGCCGTGCCACTGCGCCAGCCAGCCATCGGCGGCCAGCGTGACCGCGTGCGCCGGCCCATACTGCACCTCCACCGGCGCCTGCGGTTCTTCGCGATGGTCGGCCAGGCCAGGCACCGCGTGCACCTGCGGATGCAGGCTGCCGCCCAGCGCGACGTTCAACTCCTGGAAGCCGCGGCAGATCGCCAGCACCGGCAGGTCCAGCGCCAGTGCCTCGTGCAGCAACGCGAAGGCATTGGCATCGCGGGCCGGGTCATGTGGATTGCCTGGCCAGCTGCGGCCACCTTCGTAGTGCTGCGGTTCGATATTGCTGACCGCGCCGGTCAGCAGCAGGCCATCCAGCCCCTGCAGCCAGTTACCGGCCGGCAGCGGTGGCTGCAGGCTCGGCAACACTACCGGAGTCACCTCGGCCGCCTCGGCCAGCGCGCGCACGTACTTCTCGCCGGCCATCGCGAAACGGTGATGGCCGAGCACGGTGCTGTCGGTGGGCAGGCCCACCCAGGGCAGGCGGCGCATGGGGACACTCCTTGGCGTGCCGACACGTTACCTGCCGTCCGGCGAAGGCGGCAAGTCGGTGCCGTCACACCACAGCCGTCACGCATCGGCGAAACTACCGGGGTGAACGCCGATCGACCTGCCCCGCTCCGCCCTCCCGCCCTGCACCCGCGAGGCCTGCAGTGAGCGCCGCGTTCCCGCCCAGCTGGTACGCCGCCAGCCTGCCCGAACCGCCCGCACTGCCCCCGCTGCAGGGTAATGTGCAGGCCGACGTTGCGGTGCTGGGCGCCGGCTATACCGGCCTGACCGCAGCCCTGGAACTGGCGGCACGTGGCCGGCGCGTGGTAGTGCTGGAAGCGCAGCGGATCGGCTGGGGCGCGTCCGGCCGCAACGGCGGGCAGGCGCTGGTCGGCTATGGCTGCGAGGTGGACGAACTGGAGCGTCAGCTCGGTCGTGATGATGCGCGCCACCTGTTCGACTGGTCGCGCGACGCGGTGCAGGCGATGCGCGCCCGCATCAATCGCCACGGCATTGACTGCCATTGGGTGGAAGGCCACGCCAGCGTCGCCATCCGCGAACGCCATGAGCGCGAGCTGCGGGCCAACTGCGAGCACCTGCAACGCCATTACGACTACCCCATGCAGTGGTGGGACCGTGACGCCCTGCGCGCGCAGCTGGACAGCCCGCGCTATCGTGCCGCGATGTTCGATCCGCTCAGCGCGCACCTGCACCCGCTGGCCTATGCGCGCGGTCTGGCCGATGCGGCGCGCGCGGCCGGCGTGGTGATCCACGAGGATTCGGCGGTAACCCGCGTGCAGCGCGGACCGCAGCCCACCCTGCACACCGCGCAGGGCAGCGTACGCGCCGCGCATCTGGTGGTGGCCGGAAATGCCTGGCTGCAGGGCCTGTTGCCCGAGCTGGAACGGCGGATCATGCCGGTCGGCACCTATATCGGCGCCAGCGCGCCGCTGGGGGCCGAGCGCGCCCGCGCCCTGATCGGCAACGACATGGCCGTGGCCGACACCGCCTGGGCATTGGACTATTTCCGCCTCAGCCATGACCATCGGCTGCTGTTTGGCGGGCGCGCCAGCTACTCGGCGCTGCCCCCACCCGGCCTGCGCGGGGTGATGCAGCGGCGCATGCACCAGGTGTTCCCACAGCTGGCCGACGTGGCGCTGGACCAGGTCTGGGGCGGCTATGTGGACATCACCCGCAACCGCGCCCCGCATTGGGGCCGGCTGGACGGCGACCTGTACTTCGCGCAGGGCTTCTCCGGCCATGGGGTGGCCGCCGCCGGGCTGGCCGGCGAGGTGATCGCCGCCGCCATTGCCGGCCAGAGCGAGCGCCTGGACGTGTTCCAGCGCCTTCGGCATGCGCCCTTCCCCGGCGGCCGGCTGCTGCGCACGCCGCTGCTGGTGGCGGCGATGTCCTGGTACAAGCTGCGGGATGCGTTGTGGTGAAGATTCTGCATCTCCACCTGTATTGAACGTTCTGACAAACGTACCGCAGCGCTGATCGTGCTGCACACGTCACAGATTTTCACGCGACATCTGTGATGGATGGCTGGACAATTTCCTAAATGCGCAGCTATGCAATTGCATAATCGTTCGCAGACCGATACCGTCCTGAGAAACCGGGCCCCGCGGCGAATGGATGCTGACAGGGGACACGTAGGAGAGGGGGACGTGCGATTGGACTGGTGGAAAGAAGGATTGTTGCTGAAGGTGCGCATTCGTCCGGCTGGCCTGATGATTGCCTTGCTTTATGCAGTTGCCTATTGGGCAACCCGACAGCTGTCGCTGGATCAGTTCTATTTGCCAGCCGGCATCCGGGTGGCAGCCGTGCTGTTGTGCCCGCCGCGCCTGTGGCCCTACCTGCTGCTGGGCGAATATGCGTACTTTGCACAGTCCCGCGTGCCGATGATCGAGAAGTACGGCCTGACATGGGTCATTGTTGCCTCCGCATTCCTCATGCCAGCGGTGATGCTGATTGTGAAGCTGCAACGGCGACTGATGGCGGAGTCGCAGACGATCGGCCTCTTGTTGATTGCCGCCGCTTCCAGCGTCGTTATTACTCTGCTCAACCTCAGCTTTTCCCATCTGCTCTGGCCAACACCTCCTTCCACACCCTTCCTGACCAATGCCGCGCGCTTCAGCGTGGGTGATTTCATCGGCATTCTGACGGTGGCCCCCATCGCCATGCTGTGGGCGCGGCAGGACGTGGGGCAGGAGTGGAACGCTCGACGAAAGACCCCGATGCTGGCAGCACTTTCATCGATGCTGCTGATCGGGATAGCAGCGACTCAACTGCCCGCAGACTGGATTGCATTGAAGGCAACGTTCCTGCTGCTGTTGGCACTCCCCGCGGCCGCGCTTACCTGCCTGTATGGCTGGAAGGGGGCTGCCCTTGCAGTGCCGGTGCTCAACATGGTCATCGGCCTGACCACGCCCAACACCCATCCCACCGCATTCGATCCAGCGGCCTTCATCACCCAGCAGATCATGGCGATCAGCGGCATCGTATTGCTGCTGCTCGGATCACGCATCACCCACTTCTACCACCGTTACAGGCTGCGCGAGATGGGGGAAAGGGACGCCATCCATCTGGCGAGGAGCTCGCAATTGGCCAGCGAGATGGAGCTGCGTGAACGTGCCCTGCACCTTCGCAAGCTCGGCGACGGCATTGATACGTCGCTGGTTGAGCTGGCCGAATGGCTCAAGGCCCAGGGACATCACGCAGTGGCCAACAGCCTTCTGCATACCTCGAATGTACATTCGCGGCTCTTTCGCGAACAGACAAGCATGGTCTATCCCTCGGGCCTGGAGCATCTTGGGCTTTACGTGGCCCTGCAGGCGGGTGGCATCCGTGAGTCGTGGAAGCTGACGGAGCGCGTTCTCCGCCCGGATCTGAAAGGCGACCCCTGCAACCTGAGCGTGGAACTGCAATTGGCCGCTTACCGGACACTGATTGACGCGGTCTCCATTCTTCTCAAGCATGAAGGTGGTCAGATTCGCATTCGTGCAAGGTGCGGCAGAATGGGCTCCAGGCGCGGAATCCTCATGGTCGTGTCACTGCTGGAACAGCGCAGACGCCTTTCCAAGCAGACAACGATGGCAGCGTTCGAGCGACTGACCGGGCGAACCCTCCCCTATGACGGGACCGTTGACTGCTATCGCAACCGGGTCAGGATTCTGTTCCTCGACCGCGAAACCAGACTGGAGGCAGTAGCCAGTACTCCATCGCGGTACGGCTGCCCCGCACCCTCTGCGCTGCAGTAGTGCATTTCACAGTCAAGCGACCGGATCGAACCAACACAGCAGAATCGCATAACGTCCCGCTCGTCCCCCTGGCCCAGGGCGTCATGGGCACCCGGCGAACACCGGGTGCCCATGCAGTCTGATACTGAAGCTGGCCGATATCCCGGCAACTGTCAGTATCAGGGTGCCTCTACTGCCCACAACACATCAGCTCCGCTTGCATATCTGACCAGCGTGAATGCGGGGGCCCGATAGACAACCGTTCTGGTGGCCTTGGCGGGAACAGGCAGGCGCTGCTCCGGCAACGACACCTTCGCAGACGGGTCACCTGCCGGCAGCACCCAGAACGTGCCGGCAGCATTGCCGATCACGATGTGCACGTGCCCTGCGAGATCGTTTACCTGGAAATAATCCATGCCATCGCGCTCGAACCCATAGACCAACCAGCCGGGATCCACGCTGAGGTCTTGTGCCTGCGGAATCGACTGGCCGAGTCCTTGGCCGGCCAACTTGATTCCATGGTCGTCACTCGGGGCAAAAGCAAAAACGGATACCGGCACCAACATCAATGCACCAGCAAATGCATGAATTCGGAAACTTCTCACACTGACCTCCAGGTTGGATGCAATACGGATCAAGAAGGATGCTACCGCCAATCGCATCAGCATATACCGGGCGGACTCCGCAGTGCCTGTCGGAGATAATCCACTGGATCGATGCAAACCCATGCCACGCCGAATCTGCCTCCGAAATCGCCAATACCCGCGGCGAAACCCGCGCACGGTGCGGGTCAGCGGCATCTGCGACAAGGACCTGGACAGGCGCGTGCAACAGCAGGATGTCGTCGATTGTGTGACGGCGAACACAGCGGACAGCATCAACCGCCGAATGTGGCGGGTGCAACGGCTGAAACGCGATCGACACATGGGCGCACTGATTGTGGATGATTCACCGTCCTCTGGTGGCTATGCCGCCGCACTGCCGGGCATGTAGGGCCTCGAAGCATGGGAAGCCGCCGATTGCAGCGCAAAGGGAGGCCAGACACCTCGATTGCACCCATCTCCAACTGTCGATAGTGTCTGCGGAAGTGGTCAGTCATCATTGGCCGGGAGACGAGAGGCGCGGGCTTGGACCGATTCAAAGAAGCAATTGAACTGAGCTTCCGGATCCGACCCGTCGGAATCGCACTCGCGGCCGTCTACGCCTTGGGCTGCCTTGCCTCGCGTCAGTTCTCGCTGGATCAGTTCTTCCTGCCCGCGGGCATCCGGGCAGCGGCACTACTGATCGTCCCGACCCGCCTGTGGCCCTACCTGCTGCTTGGCGAGTACGCGTACTTCGCAACCTTGCGCATTCCCATGATCGACAGCTACGGCCTGGCCTGGGTCATCCTGGCCTCGACGCTGCTGATGCCGGTGGCGATGCTGGTGGTCTACCTGCATCGCATTAGAATGCCATCGGAGTCCGCCACCGGCCTCTGGTTGCTGTCGTTGACCTTCTGCACGGCGTTGTTCGTCCCGGCTCTCAATATGGGCATTTCATTTGCTCTGTGGTCGAACCCACCGCCGAGCAACCTGCTTAGCGCAGTTGATCGCACGATCTTTGGCCACTTCGCCGCCATCATCACCCTCGTGCCGTTGGCATTCCTCTGGTCGCGACGACACGCGGCCCCCAATTGGACGCGCCGCTTTGCTGCGCCTACGGTCACGGCCATCCTGGTGATGCTGGTCCTGGGCCTGTGCATGCAGCTTACGGCCATCAGCGCCCACACCACACGCACCCACCTGGTACTGCTGTCCTCCCTCCCAGCGATCGCCCTGACCTTCATGCATGGGTGGCGTGGCGCTGCCATCGCGATTCCGCTGTTGAACCTTCCACTCCATTTCGCCACACCCAGCACCGGCCTACCGTCCTCGTTCGACCTGGGCACCTTCGCCACCCAGCAGAACATGGCCGTGATGAGTGTCGCACTGCTCGCCCTGGGGTCCAGCATCAGCTATCACCATGAGCGTGCACGGTGCCGTGGACTGGCAGAGGAAACCACGTTGCGCCTGGCACGTAGTTCGCACCAGACCCGTGAGCGTGAGCTTCGCGAGCGCGCCTCCCATCTCAAGCAACTCGGCGAAGGCATGGACAGCTCGCTCGGCGAGATGGTCAGCTGGCTGAAGGCGCAGGGGCATCATGCGGTGGCCAACAGCCTGCAGCACGCCTCATCCGTGCACTCGCGGCTGTTCCGTGAACAGGCCAGTCTGGTCTACCCCACGGGGCTGGAGCAGGTTGGGCTGTATATCGCGCTGCGGGTTGGCGGCGCATGCGAAAGCTGGGACAACTCCCATCGCGTGATTCCGCCCCGGCTGGAGGGCAACCCCTGCCTGCTGACTGTCGACCTGCAGCTCGCCATCTATCGCTCGCTGATCGAGGCGGTGTCGCTGCTGCTGGAACTGGAGTCGGGACAGGTCAGCGTGCGCGCCCGGAGCGGCCAGGCGGGCGACCGGCGCGGCATCGTGGTGGTCGTTGGCCTGCTTGACCGCGGTCGCACGCTGTCGAACCGGACCGTTCAGCAGGCCATCGAGCGTCTGGCCGGCCGGATAATGGCCTACGGCGGCACGGTGCATTGCCGTGGCAACCGGCTCCGGCTCGTCCTGCACGAATCGCTTGCGGGTACAGCGGCGGCATTCGCATCGCCTGCCTGATCGGTGAACGACGCGCAGGGCACGCTGCTCCGGCTAAAGTTGCACCCGAAACCGCCGCTATCCGTGCCGAGTCCCTCCCTCGTGAGCCACCGCATCATGCCCGTCCTGCCGCAGGCCGCCGTCGATGGCGACCTGGCCGATCCGCTGCCGCAGCGGATCCTGCTGGTCGAAAACTCCCGTGCGTTCACCGGCATGCTGCGCGAGGCCATCGAGCAGCGCCTGGAACTGCCGGTGGTGATCGCTTCCACCCTGGCCGAGGCCGATCGCCTGCTGAGCGAGGATGGGGGCTGGTTCCTGGTACTGACCGGGCTGGTGCTGGCCGACGGCGACCGCGACGCGGTGGTCGAGTTCTTCCTCAGGCGCGGCCTGCCCACCGTGGTGGTCAGCAGCGTCTACGACGAGGATCTGCGCAAGCGCGTACTGCAGCAGCAGATCATCGACTACGTGCTGAAGAACACGCCGGGCAGCATCGACTACCTGGTGTGGCTGGTGCAGCGCCTGGAGCGCAACCGGCGCATTGCGGCACTGGTGGTGGACGACTCGCCGTCCGCGCGCGGCTATGCCGCCGCCCTGCTGCGCATGTACGGCCACGAGGTGCACGAGGCCGCTGACGGCAACGAGGGCCTGGCCGCGATCGACGCGCATCCTGCGATCCGCCTGGCCGTGGTCGACCAGGAAATGCCCGGCATGCAGGGCGTGGAGTTCACCCGCCGCCTGCGCACCCTGCGCTCGCGCGACAAGGTGGCGGTGATCGGCATTTCCGGTAACACCGACGCTTCGCTGATCCCGCGCTTCCTGAAGAACGGCGCCAACGACTTCCTGCGCAAGCCGTTCTCGCGCGAGGAGTTCTTCTGCCGGGTCTCGCAGAACGTGGATCAGCTGGAGCTGATCGGCACGCTGCAGGACCTGGCCACCCGCGACTTCCTCACCGGCCTGCCCAACCGTCGCTGCTTCCTGGAACAGAGCCAGCGCCAGCTGCCGCAACTGCAGCTGCATGGCCAGTGCGTGGCGGTGGCAATGATCGACATCGACCACTTCAAGCACATCAACGACACCTACGGTCACGAAGCCGGCGATGACGCGCTGCGCGCGGTGGCCGGTGCGGTGGCCGCGCATGCCCGCAGCCACGACCTGACCGCCCGCTTCGGCGGCGAGGAGTTCTGCCTGCTGGTGCCGGACATGGAGCAGGACGAGGCCCTGCTGTACTTCGAGGAACTGCGCCAGCGCATCGCCGCGCTGGAAGTGGACATCGGCACCGCCAGCCTGCGCATGACGGTGAGCATCGGCCTGTGCTGCCTGCGCCCGCAGCGCGATGCACTGCACCGGCTGATCTCCGAAGCCGACCGCCAGCTGTACCTGGCCAAGGCCGGCGGCCGCAACCGGGTCAGCTGCACCACGGTGGCCAGCCCGCTGCGCCCGCGCGAGCCCGCGCTGACCTGACCGGGCAGCCTTGATCCAGATCAACGCCGCGCCAGCGCGGCAGCTCTACAGTCAGCCCCGACATACGCATGAAGGGGAGCCGGGGATGGCACTACTGGTCTGGCAGGACGATCTGAACATCGGCATCGATGTGATCGACCAACAACACCGCCGCATCATCGAGATGCTCAACCATTTGCACGTGGCCCAGGCCAGCATGCAGCGTGCGGCAGTGGGCGAGGTGATCGACGAAGTGGTGGACTACACCATGTCGCACTTCGCGTTCGAGGAAGAACTGATGGAGGAAGCGGGCTATCCGTTCTGTGCCGCGCACAAGCGCGTGCATGAAGTCTTCATCAAGCGGGTATCGGAGTACCGCATGCGCTTCCAGGCCGGCGAGGACATCAGCGATGAACTGCGCACCATGCTCTCGCGCTGGTTGTTCAACCACATCCGCGGCGATGACCAGGCCTACGCCGAACAGGTCAAGGCGCACTTGAACCAGTTCGCCCGCGAACACCAGGGCGGCGGTTGGCTGGGGCGCACGCTCAAGCGCTTCTTTGGCTGAGCCGCAGCGCGCGCCGGTGCAGGGCCACCAGCGCGCACAGGGTCGCTGCCGCAGTCAGGCACAGGTAGTAGCCGACCGCGACCAGGCCGAAGCGTTCCGCCAGCCAGGTGGCCAGGTACGGCGCCGGCGCCGCACCCAGAATGCCGGCCAGGTTGAATGACAGCGAGGCGCCGGTGTAGCGCACTTCCACCGGGTAGATCTCGGCCAGGAAGGTGCCGCAGGGGCCGTAGGTCAGCCCCATCAGAAACAGGCCCAGGCACAGGAACGCCGTGACCAGCCAGGGACTGTGCGGCTGGAACAGCGGAGCGAACAGCACGCCGAAGCCGATGATCAGCACGCTGGCCACGATCATCGTGCGACGCGTGCCCCAGCGGTCGCCATAGCGCGCCGACAACGGGATGCCCAGCGCGAAGAACAGCATGCCGGCCATCTGCATCAGCAGGAACTGCTCGCGGCTGTAGCCCAGCACGGCGGTGCCATGGCCGAGGCTGAACACGGTCATCAGGTAGAACAGCACGAAGGTGGCGAACGCCCCCAGCGTGCCCAGCAGCATCGCCACCGGATGGTCACGCAGCACCGTCCACATCGGCAGCCGCACCGGCGCCTTGCGCTCCAGTGCCTGCTTGAAGTCGGGCGTCTCATGGATGTTCAGGCGCACCCACAGGCCCAGGCCGACCAGCAGCGCGCTGGCCACGAACGGAATACGCCAGCCCCACTGCAGGAAGTCGTCCTGGCTCAGGCAGCGGCCGAGCGCCAGGAAAATGCCCGCCGACAACAGGAAACCGATCGGCGCGCCCAGCTGCGGGAACATGCCGTACCAGGCGCGCTTGCCCGGCGGCGCGTTCTCGGTGGCCAGCAGCACCGCCCCACCCCACTCGCCGCCCAGCCCCAGGCCCTGGCCGAAGCGGCACAGCGCCAGCAGCGCGGGCGCCCACAGGCCAATCTGCGCGTGGGTCGGCAGCAGACCGATCAGCACCGTGGACAGGCCCATGGTCAGCAACGCGGCGACCAGGGTGGCCTTGCGGCCGATGCGGTCGCCGAAATGGCCGAACACCGCCGAGCCGACCGGCCGTGCGATGAACGCCACCGCGAAGGTCGCCAGTGACTGCAACAGCGCCGCCTGTTCGCTGCTGTCCGGGAAGAACAGGTGCGGGAACACCAGCACTGCGGCCGTGGCGTAGATGTAGAAATCGAAGAATTCGATGGTGGTGCCGATCAGGCTGGCCAACAGGACGCGGCGGGGAGAGTTCACGGGCGGTGCGGCAGCGGTGATCGTCGACATCGGCAACACGGGTAACGGCGGATCGCCCGATTCTGCCACGGGCCGGTGGCCGCACGGGACGATGGTTTCAGCCGACACCGATGCCAACGAGGGTGGCAGGCGCCATTGTTCTGCAGGTTCTCGCCCCTGCTCGACCATTCCACGAAATGCAGCCGAGGATCGGCTCGGCTCTACATGTGGGCGCAAGCCCCGACGCCGTTACAGCTGGATCCAGGTGGCCTTGATCTCGCTGTACTTGTCGAACGCATGCAGCGATTTGTCGCGCCCATTGCCGGACTGCTTGTAGCCACCGAACGGGGCGGTCATGTCACCGCCATCCCAGCCGTTCACCCAGACGCTGCCGGCGCGCAGCTGGCGTGCGACGCGGTGGGCGCGGCCCAGATCGCGCGTCCACAGGCCGGCGGCGAGGCCGTAGCGGCTGTCATTGGCCAGGCGCACCGCTTCGGCTTCGTCGTCAAAGCCGAGCACCGCCAGCACCGGCCCGAATACTTCCTCGCGCGCCAATGCCTGGTCGGGGCTCACCTGATCGAACACCGTGGGCTGCACATAACAACCGCCCGCCTCGACATCGGCGCGATGACCGCCCAGCAGCAGGCGGGCGCCCTCGCTTTCGGCACGCACGATATCCCCCATCACCTTGTCCAGATGCGCGGCATCCACCAGCGCGCCCATCGGTGCGTCGGCGTCAAGCGGGTGGCGCGGCTGCATGTGCTGGCCGTAGGCAACCACCTGGTGCACGAAATCCTCGCGGATCGAGCGCTGCACCAGCAGCCGTGACCCGGCAGTACAGACCTCGCCCTGGTTGAAGAAGATGCCCCGTGCCACCGCCTTCGCAGCGGCATCCAGATCGGGGGCATCGGCAAACACCACGTGCGGGCTCTTGCCACCACACTCCAGCCAGACCCGCTTGAGGTTGGACCGCCCTGAATACTGCAGCAGCCGCGCGCCGGTGGCCGTGGAGCCGGTGAACGCCAGCACGTCCACATCCATGTGCAGGGCCAACGGCTCACCGACGCGCGCACCGTGGCCCGGCAGCACGTTCAGCACGCCCTCCGGCAGCCCCGCTTCGGCGGCCAGCGCCGCCAGCCGCAACGCACTCAGGGGCGAGCGCTCGGAAGGCTTGAGCACCACCGAGTTGCCCATGGCCAATGCAGGCGCGATCTTCCAGCACGCCATCAGCAACGGGAAATTCCACGGCACGATCGCCGCCACCACGCCGGCGGGCTCGCGCGTGACCAGGCCCAGCTCATGCGGGCCGGTGGGCGCGACCTCACCGTACAGCTTGTCCACCGCTTCGGCCGTCCAGCGCAGGCAGCGCACCGCGCCGGGCAGGTCGATACGACGCGCATCACGCACCGGCTTGCCCATGTCCAGGGTTTCCAGCAGGGCCAGCTCGTCCGCGTGTTTTTCCACCAACGCCGCCAACGCCAGCAGCACGCGCTTGCGATGGGCCGGGCTGGCCTGTGACCAGTGGCCCGCATCGAAGGCACGCCGCGCCGCGCCCACTGCGCGCTCCACGTCCTGTGCATCGCAGTCGGCGACCACCCCCAGCACGCGACCATCAATCGGGCTGATGCAGTCGAAGCGCGCGCCGCTGGCAGCGTCGGTGTAACGACCCTCGATAAAGGCCTGTCCGGGTAACGAAAGCTGCTGGGCCAGCGCCTGCCAGTGGCTGTGGTCGGGAAAGTCGGCCATGTCGGGCTCCTCGGAACAGTTTCCCCGGTTATACCGGCGCGGCCGCGACTCCACCGTGACGTGGCTGCGCTACATTTCCCCCATCGGACCCGATGGAGCTGGCATGAAGCGTTCCGCGAGCGACCTGCACGATCTGGCCACCCGACGCCCGGAGTCATTGGAGGCGTACTGGATGCCGTTCACCGCCAACCGCCAGTTCAAGGCCGCGCCGCGTGTGCTGGTGCGTGCCGAGGGCATGCACTACGAGGATGTCGACGGCCGCCAGATCCTCGATGGCACCGCCGGCCTCTGGTGCTGCAACGCGGGCCATGCACGGCCGCGCATCGTCGAGGCCATCGTCGAGCAGGCGCGCACGCTCGACTATTCGCCGGCCTTCCAGATGGGCTCGCCGCCGGCGTTCGCCCTGGCGCAGCGGCTGGCCGCCTTGGCGCCGGGCCCGCTCAACCATGTGTTCTTCACCAGCTCCGGTTCCGAGGCGGTGGATACCGCGATGAAGATCGTGCTGGCCTACCACCGCCAGCGCGGCGAGGGCCAGCGCACGCGCTTCATCAGCCGCGAGAAGGCCTACCACGGGGTGGGTTTCGGCGGCATGGCGCTGGGCGGGCTGCCCAACAACCGCAAGCCGTTCGGCCTGCAGCTGGGCGGCGTCGACTACCTGCGCCACACCCTGGACCTGCCGCGCAATGCGTTCAGCAGGGGCCTGCCGCGCCAGGGCGCGGAGCTGGCCGATGACCTGGAACGGCTGATCGCGCTGCATGATGCCTCGACGATTGCCGCCGTATTCGTTGAACCCATTGCCGGCTCAGCCGGGGTGATCCTGCCCGCACCGGGTTACCTGCAGCGCCTGCGCGAACTGTGCGACCAGCACGGCATCCTGCTGGTGTTCGACGAGGTCATCACCGGTTTCGGCCGGGTTGGGATGCCCTTCGCCGCGCAGCGCTTCGGGGTCACCCCGGACCTGCTGACCTTCGCCAAGGCGGTCAGCAACGGCGCGGTACCGCTGGGTGGCGTGCTGGCCAGCGACGCCGTGCATGCAACCCTGATGCAGGCACCGCCACAGGCCATCGAGCTTTTCCATGGCTATACCTGTTCGGGGCACCCGCTGGCCTGCGCCGCGGCGCTGGCGACGCTGGAGGTCTATGCCGAGGAGCGTCTGTTCGAGCGCGCCATCGAGCTGGGCGAGTACTGGCAGGAACGACTGCATGCGCTGCAGGGCCTGCCCAACGTGATCGACATCCGCAACTTCGGCCTGGTCGGCGCGGTTGAGCTGGCGCCTCGCCGCGATGCGCCGGGCAGCCGGGGCTACGAGGTCTACCGGCGCTGCTTCCACGACGGCCGACTGCTGGTGCGCTGCACCGGCGACATCATCGCGCTGTCGCCGCCGCTGATCGTGGACAAGGCGCAGATCGACCAGATCACCGGCACCCTGGGCGAGATGATCCGGGCCACCGCCTGAGCCGGGCCGATGGTGGCGAGCGGGTACAATGGGCGGTTCCGCTCCTGCTCGCTGCCGTGCCCATGGATATCGTCGTCAAAGAAGAACTCAAGGCCTACATCGACCCGCTGACCGCGGACGAACATGACGCGCTGGAGCGCAGCATCCTGGCCGAAGGCTGCCGCGATGCGCTGGTGTTGTGGGGGAATGTACTGGTCGATGGCCATAACCGTTTCGGCATCTGCCAGAAGCATGGCCTGCCCTTCAATACCGTGCAGAACACCCGCTTCCAGAGCATGGAAGACGTGCACCTGTGGATGATCGAACAGCATCTGGGCCGCCGCAGCGTGTCCGACTTCCAGCGCGGCGTGCTGGCGCTGCGCAAGCGCGACATCCTGGCCGCCCGCAAGCAGGTCGAGCAGGCGCAGCTGCAGCGCGAGAGCGATGGCACCGCCGACGTCGCCGATGAGACCGGTGAAGACAGTCCGCCGTGGGAACCGGCACCGAAGATCAGCCGCGCCGAGCTGGCGCGCGAAGCCAAGCTGAGCACCAGCCAGGTCGGCATGATCGAGCGCATCCACGCCCAGGCCGCCGCCGAGGTGGTGGAAGCGGTCAAGGCCGGCGTGATCTCGATCAGCGCCGCCGCCGCCGTGGCCGACCTGCCGGAAGAAGAGCAGCGCGCCGCCGCCGCCGGTGGCAAGGACGAGCTGAAGCAGGCCGCCAAGCGCGTGCGCGAGTCCAAGCGCAAGCCGCGCGCACCGAAGCCGGAAGCGGCCGAGATGGACTTCGAGGAACCGGACGAGGAGCAGATCGCCAGCCGCGACGCCGAGGTGCTGTCGGCGCTGGAACAACTGGGCGAGGATGCCCCGGCACTGCGCCGCCGCGTCGTCGCGCTGACCCGCGAGAACGACACCCTGCGCGCGCAGCTGGCTGCGTTGCGCAAGCAACTGGAAGCGCTGTAAGCGCTCTCGACGCGCTTCTGTGGAGCCGAGCCCATGCTCGGCTGCTCTTTGCCACGCGCAAGGCAGCCGAGCATGGGCTCGGCTCTACAGACAGGCGTCACCGGGCTGCGGTTAGACTTCCGGCATGACGCCTGCCCACGATCCGCGCCGCGCTCAGCTGCGACGCCTGAAAGCCCTCGCACTGGGCCTGCTGCTGTTGATGCTGGCCGGATTCGCGGTCAGCCACTGGCAGGGCGAACGCGGCATCTGGGCCTGGGTCTCGGCGTTCTGCGAGGCCGCAGCCGTGGGCGCACTGGCCGACTGGTTCGCCGTCGTCGCGCTGTTCCGGCGCCCGATGGGCCTGCCGATTCCGCACACTGCGATCATCCCGCGCAGCAAGGAACGCATCGGCGACAGCCTCGCCCTGTTCGTGCGTGACCAGTTCCTGGAACCGCAGGTGCTGCTGGCCAAGCTGCAGGTGTTCGATCCGGCCAGCCGCCTCGGCAGTTGGCTGGCCGACCCGGCGCGCTCGCGGATGCTGGCCGACATGGCACGCGGCTGGGCCCTGCAGGCACTGGACTTCTTCGACGAGACAGCGGTGCGCCGGCAGCTGCATGCGTTCGTGGTGCAGCAGCTGCGGCAGTGGAATGCCGCCGCCACCGCCGGTGAGCTGCTTGCCCTGCTGACCGCCGACGGGCGCCACCAGCGCGTGCTGGACGAGGGCCTGCAGCGGCTCGGCCGCTGGCTGGAACAGCCAGAAGTGAAGGAACGCGCCTCGCAGCTGATCGTGCGCTACATCCAGCGCGAATGGCCGACGCTCTCGAGCACGGTGAACTGGGTGAAGCCGATCGATGAGATCGGCGACAGCCTGGCCGAGCGCCTGGCGCGGGCGGTGCTGGAAGAACTGCAGCAGGTATTGGCCGAGCCGCAGCATCCGCTGCGCCAGGACTACGAGACCTGGCTGCAGAACTACGTGCAGCGCCTGCGCGAGGACCCGGCCCTGGCCGAGCGCATCGAACAGCTCAAGCAGGAAATGATCGACCATCCGGCCCTGCAGGACTACGTGCAAGGGCTGTGGGCGCGCATCCACGCCAGCCTGCGCGACGACCTGCAGCGCGAGGACTCGGCGCTGGTCGGACACCTGCAGCGCAGCCTCGCCTCGCTGGGCGCCAGCCTGCAGGCCGACCCGGCCCTGCGCGAGGCCCTCAACCAGCACCTGCTGGAAGGTGCGCAACGCCTGACCGGCCGCCTGCGCGAGGGTGTGACCACGCATATCGCGCAGACCGTGAAGGGCTGGGACGAGCGCCATCTGGTCGAACAGCTGGAACTGAGCGTGGGCCGCGACCTGCAGTTCATCCGCTTCAACGGCACGCTGGTGGGTGGGCTGATCGGCCTGTTGCTGCATGCGGCGACAGTGGTGTTCAGGTTCTAGGCCTCGGTGCGCCCGGATCATCATGCTTGATTCATAAAATGCGAATGCCTATCATTTACTGATCGGTTGTACGCTTAGCCAAGCGGGCGCGGAAGACGCGCCCATCGCCCGTGTACATCCCCGACCTCTGGATTGCCCGCCTGCGCGGGCAGTGCTTCGTCGATGGGACACGCTGGGCGACATGCGCAGGGCGCAAGGGGGCCGCGGACGCGTTCCATCCCCTCCCCTACCTGCAGGAACACCGTGGACCGCTCGCCCGCAACCGCCAGCCCCCGCACCTTCTTCTCCAATCCACGCTGGGGCGTGCTGTCACGCTCGCTGGCCGCGATCTTCGGCGGCTACGCGCTGGCTTCGGCCACCAGCGTGTTCTGCGCGGTGGCGCTGCCCGGTGCGCGCGGCCAGGCCGTGCTGACCGGCATGCTGCTGGCCATCCTGGTGGCCGCCTGCGCAGCGCTGTGGGCGTTCGCGACCCGCAGCGCGCTGCGCGCCTGGGTGGGCATCCTCGCGCCCGCGCTGCTGATGGCCGCCATTGCGCGCCTGCTGGGGGCCTGGGCATGAAGAACGGGTTCCGCCAGTCGATGGCCTGGCTACATACCTGGACCGGCCTGCTGGTCGGCTGGTTGCTGCTGCTGATCTTCATGGCGGGCACCGCCAGCTACTATCGCGAGGAAATCAGCCGCTGGATGCGACCGGAACTTCCGTCCAGCCAGGTCAGCATCGATGTCGCCGCGCAGCGCGCCGTGGATTACCTGCAGGCCAATGCGGCGCAGGCCGGGAACTGGTTCGTCACCCTGCCGCAGCCGCGCAACCCGGCCATGCAGATGTTCTGGCGGTTGCCACCGGAGCTGGCCGATCCCAGTCGCGGCCGTCGCGGTGGCTTCGGCGAAGCCACGCTGGACCCGAATACCGGCCAGGCACTGAAGGCACGCGAAACGCGGGGCGGTGATTTCTTCTACCGCCTGCATTTCGACCTGCACTACATCCCGGTGCTGTGGGCGCGCTACCTGGTCGGCTTCTGCGCGATGTTCATGCTGGTGGCGATCATCACCGGCGTCATCACCCACAAGAAAATCTTCAAGGACTTCTTCACCTTCCGCAAGGACAAGGGCCTGCGGTCCTGGCTCGATTTCCACAACGTCAGCGCGGTGATGGCCCTGCCCTACCACGCGATGATCACCTACACCGGCATCGTCACCCTGATGGTCATGTACCTGCCGTGGGGGGTGAAAGTCGCCTACCCGCAGGACGAAGACAAGTTCTTCAGCGAAGCCTTCGGTGGCATGCCGGAGGTGACCGCGCCGGCCGAAGGCCGCGCCACGCCGCTGCCGATCGCGCAGCTGCTGGACAGCGCACGTGCGCACTGGCACGGCGTGGAAGTGGCCGGCTTCACCGTGTCCAACCCGGGGGCGGCCAATGCGGTGATCGACATCCGCCAACGCGACGGCAAGCGCCTGTCCACCGACACTCCCGCCGTTCGCTACGACATGGTCAACGGCGCGCTGCTGGAAGAGACGCCGCCGTCCGGCGGTGCCACCGCCACCCGTGGCGTGCTGTACGGCCTGCACCTGGCGCGCTTCGCCGATTGGGGCCTGCGTGCACTGTTCTTCCTGTCCGGCCTGGTCGGCTGCCTGATGGTCGCCAGCGGCGTGGTGCTGTGGGCGGTGAAGGAACGGCCCAGGCATGCCAAGAGCGGCCGCACCGGCTTCGGCCTGCGCCTGGTCGATGCGCTGAACATCGGCACCGTGGCCGGCCTGCCGATCGCCTTTGCGGCCTACTTCTGGGGCAACCGCCTGCTGCCGCTGGACATCGCCGGGCGCGCGAGTGCGGAAGCCAACGTGTTCTTCTACGCCTGGGGCGGCGCGCTGCTGGCCGCCTTCATCTGGCCGAAGCGGATGATGTGGGCGTGGCAGCTGTACCTGGGTGCGGCTGCGTTCGCGCTGGTACCGGTGGTCAACGCGCTGACCACGCACGCGCATCTTGGCGTCACATTGCGCAGCGGTGACTGGGTACTGGCTGGCGTCGATCTGTCGATGATCGCGTTCGGTGCGATGCTGGCGCTGTGCGGCTGGCGCATGCAGCGCTGGACGCCACCGCTGAGCGCGGCCGAGAAGAAGAAGCGCGCCGCCGCCGCAGCAGCACCCAGGGCCCCGGTGGACGCTGCGGAAACCGCCGAAGCGGAGGCCAGCGCATGATGCTGCTGGCACTGGCCCTGTCGTTCTCCGCGTTCACCGCGTTGTCGCTGGCGATGGAAAAGCACCAGCACGACCTGCACGGCAGCGCCGCAGCCACGCCCGCACGGCGCACCCAGTGGCGCGTGCTGGGCTGGGCCCTGCTGACGGTGGCGTTCGCGCTGTGCGTGATCGACCACGGCTGGGCGATGGGCCCGGTGCTGTGGCTGGGCACGATGACACTGGGCGGTCTGGCGCTGTCGTTCGGGCTGTACCCGTACCGGCCGAAGTGGATCGCGGCGTTGGCGATCGTGCTGCCGGTGCTGGGGCTGGTGGTGGCGGTGCTGTAGCCGGGCCACCGGGGTCGGATCCCTTTCGCGAAGCGCAAGGGCTCTGACCCCTGGTGCGTAGATCCGGATGGGGTCAGAGCCCCTGCGCTTCGCGCAGGGGATCCGACCCCGGGCGTCGCGTTACCCCAACCGCTTCAATTCCCACGCGCGGTGGATGCGCGCGTTGCGCTCGAAGTCCGGGCCGATGGTGCGCGCGGTGATCTCGCGGCACTGGGCGAATTCGGCGATGGCGTTCTCTTCCAGCTTGAAGCGGCGGAAATTGTTGGAGAAGTACAGCACGCCGCCCGGCGCCAGCCGCGCCACGGCTGCACGCAGCAGCTTGATCTGCTCGCGCTGCACGTCGAAGTCATCGGCGCGCGCGGAGTTGGAGAAGGTCGGCGGGTCACAGAAGATCACGTCGTACTGGCCACGGTCGCCCTCCAGCCACGCCATCGCGTCGGCCTGCACCAGCAGGTGCTGGTTGCCGCCCTGCCCGTTCAACGCCAGGTTGTCGTAGCACCACTGCAGGTAGGTCGCCGACAGATCGACGCTGGTGGTGCTGGCGGCACCGGCCACCGCCGCCTGCACACTGGCCACGCCGGTGTAGCAGAACAGGTTGAGGAAGCGCTTGCCACGTACCTGCTCGGCCATCATCCGGCGCAGCGGGCGGTGGTCGAGGAACAGGCCGGTGTCCAGGTAGTCGAACAGATTCACCTGCAGCAGTGCATTGTTCTCGCGCACCACGATGAATTCGTCACGCTGCTCGAAGCGGCCGTACTTGCTGCCGCCCTTGCCGCGCTCGCGCGACTTCATCGAGACCTGCTCGGGCGGCACGCCGAACACTTCGCGCGCAGCGGCCAGCAGCTCGTTGCGGCGGCGGCGCACGTCGTTCTCGGGAATGGCAGCCGGTGCGGCGTATTCCTGCACGTGCAGGAAGGTACGGCGCTTGCCGCCGTCTTCCTCGTAGACGTCGATGGCGGCCGCGTACTCCGGCAGGTCGGCGTCATAGGCGCGGAAGCAGGTGATGTCTTCGCGGGCACGCCAGCTCTTGAACTTCTTCAGGTTCTTGCGCAGGCGGTTGGCCACCATCTGCGCGCCTTCGCTCAGCTCGCGCGGCTGCGCCGGGTCACGGCCCGGCACGGCGATCGGGTCGCAGACGATCAGCGCACATTCCAAGGCACCATTGAACATCTGGTACTTCTTGCCGGCGCGCAGGCCGGTGGCGAAGGCCAGTTCGTCGTTGCCGCACAGCAGGCTGGCGCGCCACTGCGGCACCGCCTTCTGCAGGGCGTTGCCCAGCGCGCGGTACAGCGCCGGATCGGCGGCCAGGCGTTCGTCGTACGGCGGGTTGCAGACCACCGCGCCGATCTCCTGTTCGGGCGCGGCCAGGTCGGCCACATCGGCGCGGGTGAAGCGGATCGCGTGGGCGACGCCCGCGACCTCGGCGTTCTCGCGTGCCGCCTGGATCGCGGTCGGATCGATGTCGCTGCCGTGGATGACCGGCTTCAGCGCGGCCAGGCCAGCGGCCTCACGGTCACGCGCTTCGCTCTGGATGGACTTCCAGGCGGCCTTGTCGAAGCCCAGCCAGCGGCTCGGCGGCAGGCTGCCATGACGCATCAGGCCGGGAGCGACGTCGGCGGCCATCAGCGCACCTTCGATCAGCAGGGTACCGCTGCCGCACATCGGATCCAGCAGGCCACCACCGGCAGCGTGCAGGCGCGGCCATTGCGCGCGCAGCAGCAGCGCGGCGGCCAGGTTTTCCTTCAGCGGTGCCTCGTGGGCAGCACCACGCCAGCCACGGCGATGCAGCGGGCCGCCGCCGAGATCGATCGACAACGAGGCACGGCCCTTGCGCAGCGACAGGTTGACGCGCACGTCGGGCAGATCGGTGTTGACCGAGGGGCGTTCCAGGCCTTCATCGCGCATGCGGTCGACGATGGCGTCCTTGATCCGCTGCGTGGCGAAGCGGGCGTGGGTGATCTTGTCGCCGGACACGTGCGCGTCCACCGCCAGGGTCATCTCCGGCGTGATGTGCTCGTGCCACGGCAGCGCACGCACGCCGTCATACAGGGCCTGCTCATCCGGGCACTCGAACTCGTCGATGGGCCACAGCACGCGGCTGGCCAGGCGCGACCACATCACGATCCGCAGCGCCTGCGCCAGTTCGCCCTCGGCGTTGACGCCGGCAATGGTGGCAGTGGCCTTGCCAAGGCCCAGGGCCGACAGTTCATCGGCAAGCAGGTATTCCAGGCCCTTGGCGCAGGAGACGAAGAATTTCACGGGATCGGTTCGCAGGTGGTCGGGCGCGGCACAGGGGCCGGGCCGGTCGGAAAGGAGGGCCGTAGGCACGGCCGGCAGGCCCGCGCCGGGGGCGGCGGGGCTGCCATTGTAGTCAATGCGGGCGGGCGCGCCGTGCGCCCGGGCTTCACAGTTGCCGCAGCAAGCGTTCGAAGGCCTGCGCGGACGCCTCCACGTGGCGCTCGAGGCGGTGGCCGTCGTCGACCAGCAGCAGCTGCGCCGAGCGCGCCTGCGCCCACGCGATCACTCCCGCTGCTGGCACCACGTCGTCATGCCAGGCCTGGACCACGGTGGTCGGCACGGCGGCGGCGTCCAGCGCCGGCATCGGGCCCATCGTGGTCGGCGGCACCATCAGGAACAGGCCGGCCACCGGTACCTGCAACGAGGCGATGGCGGAAATGTAGGCGCCCAGGCTGGAGCCGGCCAGCACCACCGGCCCTTGCCGGGCCGCGATGGCGGCGCGCTCGACCAGGCGGCGCAGGCGGGTCGGCACGTCGCCTACCCGGCTGACCTCGCTCATCGCGTCCAGGTCGGTGTAGTCCGGGCGCTCATGGGTCCAGCCCAGGCGCTGCGCCACGTCGGCCAGCGCGGTGACCTTGGTCGCTTCCGGGCCGCTCTCGAAGCCATGCGACAGGATGCAGTGGCCGCGGCTCATGCACGTGCTCCGTGCGAGCGGGCCAACGAGGAAAGAGAAGGCAGGTTCATGCCGCAATGCTAGCATCGCCGGATGCCCAACCCGCTCCTGCCCGGCCTGCAGCTGCAGCCCCTGCCCTACGAAGACCGACTGCCGCTGCGCGACCCGGCCACGCTGGAGATGGTGGTGATCCACTGCACCGAGCTGCCCGATCTGGCGACGGCCCGCGAGTACGGCGAGCGCGTGCTGTACGACAGCGGCGCCGGCAACAGCGGGCACTTCTACATCGACCGCGATGGCAGCGTGGTGCAGTACGTGGCACCGGAACGCGTGGCCCATCACGTGCGCGGCATGAACGCGCATACGCTGGGCATCGAGCTGGTCAATACCGGGCGCTATCCGGACTGGTTCGACAGCCGCCACCAGGCGATGGACGAGGCGTACACCGAGGCACAGCTGCAGGCGCTGGAACAGCTGCTGCTGGCGCTGGTGGCGCACTACCCGTCGCTGCGACGGATTGCCGGGCATGACCAGCTGGACCTGGAACGGGTGCCGGCCAGCGACGATTCGACGTTGACGGTGGCGCGCAAGCGCGATCCGGGGCCGCTGTTCCCGTGGGCGCGGGTGCTGGCGAAGGTGCCGTTGCAGCCGGTTGGGTAAGCGGCAGGGCTGCGCCCTGCACCCGCAGAGGCAACGGCAACGTAACGTCAACGTCAAACGCTGGCATTCCGTGGGATGGCGGGGTGGGTCCGGTTGCGGACACCCCCGCAACCGGCCCCACCCCGCCTTCGACAGTTCTCCGCGATCCTTCGAATCGACACGGGGTCGGATCCCGTTGCTACGCAACGGGCTCTGACCCGATTTTCGGTTGATGGGGTCAGAACCGTTCTCCGTTGGAAAACGGATCCGACCCCGCGCGGCTCAGGCGCCGGTCGCCACCGGGCGGCTGCTGTCGCTGACCCACCCGCTCCAGGAGTCGGCGTAGATGCGCGCGCCGGACAGGCCCGCCGTTTCCATCGCCAGCAGCAGATGGCAGGCGGTCACGCCGGAGCCGCACATCAGCACCACCTGCTGCGGATCGCGGTTGCCGATCACGCCCTGCAGTTCGGCGCGCAGCGCCTGTGGGTCGCGCAGGTGGCCATCGAGTACGTTCAAGGCGAACGGGCGGTTGACCGCGCCCGGCACATGGCCGGCGACCGGGTCCAGCGGCTCGACGTCACCGCGGAAGCGCTCACCCGCGCGCGCGTCGACCAACCAGCCCGGCGCGTGCTTCAGCCGTGCGCTGATTTCATCGGCGTTGGCGATCTGGGTGGTGTCGAAACGGCCCGGGTAGGCAGGTAACACCGTCACTTCAGTCGGCCCGCTCGCCAGCGCGTGACCGGCGGCCTGCCAGGCGGCAATACCGCCGTCGAGCACGGCCACCCGGGTGTGCCCGATCAGCCGCAGCAGCCACCACAGGCGCGAGGCGGCCATGCTGCCGTCGCTGCCGTCGTAGACCACCACCTGGGTTTCGGGACCGATGCCCCACGTGCCGAGCTTCGCGGCGAACGCATCGCTGTCCGGCAGCGGGTGCCGGCCGTGGCCGCTTCGGGTCAGATCCGACAGATCACGGTTGAGATCGGCATGCACCGCAGTCGGTATGTGCCCTGCCAGATACTGGCCGCCCGCAGCCTGCGGATCGGCCAGCGAAGCACGCGCATCGACCACGCGCACGGCGGTGCTGGCGGTGGCACGCGCGTCGACGACGCGCACGCCTGCGCCCAGCGCAGCGGCAAGGGTGGTGACATCGACCAGGGTGGTCCACGGCGGATCGATCGGCTTCATTTCACTTGCTCCAGGCGACGACGCAGGTTGTAGAGAATGGCGGCGGTCGCGCCCCAGATGCGCTGCCCCGGCCAGCCATACTCCAGGACGTGGCGGACCCGGCCGCGATGAGTGATTTCGACCTGGCGCAGGCTGTCGGGCGCCATCAGATAATCCAGCGGCACCTCGAACACTTCGGCCACTTCGCTGGGCTGCGGCACCGGCACGAAATCCGGATCCACCACCGCCACCACCGGCGTGACCCGGTAGCCGGTGATGGTGACGAAGGGATCGAGATACCCCAGCGCCTGCACCTGGCCGGGCGCCAATGCGATTTCTTCCTGGCTCTCGCGCAGCGCGGCCGCCAATGCGTCACGGTCATCGGGCTCGGTGCGGCCGCCGGGGAATCCGACCTGGCCCCCGTGCGTGCGCAGGGTTTCGGTGCGGCGGGTCAGGATCACCTGTGCGCCGTTGGCGCGCGGGACGATGCCGGCCAGCACCGCAGCCTCCACCGGAGGCCCGGGCGGCAGCAGGTCGATCAGCTCACTGCGGTTCCAGCCGTCGCCGGCCGGCGGTTGGGCCAAGGGGTGCAGCGCGCGCATCAGTCGCTCGTGGTCGGCCAGCGAGCCACGCAGCGATTGCTGCAGTTGTTCGCGCAGGGGCTGCACGCGGTGCAGGATGCGGCTGCGTTCCTCGTTGCTCATCGACGACCACCGCGCGATCTCATCGATATGCCGCGCGCAGCCGGTGCATTGCCGGTACGGATCCAGCGTGCACACTCCGATGCAGGGACTTGCGACAACACGCGCCGTTTCTTCCATTGTTTGCACCCGGCAACAGTAGCGCGATCGGGCTGAATTTGCGCGGGTGGCCCGGCCCAACGGTAGAGTCGACTGTCAGTCGACGCTCGCGCGCAGCGCGGGCGTTTCACCGCCAGGGGCTGCACAAACAGAAACGCGCCGGTGGGATCACCGGCGCGTTTCGTTTGCTGTTTCGATTTACTTGACGCTGACCAGCTTGATCTCGAACTGCACAGCCACGTTCGGCGGGAACGGGGTGCGCGGGTCGGCACCGTAGGCCTGGTCCGGCGGCAGGGTGACTTCCCACTTCGAGCCGGCCGGCATCTGCAGCAGGGTCTCGCGCATGGCCTTCATTTCAACTTCGCTGACCTTGATCGACGGGATCTGCTGGGCCGGGCGGGCTTCGGTCGGGCGCTGGCCGTACGGGAACGGACCGGCCACTTCCAGCTGCACGGTGCTGGCCTGGGTCGGCTTGGCGCCCTTGCCGGCTTCGATCACGCGGTACTGGACGCCGCTCGGCAGGGACTGCACGCCGGCCTTGGCCTTGTTCGCCGCGATGAACTGATCGCTCTTGGTCTTGTTTTCGGCAGCCGCCTTTTCGTACTCGGCCTTGGCAGCCTGGGCACGGCCCTGCTCGCGCTTCTGGAACGCTTCAACGGCCGGCTTCAGCTGCTCGGCGGTGATCGCCGGCTGCTTCTTGGCGTAGGCATCCTGCAGGCCCTTCACCACCGAGTTGATGTCCAGCTGCTCACCGCGACCGGTCAGCTCCGCCAGGTTGTTGCCGTAGTCGTAACCGAAGTAATAACTCAGCTTGCCCTTCTCGGACGCGATGTCCTGGGCGAAGGCATTGCCCGTCAGGGCCAGGGCCGCGACGGCGACCGCGATAGAACGCAACTTCATCAAACAGTTCTCCAGGGGTGGTAACTCAGGGACGTTCTTCGCCGCCCTGAGGCGACGGGTTAGGATAACGGGCGCAACGTGTAACCGCTACTCACGATGCAGGCTATGACCCGTCTGCGTTTGCAGAGTTCAATATCACTTTTTTTTAACGTTCCAGGAGTTTCCCCGTGGCCGATGCCCTGATCGCTGTTGCCGACGAAGGCGCCATCCGCACCGTGACCGTCCAGCGCCCGGACAAGCTCAATGCCCTGAACGCCGCGACCCTGCAGGCGCTGGCCGATGCCTTCAGGGACGCCGCTGCCGATCCGGAGGTGCGCGTGGTGGTGTTGACCGGGGCGGGCCCGAAGGCCTTCGTAGCCGGTGCCGACATCGCGGAAATGAACACCCTCAGCGCCGTTCAGGGACGTGATTTCTCGCTGCTGGGCCAGGCCCTGATGCGCCAGATCGAACGCATGCCCAAGCCGGTCATCGCGCGCGTGAACGGTTTCGCGCTGGGCGGCGGGCTTGAGCTGGCGATGGCGTGCCACCTGCGCATCGCCGCCGATACCGCCAAGGTCGGCCAACCGGAAATCAATCTCGGCCTGATTCCCGGCTTCGGCGGCAGCCAGCGCCTGCTGCGCCTGTGTGGCCGCGCCGCCACCCTGGAGCTGTGCCTGCTGGGGGCGCCGATCAACGCCGCGCGTGCGCTGGAACTGGGCATCGTCAACGAAGTCGTGCCGGCCGACGCGCTGGACAACCGTGTACAGGACGTCGCCCGCCAGCTGGCACGCTCAGCGCCGCTGGCCCTGCGTGGCCTGCTCGACGCGGTGCACGTGGGCGGCGAGTGCAGCCTGGAGGCCGGGCTGGAATACGAAAGTGCGCAGTTCGGCCTGCTGTTCGCCACCGAGGACATGCGTGAAGGCACCAGTGCCTTCCTGCAGCGCCGCCCGCCGGCCTTCCAGAACCGCTGACGCCATGGCATCCCGACCCAACCCCGCGCAGTTGTTCGCCCGGGTCCAGGCAGACGATCTCGATGGCGCCCTGCAGGCGGGGCTGATGGACTACGTCGCCCGAGCCGGCGACGAACAGCTGCTGCCTGGCCACCCGGACCTTCCGCAGCGGCTGCAGCAGGCCCAGCAGCAACTGCGTACGGCCTGGGCCGCACGCGAACGCTATCGCGCCCGCGCGGTGCGCCTGGCCCGCCGCGAAGCCGAGCGCGATGCACGTCGCACCCCGCCCCCGGCGCCGGACGTGAAGCCCCCCCTGCCCGCCGCGGCGGCCGCGATTCTCGCCCGGGCCAAGGCCCGCGTCACCGGCAAGGAGCCGTAATGGCCACCGCGAAGAAGACTGCCCGCGCACCGGCGCGGCGCGGCGGCCGCATGCCGCGCGCCGACGTGGTGGAAATGTTCACCCGCCTGCGCGAGCTCAATCCGCACCCGAAGACCGAGCTTGAGTACAGCTCGCCGTTCGAACTGCTGGTGGCCGTGGCGCTGTCCGCCCAGGCCACCGACGTCGGCGTCAACAAGGCCACCCGCCGCCTGTTCCCGGTCGCCAACACGCCGGCGAAGATCCTCGCGCTCGGTGAGGATGGCCTGAAGCCGTACATCGCCACCATCGGGCTGTTCAACGCCAAGGCGAAGAACGTGATCGCCACCTGCGCGATCCTGCTGCAGAAGTACGGCGGCGAAGTGCCGCGCGACCGCGAAGCGCTGGAAGCGCTGCCCGGTGTGGGCCGCAAGACCGCCAACGTGGTGCTCAACACCGCCTTCGGCGAGCCGGTGATGGCGGTGGATACGCATATCTTCCGCGTCTCCAACCGTACCGGCCTGGCCCCCGGCAAGAACGTGCGCGAAGTGGAGGACACGCTGGTGAAGGTGATTCCGGCCGAGTTCCTGCTCGACGCGCACCATTGGCTGATCCTGCATGGCCGCTACGTGTGCAAGGCGCGCAAGCCGGATTGCCCGGGCTGCGTGATCGCCGACCTGTGCCGGTTCAAGGAAAAGACCACAGCCGAGACGTGACGCGGATCGTGTTGTGACGAAACGAAGACGGCGGGCACCAGGCCCGCCGTCCGCGTGTATGGACAAGGGTGCTTCAGGAGATCAGAACGACAGGTCGCCCCAGACGCCGAATTCCTTGGTCTTGTCGTTCTTCTTGTCGCTGGCGTTGGCCAGGTGCGTGTACTTGTACACGGTCGACAGCTTGAGGTTCTTCATGACCGGGAACTCGACGCCGACGTTCCAGTACTTGTCGCTCAGGGTCGGGTCCAGGGTCTTGCTGACGTCGGTGTCATCGTAACGACCGAACACGTTGATGCCGCCGTCGGTCACGCGCACGCTGCCCCACACCGACCAGCCACTGGTCTTGTCGGTGGCAACGGTCAGCACGTTGTTGAGGTTCTTGGCCTGGAAGTACTCGCCGCCGACGCGGAAGTTGCTGTCGGCGTAGGCCACCATCGCGTTGGCGCGGGTGTAGGTGTTCTCGGCGCTCTGGATGTCGGTTTCCTTGCCCAGCTTGCCGCTGTAGCCGCCGACGGCGACCACGAAGTTCTCGTTCGGGGTGTAGGCCACGCGGCCTTCCACGTCCATGCCCTTGCTGCGGGTCGGGTTCTTGTAGCCGGCGCCGGACACGACCGAGACGGCGTAGTTGAAGTTGTTGCCCAGGTTGCCGAAGCCATGCAGGCCCCAGTCGGACGAGTTGCCGTACTTCAGGCGGTCGGTCAGGGTGTTCTCGACATAGCGCATGCCGTAGAACTTCTCGACGTACGGGATCCACGGCATGTCGGCGGCACCGACGCGCAGGTTGAAGGCCGGGTCGAAGCTGCCCTGCACGTAGGCCTTCTTGACGAACAGTTCGGTGTTGCCGATGGCCGAGCTGTACTGGAAGTCGGTGGTCAGGTTGGCCGACCAGATGTCGTTGAACTTGTGGTCGACGGTCAGGTAGAAGCGCTTGACGTCCAGGCCGGTGCCGCTGGCGGCGGTGTCCTTGCCGTTGCTGGTCTTGTCGATGTTGGTCAGGTCGAAGAACATGCGACCGCCAATCTTGTTGTCATTGACCAGCTTGGCCAGCTTGTCGACGCTGGTCTGGGTCTTCTGCGCACCTTCCAGGGCCTGCGCCTGGGTGATGTTCACTTCGGACTGCGCGTCGGACTGCGCCTGCAGCGCCTGCGAATCGTTCTGCAACTGCTGGACCTGGGCCTGCAGCGCAGCGATCTGTGCCTGCAGCTGCTGCAACTGTGCCTGGGACACGCCCGAGCTGGCGGGGGCTGCGAAGGCGTCGGCGGAAACCAGACCGAGGCTTGCAACGACCGCGGCGGCGAGCAAATGGGAACGCATTTTGGATTTCTCCAGAGGGTTGGAATGGCTTGGGCAGAACGCCACGCCGGCAGGCCGGTCAAGCGTTTTGCGAACGTTCCGTTAAAACCATGACAGCCGAATGACAGATTGAGCACCAACCCCAGATTTCTTCGTGCGGTCATGCGTACGACTCATTTGCGCGCACATGCTTATCGATCCGTTGCGCCCCATGGCGTGGTGTATCGGCACCGACACGCGGGCAAGCCGCCGGGTCACCCTGGTCCGCACCGCCCGGCTTCGCGCGGATGACGCGGAATCCCTGCGCAACGCCAGGCGCAGACCGCGCGAAGGGAGGCAGCCGTCACCTCATCGGCCACCTATGCAAGGTGACCGCAGCCGGCGCCGGCGCACCTCCCTTGTGCCCGCACGACCGCCTCAGCCGCTGCGCGAAACCTTCACGGCCCGCGCTGCGCAAGCGTCAGCCAGCGCTGTAACGGATGCGTCATACAACGGTCCCCGCGCTGTCATCGAACCGTTATGGAATGTGCGCCGGGCGGGTAACCCCGCATTCCAATCAACCCAGGAGCCACCCCGTGATCCACGCCTTCAAGTCGCGCGTTGCCGTTGCCGTCTTCGCAGCGTCGTCCGTGTTCGCCGCCAACGCCGCTGAAATCACCGGCGCGGGCGCCTCGTTCATCTACCCGGTGATGTCGAAGTGGTCGGCCGACTACAACGCTGCCACCAGCAACAAGGTCAACTACCAGTCGATCGGTTCCGGCGGCGGCATTGCGCAGATCAAGGCCAAGACCGTTGATTTCGGCTCTTCCGATGCACCGCTGAAGCCGGAAGAACTGGCCGCCTCGGGCCTGGCCCAGTTCCCGTCGGTGATCGGCGGCGTGGTGCCGGTGGTCAACGTGGCCGGCATCGCCCCGGGCGCACTCAAGCTGGACGGCACCGTGCTGGCCAACATCTTCCTGGGCAAGATCAAGACCTGGAACGACCCGGCCATCGCCGCGCTGAACCCGGGCGTGACCCTGCCGAACGCCAAGATCACCGTCGTGCACCGCTCGGATGGTTCGGGCACCACCTTCAACTTCGTCAACTACCTGTCCAAGGTCAGCCCGGAGTGGAAGAGCTCGGTCGGTGAAGGCACCTCGGTCCAGTGGCCGGCCGGCATCGGCGGCAAGGGCAACGAAGGCGTTGCTGCCTACGTGAAGCAGATCAAGGGCGGCATCGGCTACGTCGAACTGTCCTACGCACTGCAGAACAAGCTGTCGTACACGGCGATGAAGAACGCTGCCGGCAGGTTCGTCCAGCCGAGCGATGCATCGTTCGCCGCCGCTGCCGCCAGCGCCGACTGGGCCAGCGCCAAGGACTTCTACCTGGTGATGACCAACGCCCCGGGCGCCGAGTCCTGGCCGATCACCGCCACCAACTTCATCCTGGTGCACAAGAAGCCGAAGAACGCTGCCAACGGCAAGGCCACCCAGGAGTTCTTCCGCTGGGTCTACAAGAGCGGCGACGCCCAGGCCCGCCAGCTGGACTACGTGCCGCTGCCGGACAGCCTGGTCCGCCAGATCGAGACCTACTGGTCGCAGAACCTGAAGTAAGCACGTTCCCCCGCAGGAACGGGGCCGGCGGGTCCTCTCTCCCCCGCCGGCCCCAACCGGGCGCGAGATCCTCGAGATCTCGCGCTCTTCTTGTTTTCGGGGATGCATGCATCTGCCTCTGCAGCGCCGAGCCCACGCTCGGCTGGGTGCTGGAGCGTGCGGACCGACGGTCCGCACCTACCGAGGGCAGGGAGCCGTCGAACATGGCTTGACTCCACACGGGCCAACCGGCCGCCATACCGGTGCGCAGATCCGGGGTCTCCGGGGCTCTGCCGGATGGGGGCCAACCCGGTGAAACCCTTGTCAGAACGTGATCCAGGACACCTCTGTCATGGTCGTAATACGGCTGTAACAAAAACATCATTTCATAGCCGCATCCGCCGACCACGTCGGCTCTTCCCCGCTATGGAGTGACCATGAAACTGCACTCGGCCGGCCTTGCCGCCCTTTCCCTGGCCATCGCCCTGGGCCTGTCGGCCTGCGGTGGCGACAAGCAGGCCGCGCAGCAGCCGGCGGCCGACGGTGCCGCTGCCCCGGCCGCTGCCGGTGCCAAGGTGACCGCCGAAGTGTCCGGCGCGGGCGCGTCCTTCATCTTCCCGCTGGTCTCCAAGTGGTCGGCCGACTACAACGCCACCACCGGGGCCAAGATCAACTACCAGTCGATCGGCTCCGGCGGCGGCATCGCCCAGATCAAGGCCGGCACCGTCGACTTCGGCTCCTCCGACAAGCCGCTGAGCAGCGAAGAGCTGGCACAGGCCGGCCTGGCCCAGTTCCCGTCGGCCATCGGCGGCGTGGTGCCGGTGGTCAACATCGAAGGCCTGGAAGCCGGCAAGCTGCGCCTGAGCGGCGCCCTGCTGGCCGACATCTTCCTGGGCAAGGTCAAGACCTGGAACGATCCGGCCATCGTCGCCGCCAACCCGGGCGTGAAGCTGCCGGACGGCAAGATCACCCTGGTCCACCGTTCGGACGGTTCGGGCACCACCTTCAACTTCTCCAACTACCTGTCCAAAGTCAGCCCGGAGTGGAAGAGCAAGGTCGGCGAAGGCACCTCGGTGCAGTGGCCGGACGGCGTCGGTGGCAAGGGCAATGAAGGCGTCGCTTCGTACGTGAAGCAGATCAAGGGCTCCATCGGCTACGTCGAGCTGGCCTACGCGCTGCAGAACGGCATGCCGTACACCGCCATGCAGAACGCCGCCGGCAACTGGGTCGAGCCCAGCGCGGAAACCTTCGCCGCGGCGGCCGCCAGCGCCGACTGGGCCAGCGCCAAGGACTTCAACCTGGTCATCACCAACGCTGCGGGCGAGCAGGCGTGGCCGATCACCGCCACCAACTTCATGCTGATGCAGAAGCAGCCGAAGGACGCCAAGCGCAACCAGGACACCCTGGCCTTCTTCAAGTGGGCCTTCGAGAACGGCCAGGCCCAGGCCAACGAGCTGCACTACGTGCCGCTGCCGGCCGAACTGGTCAAGCAGATCGAGGCCTACTGGGCGACCGACCTGAAGTGACGGACTCGACGGTGCCCGCCCCGCGCGGGCACCGCTTCCACGCCGTGCCGCCCCGCCCCTTCCTGGCCCTGCCGTCCCCATGAATGCCATCGCCCAGCCTGTAGCCGCCCCGTCCACGCGTGATGCGCGTGATGCCCGCAACGACAAACTGTTCCGATGGGTGCTGGTCGGCACCGTCATCTTCGTCCTGATCGCCCTGGCCTGCGCCGCGCTGTCGATGCTGTGGGGCGGCCGCCATGCCCTGCAGATGCAGGGCCTGAGCTTCTTCTTCTCCGCCGACTGGAATCCGGTCGAAAACAAGTTCGGCGCGCTCGCCCCGATCTACGGCACCCTGGTCACCGCCGTCATTGCGATGGTCATCGCCGTGCCGGTCAGCTTCGGCATCGCCTTCTTCCTCACCGAAGTCGCACCACGCTGGCTGCGTGGCCCGGTCGGCACAGCCATCGAACTGCTGGCCGGCATTCCCTCGATCATCTACGGCATGTGGGGCCTGTTCGTGCTGGTGCCGGTGATGACCGAGTACGTCACGCCGTTCCTCAACGAGACCCTGGGCGAATGGCCGATCATCGGCCCGATGTTCCAGGGCCCGCCGCTGGGCATCGGCATGCTCACCGCCGGTTTCGTGCTGGCGATCATGGTCATTCCGTTCATCTCCTCGGTGATGCGCGAAGTGTTCCTGACCGTGCCGACCCGCCTGAAGGAATCGGCCTATGCGCTGGGCTCCACCAAGTGGGAAGTGAGCTGGGACATCGTGCTGCCCTACACCCGCTCGGCGGTGATCGGCGGCATCTTCCTCGGCCTCGGCCGCGCCCTCGGCGAGACGATGGCGGTGGCCTTCGTGATCGGCAACAGCGTGCGCCTGTCGCCGTCGCTGCTGGAACCGGGCACCACCATTGCTGCGCTGATCGCCAACGATTTCGGTGAAGCCACTGAAACCTACCGTTCGGCCCTGCTGCTGCTCGGCTTCGTCCTCTTCATCGTCACCTTCGTGGTGCTCGCCATCGCCCGCCTGATGCTGATGCGCCTGTCCCGCAAGGAGGGCAACTGATGTCCAGCACCGCTGACTCCCTGTACCTGCGCCGCCGCATCGGCAATGTCGTTGCGATCACCGCCTCCTGCGCCACCGCGCTGTTCGGTTTGTTCTTCCTGGGCTGGATCCTGTTCACCCTGGCCTCCAAGGGCCTGGCCGGCATCAACCTGGATCTGTTCACCAAGATGACGCCGCCGCCGATGCAGGAAGGCGGCCTCGCCAACGCGTTCTTCGGCAGCGCCGTGATGTGTGCGCTGGCCATCGGCATCGGCACCCCGCTGGGCGTATTGGCGGGCACCTGGCTGGCCGAGTACGGCAACGCCCGCAAGGCCGGCACCGTGGTCCGCTTCGTCAACGACATCCTGCTGTCGGCCCCGTCCATCGTGCTCGGCCTGTTCGTCTACACCCTGTACGTGATGCAGACCGGCGGCAACTTCTCGGCGTTCGCCGGTGCGCTGTCGCTGGCCTTCATCGTGCTGCCGGTGGTGGTACGCACCACCGACGAGATGCTGCGCCTGGTGCCCTCGCAGATGCGCGAAGCGGCCCTGTCGCTGGGCATCCCGCAGTGGAAGGTGATCGTGCAGGTGCTGTACCGCAGTGCCTCGGCCGGCATCATCACCGGCATCCTGCTGGCACTGGCCCGCATCTCCGGCGAGACCGCACCGCTGCTGTTCACCGCCTTCGGCAACCAGTACTGGAACAACAACATCTTCCAGCCGATGGCCTCGGTGCCGGTGGTGATGAACCAGTTCGCCGGCAGCCCGTATGAATCCTGGCAGGTGCTGGCCTGGGCCGGTGCCCTGGTGCTGACTGTCTTCGTGTTGCTGGTCAGCCTTGCCGCCCGCGGCATCCTGCTGCGCAACCGTATCTCCCATGACTGACCTTTCCGTGGATAACGCCATGAACGACCTTTCCAACGCCGTGCCGATGCAGCGCATCGCCGTGCCGTCCTCGCACGAGAGCCTGCACACGCCGTCGCCGGTGAAGCTGGCTGCGCGTGGACTGGACTTCTACTACGACAAGTTCCACGCCCTGAAGGGCATCAACCTGGAAATCCCGGAAAAGCGCGTGACCGCGCTGATCGGTCCTTCCGGTTGCGGCAAGTCGACCCTGCTGCGCATCTTCAACCGCATCTACGCGCTGTACCCGAAGCTGGAAGCGCGCGGTGAAGTGCTGCTGGACGGCGAGAACATCCTGTCGCCGAAGTACCCGATGAACCGCCTGCGCAGCAAGGTCGGCATGGTGTTCCAGAAGCCGGTGCCGTTCCCGATGACCATCTTCGAGAACGTGGCCTACGGCATCCGCCACCACGAGAAGCTGAGCAAGGCCGACATGGCCGACCGCGTCGAGCAGGCGCTGCGCCAGGGCGCGCTGTGGGACGAAGTGAAGGACAAGCTGGGGCAGAGCGCACTGGGCCTGTCCGGCGGCCAGCAGCAGCGCCTGTGCATCGCCCGTGCCGTGGCCCTGCGCCCGTCGGTGCTGCTGCTGGACGAGCCGACCTCGGCGCTGGATCCGATCTCGACCAGCCGCATCGAGCAGCTGGTGGAAGAACTCAAACACGAGTACACCATCGTGATCGTCACCCACAACATGCAGCAGGCCGCTCGCGTGTCCGACTACACCGCCTTCATGTACCTGGGCGACCTGATCGAGCACGACCGCACCGAAGTGATCTTCTCGCAGCCGTCGCAGCGGCAGACCGAGGACTACATCACCGGCCGCTTCGGCTGAAACGTCAGTCGAGCACGGCTCGACCCTGCAGACACCATCAGTCGAGCGTGGCTCGACTCTACAGAGTGGAACAACCATGAACCTTCCCAACGACCACATCGTCAAGAGCTACGACGAAGAGCAGCAGCGCCTGGTGGCCGAGATCGTGCGCATGGGCGAGATGGCCGTCGCCCAGCTCGAAGCGTCGATGGACGTGATCGAGAAGCGCGACGAGAACGCTGCCCATCGCATCATCGCCAACGACGAGGCGATCGATGCGCTGGAACAGCAGATCAGCCACGACGTGATGCGCCTGGCGCTGCGTGGCCCGATGGCGCGCGACCTGCGCGAGATCCTTGCCGGCCTGCGCATTCCGGCCGACATCGAGCGCATCGGTGACTACGCTGCCAACGTCGCCAAGCGCTCGATCGCGCTGGGCAAGGTGCCGCCGCTGCCGCAGATCCAGGGCCTGCGTGCACTGGGCCGCCTGGCCGCGCAGCAGGTCCGGCGTGCCATTGCCGCCTACCGCGACAACGATGCTGATGCCGCGCTGGAACTGCGTGAGGACGACGCCCGCCTGGACGCGCAGTACACCGCGCTGTTCCGCGAGCTGCTGACCTACATGATGGAAGACCCGCGCAACATCACCCCGTGCACGCACCTGCTGTTCATGGCCAAGAACCTGGAGCGCGTGGGCGACCACGCCACCAACATCGCCGAGAACGTATGGTTCCTGGTGCATGGCGAGCAGCCGCTGCCACCGCGTGAAAAGCGCGACGAGACCTCCAGCACCGGCCAGCCCTGACGCTGCACTGCAACACCGGAGTCGACTCCAAGGTGGCCGCTGTCCTGGTGACAGCGGCCTTCTTTTTTGGGGTGTTTCATCCGCATTGTGGGCGCCATGCGTGCCCGGTGCGGACCTGCCGGATGCTTCTGTAACAGATCTCACGAAAATTTGAGTTCTTGGCGAGGATTCGTTGAGTAGGATCGCTGCACCATCGATTCACCCCGGGCACCTGCCCACCACCCAGGAGTAAGACCGATGAGCAGTTCCAACAAGACCCTGTCCCTGCTGACCGCTACCGCCCTGGCCGCCGGCCTGGGCATGACCGCCAGCGCCTCGGCGCTGAGCATGAGCGACCTCGCCCAGGGCTACCTGGTGGCCGGCCAGGCAGCCAAGGCCAGCACCGATGCCAAGGCCGCCGATACCAAGATGGCAGCCGACGCGACCAAGCACGCCGAAGGCAAGTGTGGTGCCGACGGCAAGACCGGCGAAGGCAAGTGCGGTGCCGACAAGGGCAAGGCTGCCGGCGCAGCGGGCGCCAAGGCCAAGACCGGCGACACGAAGTCGGCTGAAGGCAAGTGCGGCGAAGGCAAGTGCGGTGGCAAGCACTGACGTCCGCGCCAGCCTCGTCCACCCGCAGTCGCCGCTTCGCGCGGCGGCTGCAGGGTTGGGCCTGCGCCGGGCGCTGCTGCAGGATCTGCGTGACGCTCCGGCAGGCGACTTCGACTTCCTGGAATGCGCGCCGGAGAACTGGATCCATGTCGGCGGCCCGGCCGGTGATGCCCTGGCCGAACTGGCACACCGCCATCCGCTGAGCTGCCACGGCCTGTCGCTGTCGCTGGGCGGCAGTGCCGCCCTGGACACCCCGCTGCTGGAGCAGGTCGGCCGGTTCCTCGAAAAGCACCGCGTGCCGCTGTACAGCGAGCACCTGAGCTACTGCAGCGACGACGGCCACCTGTACGACCTGCTGCCGATCCCCTTCACCGACGAAGCCGTGCGCCATACCGCGCAGCGCATCCGCCGCGTGCAGGACCTGCTCGGCCGCCGCATCGCGGTGGAGAACGTGTCCTACTACCTGGCGCCGGAACCGGCGATGGACGAGCTGGCGTTCACCAATGCGGTGCTCGCCGAAGCCGACTGCGACCTGCTGCTGGACGTCAACAACGTCTACGTCAACGCCTGCAACCACGGCTACGATGCCGATGGCTTCATCGCCGGCCTGCCCGCGCAGCGTATCGTCTGCCTGCACGTGGCCGGGCACCTGGACGAGGCACCCGACCTGAAGATCGATACCCATGGCAGCGCGGTGATTGATCCGGTCTGGGAGTTGCTGGCGCGTACCTATGCTCGCATCGGCCCACGCCCCACCCTGCTCGAACGCGATTTCAATTTCCCGCCCTATGCGGAACTGCAGGGCGAACTGCAGACCATCCGCCGCCTGCAGGCCGCACACGTCGGGGCTGCACATGGCTGACGCTATCGACACCCTGCGCGCGCAGCAGCACGCGTTCACCGCGCACCTGCGCGATCCACAGGCGGTGCCGGCACCGGCCGGCCTGGATGCACGCCGGTTGGCGGTGTACCAGCACCTGCTGTTCAACAACCTGCTCGGGCTCCTGAGCAACGGTTTCCCGGTCTGCGTCCGCCTGCTCGGCGAACCGGCATGGAGCGCGCTGGTGCGCCACTACTTCGCCACCCATCGCTGCCAGACCCCCCTGTTCACCGAGCTGGCCGCCGAGTTCGTGCAGTGGCTGCAGGCACAGCCGCAGCTGCCGCACCCGGCGCTGGCCGAACTGGCCCACTACGAGTGGGTGGAAACCGCGCTGTACCAGTTGCAGGCCGAGCCACTTCCTGCGCCTGGCGATGTCGATCCGCTGCGGGTGCCGCTGCAGCGTTCGCCGCTGGCGTGGCCGCTGCTGTACCAGTGGCCGGTGCACCGTCTCGGTGCAGAGGATGCGCCGACCCAGCCCCTCCCAGAACCCACCGGCCTGCTGGTCCGCCGCGAAGCCGACGGTGAAGTGCGATTCGCCGCGCTCAGCCCCTTGGCGGTGCACCTGCTGTCCAGCATCGGTGAACAGCCTGGGCTGGAAGGCCGTACGTACCTGCAACGCCTCGCCACCACGCATGGGCTGGCCGAAGACGCGCTGGCCGGCCCCGGTGCCGCGCTGCTGCGGCAGTTCCTGCAGGCCGGCGTGATCGGCCCGCTCACCGCCCCGCCCTGACACCCCATTTGCGGAGATCCCCTGATGAACCTTCCGACCCTGGCCGCCGCGCGTGACCAGCTGGACCGTCTCGCCCCCTGGTTGGCCCCGCTCGGCCTGCGCCTGCTGCTGGCCTGGGAATTCTTCGAATCCGGCCGCGAGAAGCTGCGCGGCCAGAACTGGTTCGCCGACCTGCAGGACGCCTTTCCATTCCCGTTCGACCAGTTGCCGGCCACCCTGAACTGGCAACTGGCGACCTGGTTCGAACTGCTCGGGGCGGCCTGCCTGCTGTTCGGTTTCGGCACCCGTTTCGCCGCCGCGAGCCTGCTGGTGCTGACCGTGGTGGCCACCTATGCGGTGCATTGGCCGATGGAGTGGAACTCGCTGGCCGACCTGGCCATGGGCTATGCGATCAGCGACCAGGGCTTCGGCAACTTCAAGCTGCCGGTGCTGTTCATGGCCATGCTGCTGCCGCTGATCTTCACCGGCGCCGGCAAGCTGAGCGTGGACGCCTGGTTGGCGCGGTGGTCTCCCTCGGCCACACCTGCGCGGCCAGCGGTTCGGTAGATGCCGACCTTGGTCGGCGCGTCATGTGCCAACCAAGGTTGGCACCTACCGGGTTCTGCGTTCGTGCCACCACGGTGGCTGGCATGGGCTGCGTGGCCGGGCGCTCAGGGCCGCTCTGATAGAATTCACGCATGACTGACCCCATCCCCGCACCTGCCGCCGTTCCCGATTCCGCACTTCCCCAGGCGCAGCGCGCGATGTCACAACGCTTCCGCGGCTTCCTGCCGGTGGTGGTGGATGTCGAAACCGGCGGCTTCGACAGCCAGCGCAACGCGCTGCTGGAAATCGCTGCGGTGCCGATCGAGATGGACGAGAACGGCCTGCTCTACCCCGGCCAGACCGCCAGTGCCCACGTGGTCCCGGCCGAGGGCCTGGAGATCGACCCGAAGTCGCTGGAAGTGACCGGCATCATCCTCGACCATCCGTTCCGGCTGGCCAAGGAAGAAAAAGCGGCGTTGGACCACATCTTCACTCCGGTGCGTGCGGCGATGAAGAAGTACGGCTGCCAGCGCGCGATCCTGGTTGGCCACAATGCCCATTTCGACCTCGGCTTCGTCAACGCGGCCGTGGCGCGGACCGGCCACAAGCGCAACCCGTTCCATCCGTTCAGCGTGTTCGACACGGTCACCCTGGCCGGTATCGCCTACGGCCAGACCGTGCTGGCGCGTGCGGCCACTGCCGCCGGGCTGGGTTGGGATGCGAATGAAGCGCACAGCGCGGTATATGACACCGAGCAGACCGCGCGGCTGTTCTGCACCATCGCCAACGCCTGGCCGCGGTAAGAAAGCGCTTTCTGTAGAGCCGAGCCATGCTCGGCTGCACCTTTTTCCGCGCTGCCGCGCGGTGGTCGAGCACGGCTCGACTCTACAGGCCGACGTCGTTCCATCGATGCATGGTGGCGAATCAATCGCCGCACAGTAGATCCACGCCATGCGTGGATGCGATCAACCAATGCTCGTGCGATCGCGGCCGTCGCTCTTGGCGCGGTACAGCGCGCGGTCGGCGCGCTGGTACAGCAGCGCCGGGGTGCGGTCGTCGGCATCCAGCTCCACCAGCCCCGCACTGAAGGTCACGCGCAGGCCTTCCACACCGGCCCAGTCGGGGTGGTCATGGAACAGGCCGCGCAGGCGCGCGCACAGCTGCGCGGCTTCCTCCAGGCGGGTGTCGTTGAGCAGCAGCGCGAACTCTTCGCCGCCGGTTCGCGCCGGCAGGTCGGAGTCGCGGCTGGCGGCTGCGATCAGCGTCGCCACCTGCACCAGCACGGCATCGCCGATGCTGTGGCTGTGGCGGTCGTTGACGTCCTTGAAATGGTCGATGTCCAGCACCACCAGGCACAGTGGATGACCACTGCGCTGCGAACGGGCGAAGTCACGCGCCAGCGTCTCGTCGAAGCCGCGGCGGTTGGCCAGCCCGGTCAGCGCATCCTCGCGGGCCTGGCGCTCGAAGGCTTCGGCCTGGCGCGCCAGGCGTTCGGCCAGCTCGGTCTTTTCCTGGTTCAGCGCCTGCAGGTGCACGGTCTTGGCCTGCAGGTCGAAGGTCGCGTCGTCCACCCGCCGCGCCAGGCGCAGGTTGCTGGCCTTCAGCTGCTGCAGCAGCAGGCGGTACAGTGCCACCAGGCCGGCCAGCAGCAACAGCCCGCCCAGCGCCTGCACGCTGCGCCGCTGCCACCAGAACGGCTCGACGCTGAAGCTCCACACCGCCTCCTGTTGGCCCCAGCTGCCGCCCGGATGCGCCGCAGCCACATGCAGGGTGTAGTCGCCCGGCGGCAGGCCAACGAACTCGACGCTGCGCTGCGGGCCACGCTCGACCCAGCCGGCATCGAGGCCATCCAGCCGCGTGCGGTAGCGGATCCGGTCGGACATCAGGTAGCTCAGGCCGACATAGCTCACCGCCAACCGGCGGCCACCGGGAATGTAATTGCGATCCGGTCCCTCCCAGTGCACCGGCGCACCATCCACCTGCACGCTCTCGATCGCCGCCGGCGGCGATGGCCGCTCGCGGAAACGCTGCAGGCGTTGCGGGTCGACCGTGCTCAGGCCACCGGCGGTGACCACCCAGAACGTGCCATCCTGGCGCAGGATCGCCGATGGACTGGAGCTGCCATTGGCCTGTGCATTGGCCATGCCGTCGATCTCGTTGTAGCGCTCCAGCACCACCCGCGGCGTGCGGCCATCGGCCACCGCATTGAGGGTGGCCATGTCGGTGCGCAGCACACCACGGTTGCTGCTGATCCAGACATTGCCGAGGCGGTCCGGCACCAGCTGGAACACCGCGTCCACCGGCATGCCCTGCTCCAGGCCGACCCGCGCCAGCGCACCGTTGCGCCAGCGGTACAGGCCACGATCACTGCTGATCCACATCGCATCGCCCAGCTGGTGGAAACCGAACACGCTGCGGCCGCCCCCCAGCGGGGCCAGGTCGATCGACTGCACGTGGTCGCCACGCAGCACGCGGATGCCTTCGATGGTGCCGATCCACAGGTTGCCCTGGTGGTCATGCTCGAGCGCGGTGATCAGGCCGCCGGGCATGCCCGGCACGTTCGAGACCTGCACCCGGTCGCCGTCGATGCGCACCACGCCCTTCTGCGTGCCGGCCCAGACCACGCCCTGCGGGTCAACGGTGATCGCACGGATGTTGCCGCCCGGCATGCCGTCAGCCGCCGCATAGTTGTGGCGCAGGCCCCCATCGCGACCCAGCCGGTAAACGCCGTCGCCGAAGGTTCCCACCCACAGGTCACCGTCCGGCCCCTGTGCCAGGCTCAGTACCGAGGGCGCCTTGCCGCCGCGGTTGTGCAGCGGCACCGCGCGGAAACGACCGTCGCGGGTCTGGAGGTCAAGGCCGCTGGCGCTGCCGACCCACAGCTGGCGGTCGCGATCCTCGAACACCGTGCGCACGTAGTCGCCACTGAGCCCATCGCGCTCGGTGAAGCTGCTGAACAGTGTTTCGCGCAGGCGGTACAGGCCCCCATTGGCTCCCACCCAGATGCTGCCTTCGGCATCCTCGCGCAGGCTGACCACGCGTCCGCCCGGCAGGTTCAGGCCGGCCGGCAGCCGCTCCAGGCCATGGGCGGAAATGCGCAGCAGGCCCTGGTTCTCGGTACCCAGCCACAGATCGCCATGCCGGTCCTGCAGCATCGAGGTCATGTGCAGCTGGCCCGGCAGGCGGTGCACCAGCACCAGCTCGTCGTCCTCCACCCGGTACAGGCGCTCGCCGGCGACGATCCACAGCGCGCCATCCGGTGCCCGGTACGGCCACGACAGGCCGCTGCCGGCGCCCAGCCCCCACGCGGCGGGCGCGCGCTTGAGCACGCCGTCGTTGTCGCGCAGCACCAGCCCGTCGAGCGTGCCGACCCATACCCGGTCCTGTGCATCGACCACCAGCTTGGTGAAGCTCATCGCCATCGGCAGGTCCGCCGCCGGTGCCTGGTAGACGATGCCGGCATCCGGCGTCAGGTAGCCGATGCCCTTGCCTTCGTACAGCAGCCACAGCCGGCCCTGGCTGTCCATCTGCATGGACTGGATCAGCACCTGCGGTGTACCGGCCTGGTGCTCCCAGACCCGCCATTGGCCGTCGCTGCCGCGGTGGCTGACGTTGCCGCGCGAATCGCTGATCCACAGCCCGCCCTGGCGGTCGACGAACAGTGCGCCGATGCCGTTGTCGCGCAGGCCCGGGCGCGTACTGCGGTCGAACACGGTGAAGTCCAGTCCGTTGTAGCGCACCAGCCCTTCCCAGGTGGCGAACCACAGATGGCCCTCCGGCGTCTGTGCGATGTCGCGCAGCGAGTTGTGCGGCAGGCCGTTGCGCGAGGTCCATACATCGATGGCGTAGTCGCGCAGCGGGGGCGCGCCCTCCTGTGCCGCCAGCGGCAGCGCGAGGGCCAGCAGCAACCACAGCAGGCCCTGCCGCAGTGCCCGCCTGAATCCTGATGCGCGGCGCTCCACCCAGCGCCCCTCGTCCCCCTGCCCGCCCATCACCGCAGCAGCGGCGGCCAGGTGCGGCTGCAGGGCGCGGCAGCGTGCGGGAACAGCCGGGCAGCGCGCACTGGCATGCCGGCGGGAACGGGCTGGCTCATCGAGGGGAGACTGGGGAGATGGGCAGATGATAGGCCAAACCCCGGCCCCGGCGTCACCGTCCGCGGCCCGCCGGCTCAGCCGGCGCGGCCGGGCGCCACCACCTGGGCACTGGCCGGCCACTGCACCACCGCCTCCAGGCCACCTTCGGCCCGGTTGCGCAGCCACAGCCGCGCGCCGTCCTTCTCGGCCAGGGCGCGGGCGATGGTCAGGCCCAGGCCGGCCCCGCCGGTCTGGCGCGAACGCGAGGTTTCCACCCGCACGAACGGATCGAACACCGCCTCCAGCTGCTCTTCGGCCAGGCCGGGGCCGTCATCGGCCACCACTACGGTGATCGCACCGCCGCTGCGCTCGACCCGTACCCGCGCCCGTTGCGCGTACATCACCGCGTTGTCCACCAGGTTGGAGAACAGGCGGTGCATGGCCAGCGGACGCAGCATCAGCACCGAACCACTGCCCCCCTCGAAGACCACGTCGGCGCCGCCTTCGGCGGTGTCCTCGACGATGCTCTCCAGCAGTGAATCCAGGTCGAGTGCGGCGCGCTGCTCGGCACTCTCGGCACTACGGGCCAGTTCCAGGCCCTCGCGCACCAGCGCCTGCATCGCCGCCAGGTCACCGATCAGGCGCTCGCGCAGGGCTTCGTCGCTGACATTCTCCAGGCGCAGGCGCAACCGGGTCAGCGGCGTCTGCAGGTCATGGGTGATCGCCGCCAGCATCTGCGTGCGTTCGGCCAGGTGCCGCTGCAGGCGGTGCTGCATGGCGTTGAAGGCTTCGGCGGCGCGCTGCACTTCACGCGGCCCGCGCAATGGCAACGGGTCGCGCTGCAGATCGTCGCCGAGATCCTCGGCAGCGGCGGCCAGTTCCTGCAGTGGCGCACTGGCCATGCGCGCAACGATATAGGCCAGCACGGCAATCGCCAGCACCAGCAGGGTCAGGAACCACGGGTCCACGGCGAGGATGCCGTTGTGCGCCACCGCCGGCGAGTCCAGCGCCAGTTTCAGCAGCGTGCCGTCGTTGAGGGTCACGTCCACCGCGCGGCACTTGGGCGGGATGAACGCCGGGTCGCGTTCGCGCGGCGGCCGCCGGTGACCCGGCGGTGGCGGCGGCAGCAGGTCCTGCAGCTTGGGAATGCAGGAGCGGAACGAAGCGAAGTGCACATGCGCGCGCGACACCGGTCCGGGGCGGTCTTCCAGCACTTCCATCAGCGCCGTGTCGGCACGCCCGAGGCGGGCTCCGGGCTGCAGCGCGCGCACGCTCGGCCCGCCGATCGCCAGCAGGCGCTCGCGCAGCTCCGGATTGCCGTCCAGCAGGTTGACGTAGCCCTGCAGGCGGTCGGCGATGCGGTTCAGGTTCTGCCGCTCGAACTCCTGCTGGCGCTTGGAAGTGGCCAGCATGGTCGCGCCGATCGCAGCCACCGCCATGCCCAGCAACAGGATCACGAACAACCGCCCGACCATCGAGGACAGGAAATGGCGCAGGCGCTTCATCGCGGCTTATTCCAGGTTGACCGCGGAGGCCAGCACGTAGCCCTCGTTGCGCACGGTCTTGATCAGTCCGTCCGGGCCACCGTCGTCGCCCAGCTTGTTGCGCAGGCGGCTGACCTGCAGGTCGATCGCGCGGTCCTGTGCCTCGTAGTTGCGGCCACTGCTGAGCGCGACCAGCTGCTCGCGCGACAGCACCTTGTTGGCGTGCGCGATGAACACCCGCAGCAGGCGGAACTCGGCGCCGGACAGCACCACCACGCGGTCATCCGGATCGACCAGGTGGCGATGTTCCAGGTCGAACACCCAGCGCGAGAAGCGCGCACGGCGCACCGCCAGCGGCTCCAGGTTGGCCGGCAGCGCCTCGGTCCGGCGCAGCACGTTGCGGATGCGTGCCAGCAGCTCGCGCGGTTCGAACGGCTTGGCCAGGTAGTCATCGGCGCCCATTTCCAGGCCCAGCACGCGATCGATCGGCTCGGCGCGTGCGGTCAGCATGATCACCGGCGTGTTCGAACGCGCACGCAGGTCACGGCACAGGGTCAGGCCATCCTCGCGCGGCAGGTTGAGGTCGAGCACGATCAGGTCCACGTGCTCGCGGTCCAGCAGCTGGCGCATGGCGGTGCCATCGGCCGCCGTGCTCACCAGGTAACCGGCGCGGCCGAGCTGCTCGGCCAGCAGCGTGCGGATGTCGTTGTCGTCGTCGACGATCAGCAGTCGATGCATCGGGTTTTCAGTCTCCATGTCGCGATCATCCCGTGTCGGCAGCTGAACCGCATCCGGGGCAATGCGTACCAGTGTATCCACCCACGGGCGGGATACCTGTGGTTACGCGTATTCACCGACAGTGTTACATACAGACATACCCCGAGGATTGAGCCGTCCATCGCCCGGTCTTCACAATGCCCGCCAACGCCGCACGCGCGGCCCCGAGAGTGAAGCCACGACGTGACGTTCCGCCTGCTGCCCGCGACACGCCGGAGTCGCCTGATACTGATCGCCCTGCTTGCCCTGATCGTCGCCGCCACCGCCTGGTGGCTGCTGCGCAAGCCCGCCGCGCCGGCGGTGGCCACCTCGCCGGTCAGCCGCGGTGACATCGAGCAGACGGTGGACGCCACCGGCGTGATCGATGCCTACAAGCTGGTCAGCGTCGGTGCGCAGGCCTCGGGCCAGATCAAGTCGCTGAAGGTGCAGCTGGGCGACACCGTGAAGGAAGGCGACCTGATTGCCGAGATCGACGCCACCACCCAGCAGAACCAGGTGCTCAACGCGCAGGCCTCGCTGGACCAGGTCACCGCCCAGCGCGCCGTCCAGCAGGCCACCCTGCGCCAGGCCGAACTGGAATTCGCGCGCCAGCAGCAGATGCTGGCCGCCGAGGCCACCTCGCGCCAGGAATACGATGCCGCCGAGGCGCAGCTGAAGACCGCCCGTGCCCAGCTGCAGTCCTACGAGGCGCAGATCAAGGGCCGCGAAACCGAGCTGGGCACCGCCCGCGCCAACCTGGCCTACACCCGCATCACCGCGCCGATGGACGGCACCGTGGTGGCGGTGGTGGCCGAGGAAGGCCGCACGGTGAACGCCAACCAGACCGCGCCGACCATCGTCATGCTGGCGCGGCTGGACGTGGTCACCGTCAATGCGGAGATCTCCGAGGCCGACGTGGTCAAGATCAAGGCCGGCATGCCGGTGTACTTCACCACGCTCGGCGACCCGGACCGCAAGTACCACGCCACGCTGCGCCAGATCAATCCGGCGCCAGCCTCGATCGCCAACGAGAATTCATCCAGCTCCAGCAGCTCCTCCAGTTCCAGTTCCAGCAGCGCGGTCTACTACAACGCGCTGTTCGACGTGGAGAACCCGGACGGCACGCTGCGCATCGACATGACCGCGCAGGTCTCGGTGCTGCTCAAGCAGGCCAAGGGCGTGCTGATGGTGCCGGCAGTGGCGCTGGAGCCGAAGCGCCGTGGCGACGAGCGCATGGTGCGGGTGCTGGACGACAAGGGCCAGCCGCAGCCGCGCAAGGTCACGGTGGGCATCAACAATGGCGCCTCGGCCGAGATCCTGTCCGGGCTGAAGGAAGGCGAGCGCGTGGTGGTCGGCGAAGCGGGTGCGGCCGGTGCCAGCGCCGGCGGCGGCAACCGCGGCGGCATGCAGATGCGGGTTGGCGGCCCGGGCATGGGGCGCCGATGAGCACGACGGCGCCGCTGCTGCGCCTGCGCGACCTGCGACGTGAATTCCCGGCCGGCGATGATGTGATCGCCGTGCTGCGCGACGTCAATCTCGACATCCACGCCGGTGAGATGGTGGCCATCGTCGGCCAGTCCGGCTCGGGCAAGTCGACGCTGATGAACATCCTCGGCTGCCTCGATCGTCCCACCCGTGGCAGCTACCAGGTGGCCAGCCGCGAAACCGGGAAGATGCAACCGGACGAACTGGCCGAACTGCGCCGCGAGCATTTCGGTTTCATCTTCCAGCGCTACCACCTGCTCGGCGACCTGGATGCGCGCGGCAACGTGGAAGTGCCGGCGGTGTACGCCGGCAGCCCCGGCCCGGTGCGCAACGCGCGTGCCGAGCAACTGCTGCAGCGGCTGGGCCTGAGCGACCGCATGCATCACAAGCCGGGCCAGCTGTCCGGTGGCCAGCAGCAGCGCGTGTCGATCGCACGCGCCCTGATGAACGGCGGCGAGGTGATCCTGGCCGACGAACCGACCGGCGCGCTGGACACGAAATCCGGCGAGGAAGTGATGGCGATCCTCGGCGAACTGCATGCCGAAGGCCACACCATCATCATCGTCACCCACGACATGAGCGTGGCCGAGCACGCGCAGCGCATCATCGAAATCCGCGATGGCGAGATCATCGCCGACCGCGCCAACCCGAATGCGCCGACCTACCGTGCGCAGCGCGAGGCCAGTACCGGCGTCGCCCGCGGCAACAGCTGGCGGGCCGCGCGCGACCGCTTCACCGAAGCGTTCCGCATGGCGCTGCTGGCGATGAACGCACATCGGCTGCGAACCTTCCTGACCATGCTCGGCATCATCATCGGCATCGCCTCGGTGGTCTCGGTGGTGGCGCTGGGCAATGGCTCCCAGCAGCAGATCCTGCAGAACATCAGCGCGCTCGGCACCAATACCATCGACGTCTATCCCGGCCGCGGTTTCGGCGACATGCGCTCGGCGCGCGTACAGACGCTCAAGGCCAGCGATGCCGATGCACTGGCAAGGCAGAGCTACGTGGACAGCGCCACCCCCAGCGTATCGACTTCGGTCACCGCGCGTTACCGCAACCAGTCGTCCACCGCCCAGGTCAGCGGCGTTGGCGAGCAGTTCTTCCGGGTCAAGGGCGTGACCCTGCTCAGCGGCAGCTTCTTCGATGCCGATGCGGTCAAGGGCCTGGGCCAGGTGGCGGTGATCGACGAGAACACCCAGTCCCAGTTCTTTCCCGATGTCGACCCGGTCGGCCAGGTGATCCTGCTCGGCAACGTGCCGGCGCGCGTGGTCGGCGTGGCCAAGCGGCAGAGTTTCGGCTTCGGCGGCAGCACCAGCCTCAGCGTGTGGGTGCCGTACACCACGGTGATGTCGCGCATGCTCGGCCAGAGCCACGTGTCCAGCATCACCGTGCGCGTGGACGATGACACGCCGATGGACGCCGCGCAGGAAGCGATCACCCGCCTGCTGACCCTGCGCCATGGCACCGAGGATTTCTTCCTCAGCAACAGCGCCGAGATCCGCGAGACCATCGAGCAGACCACGCGCACGATGACCCTGCTGATCGGTGCCATCGCCGCCATCGCGTTGCTGGTCGGTGGCATCGGCGTGATGAACATCATGCTGGTATCGGTGACCGAGCGCACCCGCGAGATCGGGGTGCGCATGGCCGTCGGCGCACGGCAGAGTGATATCCGCCAGCAGTTCCTGATCGAAGCGGTGCTGGTCTGCCTGCTCGGCGGCGTGCTCGGTATCGGCCTGGCCCTGCTGCTGGGCTCGATGATCGGCCGCTTCGCCAGCGACTTCCAGGTGCTGTTCTCCACCGCCTCGATCGTCGCCGCGTTTGCCTGCTCGACCCTGATCGGCGTTGCGTTCGGCTTCCTGCCAGCGCGCAACGCCGCGCAGCTCGACCCGGTGGAGGCCCTGGCCCGCGAATGAAGATGATGACCCGACTGCCCTTCCCCGCTCCCCGGCACCTGCTGCTGGCCGGTGCCGTTCTACTCGCCCTGTCCGGCTGCGCGTCGGTCGGCCGCTACCCGGTGCACGACCCGGCCGTGGCGGCGCAGTACGGACGTGGCGATGCCACCCTCAACGCGCCAGCCGATGACCCGCGCAGCAGCCTGGATACACCGGGCCGCGACATCCGCCAGGACACCTGGTGGACCGGCTTCGGCGATGAACGCCTGGACCGCCTGGTGGCGCAGGCGCTGGCCGCCAACAGCGATCTGGCCGCCGCCGGCCTGGCCGTGCAGCGTTCGCGCCTGCAGGCCGGCCTGGCCAGCAACGCACTGTGGCCGCAGCCCTCGTCATCCGGCGTGAGCGGCAGCGCCAGCCGCGCCACCGACCAGTCTGATGATTGGCGCCGCAGCTATTCCACCGGCGTCTCGCTGGGTTGGGAAGTGGACCTGTGGGGCCGCCTGCGCACCCAGCGCGACATCGCCCGCTGGGAAGCCGAGGCCAGCGAGGAAGATCGGCAGAACACCGCGCTGCTGGTGATCAGCGACACCATCACCCAGTACTGGAACCTGGCCTACCTCAACCAGTCGATCGCCACCGGCCAGGCCAACCTGGAGCGCCTGGAACGCACCCGCGAACTGGTGCAGGCCCGCTTCGACGCCGGTGCGGTATCGCGCCTGGAAGTGCGCCAGGCACTGCAGAACCTGCAGTCGCAGCGGTCCTCGCAGAGCGCGCTGGAACAGCAGCGGGTGGAGGTGCGCAACGCGCTGACCGTGCTGCTGGACGGCACGCCCTGGCCCCAGCAGGACGAACCACAGGACCTGCTGGGCCCACGCAGCCCAGCCATCAGCGAAGGCCTGCCGACCGATCTGCTCGGCCGCCGCCCCGATCTGCGCGCGGCCGAACTTCGCCTGCGCAACACCCTGAAGACCATCAAGGTCACCGCCACCCAGTACTACCCTGCGCTGAGCCTGACCGGCAGCCTCGGTTCCAGCGCGACCTCGCTGGGCGATGTGCTGCGCAACCCGGTGGCCACGCTGGGCGCCGGCCTGTCGCTGCCGTTCCTCAACCTGCAGCGTGCGCAGCTGGATGCCGATATCGCCGGCACCACCTACCAGATCGCCGCCAGCAACTTCCGCAAGACGCTGTATACCGCGCTCTCGGAAGTGGACAACGCACTGTCGGCGCGCGAGCAGCTGGCGCGCCAGGTGGCGGCCTCGCAGGCTTCATACGACGAAGCGGTGGAAGTGGAACGCGCGCAGGAAGTGCGTTACCGCGTGGGTGCCACCGATCTGCGCACCTGGCTGGAAGCGCAGCAGACCCGGCGTGATGCCGAACTGTCGCTGGCACGCGCGCGCCAGGGCCAGCTCAACAACGACGTGACGCTGTTCAAGGCGTTGGGCGGCAGCGCGGGGTGAGGCGGGACATGAAACGGGGTCAGATCCCTTTTCCCATTGGAAAAGGGATCTGACCCCGATCACATCGCGCTGGCCGATCAACCGCGCTGGCGCACGGCCTCGAACAGGCTGACGCCGGCGGCGACGGAGACGTTCAGGCTCTCGATCTCGCCCGGCATCGGGATCTTGACCAGGCCATCGCAGTTCTCGCGGGTCAGGCGGCGCAGGCCATCGGCTTCGCCGCCCAGCACCAGCGCGATGTTGCCCTTCAGGTCCAGCTGGTACAGCGAGGCCGTGGCTTCACCGGCCAGGCCGTAGATCCACACGCCCTGCTTCTGCAGGTCCTTCAGGCAGCGCGAGAGGTTGGTCACCGCCACCACCGGGATCAGGTCGGCGGCACCGGCCGAAGTCTTGCGCACAGTGGCATTGACCGTGGCCGACTTGTCCTTCGGGATGATCACCGCGGTCGCCCCGGCGGCAGCGGCCGAGCGCAGGCAGGCGCCGAGGTTGTGCGGGTCCTGCACCTCGTCGAGCACCAGCAGCAGGGCCTTGCCCTCGGCCGCGGTGACCAGCCCTTCCAGCTCGTTCTCGCTGTAGGTACGGGCGGCGGCGTAGCGCGCGGCCACGCCCTGGTGGCGCACCGAACCGCCAACACCGTCCAGCGCCTGGCTGTTCACCTTGCGCACATCGATGCCCTTGCGGCGGGCGTTCTCTTCGATCTCGGTCAGGCGCGGGTTCTTCGCACCGGCCTCGACCAGCACTTCGCGGACGTTCTCGGCGTCGTTCTCGATGGAGGAGGCGACGGCGTTGACGCCGACAATCCACTGGCTGTTCTTGCTCATGCGGGCGGGGACCGGAAAGGGGGTGGCTATGGTAGAGCATCGGCAGGCCGGGCGCTGCGACCGGCCGCAGAGGGGCGTTACCGACTGCGCGGCGGCCAGTGCGGGGTGTCGTGGTCGGGGTGCTGGTGGGAGACGATGGTGGCCAGGAACTCCAGCGCGGCGACGTCGTCCTCGGTGCGCCGCGCCGGCAGGCCGGACAGGCTGTCGACGAACGGCAGCTTGCGCTCCACCCCGTACTGGATCGTCGGTGGCAGGCGTTCCGGCTCATCGAAGGCGCCGGCAGCCACGGCCACGCCATCCAGGGCTTCATAGGTCAGGGGTGTACCGCAGTCGGCGCAGAAACCACGCCGCACCACGTTGGACGACTGGAAATAGCGCGGCTGGCCGCGGGTCCAGCTGAACTGCACGCCGCGCACGGATACCAGCGGCGCGTAATAGGCACCGAACGCCTTCTGGCACATCCGGCAATGGCAGATCGAGCTGTCGGTGAGCTCGCCACGCGCCTGGAAGCGGACCGCGCCGCACTGGCAGCCGCCACTGTATTCGGGTTGGCCTTGCATGCTGGGGTTCCTCCGGAACGTCGTGCCAACCAAGGTTGGCACCTACCAGTTGCGGTAGGTGCCGACCGTTGGTCGGCACACCTTTCAATACTTCTTCTTGGTGCGCTTGGCCGGCTTGCCCCGCTCGGGCGGCGGCGGCAGGCCATCGCCCTCGTCCTCGCCCTTGTGCTCGACCAGGCGGAAGTCGATCTTGCGCTCTTCCATGCTGGCCTTCAGCACCAGGATCCGCACGCGGTCACCCAGCCGGTAGCTGCTGCCGCGGCGTTCGCCGGTCAGCGTTTTGCGGGTGGCGTCGAACTTGTAATAGTCCTGCGGCAGCTGGGTCACATGCACCAGGCCCTGCACCTTGGACTCGTCCAGTTCCACGAACAGGCCGAAGCTGGTCACGCCGCTGATCACGCCGTCGAACTGGCCGCCCACGTGCTTTTCCATCCACGCCGCGCGGTAACGCTCGTCGACCTCGCGCTCGGCTTCGTCGGCACGGCGCTCGCGCTCGGAACACTGCAGCGCCAGGGCCGCCATTTCGCGCGCGTTGTAGGTGAACTTGTCCAGCGGCTTGCCGGACAACGCATGCTTGATCGCACGGTGCACCAGCAGGTCGGGGTAACGGCGGATCGGCGAGGTGAAGTGCGCGTACGCCTCCAGCGCCAGGCCGAAGTGGCCGTGATTCTCCGGGCTGTAGATCGCCAGGCTCTGGCTGCGCAGCAACACCGATTCCAGCAGCGTGGCATCGGGGCGGTCGCGGATCTTCTTCAGCAGCTTGGTGTAATCGCCCGGGCGCACCTTCGACCACGGCGGCAGGCTCAGCTTGAACTCCTTGAGGAATTCCAGCAGGTCGGCGTACTTGGTTTCCGGCGGCTTCTCGTGGATGCGGTACGGCGCCGGCACATGGCGCGACAGCAGGTACCTGGCGGCCTCGACGTTGGCCGCGATCATGCACTCCTCGATCAGCTTGTGCGCGTCGTTGCGCACCAGCATGCCGGCCTGGGTCACTTCACCACGGTTGTCCAGCACGAAACGCACTTCACTGCTTTCGAATTCGATGGCACCGCGCTTGGCGCGTGCCTTGGACAGCACCTTGTACAGCTGGTGCAGGCGCTGCACCTGCGGCAGCAGGTCGCCCATCCAGGCCTTGGTATCGGCATCGTCCTCGCCCACCGCCTTCCACACCTGGGTGTAGGTCAGGCGCGCATGCGAGTTCATCACCGCCTCGTAGAAGCGCGAATGCGTGACCAGGCCATCGCGGTCGATCTGCATGTCGCAGACAAAGCACATGCGGTCGACCTTCGGCATCAGCGAGCAGATGCCGTTGGACAGTGTCTCCGGCAGCATCGGCACCACGAAGCCCGGGAAGTACACCGACGTCGCACGCTTCTGCGCCTCTTCATCCAGCGGCGTACCAGGGCGAACGTAATTCGAGACGTCGGCAATCGCCACCACCAGGCGGAAACCCTCGGCATTCGGCTCGCAGTACACCGCGTCGTCGAAGTCCTTGGCATCCTCGCCATCGATGGTGACCAGCGGCGTGCTGCGCAGGTCGACACGGTCGCCAATCATCGCCGGCTCGACCACCAGCGGCACCGAGGCCGCTTCGTCCAGCACCTCCTGCGGGAACTCGAACGGCAGCTCGTGGCCATGGATGGCGGTCTCCACCACCAGCGACGCGGTCAGCTTGTCGCCGAGCACCGCGATGATGCGGCCGATCGGCGGGCGGCGGCTGTCCGGCGCCTGGGTCAGTTCACAGACCACCAGCTGGCCGTCGCGCGCACCACCGGTCTGGTCCGGCGGCACCTGCACGTTGCGCTGCACGCGCTTGTCGTCGGGCACCACGTAGTTGATGCCCATCTCGATGCTGAAGCGGCCGATCAGGCGGGTCATGCCGCGCTCCAGCACGCGGGCGATGCTGCCTTCGCGACGGCCACGGTGATCGATGCCGGTCACGCGGGCCAGCACCTTGTCGCCGTGCATGACCTTGCGCATTTCATAAGGCGGCAGGAACAGGTCGTCGCCGCCCTCGACCGGGCGCAGGAAGCCGAACCCTTCCGGGTTGGCGATCACCACACCGGTGACCAGGTTCAGGGTCTGGATCGGGGCGAAACCGCCGCGACGGTTCTGCACCAACTGGCCGTCGCGGACCATCGCACCGAGCCGGCGCGACAGCGCCTCGGCCCGGTCCGGAGCGGTCAGGCCCAGGCGCGCGCCCAGTTCCTCGGCGGTCTGCGGCCCTTCGCAGCGCTCCAGCAGGGCCAGGATGGCCTCGCGGCTGGCGATGGGCTGTTCGTACTTCTCCGCTTCGCGGGCGGCATAGGGATCGTCGATCACCTTGCCGGCCGGCGGCAGCTTGCGGCCCGGGGCCGGGCCCGGTGCATCGGTACTGCGGACCTTGCGGCCGCGTGGCGGTGCACCGCCTTCATTCAATTCGGGGAACCAGCCCGGCAGCGGCTTGCCCGGCTTGGTGGTGCGGGCTGCACCCGCCTTGGCGCCCTTGTTCGGGGCCTGGCTGCGGGACTTGCTCCCGCCCTTGCTTGGTTTTTTGGTAGTCATCGCCCTACATGGTAGCCGCTGGCGGCGTGCAGAACGGGTCAGCGGTCGCCTTCAAGCGATCGCGTCAAAAATATTCAGGAAGTCGTTGACAGCCTGCGGATTCATCTTCACAATTGCGCCTCTGGAACGCCCAGGTGGCGGAATTGGTAGACGCACTAGTTTCAGGTACTAGCGGGTAAAACCGTGGAGGTTCGAGTCCTCTCCTGGGCACCAACGAAAAAACTCCTCGCTTCGGCGGGGATTTTTTTTGCCTGTGATCCGGCAGCCGGGGTCGGATTCCTTTCCAGAGGAATGGGCTCTGGCCCCAAGCGAGTGAGATGGGGGGCAGAGCCCGTTTCGCATGCGCAACGGCAACCGACCCGGGATCAGCAAAAAGTGTTGACACCCCCGTCACGGCACCCCATAATCTCGCTCCTCGACGCCCAGGTGGCGGAATTGGTAGACGCACTAGTTTCAGGTACTAGCGGGTAAAACCGTGGAGGTTCGAGTCCTCTCCTGGGCACCACGTCGAGAATGAGAAAAACCCGCGAAAGCGGGTTTTTTCATGCCCCGGATCCGGCATCAGAACAACGGCCGCAGCACCAGTTCCAGCCCGAGCAGCAGCAGGAACCCCAGGAAGCAGGCGCGGAACACGCGGGCACTGATGCGCTGCCGGATCACCTGGCCCAGCCACATGCCCAGCAGCGCCGGCAGCACCGCCAGCGCACTCAGCCCCAGCTGCTGGATGCCGAACGCACCGTGCAGCACCAGACCGGTGGTCAGCGAAATCGTCGACACGGTGAACGCCAGCCCGAGCGCCTGCACCAGCTCCTCGCGCTGCAATCCCAGCGACTGCAGGTACGGCACCGCCGGCATCACGAACACACCCGTCGCCCCCGTCACCACGCCGGACAGCGCACCCACCAGCGGCCCCAGCCAGCGCTCGCGCCGCTGCGGCACGCGGAACACCGGCGCGAGCAACGCATAGGCGGCATAGACCACCAATGCCACGCCCAGCGCAACGCGCGACCAGGTGCGATCGACCCGCACCAGCAGTGCGGCCGAACCCAGCGTCACCACCACCACGGCAAGCATCATCGGCCACAAACGCCGCACGATGTGGCCCAGCGACGGCCCGGACAGCAGTTGCCACGCATTGGTGACGAAGGTTGGAATGAACAGCATCGACGCCGCCGCCACCGGTGACAGGGTGCTGCCCAGCAGGCCCATCGCCACCGTCGGCAACCCCATCCCTGTCACGCCCTTGACCACGCCGGCCAGCACGAACACCACCACCAGCAGCAAATAGAAGTACGTCGATTCATGCATGGCTTCATTGGACCGGGCCCTCGCCAGGCGCACAATGCGGTCTTCCCGGCCCAGCCTTCGGCTGACCCGAAGGCGCCGGATCAGCAATGAGGCACGACATGCGGATGGACATCGCCGACCTGCGCCTGTTCCTGGCAATCGCCGAAGCCGGCAGCATCACCGCCGGCGCGGCACAGGCAAACCTGGCATTGGGTTCAGCCAGCGAGCGCCTGCGCACGATCGAAGCCGATGCCGGCACCGCGCTGTTGCACCGGCACCCACGCGGCGTCAGCCTGACCGAGGCCGGCGCCGCCCTCGCCCACCACGCACGCCTGATCCTGCAGCAGCAGGCACAGCTGCGCGGCGAACTGCAGGCGTTCGCGCAGGGTGCGCGCGGCACCCTGCACCTGTATGCCAACACCGCCGCGCTGACCAACTACCTGCCCTCGCGGCTCGCGCCGTGGCTGGCCGAACGGCCACGCCTGCATGTGGAACTGCTGGAGCGCACCAGCCCCGAGGTCGTGCGTGCGATCAATGCGGGCCAGGCCGAGGCCGGCATCATCAGTGATGCGGTCGACGCTGCCGGCCTGCAGCAGCATGTGGTTGCCGAAGACCCGCTGGTGATGCTGCTGCCGGCCGATCACCGCCTCGCCTCGCGGCGCAGCGTGACCTTCGTCGAGGTTGCCGGCGAGACCTTCGTTGCCCTGGCCGATGGCAATGCACTGCAGACCTACATCGAGGACCAGGCGCACGACATCGGGCGCCGCCTGGATGTACGCATCCGCATGAAGACCTTCGAAGGCGTGTGCATCATGGTCGGCCACGGCATCGGCGTCGGCATCGTGCCGCGGACCATCGCGCGCCAGCATCGGCGCAGCACGCACACCGTCGCCGTACCGCTCGCCGATGCGTGGGCGCAACGACGCCTGTGCGCCTGCTTTGCCGAGTGGACACGACTGTCACCGGCGATGCGCAGCCTGCTGCATCACCTGGGCGTGCAGCCCCAGAAAAAAGTGTGAAATGTTGTTGACACATCTTCTGTCGCTCCCCATAATTCATCTCCTGAGTCGCCCAGGTGGCGGAATTGGTAGACGCACTAGTTTCAGGTACTAGCGGGTAAAACCGTGGAGGTTCGAGTCCTCTCCTGGGCACCACGACTCAAGATGATCAAACCCGCGAAAGCGGGTTTTTTCGTTTCCGGGGTCTGGGAATTCACGCCCCGAGATCCACCCATGCGTGGCGTGGATCCACCAAAAGAAAAACCCCGCCTTGCGGCGGGGTTTCTGCGTTTCAACAGCAATGAACGATCAGTGCCCGCCACCGGCGGCAGCACCCGCACCCGCGCCGAACGGCGGCTTGGCCAGCCACAGGAACGTGATGATCGCCAGGAAGATCCAGCCCAGCAGGAAGAAGATGTCGTTGAAGCCCATCTGCGATGCCTGGTGGTTGATCATGTTGTTCAGTACCGCTGCACCGTGTTGCAGGTCGCCCTGCCCCATCGCCGTCACCTGGTCCTGCATGCCGGGCTGATAGGCCGAGATGTGCTCGGTCAGGTCGGCATGGTGCACCTGGGTACGCCGCGCCCACAGCCACGTCGTCAGTGACGCCGCGAAGCTGCCACCCAGCGTACGCAGGAACGTGGCCAGGCCGGAGCCCGCCGCGATCTCGCGCCCATCCAGGTCCGACAGCAGGATCTGCAGCACCGGCATGAAGAACAGCGCGACGCCGATGCCCATGATCAGCTGCACGCCGGCCACGTGCATGTAGTCCACCTGCAGGTTGAAGTTCGAACGCAGGAAGCTGGTCATCGACAGCACGATGAAGGCGACCGTGGCCAGCATGCGCATGTCGAAGCGCGATGCGTACTTGCCGACGAATGGCGTCATGATCACCGGCAGGATGCCGATCGGCGCGGTCGCCAGGCCTGCCCAGATCGCGGTGTAGCCCATGTCACGCTGCAGCCACTGCGGGATCAGCAGCGCCACGCTGAAGAACGCCGCGTAGGCCACCACCATCGCCAGCGTACCGGCGCGGAAGTTGCGGTGCCGGAACAGCTTCAGGTCAACGATCGGATCCTTGTCGGTCAGCTCCCAGATCAGGAACACCGTCAGCGTCACCACCGCCACGCAGGCCAGCACCACGATCTTCATCGACGAGAACCAGTCCTCGTCGTTGCCCAGGTCGAGCACCAGCTGCAGGGCACCGACACCGATCACCAGGGTGACCAGGCCGACGTAGTCCATCTTCGGCTTCTCGATCTGCTCCGGGCGTCCCTTCAGCTGGTTGCCCACCACCAGCGCGGCGAAGATGCCCAGTGGCACGTTGATCAGGAAGATCCATTCCCAGCTGTAGTTGTCGGTGATCCAACCACCGAGGATCGGACCGCAGATGGGCGCCACCACCGTGATCATCGCCAGCAGCGCCAATGCCTGTCCGCGTTTCTCGCGCGGATAGATCGAGACCAGCAGCGACTGCGTGATCGGGTACATCGGGCCGGCCACGAAACCCTGCAGCGCACGCGACAGCACCAGCATGCCCATGCTCTGCGCCAGGCCGCACAGCAGCGAGGTGATGACGAAGGCCAGCGTGGCCCAGACGAACAGCTTGCGCTCGCCGAAGCGACGGCTGAGCCAGCCGGTCAGCGGCAGCGCGATGGCCGTGCTGACCGCGAACGAAGTGATGACCCAGGTCGCCTGCTGCGAGCTGGCGCCGAGATTACCGGCGATGGTCGGCAGTGAAACGTTGGCGATGGTGGTGTCGAGCACCTGCATGAACGACGCCATCGCCAGGCCCACGGTGCACAGGGCGACGCTGGGTGGCAGGAACCCGGAGGCCGCACCCGGCGCCGCCGGTGCACCCGGAGCGCCGGGTGCGGCTGGAGCTTGTGCGGACATGGCGACCTCAGCCCACCTTTGCCTGTTGCTGCGGCAGGTTGCCCTGGATGATCGTGTGGATCACCTCGTCGGCATCATGCAGCTGCTTGGCATATACGTCGGTGTCGAACACGGTGCCCTTGGCCGGGGTGCTCGGCAGTACTTCACCCTTCTGGTCGCGCAGGCTCACTTCGGCCTTCATCGACAGGCCGATGCGCAGCGGGTGTTCGGCCAGCTGCTTGGCATCGATGGCGATGCGCACCGGCACGCGCTGCACGATCTTGATCCAGTTGCCGCTGGCGTTCTGCGCCGGCAACAGCGAGAACGCCGAGCCGGTACCCAGGCCCAGGCTCTGGATGCGGCCCTTGTACTTCACGTCACCGGCATACAGGTCCGACTTCAGCTCCACTTCCTGGCCCAGGCGCATATGGCGCAGCTGGGTTTCCTTGAAGTTGGCCTCGACCCACATCTGCTCGGTCGGCACCACGGCCATCAGGGCATTGCCCGGCTGCACGCGCTGGCCCACCTGCACCGAACGACGGGCAACGTAGCCGGTGACCGGCGCGACGATGCCGGCTCGGGCGTTGTTGAGGAAGGCCTGGCGCAGCTGCGCGGCGGCGGCCTGCACGTCCGGCTGGGTGGCGATCACGGTGTCGTCGACCAGCGCGCGGTTGCGCTCGACGGTCTCGCGCGAACCGGCCACGGCCGCTTCGGCCGCCGCCAGCTCGTCGCGGGCGTGGGCCAGTTCTTCGTTGGAAATGGCGCCAGTGGCGGCCAGATCCTTGCGGCGGGCGAAGTCCTCGCGCACGCGCTTCAGGGTCACCTGGCGGGCGTTCAGGTCCGCCTGCGCGCCTTCCACGCTGCGGTACAGGCCACGGGTCTGGCGCACGGTCTTGGCCAGGTTGGCTTCGGCCTGCTGCAGCGCCACCGAAGTGTCGGACGGGTCCAGCTGCACCAGCAGCTGGCCGCGCTCCACGCGCATGCCGTCATCGGCATTGATGGCGACCACGGTACCGGCCACCAGCGGGGTGATCTGCACCTGGTTGCCCTGCACGTAGGCATCGTCGGTCTCTTCGAACCAACGGCCGAACATGAAGTACCACAGCGCCAGGGCGGCAAGCAGCAGCACGACGATCACGAACAGGCCGCGCAGCAGGTTGCCGCGGCGGTTGGGGGCGGCCGGGGCCGCGGTGTCTTGGGTCTGGCTCATGGCGGGCGTCTTCAGGAATGCGAGGAATCGGAATGGGAGGCGATCGGTGCGCGGTCGGTGTCGGCGGGCTGGAAACCACCGCCCAGCGCCTTGCTCAGGCGCACCGAGGTCTGCACCTGCTGCGACTGCAGGCCGGCCAGCTGCTGCTGCGACTGCAGCAGGGTGGACTGCGCGGTCAGCACGTCCAGGTAGCTGCCGATGCCGGCGCGGTAGCGCTGCTGGGCCAGGTCGAAGGCCGAGCGTGCGGTGTCCACTGCCTGCTGCTGCGCGTGCGCCTGCTGCGCCAGCGAGCGCACCGCGTTGACCTGGTCGGCGACGTCGCGCAGTGCATCGAGCACGGCCTGGTTGTAGTTGGCCACCGCCAGGTCGTACTGCGCGTCGGTGTTGGCCAGGTTGGCGCGCAGCTTGCCGCCTTCGAAGATCGGCAGGCTCAACGCCGGGCCGATGTAGGCGAAGGTCGAGCTGTTCTTCAGCAGGTCACCCACGTTCGGGGCGACCACGCCGGCCAGCGCGGTCAGGTTGAAGCTCGGGTAGAACTTGGTCTTGGCGACCTTGATCTGCTTGTCGGCCGCTTCCACGCGCCAGCGCGCAGCCACGATGTCGGGGCGACGGCCGAGCAGTTCGCTGGGCAGTACGCCCGGCAGCTGCAGTGCCATCGGGTTCAACGGCTGCGGGCGCTGGATCGACAGGCCACGGTCCGGCCCCTTGCCGACCAGTGCAGCCAGCGCGGTGCGGGCGGCGTCGATGCGCTGCTGCGCGGCCAGCACCTGCTGCTGCGCGGCCGGCACGCGGGCCTCGGCCTGGCGCACCTGCAGATCGCTGTCGATGCCGGCGCTGCGGCGCTGGCGGGTCAGCTGCAGCGATTTCTGCGAGCGGGTCAGTTCTTCCTCGGCCACGTCGTTGAGCTGCCACGCGTAGGCCAGGTCGGCATAGGCCTGGGCAATGCCGGTGGACAGGTTCAGGCGTGCGGCCTGGGCTTCAACGGTGGCGGCATGCGCGCCATCCACCGCCGCTTCCCAGGCGGCGCGCTTGCCGCCCCACAGGTCCACGCCGTAGCTGAAATCGAAGGCGACCTGGCTGCTGCCGCCATAGCGGCCGCCCATCTCGCTGCCGACCATCGACTCGGGCAGGCGCAGGCCGGTGTAGCCGCCGGACACCGACAGGCTGGGCAGCTCGTCGGCGCGCGCGGTACCGACCTGGGCCTGGGCCTGGCGCAGGCGCGCGTCGGCGGCGTCCAGGCTCGGGTGGCCGGCCAGGCCCTCGGCGACCAGTGCGTCCAGCTGCGCATCGCCCAGTGCCTTCCACCAGTCCTGCGCCGGGAAGCCGGCGGCGCTCAGGTCGGTGTCAGCCAGGGTGCGTTCGCTGTGCAGGCTGTCCACGTCAAGCACGTGGCCCTGCGGGTTGAGGCCACGACTGCTGGCGCAGGCGGCCAGGGCCAGCGCCAGCGCTGACACCAGCAGCGCGCGCCCGGACCGGCGGAGAGTGGAATGCGGGATCGGGTTCATGGGGTCGTCAGTGAATCGCGGATTCGGGTAAGGAGGGACAGCAGCAGCGTGCGCTCGTCGGCGGAAAGATCACGCAGCGCGTAATCCATCACCGCGTCGCCGCGCAGCTTCAGCCGCGCCCACAACGCACGGCCTTCGTCGGTCAGCACGATCTGCAGTGCCCGCCGGTCCTGCGCATGCGCCTCGCGGCGGACGCAGCCCAGCGCCTCCAGCTTGTCCAGCAGGCGGGTGACCGCGCTGGGCACCTGGTCGATGGCCTGGGCCAGTTCGTTGGCGGTGCAGGGCGCCATGTGGGAAAGCACCTTCAACCCGATGTAATGGGTGAAGCCGATTCCCAGATCTTCTTCCGCCATGGACGCGTCGAGTTGGCGCACCAGGCCGTCGCGCACCTGGCGCAGCAGCAGGCCGAAGCTGGGGGGAGTGGTTGCAGGACAGATCATGGGGGAGCATTCTCTTCCAAAAAAAATACTTCTCAATGGAAATATTCGATCTGGCATCGAATGCTGTGTTGCAGCAGCGGGCTCGATCAGTGAAGGCGCCTACCTTAATGATCTGGTCAGGTGGCCCGGTAGTACAATCCAGCCAATGGATGTCACATTTCAGCCAGCGGACATGATGAACAAGGCAGAAATTCAGGTTCCCAAACGCCTACTCAGAGATGAGGCACTGGACTGGTTCGAGCGCAACGACGGCCCGCCGGTCATCGCCTTCCGCTTCGACAGCCAGCAGGGCCTGGCCCGCGAGGTCGACTGGCACCACCACCAGCGTGCCCAGTTGATCTGCGTCGAACGCGGCCTGCTGACCACCCGCACCTCGCATGGCACGTGGTCGCTGGCGCCGGGCTCGGCCGGCTGGATGCCGCCGCTGGAACCGCACACCGTCACCCTCGACGGCCCGTTGCGCGGCTGGGGCATGGCATTGGCTGCACCGGCCTGCGCCACCCTGCCCGCCGACCCCTGCGTGCTGGGCCTGTCCAAGCTGGCGCAGGCGCTGGCCGACCGCATCTGCGAATGGCCGCTCGGCCATGACACCACGCCCGAGCGCCAGCACATCATCGACGTGCTGCTGGACGAGATCCGCACCGCGCCGCGCCAGCGCATGCACCTGCCGATGCCGCACGACCGGCGCCTGCTGAAGATCGCCTCGCAGTTGCTGGCCGACCCCTCCGACGAACGCAGCCTGGCCGAATGGGCGCATTGGGCCGGCCTGTCACCGCGCAGCCTGACCCGTCACTTCCGCGACGAGACCACGCTCAGCTTCGCCCAGTGGCGGCAGCAGGCGCGCCTGTCAGAGGCCCTGCGCCAGCTGACCGACGGCCGCAGCGTGGCCGACATCGCCCACGCGCTGGGCTTCAGCAGCGCCAGCGCGTTCGTTACCGTGTTCCGCCGCCACTTCGGGCTGCCGCCCGGGCGCTACCTGGCACGGGCCGGGCACGGCCTGGAAACCGGGCTGGACCCTGCGCGCGGCTTGGCATCCCCCGCCGCATCCGGATAATCACAGGATTGCGAGCGGCGACCGCCGTCGCCGCCTCCCGACAACAGGTAACAACGCCGCATGACCGAACTTGCCCGCCCCGTGTTCCACGGATTCGAACAACTGCCGCTGCGCGAGTACGCCGAACGCGCCTACCTCGACTACTCGATGTATGTGGTCCTGGACCGCGCCCTGCCGTTCATCGGCGACGGCCTGAAGCCGGTGCAGCGCCGCATCATCTATTCGATGAGCGAGCTGGGCCTGAATGCCGCGTCCAAGCCGAAGAAGTCCGCGCGCACCGTCGGCGACGTCATCGGCAAGTACCACCCGCACGGCGACAGCGCGTGCTACGAAGCGCTGGTGCTGATGGCGCAGCCGTTCTCGTACCGCTACCCGCTGATCGAGGGCCAGGGCAACTTCGGCTCCAGCGACGACCCGAAGTCGTTCGCGGCGATGCGTTACACCGAATCCAAGCTGACCCCGATCGCCGAAGTGCTGCTGGGCGAACTGGGCCAGGGCACCACCGACTGGGCACCGAACTTCGACGGCACCCTGCAGGAGCCGACCTGGATGCCGGCACGGCTGCCGCACCTGCTGCTCAACGGCACCACCGGCATCGCCGTGGGCATGGCCACCGACGTGCCGCCGCATAATCTCAACGAGATCGTCAGCGCACTGCTGCACCTGCTGGACAACCCCGATGCCAGCGTGCGCGACCTGTGCGAGCACGTGCAGGGCCCGGACTATCCGTCCAGCGCCGAGATCATCACATCGGCCAACGACCTGCGGAACATCTACGAGACCGGCAACGGCAGCGTGCGTGCACGTGCGACCTTCACCAAGGAGGCCAGCAACATCGTGGTGACGGCGCTGCCGTTCCAGGTGTCGCCGTCGAAGGTGATCGAGCAGATCGCCGCGCAGATGCGCGCCAAGAAGCTGCCGTGGCTGGAGGACATCCGCGACGAATCCGACCACGCCAACCCGGTGCGCGTGGTGCTGGTGCCGCGTTCCAACCGCGTCGACGCGGACCAGCTGATGGGCCACCTGTTCGCGACCACGGACCTGGAGCGCAGCTACCGCGTCAACCTCAACGTGATCGGGCTGGACGGCCGTCCGCAGGTGAAGAACCTGAAGATGCTGCTCAGCGAATGGCTGACCTTCCGCAGCAACACCGTCACCCGCCGCCTGCAGCACCGCCTGCAGAAGGTCGAGCGCCGCCTGCACCTGCTGGAAGGCCTGCTGGTCGCCTTCCTCAACCTGGACGAGGTGATCCACATCATCCGTACCGAGGACGAACCGAAGGCGGCGCTGATCGCGCGCTTCGGCCTGTCCGAGGAACAGGCCGAGTACATCCTGGAAACCAAGCTGAAGCAGCTGGCCCGCCTGGAAGAGATGAAGATCCGCGGCGAGCAGGACGAGCTGGCCAAGGAGCGCGAGAAGATCCTCGGCATCCTCGACAGCAAGGCCAAGCTGAAGAAGCTGATCCGCGACGAACTGACCGCCGACGCCAGGAAGTTCGGCGACGCACGCCGCTCGCCGCTGGTGCAGCGCCAGGCCGCGCAGGCCATCGACGAGACCGAGCTGGTGCCGAGCGAGCCGATGACCGTGGTGCTGTCGGAGAAGGGCTGGATCCGAGCGGCCAAGGGCCACGACGTCGATGCGTCCGCCCTGTCCTACCGCGATGGCGACGCCCTGCAGGGCGCAGTGCGTGCGCGCAGCACCCAGCAGGTCGCGTTCCTCGACAGCGAGGGCCGCGCCTACTCGACGCCGGTGCACACCCTGCCCTCCGCGCGTGGCAATGGTGAGCCGCTGACCGGCCGCTTCTCGCCGGCAGCGGGTACCAGCTTCGTGACCCTGGCCAGTGCCGAGCCGGATGCCCGCTTCGTGCTGGCCTCCAGCCACGGCTACGGCTTCGTCACCCGCTTCGAGAACCTGATCGGTCGCAACAAGGCCGGCAAGGCGATGCTGAACCTGTCGTCCGGCTCGTCGGTGCTCACCCCGTCGATGGTCGCCAACGTGGCCACCGACCGCATCGTGGCGGTGACCAGTTCCGGCAACCTGCTGGCGATCGCCGCCAACGACCTGCCGGAACTGGACAAGGGCAAGGGCAACAAGATCATCGAGATCCCGAAGGCCAAGCTCGCCACTGAACGCGTGGTCGCCATCGTGGCGATCAGCCCGGGGCAGACCCTGCAGGTGCGCAGCGGCCAGCGCACCATGGGCCTGAAGTTCAACGAGCTCGACGCCTACCTCGGCGCCCGTGCCACCCGCGGCCACCTGCTGCCGCGCGGCTGGCAGAAGGTGGAAGGGCTGTCGGTGGAATAAGAGGTACGGGGGTCGGATCCCTTTCCATGGGAAAGGGCTCTGACCCCAGGCACGAAAAAGCCGGGGCATTCCCCGGCTTTTTCGTTGTCGGCTGGCGGGCGGTGGAGCGGCTGGCGGGCGAAGGCTGGCTGGCGGTGCTCCGGTGCTGGCGGGCGACAGAACGCTGTGCTGCTGGTGGAGCCGACCGCTGGTCGGCTGCTTTTGGCTCCTGGTAGAGCCGACCGCTGGTCGGCTGCTTTCTGCAGAGCAGCCGACCAGCGGTCGGCTCTACCGGAAGGCAGCCGAGCATTGGCTCGGCTCTACAAAAACGATGCCCGCTCAGTGCGCCGGGGCGCCGTTGCCGTCGATCTTGCTCAGCTGGTACAGCTCCAGGCCGATGCGCTTGATCAGGCCCAGCTGCTGCTCCAGCCACCAGGCGTGGTCTTCCTCGGTGTCCTTCAGCTGCGCCAGCAGGATGTCGCGGCTCACGTAATCGCCCTTCTCCTCGCACAGCTTCATGCCGGCGGCGAGATTGTTCCGAACGGCGTATTCAGTATCGAGATCCTTCTGCAGCATCTCCTCCACGGTCTTGCCCGGCTCGGTGGCATGCGGGCGCATGTCCGGGTCGCCACCCAGGAACAGGATCCGGCGGAGCAGCGCATCGGCATGCTGGGTTTCCTCTTCCATCTCGTGGTTCAGGCGCTCGTACAGCGCGAACAGGCCCTGGTCCTCGTAGCGGCGGGAATGGATGAAGTACTGGTCGCGCGCAGCAAGCTCGCCGCGCAGCAGTTCCTTCAGGCAGGCGATGACGTCCGGGTTGCCTTTCATGGGGGGGCTCCTGTGAATCGATGCGGCATAGGGTGCCGCATTTCAAAATACGGTGATCTAATCGGAATCAGTCGCAGTTGCGCCTGCGGCTACAATCGGCCCACGAGTTCGGAAAGGACGTGCGATGCGACGTACATGGCGTTGGGTGCTGGGCGTGTTGATCGCCATCGTGCTGGTCACCGCACTGGTGCTGTGGCTGCTGCTGCGCGGCAGCCTGGCCGACCTGGACGGCGAGCATGCGCTGCCGGGGCTGGCCAAGCCGGTCACCATCGAGCGCGATGGGCTGGGCGTGGTCACCATCACTGCCGGCAGCCAGGCCGACGCGATGCGTGCGCTCGGCCGCGTACACGCGCAGGAACGTTACTTCGAGATGGACCTGATGCGCCGCAGTGCCGCTGGCGAGCTGTCGGCGCTGTTCGGGCCGAAGGCCATCGACGCCGACAAGCGCATGCGCGTGCACCGGCTGCGTGCACGCACCGAGGCGAATCTGCAGGCCGCACTGGGCGACAACGGCACGGCCGTGCGCGCCTACGTGGATGGCGTCAACGAAGGCCTGGCCGATCTCTCCGTGCGCCCATGGGCCTACCTGCTGCTGCGGCAATCACCACAACCGTGGCAGGCCAGCGACAGCGTGCTGACCGGGCTGGCCATGTATGCCGACCTGCAGGACCCCGGCAACCAGACCGAGCTTGCGCTCAGCCGCATCCGCGCAGTGGTGCCGCCGGCGCTGTACGCGCTGATCGCCCACGACGGCACCGAATGGGATGCGCCGCTGTTTGGCGAACCCACCGGCAACGCCGCCCTGCCCGATGCCAGCCAGCTGGACCTGCGCACATTGAAGGGAAAAACGGGCACTGAGCAGGAAGAGGGCGACGTCATCGGCAGCAACAACTTCGCGGTGGCCGGGGCGCTTACCGCCGACGGCCGCGCCATCGTTGCCGACGACATGCACCTGGGCCTGCGTGCACCCGGCCTGTGGTTCCGCGTGCGCCTGCGCTACCCCGACCCACAGGCCGCCGGCGGCCAGGTCGATGTCACCGGCTTCTCCCTGCCGGGCCTGCCGGCGGTGATCGTCGGCAGCAACGGGCACGTCGCCTGGGGCTTCACCAACAGCTACATCGACACGGCGGACTATCGCACGGAACCGGCCAACGCCGCCGTGACCGTGCACGAAGAGCGCATCGCCGTGGCCGGCCAGGCCGACGTGCTGTTCGCGGTGCGCGAAACCGACTGGGGGCCGATCCTGCATACCCATGCCGATGGCAGTGGCGACGCCCTGCGCTGGGTCGCACACCTGCCCGGTGCCGTACGCCTGGATTTCGCTGACCTGGCCCGCGCCGGTGACCTCGACGGTGCACTGCACTTCGCCGACCGTGCCGGCATCCCCGCACAGAACCTGGTGGTCGGTGATCGCAGCGGGCGCATTGCCTGGCGCCTGATCGGCGCTCGCCCGGACCGCGGCCCCGGCTGTGCACCGGCCGGCTTCAATGCCGCCAGCAACCAGGGCTGCGCGCCGTGGCCGATCCGCAGCGATGCCTCGCCGGCATTGATCGATCCCCCCAACCATCGCCTGTGGACCGCCAATGGACGCGTACTCGACGGCGAGGCACTCGCCAGCGTCGGCAACGGCGGCTATGACCTGGGTGCGCGGGCGCGGCAGATCCGCGACCTGCTGGCAATCCAGGAGCGCTTCGACGAGCACGACCTGCTGGCGATCCAGCTCGACGACCGCGCGGTGTTCCTGCAGCGCTGGTGGGCTCTGCTGCACGACGTCATCGAACGCAGTGACGACCCTGCGCTGAAGCGTTTGAAGGAGGCCAGCCATCAATGGGGCGGGCGCGCCTCGGCCAGTTCGGTCAGCTACCGGGTGGTGCGTGAATTCCGCACGCAGGTCATGGCCACGCTGTCCGATGCACTGCTGGCCCCGGCCAACGCGCAGCTGGGCGATGCCTACCTGGACCCACGCCTGGCACAGCTGGAAGGCGTGGCCTGGCCGATGCTGGAACAGCGCCCGGCCAACCTGCTGCCACCGGCCTTCGACAGCTGGGATGCGCTGCTGATCGACGCCGCCCGCCGTACCGAGGGTGAGCTGGCCAAGCAGGGGCCGCTGGCCAAGCGCAGCTGGGGTGAACGCAATACCGCGGCGATCTGCCACCCCATTGCACGGGCGCTGCCGGACATCGCCAAGCGCTGGCTGTGCATGCCCGCCGACCGCCTGCCCGGCGACCGGGACATGCCGCGCGTGCAGACGCCGAACTTCGGCGCCTCCGAGCGCATGGTGGTCTCGCCCGGCCACGAGGCCGACGGCATCGTGCACATGCCCGGCGGCCAGAGCGGCCATCCGCTGTCACCGTACTGGGGTGCCGGCCACGAGGACTGGGTGCATGGGCGCCCGACACCGTTCCTGCCGGGCAAGACGCAGCACGTGATGACACTGGTGCCAGCGCGGTAGTGCCGGCCGCTGGCCGGCATCCATGCAGGTGTGTCCAGCATCATCAGGTTGCCGGCCAGCGGCCGGCACTACCGTTCAACGCTCAGGCCCTGCGCCGTTCGATCAGGTTCAGCAGCGGCCCGGTCATCGCCGTGGTCACCAGTGCCATGATCACCAGCACCGCGAACAGGCGGTCACCGAGCAGGCCCAGCTCATACCCCAGGTTGAGCACGATCAGCTCCATCAGGCCGCGGGTGTTCATCAGCGCGCCCAGCCGCCACGCTTCGCGCGTGGGCATGCCGGCACTGCGCGCGGCACTGAAGGTGCCCAGCAGCTTGCCCGTCGTGGCCACCGCGATCACCACCACGCACAGCACGATGTCGCTGGCCTGCAGCGCATCGGCGCGCATGCGCAGCCCGGTCATGGCGAAGAACAACGGCAGCAGCAGCGTGACCGCGAACGGCTCGACACGTGCCATCAGCAGGTCACGCAGCTGCGCGTTGGACGATACCGCGACACCCGCAGCGAACGCGCCGAACAGCGCGTGGATGCCCAGCATCTCGGTGACCAGCGCACTGCCCAGCGACAGCAGCAGGATGCCGAGCAGCCAGCGCCCCTCACGGCCCGGCGCAATCTGCCGGCGCGCGAACCACGGCTTCACCAGCCCCAGCATCAGCGCCACGAACGCGACCACGCACACCAGGTTGAGGCTGGCCGGCAACCAGCCGCTGGCCTGGGCGGCAGCCACGATCAGCGCCAGCAGGCACCACGCGGTGGCATCGCCCAAGGCAGCGCAGGCGATCGCGGTCTGCCCCAGCGGCGTCTGTGTGATCCCGCGGTCGGCCAGGATGCGCAGCAGCACGGGGAAGGCCGTGATGCTCATCGAGATGCCTACGAAAAGTGCGAATGCGGTGAAGCCCACACCCTGTGGGCCGTGCTGCGGATACAGCCAGATCGCCAAGGCGACGCCGAGCACGAACGGCACTGCAATGCCGGCATGGCTGACGGTAAAGGCGAAACGCCGGCGGCCACGCAGCGCCGCCAGGTCCAGTTCGGCACCGGCCACCAGCAGGAACATCAGCACGCCCAGCTGGCTGAGCATGCCCAGCGGGCCCAGCGAACTGGCCGGGAACAGCGCACCATGCAGCTGCGGCAGCAGGCTGCCAAGCACCAGCGGCCCCATCATCAGGCCAGCGGCCATTTCGCCGATCACCGCCGGCTGTCCCATGCGCTTGAGCAGCGCCCCCGCGCCCTTGGCCACCAGCAGCAGTACCAGCAGCTGCAGCAGGAACAGGCCCAGCGGAGACGCCAGATGCTGCACCCAGCCGCCTTCGGCGGCGACGGAGGCACGGGCAACCGCCTCGGGCGCCGCCGGCCCGGCATACCGCGCCAGCAGCACGCCAGCCAGCAACGGAACCCCGGCCCACGCCAGGTAGCGCCATCCCCATTTCGTGGGCGGCGCGTTGCCGCCTGCCTGTACGTCCATGAACATTCCCCAATGCGCAGGGGGCGATCATACAAAAGGGGACGGAGGGGATTAAGTCGTTTGTGCCACAAACGACTTAATCCCCTCCGTCCCCTTTTGGGGGTGCTCAGGCCAGTGCCTGCTCGTGCACGCCGGCGATCGCGCGACCGGAGGGATCTGCCGCCGCGGCGAAGCTGGCGTCCCAGGCGATGGCCGCGGGCGACGAACAGGCGATCGACTTGCCTCCCGGCACGGTCTCGGCCGCTGCCCGGCTCGGGAAGAACTGCTCGAACAGGTGGCGGTAGTAGTACGCCTCCTTGGTCTGCGGCGGGTTGTGCGGGAAGCGCTTGTCGGCGGCCGCCAGTACACGGTCGCTCACCTGCGCCTCGGCATGTGCCTTCAGCCCATCGATCCAGCCATAGCCCACGCCATCGCTGAACTGTTCCTTCTGCCGCCACAGGATGCTGTCCGGCAGGTAGCCGTCGAACGCCTCGCGCAACACGGCCTTCTCAATGCGGCGGCCGCCAAAACCGGCACCGACCATCTTGTGTGCGGCATCGAAGCGCATCGCCACATCGAGGAACTCACGGTCGAGGAACGGCACGCGCGGCTCCACGCCCCAGGCCATCATCGACTTGTTGGCGCGCAGGCAGTCGTAGTTGTGCAGGGCGTCGAGCTTGCGTACCAGCTCGTCGTGGAATTCACGCGCATCCGGTGCCTTGTGGAAGTACAGGTAGCCACCGAAGATCTCGTCGCTGCCCTCGCCGGAGAGCACCATTTTCACGCCCATCGCCTTGATCCGCCGCGCCAGCAGGAACATCGGCGTCGATGCGCGGATGGTGGTGACGTCGTAGGTCTCGATGTGGCGGATCACCTCCGGCAGCGCATCGAGGCCTTCCTCGAACGTGTACTCGAAACCGTGATGCACGGTGCCCAGCGCTTCGGCGGCGATCGCTGCGGCGGCCAGATCGGGCGAGCCCTTCAAGCCGATCGCGAACGAGTGCAGGCGCGGCCACCAGGCTTCGGTCTGTCCCCCATCCTCGATGCGACGACGTGCATAGCGCGCGGCCACCGCCGCCACCAGCGACGAGTCCAGGCCACCGGACAGCAGCACGCCATAAGGCACATCGCTCATCAGCTGGCGCTCCACCGCATGCTCGAACGCCTGGCGCAGTTCAGCCAGATCGGCCCGGCGGCCCTGCACGTCGGCGTAGTCGCGCCACGGTTGCTGGTAGTAGCGCACCAGCTCACCGCTGGCACTGTCGAAATAGTGGCCCGGCGGGAACTGCGCGACATCGGCACAGGTATCGACCAGCGCCTTCATTTCCGAGGCCACGCGCAAGCGCCCCTGGGCATCGTGGCCCCAGTACAGCGGCACCACGCCCACCGGGTCGCGCGCCACCAGCACGCGTCCACTGTCACGGTCCCACAGCGCGAAGGCGAAGATGCCGTTGAGCTGTTCCAGCCACTGCGCCGGCGCGCCGCCCTGGCGGTAGAGCGCGTTGATCACCTCGCAGTCCGAGCCAGTCTGGAAGTCGTAGGTGGTGGTCAGCGCCGCCTTCAACGCCTGGTGGTTGTAGATCTCGCCGTTCACCGCCAGCGCCAGCTGGCCATCGGCCGACAGCAGCGGCTGCGAACCACCGGCCGGATCGACGATGGCCAGCCGTTCATGGACCAGCAGCGCACCTTCGTCGAGGTACACGCCGCTCCAGTCCGGGCCACGGTGGCGCTGGCGTTGCGACAGTTCCAGCGCGTGCCGGCGCAGGGCGGGAAGATCGTCACCGGCCTGCAGGCCGAAGATTCCGAAGATCGAACACATGGGGGAGCTCCTGTTGGGGATTTCACGGGTGGGAGGGTGTTCGACCGGCCATCCAGGCCCGGGTGGGACTACGCCCGGGCACAAAAAAACCCGCATCGACCGATGCGGGTTTTCTGGTGTCCGGGCGTGTGTTGCTGTCTATCTACCCAGGGCGCAGTCCCGCATCGGCCGCGCACGATTATTCGCGCGCAGATTATTGCGGTTGTTGTTATTGACGGCGGTGGCCAGGCGGATCGACATGGCATTGACCCTACCCCGGTTTCCGGCATGGTGCAACCGTTGCGTTGGCAACCACTCCCAGGCGCGCATAATGGCCGGCCGTGAAACGTGTAATGGAAATGCAACACCGCACTGGACGCAACGCGGCGCTGGCCGCCCTGTTCTGCCTGGGCCTGGCCGCCTGCCAGACCCTGGCCCCACCCTCGCCCCTGCCGCCGGCCCAGCTGCAGGGCCTGGAACAACGCGGCACCGACGGCAGCTTCGAGGGTGCCTTCGATACCGCGCAAACCTTCGAACGCTTCAACGATCCGCGCGCCATCGCCTACTACGAGCGTGCCGCCGCGGTCACACCCTGGACCTTCCACAACACCAAGGCGGAAGAAGCACTGGGCAGGATCTGGATCTCCGGCACGCTGCGGCATGCCGACAGCCCCCACATCAATCCGGCGCCGGTGCTGCGTGCGTCCTGGCGACGCGGAGAACGCGCCTACCTGGCGGCGGCCTACCACGGCAATCCCTATGCGTTCTACGAACTCGCCAAGGCCTATCGTCAGCCAGGCGACGCGCAACAGGCGCTGCGCTGGGACCTGCGCGGAATGATCTACGAGCGCTACCCGAGTTCATCGTCACGGCTACCGGATGCGGTGGCCGCACAGGATGGCACCGTGCATCCACTGGTTGCGCAGATCCAGCGCCGCGCCGAGCGTGGCGATGCCGAAGCGCAGGTAGACCTGGGCGCGCTGCTGGAAAAGGGCATGGGACTACCGCGCGATCCCGCACGTGCGCTGCAGCTGTACCAGCGTGCCGGCGAGAAGGGCAATGTGTTCGGCCAGTACTTCGCCGGACTGCTGCTGGGCCGCAGTGCACCGGGCGTGGAGAAGGACACCGACGCAGCCGCACGCTGGTTCGCCCGGGCCGAGGCGCAGCACTTCTACATGGCGGCGCCGAGCTACTGGGAAAAAGCGGTCGAGCCGCCGTTCTTCATTTTTTCTGAGTAGAGCCGAGCCACGCTCGGCTGGGCATTCCCTGCAGAAGCAGCCGAGCATGGCTCGGCTCTACAGGAAAGCAATGCCGGCGAAAGGCGTGCCGACCAACGGTCGGCACCCAGCGTCGCAGGTTCACGCCAGCAGCCGCTCCACCAGCCGCTGGTACAGCCCCGGCAATGCCTCCAGATCGGCCACGCGCACGTTCTCGTCCACCTGGTGGATGCTGGCGTTGACCGGCCCCACTTCGATGCACTGCGCGCCCAAGGGCGCGATGAAGCGTGCATCGGAGGTGCCGCCGCCGGTGCTTTCTTCCGGTGCACGGCCGATGTGCTCGGCCAGCACCGCACGCGCGGTGGCGCGCAGCGTGCCCTCCGGGGTGTAGAACGGCTCGCCGCTGCGGTGCCACTTCAGCGTGTACTGCAGGCCATGCCGTTCCAGCAGCGCGGTGATCTCCGCTTCCAGCTTCGGTGCATCCCAGTGCGGGTTGTAGCGGATGTTGAAATCCACCTCGAGCTCGCCGGGAATCACGTTGTTGGCACCGGTACCGGCATGGATGTTGGAGACCTGCAGGCTGGTCGGCGGGAAACTTTCGTAGCCGTCATCCCAGCGCCGCGCACTCAGCTCGGCCAGGGCCGGCGCCGCCTGGTGGATCGGGTTGCGTGCCTTCTCCGGATACGCCACGTGGCCCTGCACGCCCTGCACGCGCAGCTTGGCCGACAGGCTGCCGCGACGCCCCACGCGCAGCAGGTCACCCAGCGTCGCAGTCGAGGACGGCTCGCCGGTGATGCACCAGTCGATGCGCTGGCCGCGTTCGGCGAACAGGCGTGCGACGTGGCGCACGCCATCGATGGCGTCGCCTTCCTCGTCGCTGGTCAGCAGCACCGCCAGCGTGCCGGGATGATCAGGATGCGCGGCAACGAACTGCTCGGCGGCCACCACGAACGCCGCCACGCTGCCCTTCATGTCGGCGGCGCCACGGCCATACAGCACGCCATCGCGGATCTGCGGGCTGAACGGATCGCTGGCCCAGGCCTCGCGCGGGCCCGTCGGCACCACGTCGGTATGGCCCAGCAGCACCAGTACCGGCGCGCCCTGGCCGTGGGTCGCCCACAGGTTGTCGACCTCACCCAGCCGCAGGTGATCGCACTGGAACCCGGCCTGCTTCAGGCGTGCCGCCAGCAGCGCCTGGCAACCGGCATCATCGGGCGTCACCGAGGGCCGCGCGATCAGCTCGCAGGTCAGGTCGAGCACCGCGCTCATGCGTCACCCACGCCGAAGCGGGCCTTGAAGCCGTTGTCGCTGAAGCCCTGGCTGACCGTGCCATCGGCCGTGACCACCAGCGGGCGCTTGATCAGCTGCGGGTACTCGCGCAGCAGCAGCTTCCATTCGGCCTCGGAATCGGCGGCCTTGCGGTTGTCCGGCAGCTGCCGCCAGGTGGTGGAGGACCTGTTGACCATCGCGGCCAGGCCACCCAGCTGCGCGGCCCACGCCAACAGCATTTCCGGGCTGGGTTTGTTGTCGCGGTAGTCGACGAAGGTGTACGGCACGCCGAAGCGGTCCAGCCACCTGGTCGCCTTCTTGCAGGTATCGCAGTTCTTCAAACCGTAGACAGTGGTGCTCATGGCCATCTGTGATGCTGGAAAACAGAGGGCCAGAATCTCACAACAGGCGCTCGGACACGACCCGGAAAGGTACCCTTGGCAGCTGGAAGGCCAGCCCCTCGTGCAGCGCCACGCCCATCGCCTGCAGGCGCGGGCACTGCTGTTCGCCTTCCAGCTGCAGCGGTTGCAGCTGCGCGATGTCCACCGGCAGGGCAATGCGGGTGCTGGCCCAGCGCTGGTCGCAGGTGCGGGCGATGGCCTCGTCCTGGCAGGTCAGCAAGCGCAGCAGGGCCTGGTGGCCGCCGAAGGCCGCCGCCCACCCGGCATCGTCCCAGCCCGCAGCGCCCTGCCACTGCAGGTGCAGCGCCGGCGCACTGCCCTGCCCGCCCTCGATCAGGGTGTACCCACCGCCATCGGCGCGCACCACGTGCGCGAAGCGCACCGACAGATGCGGCTGCATGGCATCGCTGAAAGCGCGCGCGCCGGCGACGAAGGCCAGCTGGTCCGTCACGTTGCGATCAAACAGCACCACCGGCGTCCCGTCCCGATCGTCGTCACGACGCAGGTACCAGCGCCAGTTGCTCTGCCGGGGAGACGGCATCAGCGAGCGCAGCGGCCCGGCCAGCGCGGGCCCGAAGTGGCCGTGCCGGTAGCTGAGGATGGTGTAGGGCGTGCGTCCGGCATGGACCACGTAGTGATGGCCTGGTGGTGGCATCGGCGCTTGGCGTACGTCGACCCACCAGCTCACGTAGACCACGTCGCGCACATCGCTTACCAGCGCCGGCATCGGCCAGCGCCGCGACAGCGCGCGGCGCAGCCGGGTCCAGCGTGGAGCGTGCAGCAGGCGCGGCAGCATCCGCCCGAACAGGGTGTCGGACGGATGCTGGTAGATCGCGGACTGCGCCAGATCCTCCGGCGCCGTCATCTTCAGTCAGCCAGGCCGCGCAGCAGGTCGTTGACGCTGGTCTTGCTGCGGGTCTTGGCATCAACCTGCTTGACGATCACCGCGCAATACAGCGAATGGGTACCGTCCTTGCTCGGCAGCGAGCCGGACACCACCACGCTGTACGGCGGAATGTAGCCGTAGGTGACCTCGCCGGTGGCACGGTTGTAGATGCGGGTGCTCTGGCTGAGGAACACGCCCATGCCGATCACGCTGTGGTGGCCGACCACCACGCCTTCCACCACTTCCGAACGCGCACCGATGAAGCAGTGGTCCTCGATGATGGTCGGGCTGGCCTGCAGCGGCTCCAGCACGCCACCGATGCCGGCGCCGCCGGACAGATGGCAGTGCTGGCCGATCTGCGCGCAGGAACCGACGGTGGCCCAGGTGTCGACCATGGTGCCTTCGCCGACATGGGCGCCGATGTTGGTGAAGCTCGGCATCAGCACCACGTCCTTGCCGAAGTAGGTACCGCGGCGGGCGATCGCGCCCGGCACCACGCGCACGCCACCACGGCGGAACTTCGCTTCGTCATAGCCGGCGAAGCGCGATTCGACCTTGTCCCAGAACGGCGCCGGGCGTGCATCGACCACCGCCATGTCGTTGACGCGGAAATACAGCAGCACGGCTTTCTTCAGCCACTCATTGACCTTCCAGCCGCCCTGGCCGTCCGGCTCGGCGACGCGGAACTCACCGCTCTCCAGGCCGTCGATCACGCGGTTGACCAGCGGCTTGGTCGACCCTTCCAGCTCGTGCAGGGTCAAGGTGGCGCGGCGCTCGAAGGCGCTCTCGATGCCGAACTTGAGTTCTTCCACGCCTGGTGCCGACGGCTTGCGCAGCGACTTGCGGGCGATGGTTTCGGCGCGGACGGCTTCGGCGCTCCTGGCCGGGGCCGGCTTCTTCACAGCACGCTTCACTGCAGCCGTTTTCTTCGCCGGGGCCTTCACCGCAGCGGCCTTCTTCGGCGCAGGGGTCTTCTTCGCGGCCGGTGCGGCAGCAGCGGGTTTCCGGGCCGCTGCGCTCTTGGGGGTCGCGGCGGTCTTCTTGGCGGGCTTGGTGGCCATCAGGCGGGGTCTCCGGCGTTTCGATCAGGGTCCAGGCAGGCCAGCATCGCGTCATGCAGCTGCTGCCGGGCAGGTTCAGTCAGGGGGAGGTCGTGTTCGTCACTGATCACGAAGGTGTCTTCGGCGCGTTCGCCGAACGTGGCAATGCGCGCATCATGCACGCGCAGGCCCTGGTTGCGCAGCACGAACGCCACATCGGCCAGCAGGCCGGGACGGTCGGGGGCGACCAGGGCAAAACGGGTTGCGCCCGGTTCATCGCGGAACTCGATGCGCGGGGCGAAGCGGAAGTGCCGCAGCTGCCGCGGTACCACCCGGCGCGACGGCCGCAGGCGCGACAGGTCACCGCTGAGTGCCTCGCGCAGCGCCGCTTCCAGGTTGGCACTGCTGCCATCGGCAAAGGTGTCGGCCGGGTTCACTTCGAAGGTATCGAAGATGGTGTCGGCCGGACCGTCCAGCACGCGCGCGCGATGGATGCCGTAGCCCTTGCGGTCCAGGGTCATCACGATCGCGGCAAACAGGCCATCACGGTCGGGCGAGTGCACGAACACTTCCAGCGCCGGGTCGTCGACGCTGATCCGGCGCACCTTCACCAGCGCCTGGCCCTGCTTCACCGGCACCAGTGCGGCGGCCTGCCAGGCCAGCTGCTCGGGGCGCAGGCGGATGAAGCCCTCATCCGGCATCACCGCGAACTGGCGGTCGATGGTGGCATCGTCGTAACCCTGCTCGCGCACCAGTGCGCGCACGCTGTCACGTGCCTCGGCCACGCGCTCGGCGGCCGGTACCGGGTGCTCCAGCCCCTCGCGCAGCGCGCGCCGGGTGGCAAAGTACAGATCGGCCAGCAGGCGGTCCTTCCAGGCATTCCACAGTTTCGGGCTGGTGCCGGCGATGTCGGCACAGGTCAGCAGGTACAGGTAATCCAGGCGGTCGCGGCTGCCGACCAGGGTGGCGAAGCGATGGATCACCACCGGATCGGCGATGTCCTGCTTCTGCGCGGTCACCGACATGCGCAGGTGCTGTTCGACCAGCCATGCCACCAGCTCGGTATCGGTGCCACTGAGCGCATGCGCCTGGCAGAACGCGCGCGCGTCCACCGCACCCAGCTCCGAGTGGTCGCCGCCGCGGCCCTTGGCGATGTCATGGAACAGGCCGGCCAGCAGCAGCAGTTCCGGCTTGCGCAGGCGCGGCCACACTTCGTGCGCGATCGAGAAGCGCTCGTCGGCGCGGCTGCTGGCGAACTGGCCGATGTTGCGCAGGACCATCAGCGTGTGCTGGTCGACCGTATAGACATGGAACAGGTCGAACTGCATGCGCCCGCTGACCTGGGCAAACGCGGGAATCCACTGGCCAAGCACGCCCAGCCGCGCCATGCGCGAAAGCGTATCGACCGGACGCTGGCCGCGCAGCAGGGCCAGGAACTGCTCGCGTGCATCGGCATCGGCCTGGTCATAGGCCGGCAGCAGCGGCAGCGACTCGGCCAGTGCACGCGCAGTGAGCGAATGCAGGCCGCGTACCTGCGGGTTGTTGGCCCAGCTGGAAAACAGGGCGAACACCTGGCCGATGTCGCCGCGCGGCCAGTCGGCCTCGTTGGCGGCCAGGTAACCACGGCGCAGGGAAAAACCCACGGTCAGCGGCTCCGGCTGGGCCTCGCCGTCGAACTGTTCCTCGAAGCGCTGCAGCAGCCGGTCGCTGATCCGGCGCACCACCAGCGCGGCGCGGTAGAAGCCCTGCATCATCTTCTCGACGCCGAGGTTCTCGGCATCGTCTTCGAAGCCCAGCCGCGCGGCCAGGGTCTTCTGGTAATCGAAACGCAGGCGCTCTTCCGGACGGCGCGCGACCAGGTGCAGGCCGAAGCGCAACCGCGCCAGCACTGCACGTTCGCGCTTCAACGCCGCGGCTTCGTCGGCGCCCAGGTGGCCGAGCCCGACCAGGGCCTCCAGGTCGCGCACGCCGAAGGCACGCAACGCCATCCAGCCCAGCGTATTGAGATCACGCAGGCCGCCGGGGCCATCCTTCAGGTCCGGCTCCAGGTTGTCGGCGGTATCGCCGAAGCGCTGGTGGCGGTTGCGCAGCTCTTCCAGCTTGGCCAGGAAGAAGGCGCGTGCCGGCCACAGTTCGCGGTCGTCGATCGCCTCGCGGAGCGCGCGGCGCGCAGCATCATCGGCCAGGATCGGGCGCGCCTCGATCAGCGCGGTCAGCACGGTCTGGTCAGCCGCCGCCTCCCGGCACTGCAATGCAGAACGCACCGCATGGCTGACAGCCAATCCGCAGTCCCACAGCAGCGCGAACAGGCGCGCCAATGCCGCCTCGTGCGCCAGTTGTGCCGGCGGATCGCCGAACACCAGCAGGTCGATGTCCGAACGCGGGAACAGTTCACCGCGGCCATAGCCGCCGACCGCGAACAGCGACAGGCCGCTGTCGGCCGGCAGGCAGCGCTGCCAGGCCAGGCGGATCAGATGGTCGGCAGCGCGCGCGCGCAACGCCAGCAGGCGCTCGATGTTGTCGCCCTGGTCGAAGCGGCGGTACAGGCGCGCGTCGGCCTGCTGCAGCGCCTGGCGCGCGGCAGCAGCCCAATCCGGGTCGTTGAGCGACGCGGCCGGCGTGTCCAGCAGCGAACTCGCCGGCAGCATCTTCAGGAAACCTGCGACTCGCCTGGCGACAGGGTCAGCACGTCCACGCCGGTCTCGGTGACCGCGATCATGTGCTCCCACTGCGCCGACAGCTTGCGGTCCTTGGTCACCACGGTCCAGCCATCCGGCAGCACCTTGTTGTAGCGGGTGCCCTCGTTGATCATCGGCTCGATGGTGAAGGTCATGCCGGGCTGCAGCACCAGGCCCTGGCCCGGGCGGCCGTAATGCACCACCTGCGGCTCGTCGTGGTAGACCTTGCCGATGCCGTGGCCGCAGTACTCGCGCACCACGCTGAAACGCTCGCCTTCGGCGTAGCTCTGGATGGCATGGCCGATGTCGCCCAGGGTGGCGCCCGGACGCACCGCACGGATGCCGCGCCACATCGCTTCGTAAGTGGTTTCCACCAGGCGGCGGGCCATCACCGACGGGGTGCCGACGAAGTACATGCGGCTGGTGTCGCCGTGCCAGCCGTCCTTGATGACGGTGACGTCGATATTGATGATGTCGCCATCCTTGAGCACCTTCCCTTCACTGGGGATGCCGTGGCAGATGACATTGTTGACCGAGGTGCACACGGTCTTCGGGAAGCCGCGGTAGCCGACGTTGGCCGGAATGGCACCCTGCACGTTCACGATGTGGTCGTGGCAGATGCGGTCCAGTTCCTCGGTGGTGACACCGGGCTTGACGTGGGGGGTGACGATGTCGAGCACTTCGCTGGCCAGGCGGCCGGCGATGCGCATCATCTCGATTTCCTGCGGGGTTTTCAGATTCACGCTCATGGCACCCATTATCGCCGATCCGGCCGCAATCTGAACGAACGCCGCCCAACTGGCGATCCGGGCCATGCACGATTCCGGCAAGGAAAGTGAAAGCGTGATGGCCTCCACTCTTGCGCCTGCCTATTTATCACGGATTACAGACACTTACGCCTCCTAAGCTGGACCCACAGTCGTCAAAGCGGCGCCGAACGTGCCGTCTTCGCCTTGTTCAACGGACCTTCGGGTCAGGGAGGTTGTCCATGCGATCCCCAGTTCGATCCCCGCTGACATGGGTCATGGCCGGGCTCCTGCTGTCCAGCCCGGCGCTGGCCGCCGACACCACCACCTTCAACGTCACCCTGGTGGTCACCAAGGCCTGCACCATCACGGCGGCGGCCGCCACCAACGTCGACTTCGGCACGGCGGCCTCGACCACCGCCACGCCCACCCTGGGCCAGGGTACGGTGACCGCGCAGTGCTCGGCACTGACGCCCTACACGATTGCGCTGAACGCGGGCGCCAACGCCGGCACCGCCAACGACGTCACCACCCGGCGCATGAAGAACACCAATGCCGCGGTGACCGCCAACAACTATGTCGGCTACCAGCTCTACCAGGATGCCGCACATACCCTGGTCTGGGGCGCCACAACCGGCACCAATACCCAGGCCGGCATCGGCACTGGCCTGGCCGTGCCCTACATCGTCTATGGCCAGATCCTGAACCTGAGCACCAACAACCCGGCCACCGGTAACTACCTGGATACGGTTACCGCCACGATCACCTATTGATGGAGCACGCCCGCATGGCCGGACCCCGCCCGTGGCGCGCCACCGGCGTGGCGCTGCTCGCCCTGTACCTGCTGGCCCCCGCCGGTGCCGGCGCCACCAGCCTGCAGGTCGCCCCGACCAGCCTGCAGCTGGAAGCCCGCCAGCGTGCCGGCGAGCTGTGGCTGACCAACAGCGGCACCTCACCGGTGACGCTGCAGGTGCGCGTGTTCCGCTGGGTGCAGCAGGACGGCCAGGAACAGCTGCTGCCCACCGATGAAGTGATGGCCACGCCGCCGATGCAGGAACTGGCCGCCGGCCAGCAGCAGCTGGTGCGGGTGATGCGTCCGGACAGCGAGCCACCGCCTGCACAGCGGCACTACCGGCTGATCGTGGACGAGGTACCCGACCTGGCCACCCGTGCCGAGGGCATGCAGTTCGTGCTGCGCTATTCGATCCCGGTGTTCGTGCAGCCTTCGGCCGGCCGCCTGGCCCCACGGCTGCAGGCGCGCCTGGTGAAACTGGCGGACGGCCGCAATGGCGTGGAAGTCGCCAATACGGGCGACAGCTACGCACAGATCGCCGATCTTGCGCTGGGCAGCGCCGCGCGCCCGCGCATTGTCCATCCCGGGCTGCTGGGCTACGTGCTGCCGGGCCAGGTGATGCGCTGGCCGATCGAACGCACGGCGATCGACCGCGACAACGACCAGATCACGGCCAAGCTCAATGGCGAGTCGGAACAGACGCCACTGTCGCCCCCACCGGCTCGCTGAGGCGTTGATGGGCGCGCTGTTGGCGGCCCTGGCTCCCGCGGCGACCGAGGCCGCCGATGTGTCCGGCGTGGCGGCCGTTGATGTATCCGGCGTGTCGGCCGATGCCATCCTGCCTCCCCCGACCCCGCTGACCGCCAGCCAGGCGCTGTACCTGGATGTGTCGCTCAACAGCACCCCGCGCGGCCTGCTGCCATTCACCGAGAACCGCGGCCGGCTGCAGGCCAGCCCCGAAGTGCTGCGCCAGCTTGGCTTCAACGCCAGCGGCGATGCGCCGGTCTACCTGGACCAGATCAGCGGTGCGGTGGTGCGCTATGACGCGCACATGCAGACCCTGGCACTGGACGTGCCGCTGGACCAGCTCATCCTGCCCACCACCGTGCTCAGCCGCCCGCAGACGCGCGCGCCCACCGGCAACGCCTCGCCCGGCGCGCTGCTCAACTACGACGTCTACGGCAGCCGGGTGGACACGCTCAGCAACCTCAGCCTGAGCGCGGAGCTGCGCGTGTTCGGCATCGGCAACGGCACCTTCGAAAACACCGCCATCAGCCGCCGCTACCAGCAACCCGGCGACCGCCATTGGCGCGGCGAGAGCGTGCGTCTGGACACACGCTGGAGCCTGGATTTCCCGGACAGTGCAACCACGCTGGAGGTCGGTGACTTCTACAGCGGCTTCGTCGACTGGACCCGCCCGGTTCGCCTGGGCGGCCTGCAGATCGGCCGCAACTACGGCCTGCAGCCCTACCGCGTGCTCACGCCCACGCCGAGCTTCCTCGGCCAGGCGGTGGTGCCCTCCACGGTCGAGCTGTATGTCGATGGCCTGCGCCAGTACAGCGGCCAGGTGCCGGTCGGGCCCTTCCAGCTGGCGGCGCAGCCCGGCATCAGCGGCACCGGTAACGCGCAGGTGGTGGTGACCGATGCGTTCGGCCGCATGCAGACGCTGGATTTCAGTTTCTATGGCACCCAGCAGCTGCTGGCCAGGGGCCTTTCGGACTGGTCGGCCGGCGTCGGCCACCTGCGCGAGGACTTTGGCCAGCGCTCCTTCGCCTATGACGATCGCACGGTGGCCAGTGCCAGCTGGCGCGGCGGTGTCACCGACACGTTCACCGGCGAGGCGCATGCCGAAGGCGGCGGCGGCCTGGCCCAGGCCGGTGTCGGTGGCTGGTGGCTGCTCGGCGCCGCTGGCGTGTTCAATGCCGCCTATGCGCACAGCGGCTACCACGGCCTGCAGGGTGGGCAATGGGCGCTGGGCTACAGCTGGAACAACCGTCGCTTCAACATCAATCTGCGCAGCGTACGCAGCCACGGCGACTACCGCGACCTCGGCGCGCTGCAGGGCAACCTGCCGCCGAGCATCAGCGAGCAGGCCACGCTCGGCCTGGACCTGCTGCGGCTGGGCACGCTCAGCGCCAGCTATCTGCGCCTGCGCTACCCGGATGGAGACGACAACCGCTATGCCAGCCTGTTCTGGTCACGTACCTGGAGCCAGCGCTGGTCGGCCTATCTTTCGGTAAACCAGAACCTGGACCGCAGCGACGACCGCAGCATCTACCTGTCGGTGACTGCCAGCCTGGGCAACAACCGCCAGGCCAGCCTTTCGAGCCAGCGCAACGGCGACAGCCAGAGCTGGGTGGCGGACGTGACCCAGCCAGTGCCGGGCGATGGCAGCGCCGGCGGCGTCGGCTGGCGCGCGCAGCTGCGCCACGGCGAGGACGGCAACGGCGGCCTGGCCGAGGTCGGCATCCTCAACGATGTCGGTCGCTACTCGTTCGGCGCCTTGCGCCAGGGTGGACTCAACTATGCCTACGCCAGCGCCAGCGGCAGCCTGGTGTGGATGGGCGGGCACACCTTCGCCACGCGCGAGGTGTCCGATGCGTTCGCGGTGATCAGCACCAATGGGGTGGGCGGCGTCCCGGTGCGGCTGGAGAACCGCCTGATCGGCGTCACCGATGATCGCGGCCTGCTGCTGGTCAGTCCGTTGCTGTCCTGGCAGCGCAACCGGGTCTCGATCGACACCCTGGACCTGCCCGAAGACATGCGCGCCGACCGCATCGAGGACTGGGTGACCCCGCGCCAGCGCGCCGGCACCCGCGTGACCTTCCAGCTGCGCTCGCGGCCGTCACTGAGCCTGACCCTGCTGGCAATGGACGGCCAGCCTCTGGAGGTCGGCAGCGAGGTGCGGTTGCCCGATGGCCGCCAGGCCACGGTCGGCTACGACGGCCTGCTCTATCTGGAAGACGTTGCCGCCGGCAGCGTGCTGTACGTCACCACCAGCCGCGGCCCCTGCCGCGTGAAAGTGCCGGACCTGCCCAAGGTGGTGGCGTCCGGCGCACGGCCGAAGCCGGCGCCGCAGCAGTGCATCCCGGAGGTGGCGCCATGAGGGTGCTGCTGCTCGTCCTGCTGCTCTGGGCCGGCCTGCTGGCAGCGGCGCCCGCCGGTGCCACCGCGGTCTGCACGGCGGTCGCCAATCCGACCCTGCCGTTCGGCAACATCAACAGCAATGCACCCGGCCCGAGTACGGCCAACCTCAACATCACGGTGACCTGCACCACCGCCGCGCTGAGCCTGCTGGCCACCACCGGCGTGCGCGTCTGCGTGGGCATCGGCGCAGGCAGTGGCGGCGGCAGCAGTTCCACCTTCCGCACGATGGCCACCTCCAGCAGTGACACCCTGAATTTCCAGCTGTACAACAACGCCAGCTTCGGCCAGGTCACCGGACTGGTGCCGCGCGGCACGCCACCTGCGCAGGAACTGACCATGACCTACAACGTGCCGCTGGTGACGGGCGGCAGCGGTGCGCAGTCCATACAGCTGTTCGGGCAGATCCCGGCCAACCAGATCCTGGCCTCCGGCGCGTACAGCAGCACCTTCAGCGGGGCCAACGTGGTCCTGACCTGGGCCTGGAACGAAGTCCTGCTCGGTACCGCCACCGTGCCCGCCACCTGCAATGGCGGCGCCACCGGCACCAACAGCGCCAGTGCAGCCTTCAGCTTCACCGCCACCGCCAACGTGCTGCCGCAATGTGGCAGCTACGTCACCACCACCATGGACTTCGGCAACGTCACCGGCGGCATTCCGGCCAACATCGACCGGACCGCCACCCTCACCCTGACCTGCCTGAAGAACACTGCCTTCCAGGTCGGCCTCGACAACGGCCAGAACAATCCCACTGCCACCACCACCCGGCGCATGGCCACCACCCTCGGCGGAAGCACCTATTACCTCGCCTACGAGCTCTACCGGGACTCGGCGCGGAGCCTGCGCTGGGGCAATACCCTGACCGTCGACACGGCCAGCGGCACCGGTACCGGCAGCGCGCAGCAGCTGACCATCCATGGCCGGGTGCCGCCGGTCAGTGGCCAGCCGCCGGCCGGCACCTACAACGACCTGGTGACGGTGACGATCACCTACTGACCGGCGTGCCGACCAACGGTCGGCACCCACCGGACGAAGGCCGTGCCGAGCGCCGGCTCGGCGCTACAGTTCCAGCACATCCCGCCGATACCGCGCAGCAAGTCTTTCAGCATGGTGGATGGCAGGTGGTTCGCACATTCCTGATCGGGGCGATGCTGGTCGCCAGCCTGCCGGCATGGGCCGAACCCAGCAGCCCCCTGCAGATCTGGCTGACCGTGGTTGAATCCTGCAGCGACGATGGCGGCGGCATCCGCTGCCCGGCACCGCACCAGCGCAGTGACGCACCCCAGGCGCCGCGCCAGGTCCGCGAGCTCGCACCACCGGCGACGGACGAGAACGCAACACCCTCCGTGACCCTTATCTACTGATGCGCGCGTTGCTGATCCTGCTGGCACTGCTGCTGGCACTGCCTGCCGCAGCGCTGGAGCTGTTGCCGACCACCCTGCAGCTGCCGGCCCAGGGCGGCAGCGCCGAACTGTGGTTGCACAACCCCGGGCCCGGCCGCTGGCAGGGCCAGGTGCAGGTGCTGGCGTGGGATCAGCAGCTGGACGCCGAACGACTGCACCCCAGCGACCAGATCCGGGTCAGCCCGGCGCGGCTGGACCTGGCCCCCGGCAGCACCCAGCGCGTCTGGCTGTTGCCGGGCGATCCGGCAGCGGCGGCCGCTGAACAGGCCTATCGGGTCGTACTGGCACCGACGTTGCCGGGGTTGCCGCGCTATTCGCTGCCGCTGTTCCGCGGCCCAGCGGGGCCAGCACTGCAGGCCCGGCTGCTGGGCCGCGTCGAGGCCCACGGGTCTCTGGCCGTACTGCGACTCAGCAATGCCGGTACCCTGCACGGCCGCCTGCACGATCTGCGCTTCATCACGGCGGACGGCCAGGCAACGCTGCTGACGGCTGGCCTGGCCGGCTACATTCTGGCGGGCCATGAACGCCGCTGGCCCCTGCCTGCCCGCGCCGATGGCTATGCAGGCGGCCGCTTCCAGGCACGCCTGCAGGACGGCCGCGAGGTCGATCTGGCCGCAACTGACCCTGCAATTGCAGCAAGCGCCCCCAGCGGGCTATAATCGACCGGATTCCTGCCGCCAGCGTGCGCGCGAACCCGTCCACACCGGACGTCACCGGTGAATCCACACCTGCTGCCCCCATCCGTGCCGGGGTGCTCCGCAAGGAGTTCGGCCACGGAGGCAACAGGGAAGCCCAACCCCGGAACCGATCGCGCTTCCACGCGTCCCGCATACCTATCCCCGCGGGCGGAATCGCTGGTTCCATATCAGGAGTATTGCAATGCCCCAGGTCACCATGCGTCAGATGCTGGAAGCCGGCGTCCACTTCGGCCACCAGACCCGCTACTGGAACCCGAAGATGGCTCCGTACATCTTCGGCGCCCGCGGCAAGATCCACATCATCAACCTGGAAAAGACCGTCCCGCTGTTCAACGACGCGATGAACTTCATCTCGTCGGTTGCCCAGAAGCGCGGCACCGTCCTGTTCCTGGGCACCAAGCGCAGCGCCCGCGAAACCATCAAGGAAGAAGCCGAGCGTTGCGGCATGCCGTTCATGAACCAGCGTTGGCTGGGCGGCACCCTGACCAACTTCCGTACCGTCAAGCAGTCGGTTGCCCGCCTGAAGGAACTGGAAGCCGGTGAAACCGACGGCACCTTCGAGAAGCTGGTCAAGCACGAAGTGCTGGGCCTGCGTCGCGAGCGCGACAAGCTGGAAGCCTCGCTGGGCGGCATCAAGGACATGAACCGCCTGCCGGACGCCATCTTCGTGATCGACATCGGCCACGAAGACATCGCGATCAAGGAAGCCAAGAAGCTGGGCATCCCGGTCATCGCCGTGGTCGACACCAACTACAACCCGGAACTGGTTGATTACGCCATCCCGGGCAACGACGACGCCATCCGCGCTGTGCAGCTGTACGCCCGCGCCGCTGCCGACGCCGTGCTGGAAGGCAAGGCGGCTGCCCCGCACGCCGCTTCGGTGCGCGAGGAAGAATTCGCTGAAGCCGCTGCTGAAGGCGAAGAGAAGCCGGCCCGCCGCGCTCCGGCCAAGAAGGCTGCCAAGAAGGGCGACGACGCCCAGGCCTGATCCAGGCCCCGGGTGGACGCCCGGCGTCCACCCTCCCTGCACGCAGCCATCGGCGCGTGACAGGACCGTGTCACACGGGCCGGCCACCATGCCGGCCCAACCCCTTTCTTTCGTGAGGTAATCCCGTGGAAATCACTGCTTCCCTGGTCAAGGAACTGCGCGAGCGCACCGGCGCCGGCATGATGGAATGCAAGAAGGCGCTTACCGAAGCCAACGGCGATATCAACGCCGCTGCTGAAGCCATGCGCAAGTCCGGCGCCGCCAAGGCCGACAAGAAGGCTGACCGCGTGGCCGCCGAAGGCCGCCTGGGCCTGGCCCAGGACGGCGGCAAGGCCGTGCTGGTCGAAGTCAACTCGGAAACCGACTTCGTCGCCAACGATGACAACTTCAAGTCCTTCGTCAACGCCGTCGCCGCTGCTGCCCTGGCATCGGGCGCCAACGACGTCGAAGCCGTGAAGGCCGCCACGCTGGCCGACGGCCGCACCGTCGAGGAAGCCCGCGCCACCGCCGTGCAGACCCTGGGTGAGAACATCCAGATCCGCCGCATGGTCAAGGTCGACACCACCGGCAACATCGGCGCCTACGTCCACACCAACGGCAAGGTCGGCGTGCTGGTCGACCTGATCGGCGGCGACGTCGAGCTGGCCCGTGGCCTGGCCATGCACGTGGCCGCGCTGAAGCCGCCGCACAACAAGGCTGCGGACGTCCCGGCCGAGTTCGTCGAGAAGGAAAAGGAAATCGAGCTGGCCAAGATGACCGATAAGGACAAGGCCAAGCCGGCCGACATCCTGGAAAAGATCATCAGCGGCAAGATCAACAAGATCGTCAGCGACGTGACCCTGTACGGCCAGACCTACGTGCTGGGCGACACCACCGTCGAGCAGGTGGTCAAGGCCGCCGGCGCCGACGTGGCAGGCTTCAAGCTGCTGATCGTCGGCGAAGGCATCGAGAAGGTGGTGGAAGACTACGCCGCCGAAGTTGCCAAGGCGATGCAGGTCTGATTCCAGCCTTCCGACTGTGAAGCGACCAGAAGGAGCCGCGGGAAACCGCGGCTCTTTTTTTATGCATGGACCCAGGGATCAACCCGTGGCCCACCGGTGGGTGCGCACCGTTGGTGCGCACAACCGGCACCTTTGCGTTGCGCGCGAATCAAGCCGATACTCGGCGCAGGGAATCCACAGTCATTTAGCAGGAACGAAAATCGCGGACTGTGATGCATTCCTAGGTATTCTTGTCCTAATGGAATTGAACGACCCGACATGCCTCCCGAGCTGACAGCTGCCCTGGCGCTCTGCCGCAACCTGCCTTCGCCACCCGGTATTGCCCTGCGCATCATCGAACTGGCCCAGGACCCGGAAGCGGACATCGCCACCGCTGCCGACATCATCGCCATCGACATGGCGCTGAGCGCTCGCATGCTGCGCATCGCCAATTCGCCGCTTTACGCCAGCCGCCGCCGGATCGAGAACCTCGGCCAGGCGCTGACCATGCTGGGCCTGAACGCCACGATCAGCCTCGCCCTCGGCTTCACCGTCACCCAGGGCCTGACCGGCGGCACCGGCGCCGACCACGACCTGCGCCAGCGCGCGTGGAAGCGCAGCATCCTCAGCGCCCTGGCTGCCAGCCAGCTGGGCCAGGCGCGCGGCCTGCGCCGGCTGGAAGAACTGATGCTGGCCGGCCTGCTGCAGGACCTGGGCGTACTGTGCCTGGCCCAGGCCGAGTCGGAGCGCTACCTGCCGCTGCTGCGCGAGGCACGCGACAACATCGACCTGGTCGCCCGCGAACGCGAGGAACTGGGCTGCAGCCATGCCGAAGTCGGCGCGTGGGTGGCCGAGCAATGGGGCCTGCCCCGCTACCTGGTGGAGAGCATCAGCCACAGCGAGGACGAGGACGCCGCCGAATCGCCGTTCCAGGCCTGCGTGCAGCTGTCCGGCGCGGTGGCCGACATCTGGCTGGACAGCGACGCCGACGCCGCGCGTGAGCGCGCCCTGCAGCAGGTGCACGACCGCCTGGAGCTGGACAGCGCGCGCTTCGACCAGGTCCTCGCCCGCATCAGTGAAGCCCTGCCCGACATCGCCAGCCTGTTTGATGCCGGCCTCAATTCCCCGGCGCGGGTGCGCGAGCTGATCGATCACGCGCAGGAGCTGGCCACGCTGCGCAACCTGCGCGAACTGCAGGACGCCGACCAGGCACGACGCCGCGCCGACGAGTTCGAGGCGCGCGCCAAGCGCCTCGCCGACCAGGCCCATCGTGACGCGTTGACCGGCGTGCTCAACCGCCGCCAGCTGGAAGCGGTGCTGGAGCAGGAATTCCTGCGCGCCGGCCGCCAGGGCTGGCCATTGTCGGTGGCCTTCATCGACCTGGACGACTTCAAGAAGATCAACGACGCCCACGGCCACCTGACCGGCGACGAGGTACTGCGCGCCTTCGCCGGCAAGCTGCAGGGCCAGCTGCGCAACAGTGACACCGTCGCCCGCTTCGGCGGCGAGGAATTCGTCGCGCTGCTGCCAAACACCAGCGAAAGCGTGGCCCTGGACGTGATCCGCCGGGTGCTGGCCAATATCGTCGCCACGCCGATGGCCGAGCTGGAGGGCGGGCCGCTGTTCGTCACCTTCTCCGCCGGCGTGGCCACCCAGGGTGGCTACGAGCGCTTCGCCGACGTGCAGGACCTGCTGCGCGCAGCCGACGACGTGCTGTACCGCTCCAAGAACCTGGGCCGCAACCGGGTGATCGCCCGCTCGCCAGGTGCCCTCGGCCACGACGAGCTGTCGGCCACCGCTAGCGCCGAGCTGGGCTGAACGGGAAGCCCCGTTTGACCGCGGCGAACGACCGGATTCTGCGCCGCAGTGCACAAAACACTTTGGCACGACGCCGCATGCGCGTAGAATCGCCCGCGATTTCCACGCACCCGAGGTCCTCATGTCCAAGCTCGCCTATCGCCGCATCCTTCTGAAACTGTCCGGGGAGGCGCTGATGGGAGACGAGGACTACGGCATCGACCCGAAGGTCATCAATCGCCTGGCCCGCGAGGTCATCGAAGCCCAGCAGGCCGGTGCCGAAGTGGCGCTGGTGATCGGCGGCGGCAACATCTTCCGCGGCGCCGGCCTGGCCGCCGGCGGCATGGACCGGGTCACCGGCGACCAGATGGGCATGCTGGCCACGGTCATCAACGCCCTGGCCATGCAGGATGCCCTCGAGAAGCTGGGCGCCAAGGCCCGCGTGATGAGCGCGATCAAGATCAACGACGTGTGCGAGGACTACATCCGCCGCCGCGCCATCCGCCACCTGGAAAAGGGCCGCCTGGTGATCTTCGCCGCCGGCGTCGGCAGCCCGTTCTTCACCACCGATTCCGGCGCCGCCCTGCGCGCGATCGAGATCGGCGCCGATCTGCTGCTGAAGGCCACCAAGGTCGATGGCGTGTACGACAAGGACCCGAACAAGCACAGCGATGCGGTCCGCTTCGACAGCCTGAGCTACGACGAAGTGATCCGCCGCGGCCTGGAAGTGATGGACACGGCGGCCTTCGCATTGGCCCGCGACAGCGACCTGCCGATGCGCGTGTTCGACATGGGCCAGCCGGGCGAGCTGCTGAAGATCCTCAACGGCGCGAACATCGGCACCCTGGTCCAGGGCCGCGACCCGGCCTGAGCCTGAGCGCAAAGCGGCGATCGGGCCGATTCAGGCCCGGCAGCGTCCCGTATTCGCCTATAATCGCCCGATTCCAGATACATCCAGGACCGGGCGATGCTCAACGACATCAAGAACAACGCGCAGACGCGCATGGCCAAGAGCATCGACGCTCTGAAGCACACCCTCACCTCCATCCGGACCGGGCGTGCCACGCCTGCCCTGCTGGACCGCGTGACGGTCAGTGCCTATGGCAACGCCAGCACCCCGCTGAACCAGGTTGCCTCGATCTCCAACGCCGACGCGCACTCGCTGCTGGTCACGCCGTTCGACAAGGGCATGATCAAGGAGATCGAAAAGGGTCTCTACAACGCCGAGTTCACCCCGAACACCCTCGGCACCGCGATCCGCATCAACATGCCGCCGCCGACCGAAGAGCGCCGCAAGGAGCTGGCCAAGCAGGTGCAGAAGGAAGGTGAAGGCGCCAAGATCGCGATCCGCAACATCCGTCAGGACGCGAACAAGGAAATCGCCAAGCTGGTCAAGGACAAGGCGATCAGCGAAGACGAGAAGAAGCGCGGCGAAGACGACATCCAGAAGCTGACCGACGCCAACATCAAGGACGTCGACAAGGTCGTCGCCGACAAGGAAAAAGAACTGCTGTCGGTCTGAAGTCGATGCCTTCAGCCCCGCCTCCGTTACCGGCCGCCCTGCCCCGCCACATTGCCATCATCATGGATGGCAATGGGCGCTGGGCACAGCAGCGCCGTCGCCCCCGCGTGATCGGCCACCGTGCCGGCGCGCGCGCGGTCAACCGCACCATCGAGCGCTGCCTTGAACTGGGCATTCCGGCGCTGACCCTGTTCGCCTTCTCCAGCGAGAACTGGGGCCGGCCGCAGGAGGAAGTGGATGCATTGATGAAGCTGTTCCTCGGCGCGCTCGACCGCGAGGTGGACGAGCTGCACCGGCGCGGCGTGCGCGTACGCTTCATCGGCGAACGCGAGCGCTTCGGTGCCGGGCTGGTCAGCCGCATGCAGCTGGCCGAACAGCGCACCGCCGACAACACCACCCTGACCCTGTCGATCGCGGCCAGCTATGGCGGCCGCCAGGACATCGCCCGCGCCGCGCGCGCCCTGGCCGTCGAAGTGGCGGCCGGTCGCCTGTTGCCCGAGCAGATCGACGAATCGCTGCTGGGCAGCCAGGTCGCCCTTGCCGACCTGCCGCCGCCGGACCTGTTCATCCGCACCGGCGGCGACACCCGCATCAGCAACTTCCTGCTGTGGCAGCTGGCCTACACCGAGCTGTGGTTCACCGAGGCCCTGTGGCCGGACTTCGATGCCGGGCAGCTGCAGCAGGCGCTGGACGCCTATGCCGGCCGCGAGCGTCGTTTCGGCCTGACCAGCGCCCAGATTGCCGCACTGGCCACCGAGACTTCCAGCCCATGACCAAGACCCGAGTCCTCGCCGCGCTGATCATGGCGCCGGTTGCCATTGCGGCGATCCTGCTGCTGCCCACGCAATGGCTGGCCGCCGCCGCCGCTGCGGTGCTGCTGATCGGCCTGTGGGAATGGCTGAAGCTGGCCGGTATCGAAGACACCCTGGCACGCACCGTACTTCTGGTGCTGAACCTGCTGCTGATGGTGCTGCTGGTCTGGGCCGATGGCAGTACGCTGGTGCTGTTCCAGATAACCACGCTGGCCGGCGTTGCCTGGTGGCTGGCCGCGCTGGTCTGGCTGCGCTTCTTCAATTTCGGTGCACAGCCGTCGGCGCCCTCGCGCATCCTGAAGATGCTGGCCGGCACGCTTGCCATCGTGCCCGCCTGGGCCGCGCTGGTGCTGATCCATGCCGGTGGCGATCCGCCGGGCAAGCAGGGCCACCTGTGGCTGCTGGCTGCACTGGCACTGGTGTGGGCGGCCGACTCGGGCGCCTACTTCGCCGGCCGCCATTTCGGCAAGCACAAGCTGGCCCCGCGGATCAGCCCCAACAAGACCTGGGAAGGCCTGTTCGGCGGCCTGTTGGCCGGTGTCGCCGTGGCCGTCGGCCTGGGCTGGCTGGCCGGGATCGATACCGCACACCTGCCGGGCCTGCTGATCACCGCGGTCGTGGCCGTGTTCGCCTCGGTGCTGGGTGACCTGTTCGAGAGCCTCATCAAGCGCCACGCGGGCGCCAAGGATTCGGGCCACCTGATCCCGGGCCATGGCGGCGTGCTCGACCGGGTCGACGGCGTCCTCGCCGCCGTCCCGGTGTTCGCGCTGGGCAAGGAAATCTTCGGGTTCTGACCATGAATGCTGCTGCAGACCTGCGCCGGGTCGCCGTATTCGGCGCCACCGGCTCGATCGGTGCCTCCACGCTGGACGTGATCGCCCGCCACCCGCAGCGCTACCAGGCGACCGTGCTCGCCGCCGGACGCCAGGTGCAGGGGCTGCTGGCGTTGTGCCGCCAGCACAAGCCCGCGCACGCGGTGATCGCCGACGAATCGCTGTTCGCCGAACTGCGTGACGGCCTGCGCGACGCCGGACTGGCCACCGAAGCCCATGCCGGCCATGCCGCGCTGGACCAGCTGGCCGCCAGCGACGCCTGCGATACCGTGGTCGCGGCCATCGTCGGCGCTGCCGGCCTGTCCTCGACCCTGGCCGCGGCCGCCGCCGGCAAGCGCATCCTGCTGGCCAACAAGGAATCGCTGGTGCTGGCCGGCGAACTGCTGACCCGTACCGCCGAACGTGCCGGCGCCGAAATCATCCCGATCGACAGCGAACACAGCGCCATCTTCCAGTGCCTGCGCTCGCGCGACGCCAGCGTCGACGGCGCCGGCGTGCGCCGGATCCTGCTGACCGCCTCCGGCGGCCCGTTCCGTGGCCGCAGCCGCGCCGAACTGGCCCAGGTCACCCCGGCCCAGGCCGTTGCCCACCCGAAGTGGTCGATGGGACCGAAGATCTCGGTCGATTCGGCGACGTTGATGAACAAGGGCCTGGAAGTCATCGAGGCCCACCACCTGTTCGGCGTGCCCGGTGAACGCATCGAAGTGCTGGTGCACCCGCAGAGCCTGGTCCATTCGCTGGTCGAGTTCGTCGACGGCTCGACCCTGGCGCAGATGGGCCTGCCGGACATGCGCACCACCCTCGCCGTTGGCCTGGGCTGGCCACAGCGCATCGAATCGGGCGTGGCCGGGCTGGACCTGCTGGCCCAGGGCCGGCTGGATTTCGAGGCCCCGGACACCGACGCCTTCCCCTGCCTGGCCCTGGCCTGGCAGGCCATGCAGGCCGGCGGCACCGCACCGGCGGTGCTGAATGCTGCCAACGAGGAGGCGGTTTCAGCGTTTCTTCAGGGCCGGATCGGTTTCCTGACGATCCCGGCGCTGGTTGCTAACGCTCTTTCAACACTGCCGACGCAAGCAGCCGATACACTGGAGGTCCTGTTGTCCGCCGACCAGCGGGCACGCCAGCTCACCCTGAACGCCATCGACGCCGCCTGAACGACCGCCTCGCCCAGCATGACGCCGCCGCCCCTGCCCGCCACTGTGAGCCTGCATGACTGACTTCATCGGATCGGTCTGGTGGATGATTGTCAGCCTCGGGCTGCTGGTCACGTTCCACGAGTTCGGGCATTACTGGGTCGGGCGCCTGTGCGGGGTCAAGATCCTGCGTTTCTCGGTCGGCTTCGGCCGGCCGCTGTGGTCGCGCCGCGACCGGCATGGTACCGAGTTCGCCATCGCCGCCATTCCGCTGGGTGGCTACGTGAAGTTCCTCGACGAACGCGAGGTCGAAGTCCACCCGCACGAGCGCGGCCAGGCCTTCAACCACAAGACCGTCTGGCAGCGCATCGCGATCGTTGCCGCCGGCCCGATCGCCAACCTGCTGCTGTGCATCCTCCTGCTGTGGGCGATGTTCGTGATCGGCAAGCAGGACTACTCGCCCACCGTCGGCCGCGTCAGCGGCATCGCCGCCAGTGCCGGCCTGGCCAGCGGCGACCGCGTGCTGCGCGTGGACGACCGCCAGGTAGTCACCCTCGGCGAGGCCAGCATGGCACTGACCGCGGCCGCGATGGACCGCCGCGACGTGAAGCTGGAAGTGCTGGATACGGCCGACCAGGTGCGCACGCGCACGCTGCCGCTGTCGCAGCTGCCGCCGGGTTTCGATGAGCGGCGGGTGCCGATCCTGGCTGGCATGTACTGGCAGTCGTGGCTGCAGCCCGCGCTGGTCGAGTCGCTCACCACGGACTCCGTGGTGGCCGGGCAACTGCAGCCGGGCGACCTGATCGTGGCCATTGACGGCCAGCGCATCGACGGCGCCGACCAGGTGATCGGCGAGATCCAGGCGCTGGGCCGTGCCGGTGGCCCGGGCATGATCGAGGTCCTGCGTGGCGGCGAGCGCCTGGCGCTGGAAGTGACGCCACGCAAGGGCCAGGACGCCAAGGGCGGCCCCACGTGGCAGATCGGCGTTCAGTTCCCGACCAAGTTCAGCCCCCCCTACGACACCCTCCTGCGCTACGGCCCCCTGGACTCGGTCACCGTCGCGGTACGCGAAACCGGCCGCCTGGCGGCCGACTCGCTGGGCATGATGGGCCGCATCGTCACCGGCAAGGCCTCGCTTCAGAACGTTTCCGGGCCGGTCACCATCGCCCGCGTGGCCAATGTCTCGGCCAAGCGCGGCCTCGACTGGTTCCTGCAGTTCCTTGCCCTGCTGTCCCTCAGCCTGTGCATCATCAACCTGCTGCCGATCCCGATCTTGGACGGCGGCCACCTGCTGTATTACCTTATCGAGTTGGTCAAGGGCAGCCCGCTGAGCGAGCGTGCCATCGCCGCCGGCCAATACATCGGCCTGGCGTTGCTGGCCGGGCTGATGGGGTTGGCGTTCTACAACGACATCCTCGGCCTGGTCCCGCGATGAACTTTTCCATGTTGTTGCCGTCTACAGCGTCGGCATCCCGCACCAATGAAATCGACCTTCCTACCGGACGTGACATGACGCGACTCCCCAATCGCCGCCTGCTGGCCCTCGCCCTCGCCGCCGTCACCGGCGCTCCCGCCCTGGCCCAGGCAGCCGAGCCCTTCACTGTCAGCGACATCCGCGTCGATGGCCTGCAGCGCATCAGCTCGGGCACGGTATTCACCTACCTGCCGGTGGAACGTGGCGAGACGGTCACCGACAACAAGGTCGGCGAGACGATCCGCGCCCTGTACAAGACCGGCTTCTTCGAAGACGTGCAGCTGGACCGCCAGGGCACGATCCTGGTGGTGACCGTCAAGGAACGTCCGGCGATCAACAAGCTGACCGTGACCGGCAACAAGGACATCAAGTCCGACCAGCTGCTCAAGGGCCTGTCCGACATCGGCCTGACCGAGGGCGGCACCTTCGATCGCCTGAGCCTGGACCGCGTGACCCAGGAACTGCGCCGCCAGTACAACGACCGTGGCAAATACAACGTCGACATCACCCCGACGGTGAGCCCGCTGGACCGCAACCGCGTGGACATCGCCATCGCCATCAAGGAAGGCAAGGCGGCCAAGATCCGCCACGTCAACCTGGTCGGCACCGAAAAGTTCGAGAGCAAGGACATCCTGGAGACCTGGGAGTCCAAGGAGCACAACTGGGCGTCGTGGTACCGCCGTGACGACCAGTACTCCAAGGAAAAGCTGTCCGGTGACCTGGAAAAGCTCAACTCCTGGTACCTGGACCGCGGCTACGTCGATTTCAGCATCGATTCCACCCAGGTCTCGATCAGCCCCGACAAGCGCGACATGTTCCTGACTGCGGGCGTGACCGAGGGTGCGCAGTACAAGATCTCCGAGATCAAGGTCAGCGGCGACACCATCCTCCCGCAGGAGGACGTCGAGCGCATGGTGATCCAGAAGTCCGGCGACACGTTCTCGCGTGCCCTGCTGGAATTCAGCTCGGACACCATCACCAATTCGCTGTCCAACATCGGCTACGCGTTCGCCAAGGTGAACCCGATCCCGACCACCAACCGCGCCGAGCAGACCGTCGCCATCAACATGCAGGTCGTGCCCGGCCCGCGCGTGTCGGTGCGCCGCATCCTGTTCCGTGGCAATACCCGCACCTCCGATGAGGTGATGCGCCGCGAAATGCGCCAGTTCGAGAACAGCTGGTACTCGCAGGCCGCGATCGACCGCTCCAAGATCCGCCTGCAGCGCCTGGGCTACTTCGAATCGGTGGAAGTGGAGACCCCGGCCGTCAGCGGCAGCAACGACCAGGTCGACGTCGTCTACAACGTCAAGGAAACCACCTCGGGCAGCTTCGTGTTCGGCCTGGGCTACTCGCAGTCCTACGGCATGACCACCTCGGTGCAGCTGTCGCAGAACAACTTCCTCGGCGGCGGCAACCGCGTGTCGGTCGAAGCCTCGCGCAGCAGCTACCTGCAGCGCTACGGCTTCAGCTACACCAACCCGTACTTCACCGATGACGGCGTGTCGCTGGGCTACAACCTGTCCTGGCGCGAACTGGACTACTCCGACTTCAATACCGCGCAGTACAACAGCACCAATGGTTCGGCGCAGGTGGTGTTCGGCGTGCCGCTGACCGAGACCGATACCGTCTCGCTGATGTTCGGCATCGACAGCAACCAGATCACCACCTACCAGGGCTCGACCCCGCAGTCGATCATCGACTACATCAACGCGGTCGGTCAGCGCACCTTCCACGCCTGGCGCACCGAGCTGGGCTGGGCGCGCGACTCGCGCAACGACTACTTCATGCCGACCCGCGGCACCTACCAGCGCATCGGCCTGGAAACCACGCTGCCGGGTTCGACCATCGAGTACTACAAGCTGAACTACCAGATCAGCAAGTACTGGCCGATCATGCCGTCGCTGGTGATCAACACCCGCGCGGAAATCGGCTACGGCGATGCCTACGGCAACGACTACACCCGTACGCTGACCAATCCGGATGGCACCACCCGCACCGTCACCGCCAGCGGCCTGCCGTTCTTCGAGAACTTCTACGCCGGTGGCACCAACTCGGTGCGCGGCTTCGAGGACAACACCCTCGGCCCGCGCGAAGTCACCACCGGTTATCCGGAAGGCCAGCCGCTGGGTGGTTCGCTGAAGACCGTCGGTTCGGTCGAAGCCTACTTCCCGCGCCTGTTCGACAGCCCGTCGGCACGCGTGTCGGCCTTCGTCGACTTCGGCAACGTCTACAATGGCACCCAGAACTTCAAGGCCAACGAGCTGCGCGTGTCCACCGGCGTGGCCCTGCTGTGGCGCGCCCCGGTCGGCCCGATCTCGATCAGCTACGCCTTCCCGCTGAAGAAGGAAGACGATGACAAGATCGAGCGTCTGCAATTCACGTTCGGTGGCCAGTTCTGAGGAACGTTGTTCCCCAGAACTGATCCACCTCCGGTGAATTGCCCGCGCATTTCACCTATCCCCCGCGCCGCTGGCGCGCCCCCCTTAACAAAGGGGGGCTCTCCACCAGACGGGGTGCGAAGCGCCGGGCTCTGCCCGGCGTTTTCGTTTTGCAGATGACACTGCACGGCACGGGCTTTTGGCCGCGCTCGCGGGAAATTGTCCAGAGGCGGCGGGTGGCCCTGGACAGGACCGTTGGCGCCATGGATGGCGCCATCGAGCACCATGGAGGGGGTTTTGCGTGTCCTGGCCAGGGCCACCCGCCGCCTCCCGCCCGTACCAGGCAGGCGCCAAGCCCTGCCCCCGCATGACCGAAATGGCGTCACACGTTAAACTCCCGCCGTGAATACTCCCACCTACACCGCCCAGCAACTCGCCGAGCAGTTCGGCCTGCAGGTCCATGGCGACCCCGCCACCGCCATCCATGGCGTGGCCACCCTCGCCCATGCCGGCCCTGGCCAGCTGACCTTCCTTGCCAACCCGCGCTACCGCGCCCAGCTGGCCGACAGCCAGGCCTCGCTGGTGGTCCTGCGTGCCGACGACGCCGAGGCCGCCCCGGGCACTGCGCTCGTCGCCAAGGACCCGTACACCGCGTTCGCCAAGATCGCCGCGCTGTTCGACATCGCGCCGACCCGCCCACCGGGCATCCACCCCAGCGCCGTCATCGACCCCAGCGCCCAGGTGGCCGCCAGCGCCCATATCGGCCCGTTCGTTTCGGTCGGTGCGCGCAGCGTGGTCGGCGAGAACTGCATCATCGGCACCGGCAGCGTGATCGGCGAGGACTGCAGCCTGGATGCCGGCTGTGAACTGATCGCCCGCGTGACCCTGGTCACCCGGGTCACGCTGGGCAAGCGCGTGCGCGTGCATCCCGGTGCCGTGCTCGGCGCCGACGGTTTCGGCCTGGCGATGGACGCTGGCAAGTGGATCAAGGTGCCGCAGCTCGGCGGCGTCCGCATCGGCGACGATTGCGAGATCGGCGCCAATACCTGCGTCGACCGCGGCGCGCTGGAAGACACCGTGCTGGACGAGGATGTGCGCCTGGACAACCTGGTGCAGATCGCCCACAACGTGCAGATCGGCGCGCATTCGGCCATCGCCGGCTGCACCGGCATCGCCGGCAGCGCCAAGATCGGCCGCTACTGCCTGCTTGGCGGCCACGTTGGCGTGGTCGGCCACCTCGAAATCTGTGACAAGGTCGTGATCACCGGCAAGTCGGTGGTCCGCAACTCCATCCATGAGCCAGGCGAGTACTCGTCCGGCACCCCGTTGACCGACAACCGCACGTGGCGCAAGAACGCCGCGCGCTTCAAGCAGCTGGACGCATTGGCTCGCCGCGTCCTGGCTGCTGGCAAGGAGAAAGAATGAACGATTCGCTGCAGCTTCCGATCGATGTCTGCCAGATCCAGGAACTGCTTCCGCACCGCTACCCGTTCCTGCTGGTGGACCGGGTGCTTGAACTCGACGTCGAGGCCAAGCGCATCCTGGCGCAGAAGAACGTCAGCATCAACGAGCCGTTCTTCCAGGGCCACTTCCCGGGCCGCCCGATCATGCCCGGCGTGCTGATCATCGAAGCGCTGGCGCAGGCCGGCGGCGTCATGACCCAGCTCACGCTCGGCCGCGATGCGCAGTCCAAGCTGTTCTACATGGTCAAGGTGGAAAACGCCCGCTTCAACAAGCAGGTCGTGCCCGGCGACGTGCTGATGCTGGACGTGCAGATGAAGCGCCTGATCCGCAACATGGGCTGGTACTACGGCGAAGCCAAGGTCAACGGCGAAGTCGTCGCGTCGGCCGAGGTCATGTGCGCCGGCGCCAAGGGCTGATCCACTGGAGGCAGCAATGACTGACAACGCACCGCGGATCCACCCCACCGCCGTCATCGATCCGGCCGCGCGCCTGGCCGACGATGTGCAGGTGGGCGCCTTCACCCTGATCGGCCCCGATGTTGAAATCGGCGCCGGCACGGTGGTGGGCCCCCATTGCAGCATCCACGGCCCGACCCGGATCGGCCGCGACAACCGCTTCGTCGGCCACGCCGCGATCGGTGGCGAGCCGCAGGACAAGAAGTTCGCCGGTGAGCGCACCGAACTGGTGATCGGCGACCGCAACGTGTTCCGCGAGTTCGTCACGCTCAACCGTGGCACCGGCGGCGGCGGCGGCATCACCACCATCGGCAACGACAACTGGATGCTGGCCTACACGCACGTGGCGCACGACTGCCATGTCGGCAATTTCTGCGTGTTCTCCAACAACACCACCCTGGCCGGCCACGTGACCGTGGGCGACTACGTGATCATCAGCGGCTTCGCCGGTGCCCACCAGTTCTGCCGCATCGGTGCGCATGCCTTCCTCGGCATGGGCGCGCTGACCAATGGCGATGTACCGCCGTTCACCATGGTCGGTACCGATTCGCTGGGCCGCCCGCGCGGCATCAACAGCGAAGGCCTGAAGCGCCGCGGCTTCGACGCCGACCGCATCTCGGCCATCAAGCGGGCCTACCGCACGCTGTACGTGGCCGGCCTGCCGCTGGCCGAAGCCAAGCAGCAGCTGACCGAACAGGCGCGTGACAGCAATGACGTGAAGGCCATGCTGGACTTCATCGAGCACGCCGAGAGGCCCTTGCTGCGATGAGCAGCACGACCGGCCAGGCGGCGGCCGGCGCCGCGGTGATTCCGTTGGCCTCGATGGCCGGCAGCGTTCCCGCACAGCGGGTGCTCAGCGAGCGCCCGTTGCGGATCGCGCTGGTTGCCGGCGAAGCGTCCGGCGACCTGCTCGGTGCGGGCCTGGTGCGTGAACTGAAGGCGCGCTTCCCGAATGCCGAGTTCGCCGGCATTGGCGGCGATGCCATGCGCAGCGCCGGCTGCCAGACCTGGCACGATGCCAGCGAGCTGGCGGTGATGGGCCTGACCGAAGTGCTGCGCCACCTGCCGCGGCTGCTCAAGCTGCGCTCGGCGTTCCGCCAGCGCGCCCTGGAATGGCAGCCGGACGTGTTCATCGGCATCGACGCACCCGACTTCAACCTGGGCATCGAGCGCTGGCTGAAGCAACGCGGCGTGCGCACCGTGCATTACGTCAGTCCCTCGGTCTGGGCCTGGCGCGAGAAGCGCGCCGAGAAGATCGGCAGCAGCGCGGATCTGGTGCTGTGCCTGTTCCCGATGGAACCGCCGATCTATGCCAGGCACGGCATCGACGCACGCTTCGTCGGCCACCCGATGGCCGATGACATTCCGCTGCAGGGCAACCGCGAGGAAGCCCGTGCCGCGCTCGGGCTGCCGACCTCGGCCAAGGTGCTGGCGGTGTTGCCGGGCAGCCGCCTGGGCGAGATCTCGCGCCTGGGCGAACCCTTCTTCGAAGCCGCCTGGCAGGTCTCTGAACGCATTCCGGGCCTGCATGTGGTGGTGCCTGCCGCCAACCCGGCCTGCCGGCAGCTGATCGAAGAACAGCTGTCGCGCTCGGCGTTGCCGGTGGCCTACTCGCACGTGCTGGATGGCCAGGCGCGCAACGCGATGATCGCCGCCGACGTGGTGGTGCTGGCCTCCGGCACCGCGACCCTGGAAGCCATGCTGGTGAAGCGGCCGATGGTCGTCGGTTACCGCGTCAACGAACTGACCTATCGCCTGGTCAAGGCGCTGGGCCTGATCAAGGTCGACCGCTTCGCCCTGCCCAACATCCTGGCCGGCCAGGACCTGGCGCCGGAGCTGATGCAGCACGACTGCACGCCGGACAGGCTGGCCGCGGCCATCCAGCAATGGTTCGACCACCCGCAGCGGGTGATCGACCTGCAGGACACGTACGTGCGACTGCACGAGCGCCTGCGCCGCAATGCTTCGGCGCGTGCCGCCGATGCCGTCGGCGAACTGCTGATGCGCGACCAGGCGCAGGCATGAGCCGCCGTCACGCCGCAGCGGCCAGCCTGGCCCTGTTCGACGGCGCGACGGTGGTCGAGCCGGAACGCCTGGTCGCTGGCGTCGACGAGGCCGGACGTGGCCCGCTGGCCGGGCCGGTGGCGGTGGCGGCGGTGGTATTCGATCCGTCACGGCCACGCATCAACGGCCTGGACGATTCCAAGCAGTTGACGGCGGCCCGCCGCGAACAGCTGCATGACCGCATCATCGAGCGTGCCCTGGCCTGGCACGTGGTGCTGGTGGACGTGGACACCATCGACCGCCTGAACATCTACCAGGCCACCCTGCAGGGCATGCGTGACGTCGTTGCAGCGGTTGCCCATGTGGCCGGCTTCGCCCGCATCGATGGCAACGTGGTGCCCAAGGGCCTGGTGCTGCCGGCGCAGGCGCTGGTCGGCGGCGATGGCATCGACCGCGCGATCATGGCCGCCTCGATCCTGGCCAAGGTCTCGCGCGACCGTTACATGCAGGACGTGCATACCCGCCACCCGCAGTACGGCTTCGAACAGCACAAGGGCTATGGCACCCCGGCCCACCTGGCCGCCCTGCGCGAGCACGGCCCCTGCATGGAACACCGGCGCAGCTTCGCCCCGGTGCGTGAGTGCCTGGGCCTGACGCAGGCGGCGGCCATCGCCTGAGCCTGCTGGAGTTGTAGAGCCGAGCCCATGCTCGGCTGCTGTGGACAGCCGAGCATGGGCTCGGCTCTACAGAAGGCGGCCTCCCGCACGCCTGAATCCGGCGCCACGCCGTGCCCCTGTCAAGCCTTGTGGCAACCCCCTGCCCTCGCTACCCTGACCGGGCATTCCAGCGCTTCCCGACCCCGGCGACGATCGTCCGTCAGCACCCGGGGCCCGCGCGCTCCAACCTGGTCCGGCATGTCCAACTCCCGCTTCGTACATCTCCACGTCCACACCGAGTTCTCGCTGGCGGACTCCACCATCCGTGTGCCGGCCAAACCGGACCAGGCGGACCCGAAGAAGGCCAAGCAGGCCAACCTGCTGTCGCGCTCGGTCGAACTCGGCCTGCCCGCGCTGGCGGTGACCGACCTCAACAACCTGTTCGCCCTGGTCAAGTTCTACAAGGCCGCCGAAGGCGTGGGCATCAAGCCGATCGCCGGTGCCGACGTGCTGATCGCCGAGGAAGGCCAGGACCCGTGGCGGATGACCCTGCTGTGCCGCGACCGCGAGGGTTACCTGAGCCTGTCGCGGCTGCTGACCCGCGCCTGGATGGAAGGCCATCGCCCCGAGGGCGGCGTGGCCGTGCACCCGGACTGGCTGAAGGCCGGCAACGCCAACCTGTTCGCATTGGCCGGGCGGCAGAGCCTGGCCGGGCGCCTGGCGCTGGACGGCAAGCATGAACTGGCCGAGCAGCAGCTGGCCGACTGGCAGCGCGTGTTCGGCGATGGCCTGCACCTGGAGCTGACGCGCACCGGCCGCGAGGGCGAGGAAACCTTCAACCAGTTCGCGCTGATGGCCGCCGGCCAGCGTGGCCTGCCGGTGGTGGCCAGCAACGACGTGCGCTTCCTGTCGCCGTCGGACTTCAGCGCGCACGAAGCGCGCGTGTGCATTTCCACCGGCCGCGTGCTGGACGACCCCAAGCGCCCGCGCGAATACAGCGACCAGCAGTACCTGAAGTCGGCCGAGGAGATGTGCGCGTTGTTCGCCGACATCCCCGATGCGATCGACAACACGCTGGCGCTGGCCGAGCGCTGCAACATCGAGATGCGGCTGGGCACCTACTTCCTGCCCAACTACCCGGTCCCGGACGACGAGACGCTGGACACCTGGATCCAGAAGATGTCGCGCGATGGCCTGGAAGAGCGCCTGGAGAAGAATCCGCTGGCGCCGGGCAAGACCCGCGAAGAGTATTTCGAGCGCCTGGAATTCGAGCTCAACACCATCATCAAGATGGGCTTCCCGGGCTACTTCCTGATCGTGGCCGACTTCATCCAGTGGGGCAAGAACCAGGGTATTCCGATCGGCCCCGGCCGTGGTTCGGGTGCCGGTTCGCTGGTGGCGTGGGCGCTGAAGATCACCGATCTGGACCCGCTGCCGTACAACCTGCTGTTCGAGCGCTTCCTGAACCCGGAACGCGTGTCGATGCCCGACTTCGACATCGACTTCTGCATGGACCGCCGCGACGAGGTGATCGACTACGTCGCCCGCAAGTACGGGCGCGAGCGCGTCAGCCAGATCATCACCTACGGCACCATGGCCGCCAAGGCGGTGGTGCGCGACTCCGGCCGCGTGCTCGGCTTCCCGTACGGCCTGGTCGACGGCGTCTCCAAGCTGATCCCGAACATTCTGGGCATCCACCTGAAAGATGCGCTGGGCAAGGGCAAGGAAGGCCCGAGCTCTGAGATGGCGTCGGCCGAACTGATCCAGCGCTACGAGACCGAGGACGATGTCCGCGACCTGATCGACCTGGCGCTGCAGCTGGAAGACCTGACCCGCAACGCCGGCAAGCACGCCGGTGGCGTGGTGATCGGGCCCGAGCCTCTGAGCGAGTTCTGCCCGCTGTACGCCGAACACGACGAGAACGGCCTCGGCAAGAACCCGGTCACCCAGTTCGACAAGAACGACGTGGAAGAAGTGGGCCTGGTGAAGTTCGACTTCCTGGGCCTGCGCACGCTGACCATCATCGACTGGGCGGTGAAGGCGATCAACAAGCGCCATGAGCGCGCCGGCATCCCGCCGGTGGACATCGCCGCGATTCCGCTGGACGACACGCCCACCTACAGGGACATCTTCGCCAACGGCAATACCGGCGCGGTGTTCCAGTTCGAATCCTCCGGCATGCGCCGCCTGCTGAAGGACGCGCGCCCCGACCGTTTCGAAGACCTGATCGCGCTGGTGTCGCTGTACCGCCCCGGCCCGATGGACCTGATTCCCTCCTTCAATGCGCGCAAGCACGGCCAGGAAGAGATCATCTATCCCGATCCGCGCACCGAAGCCATCCTGAAGGACACCTACGGCATCATGGTGTACCAGGAGCAGGTCATGCAGATGGCGCAGATCGTCGGCGGCTACTCGCTGGGCGGCGCCGACCTGCTGCGCCGCGCGATGGGCAAGAAGGTGCCGGCCGAAATGGCCAAGCACCGCGAGATCTTCCGCGAAGGTGCAGCCAAGGGCGGCGTCGATGGCCCCAAGGCCGACGAAATCTTCGACCTGATGGAGAAGTTCGCCGGCTACGGCTTCAACAAGTCGCACGCCGCTGCCTACGCGCTGGTCAGTTACCAGACCGCCTGGCTGAAACGCCATTACCCGGCTGAGTTCATGGCGGCCACGCTGTCGTCCGATCTGGACAACACCGACAAAGTGGTCGGCTTCCTCGACGAGGTGCGCAACCTCGGCCTGACCGTGCTGCCGCCCAAGGTGAACCAGTCGGCCTTCATGTTCGAAGCGGTGACGCCGGACACCATCCAGTACGGCCTCGGGGCGATCAAGGGCGTCGGCCAGGGTGCCTGCGAGGCGGTGGTCGAGGAGCGGCTGAAGGGCGGCCCGTTCAAGGACCTGCTCGACTTCTGCACGCGCGTTGGTTCGGCCAAGCTCAACAGGCGCACGCTGGAAGCGATGATCAACTGTGGTGCGTTGGACGAGCTCGGCCGCAACCGTGCCTCGCTGATGCTGCAGCTGCCGGAGGTGATCAAGGCTACCGACCAGATGGCCCGCGAGCGGGCTTCGGGACAGAACTCGCTGTTCGGTGGCCCGGACCCGAGCGCGACCACGATCCAGCTGGACCTGCCCGAAGCCGAGGAGTGGCCGCTGCTGCAGCGCCTGAACGGCGAGCGCGACACGCTGGGCTTCTATCTCAGTGGCCACCCGTTCGATCCCTGGCGCGACGATGTGCGCGACCTGGTCGGCAATGACCTGGGTTCGGTGGAGAAGATCTGGAGCGCCAACAGCGGTGGTGGCGGCGGCGGCGAAAAGCGCTGGCGCCCGGAAGTGCAGACGGTGCTGGCCGGCCAGGTGGTCGGCGTGCGCCGCAAGGGCGAAAGCCAGATCTTCATCCAGCTTGAGGACGGACGTGGCCGCGTCGAGTGCAGCGCGTTCTCCGACGCGATGGCCGAGTTCGGCCACCTGATGACCAAGGACCGCATCCTGGTGGTCAAGGGCGGCCTGCGCGAGGACGAGTTCAACGGCGGCTTCGCGCTGCGCATCCGCCAGTGCTGGGACTTCGATGAGGTCTGCGCCAACTACGCCACGCGGCTGTCGCTGCGCCTGGACCTGCGCCAGCAGCGCCCGGTCTGGGAGCGCATCGATGCGCTGCTCGACCGCCATCGCCCGGGACGGACGCCACTGCGCCTGGACCTGCTGCTGAAGGGGCCGCACGGCGGCGTCGCCGGCATGCTCGATGTGTCCGGGCAGAGCGCGGTACGCATCGATTCCAAGCTGATGGAGGCGCTGCGCGCCGACCCGGCCGTGCGCACGCTGAAGGTGCGCTACAGCCCGCCATGGGCCAGCTGAGGCTGGCTCCCTCGCTGTCCTGTCTCCCCTGTTTCCCCGTTCCAAGTATCAAGGACGATTGCCGATGAAGACCCTGCTGTTCCCGTTCGCTGCCGCACTGGCCCTGGCCGCCTGCTCCCCGTCGAAGATCGAGTTCCAGATCGACAACCCGACCGACACGCCGCTGGCGTTGAGCATCGACGGCCAGGACCTGCCGGTGGCCGCACAGGGCTCGCGCCCGGTCTCGCTCGCTGTCGGCGAGCATCGCCTGCATACCGACAAGCTCGGTGATGTGCGCTTCATCGTCTACGTCGACGGTCGTGGCGGGCTGATCAATCCGACCCTCAGCGAGTACGTGATCGCCCGCGAGATCTACGTCACCGACGAGAGCAAGGTGAAGAACTTCGGCGTCGGCAACAGCGGTATCCAGCTCGGCGGCGTCGACTTCGAAGGCCCGTTCGAGAAGCGCCACGACCTGTTCATCGACAAGACCTGGACCTACGGCGTGCGCGAACCCTTCCCCAAGGAAAAGGTGGTGGCCCACGTTGATTCCAGCGGCGGCCAGATCGTGGCCAAGGTGTTCACCGCTCCCGACTTCATCGCTTACGTGGAAGAAGGCATGGGCGAGCCCGGCGCGTTCAAGCGCGAACAACCAGGTGGCTACGTGGCCCCGGCCTACAGCCTGGAACCGGCCCCGGCCAGCCTGCCGGCGCTGGTGCCGGCCTTCGAGGCCCACGCCGCGCCCCTGCGCGAGGTCTACGCGCGCTGGCTGAAGGCCACCACCGCCGATGAACAGAAGGCCCTGCGCAAGCAGGATTTCGCCGCGCAGATGGCCTTCACCTCGGCCACTGCCACCCTGGGCAGCGGCCTTGGCCGGGAAGCCAACGAGGCCTACAACGACTTCGTCTCCCAGCGCAGCCAGTTGATGGGCCGCAGCGCCCTGGTGGTGCCCTGAGCTGACTGGCGCCCCCTGCCCGGCTGCGCTACCGTCGCCTTCCAGACGAAGGCGTACGGGTGGTTTGCACGCATTCGGCTAGAATTCCCCCCTTCTTTACACGACGGCTTCCGATGAATCCGAACTACCTCGACTTCGAGCAACCCATCGCCGACCTGGAAGCCAAGATCCAGGAGCTGCGCAACGCCAGTGCCGGGCCGGCGGTCAATGTCGAGGCGGAAGTGCACGCGCTGCAGGACAAGCTGCGCATGCGCACCGCGCAGATCTTCCGCAACCTGACCTCGTGGCAGGTGCTGCAGCTGGCCCGCCACCCGTCGCGCCCGTACACCGCCGACTACCTCCGCGTCATGTTCGATGAGTTCCAGGAGCTGGCCGGTGACCGCGCCTTCGCCGACGACAAGGCGATCATGGGCGGCCTGGCCCGCATCAATGGCCGCGCGGTAATGGTGATCGGCCACCAGAAGGGCCGCGACACCAAGGAAAAGATCAAGCGCAACTTCGGCATGCCCAAGCCGGAGGGTTACCGCAAGGCACTGCGCCTGATGAAGATGGCCGAGCGCTTCGGCCTGCCGGTGCTGACCCTGATCGACACCGCCGGCGCCTGGCCGGGCATCGACGCCGAGTCGCGCGGCCAGTCCGAAGCGATCGCGCGCAACCTGATCGAGATGGCCGAGCTGAAGGTGCCGATCATCTGCACCGTGATCGGTGAAGGCGGCTCCGGCGGTGCGTTGGCACTGGGTGTGGGCGACCGCACCGTGATGCTGGAATACGCGGTGTACTCGACCATCACCCCGGAAGGCTGCGCCTCGATCCTGTGGAAGGACGCGGGCAAGGCCAAGGAAGCGGCCGAACAGCTGGGCCTGACCGCGCCGCGCCTGAAGAGCCTCGGCCTGGTCGACAAGGTCGTGCGCGAGCCGACCGGTGGCGCCCACCGCAACCCGACGCAGATGGCCAAGCGCCTGAAGGCCGTGCTGCTGAACGAACTGGACGCGCTGGACAAGCTGTCCACCGAACAGCTGCTGGAACAGCGCTACACGCGCCTGCGCAGTTACGGCACGTACGAAGCGGCCTAAGCCCGGTAGTGCCGGCCGCTGGCCGGCAACACGAGGTGATTGCAGAAATGAAAGAGCCGGGCATTTGCCCGGCTCCTTCGTTTGCGCCCTGACAGCATCCACGCATGGCGTGGATCTACCGGACGCAGGTGACCCCGCCTCAGAACGGCTTGGCCAGCACCAGCCACACGATCGGAATGAACGCCAGCAGCGGGATCTCGTTGATCCAGCGCAGCGCGCGCGACGACGGCAGCGCCCGGCCCTTGGCCACGCCCTTGAGCAGGCGGCCGGTCCAGCCGAAGTACACCAGCAGCACCACCACCAGCCCCAGCTTGGCGTGCAGCCAGCCGGCAGCTCCCGGCGCCACCATGGTCGGGAAATCGGGGATGACCTTGTAGCCCAGCCACAGCACCAGGCCGAGCAGGAACGCCAGGCCGAACATCGAGTGGCCGAAGCGGTACAGGCGCAGGCCCATCAGCTGCAGGCGCTCGGTCACCGCCGGCTGGCCCGCGGTCTCGGCCAGGTTCACCAGGATGCGCGGCAGGTAGAACACCGTGGCCATCCACGCCACCACGAACACGATGTGGAAGGTCTTGACCCAGTAGTAGCTCTGCATGCGCTCGCTCCGGCGGCTGGCGTAGGTTGGCGGCCATTCTCGCATGCCGTGGCGAAGCCGCCGCAGGCACGCGCGCCGCGACACATCGACGCATGGCGCGCCGCAACACCGTACGATAGGCGCCGTTTTCCCCGATCGCGCACTGCCCCATGGACAAGACCTACGACGCCGCCTACTTCCAACGCTGGTACCGCCGTGCCGACATCGGCGGCAGCGCCCGCCTGGCGCGCAAGGTGGCATTGGCCGTGGCCAGCGCCGAGTACTACCTGGAGCGGCCGATCCGCAGCGTGCTGGATATCGGCTGCGGTGAAGGCGCCTGGCGCGCGCCGCTGCTGAAGCTGCGTCCGAAGGTCGAATATCTCGGCTTCGACAGCAGCGAGTACGCTGTGCGCCGCTACGGCAGGACCCGCAACCTGCACCTGGCCCGCTTCGGCGACTTCGCCTGGCTGCGGCCCTGTGCCCCGGTTGACCTGCTGGTGTGTTCGGACGTGATGCACTACGTGCCCGACCGCGAGCTGCGTGCAGGACTGGCCGGCGTGGCCGAGCTGACCGGCGGCGTGGCCTTCCTGGAGACCTTCGCCGCCGAGGACGCGTTCGAAGGCGACCACGACGGCTTCCAGGCCCGACCGGCGCGCTGGTACCGCCGCACGCTGGCCCGCCAGGGCCTGCAGCCGGTAGGGTCGCACTGCTGGCTAGGCCCCGCCCTGGCAGGCGATGCGGCCGCGCTGGAACGGATGTGAATCCGGATTCATTATTTTCAGCCGACTTAACCTGCGGGACACCTGGATGGGATATGCTGCGCGGCAACATATGACCATACATATTCGGTCGTCATGCTCTATCAACTGCACGAACTGACCCGCAACCTGCTCGCCCCCTGGGTGCACCAGGCCCAGGCCAACGCCAGGTTCTTCGCCAACCAGGGCCACTGGTGGTCGCAGATGCCCGGTGCTGATCGCCTGGCGGCGGTCAATGAACTCTTCCACCGCATCGGCAAGGATTACGAGAAGCCCGAGTGGGGCATCAACGAAATCGACGTCGATGGCGAGCGCGTGCCGATCGTCGTGCACGAGGAAGTGAGCAAGCCGTTCTGCAAGCTGCTGCGCTTCAAGCGCCACAGCAATGAAGCCGACCAGCTGCACACCATGCTCAACCAGCCGTTCGTGCTGGTGGTGGCGCCGCTGTCCGGCCACCACGCCACGCTGCTGCGCGACACCGTGCGCACGCTGCTGCGCGACCACCGCGTGTACGTCACCGACTGGGTCGACGCGCGCATGGTGCCGGCCAGCGAAGGCGAGTTCGGGCTGGATGACTACATCGCCTACATCCAGGAGTTCATCCGCCACCTCGGCGTCGAACGCCTGCACGTGGTGAGCGTGTGCCAGCCGACCGTACCGGTGCTGGCCGCGGTTTCACTGATGGCCAGCCGTGGTGAACCGACGCCGCGCACGCTGGTGATGATGGGTGGCCCGATCGATGCGCGCTGCAGCCCGACCGCAGTGAACAACCTGGCCACGCAGAACCCGCTGTCGTGGTTCGAGAACAACGTCATCCACACCGTGCCGGCCAGCTATCCGGGTGCCGGCCGCCGCGTGTACCCGGGCTTCCTGCAGCACGCCGGCTTCCTGTCGATGAACCCGAGCCGCCACTTCAGCTCGCACTGGGATTTCTACACCGACCTGGTCAAGGGCGACCTGGAAGACGCCGACGCGCACCGTCGTTTCTACGACGAGTACAACGCGGTGCTGGACATGCCGGCCAGGTACTACCTCGATACCATCCGCGTGGTGTTCCAGGACTTCCTGCTGCCGCGTGGCGAGTGGGTGGTCAACGGCGAGAAGGTCGATCCGTCGGCGATCCGCGATACCGCGCTGCTGAGCATCGAAGGCGAGCTGGACGACATCGCCGGCCTTGGTCAGACCGAAGCCGCGCAGGCGCTGTGCACCGGCATCACTGCGGACCGCCGTGAGCATTTCATCGTCGAAGGTGCCGGCCACTACGGCATCTTCAGCGGCCGTCGCTGGCGCGAGGTGGTGTACCCGAAGGTGCGCGACTTCTTCGCCGCGCATGCCGAAGCCCCGGCGGCGAAGGCCGCGAAGAAGAAGAGCAACGTCACCCCGTTGCGGCGCAAGGCGGGGTAACTCGCCTCTGGCGTGTGCCGACCTTGGTCGGTACGCTTTGGTAGATGCCAACCTTGGTTGGCGCTCTACCGTGAATCCCTGCAGCTGATGGATCGTGCCAACCAAGGTTGGCACCTGCCAAAGCAAAGCCCACCAAACGTCCCGACGCTGATGGCTTGTGCCAACCAAGGTTGGCACCTGCCGAAGCATGTGCGCCCGCTTACAGCCGCACCAGCAGGTTCTTGGCAATCAGCCCATGCAGCTTGCCGATGCCGCGTGCCAGGTGCATCGTCAGCACCAGCAGCAGTGCGCCCGCCGCAGCAACCGCGATCGCCACCAGCGGCGAGGCCGCCATCGGCAGCACATTCACGTCGTTGATGTACACGCCGGGGATGTCACCACTGAAGATCGCCGCGACCGGCGCCCAGATCAGGCTCAGCGACAGCGACAGCAGCGTCACCGCGATGGTGAAGTAGATCACGCCCAGCGGCAGCATCAGCACGAAGTACAACAGCGTCAGCCAGGTACGGCCATCGGTGAACATGTCGCCGATGCGCTGCAGCCAGGTGCGGCTGCGGTCGGTGTAACGCGGGCGGCGCGGCATGCGCTCGCCCAGCAGCGCTTCCACCAGCCGTCCTTCCAGCAGCGCCAGCCCGCGCACCGAGCCGAAGAACAGCACGGTCAGCGGAATGCCGATGATCAGGATCAGCAGGCCCAGCGACAATGACAGGCCGGTCACCACCCAGGTGAAGAAGAAGATGCCGGTGGCCAGCGACAGCAGCATGTAGAACAGCGCACCGTAGGTGTGCGGATCGGTCACCACGCCGAAGAAGCGCGCCAGCAGCGAACGCTGCACCGGCGCCTGCGGCGGTGCGGCCGGCTCGACGCCACTGGCTTCCGCCGCTGCACGCAGCATCGGCGCGGTATCCGCACGCGGCGTACGCAGCGCGCGGTTCACCGTCACTTCGGTCTCGCGGTAGATCTCGGCCACTTCGTCCGGCGCGCCATAGCTGCCGGCAACATCGGCGATCACCTCGGCCTCGCTGCGGCCGGGCTGCGCCGCCAGCTCCGAGCGCAGGTATTCCTCGGCGTCGTACAGCGCGTCCTGCACCATCGCCGGATCGGCACCTTCCAGCGCCGCGCGCAGCTGCGCCAGGTACTGCGGGATGGTCGTAGGCAGGGCGCGGCCTGCCAGGCTCGGGTCGTTCATTGCGGTACCCCCTCCAACACGGAATCGACGGAATCGCGGGTGGCCTGCCAGGCCTGGCGCCACTGCGCCAGCACCTCGCGGCCACGTTCGTTGATGCGGTAGTAGCGCCGCGGCGGCCCGCTGCTGGAAGGTTCCACATGGCTTTCCAGCAGGCCGGCGCCCTCCAGGTTGCGCAGTACCGGGTACAGCGCGCTCTGCTTGCCGCTCAGCACGCCCTCGCCCACCCGCTCCAGCTCCTTGGCAATGAGGTAGCCGTACAGCGGCTCCCCGGCCCGGGCCAGCACCGCCAGCAGGGCCAGCGACACCGTTCCGGCGCTGAGCTCCTTCTGGAACTTCTTCAGGTGGACATCGTCCTCGGACATGACCGGCCCTCCACTACGTTGAAGTCCACAGTAGTGCGAAGTTCGGTATAGCGAATGTGTCGTTAGTCACTCTCCCGGTTGGCGCCGCTGCGCGGCTCGCGCAGAATCGAAGCCTCGTTCATGTTCCGGGGTTCCCATGCCGCACCGCCGTTGCCTTGCCCTGACCGCCCTCGCCCTGGCCTGCCTGCTGCCCGCCCTGGCCAGCGCGGCCACGCCCTACCGCAGCCCTCAGCAGATCCTCGACGCCTCGGCGGCCAGCGACTGGCGCACCCCGGACCCGGCCAACCTGCTGTACATGGACCTGCCGGCCGGTCGGGTCATCATCGAGCTGGCACCGCAGTTCGCCCCGCGCCATGTCGCCAACATCCAGACCTTCGCCCACGAGCATTTCTGGGACGGCACCAGCATCTACCGCTCGCAGGACAACTTCGTGGTGCAGTTCGGCGATGCCGACGCCGATGACGCAGCCAAGGCCAAGCCGTTCGGCAGCGCCGCGCGCAAGTTGCCGGCCGAGTTCGAGCGCGCCAGCGCCGGCCTGAAGGTCACCGTGCTGCCGGACCGCGATGGCTGGGCCGCGCAGACCGGTTTTGTCGACGGCTTCCCGGTCGGCCAGGACCCACAGGCCGGCAAGGCCTGGCTGGCACATTGCTACGGCATGCTGGGCGCGGGCCGCAGCAACGAGGAAGACAGCAGCATCGGTGCCGAACTGTACGTGGTGACCGGACAGTCGCCGCGCCAACTGGACCGCAACATCACCCTGGTCGGTCGCGTGCTGAAGGGCATGGAGCTGCTCAGCGCGACGCCGCGCGGGCCGGCGCCGATGGGCTTCTACACCGACCCGACACTGCGCACGCCGATCGTGTCGATCCGCCGCGCCAGCGACGTGCCGGCAGCCGAGCGCACGCCGATCCAGGTACTGCGTACCGACTCGAAGACCTTCGCCGATACGGTGGAGGCGCGGCGCAATCGCGTGGATGATTTCTACAAGCGCCCGGCCGGGCATATCGATCTGTGCAATATTCCGGTGCCGGTTCGCTGATGGTTTCCTGCGCGTGACGCGTGCTGAAGGTGCTTCACTGTTCATGAGCGTTACTTTTCTTTGTACGCAAAGAAAAGTAACCAAAAGAAACGCGCCGCCAGGTCGCGAGCCGCCGTGTTTCGCACGTCGGTCCCCTGCGCTTCTCGGTGAATCAGGGGACGGTGTGCACAAGGCAGCCGACTAGCAGTCGGCTCTACAGGACATCGGCACCTCTTCGCCCCTGATTCCCCTGCGATGCTCGGGTCGCTCAAGGCGGACCCAGTTCAAAGGCCACAGCTGCATCCAGAAGATCCACGCAATGCGTGGATGCTTTTGCTGTTGATCTTGACCTTCCAGTCCGCCTTGAGCGAGCCGAGCACCGCAGGTCTGGCGAGGGCGAAGAGGCGCGGGTGTCTGAGCGCAGCGAGTTCCCGCGCCGTCCCTCGACGGGCCGAGGAGCGCAGGGCACCGGTGCGCAGCACCGGCTCGCGGCCTGGCGGCGTGTTTCTTTGGTTACTTTCTTTGCACGAGCAAAGAAAGTGACACCTCTCCGCAGGCGTGGAAAAGAGCTGCCGGGCAGCGCCCGGCACTACCAGTGCGTCGGCGCGCTCAGCCCTTCTGACTCACCGCCACGCTCCCCAGAATCAACACACCGGCAATCAACATCTGCACCGTCACCGGCTCACCCAGGAACAACCACGCAAACGCCGCGCCGAACAGCGGAATCAGGTAGGTCACCGTCGACGCCCGCGACGGGCCGATACGACCGATCAGGCGGTAGAACATCAGGAACGCCATCCCGGTGCAGGCCACGCCCAAGGCAATCGCCGCGCCCCACGCCTTCAGCGGAATCGCCGCCTGCGGCCAGTGGGTCACCGCCATCGGCAACATCCACAGCGAGGCACACGACAGCGTTGCAGCAGCGGCCGCCGCCGAGGGCAGGCCGGTCATGTGCCGCTTCACCAGGTTCACGCCCAGGCCGTACAGCAGCGAGGCCGCCGCACCAGCCAGCACTGCAGTGCCGATGCTCAGGCCCGAGACTTTGGCCGTGGCCAGTACCACCACGCCGGCGAAGCCGACCAGCAACGCGCCCGCGCGGCGCATGCCGATCTTCTCGCCGAAGAACAGGAAGGCGATCAGCGCGGCAAACAGCACGGTCATCGCATTGCAGATGGCGCCGATCGCCGCAGGGGCTCGCTCGGCCGCGTAGGCGAACAGCACGAACGGCAGCGCCGAGTTGATCAGCCCGATCGGTGCCAGCCACAGCCAGCGCCGCGGTGGGAACTGCGCGCGGGCACGCCACAGGAACGGCAGCAGCACCAGCGCGCCCAGCACCAGCCGCACCTCGACCAGCGCGAACGGGCCGAACGACGGCACCGCCACCCGCATGAACAGGAACGAGCAGCCCCAGATGGCGCCCAGCAGGGTCAACTCCAGCGGTGTGCGCCAGTCGCGCTCGGCTGCCTGTGGGACCGCATTCATGCCTCGCCTCCGTCCATCGTCAATTCCTCGTCAAGGCAGACAGGATCGGGCGCAGACGCCTGCCGCACAAGCGCGTAGTATCGCTGCCAGCCACAAATATGGTTTGAGGCTCGACATGCAGCTACGCCCTTCCCTGCTCCCCGCACTGGCCGTGTTCGCGGTCGCCGCGCGCCACCAGAACTTCGCCCAGGCCGCGCAGGAGCTGCACCTGACCGCCAGCGCGGTCAGCCACCATGTGCGCCGGCTGGAAGAAGTGCTGGAAGTACGCCTGTTCCTGCGCCACGCCCGCGGCGTGCGCCTGACCGCCGAGGGCCGGCAACTGGCCGACGCCGCCAGCGCCGCCTTCACCGATGTCGCGGCCGTCGCCCATCACCTGCAGCCGGATGCCGACAGCGTGCCGTTGCGGATCACCACGCTGCGCTCGCTCTCCTACTGCTGGCTGCTGCCACGGCTGCCGCGCTTCACCCAGGCCCATCCGCACATCCGCATCGAGCTGCACACCGGCAGCGGCCTGGATCGCTACGACGACAATGGGCCGGAAGTCGGCATCCGCTACGGTCTGGGCCAGTGGCCGGGCCTGCGTGCGCAGCACCTGATGGACGACTACCTGTTCCCGGTGGCCTCGCCGGCGCTGGCCGGGGTCGAAGCACTGGTCGATCCGGCGCGCATCGCCGACCTGCCGCTGCTGACCGACCTGTCGCCGCAGGGCTGGCGCGACTGGTTCCGTCATGCCGGCGTGCGCCCGCCCTCGCCGCTGCCGCCGATGCACACCTTCGCCGACAGCACCGATGCGATGCGTGCAGCGGTGTACGGCATGGGCGCGGTGCTGGCACGTACCCACATCGCGCAGCCCTACCTGCAGCGCTACGAGGTGGTACGCCTGCCCGGCCCGGCGCTGAAGGCGCGCTATGCGTATCACGTGGTGCATGCCGAAGGACAACCGCCGAGCCCGGCCGCACGCCTGTTCATCGACTGGTTGCTGGAGCAGGCGCAGGACGAACGCACGCCGATTCCCGCATTGCCGGACAGCCTGCTCGGACGCCCGGCCACACGCGCCTGACTGCGCCCTCACCCGTTCTTTGCCCGGCGCTGGCTAGGCTGCAGGCAACTCCACAACGTACCTACGCCATGGCCATGCTGCGACTGCGCATCACCGGAACCGAAGACGACGCCCGCGCCATCAGCGACCTGCTGCTCGGCCTGGAGGGCATCGAACATGTCGAGGAAACTGACGACCTGATGCCACACATGGACGACGACGATTCCAGTTCGGCCGGGCTGTCCGATGACATCGGCCCGGGCATCCACGAACTGGAAGTGGAAGTCGGCAATGAAAGCACCGCGCAGAAGGTGCGCGACGCGGTGCAGGAACTGGCGCTGGAGCTGGATGTGTTCGTCGAGTACGAGACCGACGAGGGCTGACGCCGGCTCCCTGCCGGCATCAGCCGTCACCTCAGCGGGTGGGCGGCAGCGTGCGACGGCGGCGACGCCACCACGCCCGCACACCCCAGGCCACGACCAGGGCCAGCACACCTACCGGCAGCAACGCGGCGACGGCGCGGATCAGGAACGCAATGCTGCCGCTGAGGATGCTGCCCGACTCGCTCAGCGCCTCGCCGATCTCGCTGCGGCTGCGCTGGCCCGAGGTGGTGTCGAAGTGGATCGTCACCAGCTGGGTATCGATGCGCCGACGCTGCTGTGCGGCATCCTTGTTGGCCTGCTCGACGCCTGCTTCGATCTCCGACAGCCGCGTGGTGATCGCCATCAGGTCCTCGATCTTCAGGTCCTTGCGGTCCTGGTAGGACAACAGCCGCGCGTGTTCCTTCTCCAGCCGGGACTTGGTCAGCGCGGTGTCCGCTACTTCCTGCGCGAGGTCCTCCGCGCGCGTGTTGCGCGACTGCAGCGTGCCGCCCTCACCGGCCATCGCGATCAGCGGCTCGGTGCCCTTCGGCGCGATGCGCACCTTCACTTCACCGCTGGGCTGCTCGCCGCCGCGCTGGTCGACCTGCAACACTGCACAGTCGCCGAACTTCGCGCTCTGGCAGGCCTGGGCGATCTGCTGGATGCGCGGTGCGATCTGCGCCGCCTCCAACTGCACCTGCACGTCATGTTCGTAGGCCAGGAATGCGCCTTCCGGCGAAGCAACAGCGGCATCGGCCGCGGTCGCGCCCGCCTCTGCAGCGCGCTCACCGTTCTTGGCGCAGGCTGCCAGTGCCAACAGCAGCACCGGCACTGCCAGCGTGCGCGTCCACGCGCACAGCGGCCTCACAGCGCGGCTCCGTTGTAGGAGGTCACCGAAAGACCGGCCAGATCGACCTGCGGCACGCAGCGAACGTTCACCGCCACCATCGGTGTGCCAGTACGCGGATCGATCGCTTCGCTGTAGGGGGCGATACCGCATTGGCGGCAGTGGTGGTGGTCGATATGCGCCTTGTTGAAGTGGTAGGTGGCCACGTCAGCCGGATCGGTGGCCAGCTGGAACGCCTCGCGCGGGGCGAACCACAGCAGGCTGCCGCGACGGCGGCACATCGAGCAGTTGCAGTCGATGACGTCGCTGATCGGCGCCTCGGCCTGTACGGTGAATGCGATCCTGCCGCAATGGCAGCTTCCCTGGTATTCCATGTCCTGCGCTCCTTTGGAGGGTCCTTGAAACCGCCCATGGTAATCCTATGGCACGGGGACAAAGCAGCGACGGGGCCCTATGCTCAGGGTTTGACCCCGTACAGGAATGCCGATGCGCCCGCATCTTCTTGCCCTCGCCCTGGTCGCTGCGCTGGCCGGTTGCCAGCCTGCCGACGCCCCGACCAACGCTTCCACCCCGGCCACCAGCCAGCAGGCCGGTGACGCGGCGGTCGATGCCGCCTTCGCCGATCTGTCCAAGCGCGCCCTGGACACCTGGATGCAGCGGTCGCCGGTCAGCGCCACCCAGATCGGTGACCACCGCTACGACGGCGAACTGGACGACCTGAGCGCCGCCGGCCAGCAGAAGACCGTGGCCGCCTACAAGGCGCTGCTGGGCGAGCTGGACAAGATCGAGGTGGCCAAGCTGGGCCGCGAGAACCAGGTGGACGCGGCGATCCTGCGCAACCAGCTGCAGTCGGAAATCTGGAACGCCGAAGTGCTCCAGTCCGGCAAGTGGGACCCGCAGCTGTACAACGGCATCGCCGGCAGCGCGATCTATGGCCTGATGGCCCGGGAGTTCGCACCGCTGCCGGAACGCCTGAAGTCGGCGACCGCGCGCATGGAAAAGCTGCCGGCGATCTTCGCCCAGGCACGCGAGAACCTGGATCCGGCCCGCGTTCCGAAGATCCATGCCGAGACGGTGGCCAAGCAGAACAAGGGCATCCTCAGCATCGTCGATACCTTCATCACCCCGCACATCGGCGAACTGCCGCAGGCCGACCAGCAGCGCCTGCAGGCCGCCATCGACGGCCTGAAGAAGGCCGTGGACGAGCAGCAGACCTGGCTGGACAAGACCCTGGTGCCGAACGCCAAGGGCGACTTCCGCATTGGTGCGGAAAAGTACGACCAGAAGCTGAAGTTCGCGCTGAGCTCCTCGCTGTCGCGCCAGGAGATCGGTGAGCGTGCACGCGCCGAACTCAAGCGCGTGCGCGAGGACATGTACGGCATCGCGCAGACCGTACTGAAGGACAAGCCGGGTGCGCCGGAGATGCCGGCCCAGCCGACCGACGAGCAGCAGCAGAAGGCGATCGAGGCCGCACTGGAACTGGCCTACGCCGACAAGCCGGCGCGCGACAAGGTGGTCGATGATGCCAAGGCCGCGCTGGAGCAGTCCACCGCGTTCGTGCGCGAGCACGACCTGGTGACCCTGCCCGATGCGCCGGTGGACATCATCCTGATGCCGGAATTTCAGCGTGGCGTGGCCGTGGCCTACTGCGATTCTCCGGGCCCGCTGGACAAGAACCTGAAGACCTTCTACGCCGTGTCGCCGATTCCGGACGACTGGAACGAGAAGCAGGTCGACTCGTTCCTGCGTGAATACAACTCGCGCATGATCCACCTGCTGAGCATCCACGAAGGCACCCCGGGCCATTACCTGGAGGGCTGGCATTCGGCCAAGTTCCCCTCCACCCTGCGTGCGGTGCTGCGTTCGGGCCTGTTCGCCGAAGGCTGGGCGGTCTACACCGAGCGCATGATGCAGGAGCAGGGCTACCTCGACAACGACCCGCTGTTCCACCTGGTGCAGCTGAAGTTCTACCTGCGCACGATCTCCAACGCGATCCTCGACCAGGGCGTGCACGTGGACAACTGGGATCGCGAGAAGGCGATGCACCTGATGACCCACGACGCGTTCCAGCAGGAAAGCGAAGCGGCCGGCAAGTGGGTGCGCGCGCAGCTGACCTCGGCGCAGCTGCCGACCTACTTCGTGGGTGCGCAGGAACACTTCGACACCCGCAAGGCGGTGCAGGAAAAGCTGGGCGACAAGTTCAACCTGAAGGCGTACCACGACCAGGTACTGTCCTACGGCGCACCGCCGGTGCGTTTCGCACGCCAGCTGATGCTGGACCAGCCGATCGAGTGATCGGCTGCGGGGCTGAATGCCCCGCGGCTCTGGCAGCACCTCACGGCCCGGGCTTCCCGGGCCGTTCTGTTTGAAGCGCCCGACGGCCTCACATCCGGTGTATGTACAGCTTCCCGGCATTGCTGCGGATATCAAGAAAGTACTTCACCTTGCAGCCCCGGCATGCCGCCGGATGCACTTCATCAAACCCACGTTGGTTCTCCAGCGCGACGGCCAGTATGGGATGCCCGCAGTCGAAACAGCAGAATGCAATGTTGTTGCCATGGGGATCGGCGTCGATCTGGTCGCCATAGTGATCCATTACCAGAAAGTCCGTGATTTTCATGGTCGATCTCCAGAGTAGGTGAATCACCCGCAGACTACATCGCAACCCCGCAGCCCAGAAGGGCACGCGTCGCCTACAGGGCAACGCATCCTTCCCGCCACGTTGGAGCCGCTCCGGTCCTGAACCGTTGCACATCGGGCGTGCGTGACCTCACACCTGGCGAACAACTCCGGGCGCATCTTTCGCCAGGTTCCCCCTTCCGCCGGCGTCCATGTCTCTCCCCCTCTTGCGTCTTGCGCTGCTGCCCGCGCTGTTGGCCAGCACTCCTGCCTACGCTGCCTGCCCGCCGCCACCGGCGGGACAGCCCGACATCCGTGCCCTGGGCTACTACACCGACAAGGCCGGTTCGGTGATCGACCCGGCACTTCGCCAGCAGAACAAGGACGCCACTGCGCCGCTGGACCGCTATGCCGCCGACGTGGCGCGCATGAGCGACGACTACCTGCGCGACGGTGACCCGGCAGCCGCACAGTGCACGCTGAACTGGCTGGGCGCGTGGGCCGACGACGGCGCCATGCTCGGGCAGATGATCCGGGTCAACAACAACCAGTCGTTCTACATGCGGCAGTGGATGCTCGATGCGGTAGCGATGGCCTACCTGAAGGTGCACGACCAGACAGATGCCCGGCAGCGCGCGCGCATCGATCCGTGGTTGCAGAGGCTGGCCCGGGCCAACCTGGCGTACTGGAACAATCCGAAACGGCGCCGCAACAACCACTACTACTGGGGCGGTCTGGGCGTGCTGGCCACCGGACTGGCCACCGACGACGATGCCCTGTGGCAAGCCGGCCACGCCGCCTTCCAGAAGGGCGTCGATGACATCCAGGACGATGGCAGCCTGCCGCTGGAGATGGCGCGCGGGCAACGCGCCCTGCACTACCACGACTACGCATTGGCGCCGCTGGTGATGATGGCCGAGCTGGCACGGCTGCGCGGCCAGGACTGGTACGCCAGCAGGGATCGCGCCATTGACCGCCTTGCCCGCCGCGTCATCGAAGGCAGCAAGGACCCTGCATGGTTCAACGAACACACCGGCGTTGCACAGCTGCCCCTGCAGGCCAGCGGCTGGGTCGAGTTCTACCGCTTGCGCTCACCCGATGGCGGCCTGTTCGATGCCGCGCATGCACGCGGACCGTTCCGTTCCCCACGGCTGGGCGGCGACCTTACGTTGATGGCTGCGCAGGGCATCGTGCGCACGCCGCCGCGATAGCCCCCTGTTTCAGCGACGGGCCCGCTGTAGCAGCTGCTGGAACTGCGCACGGCTGCAGCCCTGCCGGTCACAGCCCGGCAAGGGCAGTGCGACGCGTCCCGGCGGCTGCGCCTCGGTCAGCGGCACGGCATCGCGCAGCTGCGCGGTGGTCGGATAGACGTAGGCCAGGCGGAACCGCTCGCCACCGCCCTGGCGGTCACGCCAACGCTCGAACTGCAGCAGGCCACCGATCGGCGTCTTCTCGAACTGGCCTGGCAGGCTGTAGTCACCGATTCCTATCGCCGCCAGCACCGAACCGATATTGGAATCATGGCCGACCAGCAGGATCACCTTCGGCGACGCCGGATCACCGAACGACGCATCCACGCGCGCCAGCAGCGGAGCGGCCACGTCACGCGCCACCGCGGGTGTTCCGAACAGGATGTCCTGGTAGCGGTTGCGGATCTGCGCCAACGCCAGCCATTGGCCTTCCGTGTTCAAGCGGCCCCAACCTTCGCGCGGAACGCCACTTCCCTGGTAATGCTCCATCAGCAGGGCATCGACCAGACCGCTGGCCAGTGCCAGTGAACCCGAAGCGCGTGGCTCCTTGCCCGGCTCCGCATTGAAGGTCGTGTCGCCCAGCACCAGATGACAGTCGCTGCGCCCCGTACAGGCCGCCGACTGCGGGTAACGGGTGATTTCCTCCACCACGGACAGTGCGGGTGCCAGATCCGATGCTGTCAGCGCCTGCTGCATTGCCGCCAGCGCGCGCTTGCGGAATGCCGCGTCATCGTTGTGGATCACCGGGTCGAACAGCGGATCCATCGTCCCCAGCGCCATGCGCTGTTCGACCGCAACATGGCAGCCCGGAAACGCACCGGCAATGAAGAACTGCGCGGTGGCCTGGGTACGCTGCAGGCTGTTGGCATGGGCGTGGAAGTCAGCCGGCTGCGGGCAACCCGACGCCGGCAACAATTGCGCCTGGCGCAGCCACTGGCCGATGTAGCGCCCCATGTAGACCTCCAGCACGCCGCCCTTGGTGGTCAGCTCGCCGGGGCCTACGTCCCAGCGTGGCCAGCGTTCCGGCGTGGCATGGGCAAGGGCGCCCGACGCCACCACCGGCGCGCGCAGGTTGTGGCGGCTTAGCAGGACGACCTGCTCGAGCTGGTCGCCTTGCACCGGTGTCGTCGCCGCGGCTGCGGCCGTGGTGGCCAGAATGAGTGCCAGCAACAAGGAGCGTACGGGTCGGATCATGCAGGTCTCCGGAAACACGTTGGGGTCAGAGCCCTTTCCTGCGGAAAGGGATCCGACCCCAAGGCATACGTGGCCAGGGTCGGATCCTGCTCGCAGAGAAGGCTCCGACCCCGAAAGCAATCATTGATCGGCGGCCACAAAACCACCGGTCTGTCGCGCCCACAAGCGCGCGTACAGGCCACCGGCGGCGATCAGTTCGGCGTGGCTGCCGGTCTCGACGATGCGGCCCTGGTCCATCACCACCAGCCGGTCCATGCGTGCGATGGTCGACAGCCGGTGCGCGATCGCGATCACCGTCTTGCCGCCCATCAGCTCATCCAGGCTGTCCTGGATCGCCGCTTCCACTTCCGAGTCCAGCGCCGAGGTCGCTTCGTCCAGCACCAGGATCGGGGCATCCTTCAGCAGCACGCGGGCAATGGCGATGCGCTGGCGCTGGCCACCTGACAGCTTCACGCCACGCTCGCCGACATGTGCGTCGTAACCACGACGCCCCTGCCCATCCACCAGCGTGTCGATGAAGGCTTCGGCACGCGCCTTGGCCACCGCAGCGCGCAACTGCTCATCGGTCGCGTCCGGACGGCCGTACAGCAGGTTGTCGCGGATCGAGCGATGCAGCAGTGAGGTGTCCTGGGTGACCACGCCGATCTGCTGGCGCAGGCTTTCCTGAGTGACGTAGGCAATGTCCTGGTCGTCGATCAGGATGCGGCCGCTTTCCAGGTCGTACAGGCGCAGCAGCACGTTGACCAGGGTCGACTTGCCGGCACCGGAAGGACCCACCAGGCCGATCTTCTCGCCCGGCTTCACCACCAGGTCCAGGCCTGCGATCACGCCGCCCTTCTTGCCATAGTGGAAGTGGATGTCCTGGAAGTGCACGCCACCGCGGGTCACCTGCAACGGCACCGCGTCCTCGCGGTCCTGCACGGTCAGCGGCTGGGCGATGGTGGTGATGCCGTCCTGCACCGTACCGATGTCCTCGAAGATGCCATTGATGGTCCACATGATCCAGCCGGACATGTTGTGGATGCGGATCACCAGGCCGGTCGCCAGCGTGATCGCACCGACGGTGATGTGGCCGCCATTCCACAACCACAGCGCGAGCCCGCAGGTACCGGCAATCAGGAAACCGTTGACGATGGCGATGGTCAGGTCCATGCCGGTGGTCACCCGGGTCTGCGCGCGGTGCTTGACCGCCAGTTCCTGGATCGATTCGGCCACATAGGCCTGCTCGCGCCCGCCATGGGCGAACAGCTTCAACGTGGGAATGTTGGTGTAGCCATCGACGATGCGGCCCATCGCCTTGGAACGCGCTTCGGACGCAATCCAGGCCCGTTCCTTCGCGCGCGGCACGAAGTAGACCATGATCACCGCATAGGCCAGCAGCCACAGGATCAGCGGCACCATCAGCCGCCAGTCCGCCTGCGCGAACAGGTACAGCGCGGTGCCGGTGTAGACCACGATGTACCAGAGCGAGTCGACCATCTGCACCGCCGACTCGCGCAGCGAGGTACCGGTCTGCATCACCCGGTTGGCGACGCTGCCGGCGAAGTCATTCTGGAAGAAGCTCAGGCTCTGCCGCACCACGTAGTTGTGCATCAGCCAGCGCGAGCGGTTGCTCAGGCCGGGCACGATCGCCTGGTTGACCAGCAGGTTGTGCAGGCCGACCAGGATCGGCCGCGCGATGACCGTGATGAACAGCATCCAGCCCAGTTCATTGGCATGGCGCTTGAAGAAATCGGCCCCCGGTTGCTCGGCGACCATGTCGACGATGCGGCCCAGGTAATCGAACATCGCCACTTCCACCAGCGCCAGCAGCAGGCCGGCGATCAGGGTCGCCAGCAGCACCGGCCACACCGGGCGCAGGTAGTGCAGGTAGAACGGCAGCACCTTGCGCGGTGGCATGCGCCCATCCACGGGCGGGAACACCGGGATCAGGGATTCAAACCAACGGAACATCGCACTCCCTCGCCTCTTGCAAGCGGCGAAGTATCCCACGCCGGATGTGTACGCCAGCCGATGATCGCCGCCGCTCCGGTAGTGCCGGCCGCTGGCCGGCACCCTTGCGGCATTTCGGAAGATCATGAGGTTGCCGGCCAGCGGCCGGCACTACCTTCATTCGTTGACCGGGGTGAACAGCAGGTCCTGGAAATCGAAGCTGAAATCGGTCAGGTCGGAGATCGACTGCATGCGCACCTCGCGCACCTTGCCGTCCGGGTCCAGGCTGAAGTTCACGAACGCATCGGCGTTGAGCGAGCGGTCATCCCAGCGCACGATGAAGGTGTCGTGCTGCCAGTGCTCCAGGCGGCCGTTCAGCTGCGCGGTCTTCATGAAGCGCAGGCGCAGGCCCTTGCCTGCGGCACTGACCTGCATGTCGCCATACCAGCGGTCGCGGAACGTGCCGGTGTAGCCGGCCAGCGGCAGCGACGGCCTGCTGCCCTTGTCGCGCGCGCTCTGATGCTTGGCCCAGGCCTCGTCGGCCTTGTCCTGGCCCTTGGCCACGGCCTTGGCATAGGCGTCCACCCAGTCGTGCTTGTCGCCGCCCAGATAGGCATCAAGCACGCTCAGGGTGATCGCGTTGAACGCCGCGCCCACTTCCTGGTTGGTCAGCACCACCACGCCCAGCTTCTCGCCCGGCACCAGGGTCAAGCGCGAGACCATGCCCGGCCAGCCACCGGTGTGCCAGACCAGTTTCCGGCCGCGATAGTCACTCAGGCTCCAGCCTTCGCCATAGCCGGCAAAGTTGGCCCGTGCCGGTGCCAGCTCCGGCACGCTCGGCGCCGGGATCGACTGCGGGGTGATCATCCGCCACATCTGCTGCTGGCTCTTTTCGCTGAACAGCGCAGTGCCGTCGGCCAGCTTGCCTTCGGCCAGCTGCACCTGCATCCAGCGCGCCATGTCGTGCGCACTGGAATAAATGCCACCGGCGCCGGCATTGTTCGACCAGGTCAGCGGTGCGACGGTGCGCAGGTCCTTGAAATCGTACTTGGCGTGGCCGACCGCCGCCGTGTCACCCGGCTTCAGGTGGTCGGCGTTGTAGCGCGTGCCGGCCATGCCCACCTTGTCGAAGATGCGGGTCTGCAGGAACTGCTGGTAGCTCACGCCCGAGACGTGCTCGATCACCTGCTGGGCGACCGCGTACAGGATGTTGTCGTAGGCATAGCTTTCGCGGAAGCCGCCCTTCAGCGGCACCTTGCCCAGCCGCTGCACTACTTCGGCGTTGCTGTAGGACGTGGTTGGCCAGAACAGCAGGTCACCGGCGCCCAGGCTCAGGCCGCTACGATGCGACAGCAGGTCGCGGATCGTCATCTGCCCGGTCACGAACGGGTCGGACATGCGGAACGACGGCAGGTGGTCGATCACCTTGTCGTCCATCTTCAACTTGCCCTCTTCCGCCAGCAGGTTCAGCGAGGTGGCCGTGAACGCCTTGGTGTTGGACGCAATGGCAAACAGCGTATCGGCCTGCACCGGTTCCGGCTTGCCCTGCTCGCGCACGCCCCAGCCGCGCTCCAGCACCACCTCGCCATCCTTGACCACCGCTACGGCAATGCCGGGCACGTCGAACTGCGCGCGCACGCGCTCGACGGTCGCATCCAGGTCCTGCAGCGGCGGCGGGGTCGCCGCGCTCGCCATGGTCGTGCACGCCAGCAGCACGGCTCCTCCGATCCAGGGTTTCATCCAGCACGATCTCCGAACAGGGGTGGCGGCCATGTGCAGGCCGTCACCGGGGTTTCGCGGGATGGTAACGTCCGGCGGCGCATCCTGCCCTGTGCCATAGGAGGGGTGTCATGGGCGAGAACGGCCAACCCAGCAGCGGCTCCACGATCATTCCGTGCCTGCGCTATCGCGACGCGCAGGCCGCCATCGACTGGCTGCAGCGCGCCTTCGGCTTCCATGCCCAGGCCGTCTACGCCGATGGCGATACGGTCTTCCATGCGCAGCTCACCTTCGGCAGCGGCATGATCATGCTGGGCTCGGCCAGCAACCAGAGTGCGTGGAGCAAACACGCTGCCCTGCCTGACGAGGTCGGCGGACGCCAGACCCAGAGCGCCTGCGTGATCGTCACCGATGCCGATGCGCACTACGCGCGGGCCAAGGCCGCCGGTGCCCGCATCGTCATCGACATCGCCGACCAGGACTATGGCGGACGCGGCTACGCCTGCGCCGACCCGGAAGGCTACCTGTGGTGGTTCGGCAGCTACGACCCGTGGCGCACGGACCACGGCCAGTGACCACGGCCGGCCGGCAGGCAGAGATCCGCTGCGGCATCGGCGGCTGGGTGTTTCCCGGATGGCGCGGCGGTGTGTTCTATCCAGCAGGCCTGCCGCAGCGGGAGGAACTGGCCCACGCCAGCCGCACCCTGCGCTGCATCGAGATCAACGGCACGTTCTACCGCACGCCAACTGCGGCCCAGTGCGCGCAATGGGCTGCGCAGACACCCGACGGTTTCCGCTTCTCGATGAAGGCGCCGCGCTACCTGGTGCAGCGACGCGACCTGTCCAGCACCGTGGAAGCGGCCACACCGTTCCTGCAGGCGGCACTGGCGCTCGGTGACCGGCTCGGCCCATTGCTGTGGCAGTTCGATCCGCGCCACCCGGCCGACGCCGATGCACTGGAGGCGCTGATGGCACAGCTGCCTAAGCAGCTGGACGGGGTGCCGCTGCAGCATGCGCTGGAGGTCCGCAACGCCGAGGCACATGGCCCGGCACTGGTCGACGCCGCCCGCCGCCATGGCGTGGCGCTGGTGATCGAGGACAGCGACGAGGCGCCATTGCACGGTGATGTCAGTGCCGGCTTCGTCTATGCGCGGATCAAGCGCAGCCAGGCCCGCTTGAACGAGGGCCTGCCGGCGCCCGTGCAGCAACGCTGGGCCGAACGCGCACGCCGCTGGTCACGCGGTGAACCAGTGGATGACCTGCCCTGCCTGGCCGGGCCCGCTGCGGAGGCCCCGCGCGAGGTCTACCTGCTGTGCATCGGCGCAGGCAAAGCGCGCAACCCGGCGGCAGCGATGGCCCTGCAGCGCCTCATCGACAGCGCCAGCGGTCCAGCCCCCACAGCAGGGTCCACCCCACCACGAACACGCTCGCAACGCGCAGCACGTTGAGCAGGAACGCCGCCAGCCCCAGGCGTTGCAGTTCGAGGAACGGATACGGCGCCTGTCCTGTCACTTCGGCCACCAGCATCGCCCAGCCCAGGTACACCAGCGGTACCAGCAGCACCCCGCCCAGTGCGCGCCAGCGCAGCGCGCCATGCGGCAGCAGCCACCACCACCCCAGCAGGTACAGCGCCGGCACAGCGTAGTGCAGGCCGGCATCGACCCACCATTGCAGCCCGGTGGGTTGCCACAGCCCCTGCAACGCCAGCACGTAGATGCACGCGGTCACCCCGATGCACAACGCGATCACCGCGGCGACAGTCGCGTTCAGCACACCCGCACGGATCAGCCAGACGCATCCCAGGCACACCGCCAGGTTGCTGAGAATCGTGAAGTAACCAACGAAGCGCAGCGTCGCCATGCCGACCCCGGCAGCCGCCCCGGGGCCATGCAGCAGCAACAGGTATTGCAGCAGCAACGAGGTGGCCGCCATCAGTGCAGTCAGCGCTGCCCATGCACGCTGGGCGGAACGGTTGGCAGCCATTGCGGGGTTCCCCTGGGGAGTTTCCGCGAGCATGCCACAGGCATCGCCGGCGGCCGTGCGATTGCCGCACAATAGGCGGATGAGCACACCCGACACCCGCAAAGCGTTGTGGCAGATTCACTTCTGTGTCCTGCTGTGGGGCGTCACCGCCATCCTCGGCAAGCTGATCACCCTGCCCGCACTGCCGCTGGTGTGGTGGCGCATGCTGCTGGTGACGGCGATGCTGGCGCTGCTGCCGCGGGTCTGGCGTGGACTGCGTACGCTGCCAGTGCGGCTGGTGGCCGGTTATGCCGGCATCGGCGCCCTGGTCGCCCTGCACTGGCTGACGTTCTACGGCGCGGTAAAGCTGGCCAATGCGTCGGTGGCCGCCACCTGCATCGCGCTGGCGCCGGTGTTCACCTCGATCATCGAACCGTGGGTGGCCAAGCGGCCATTCCAGCTGCGTGAACTGGCGTTCGGCCTGGCGGTGCTGCCGGGTGTCGCGCTGGTGGTCGGTGGCGTGCCCGACGGCATGCGCCTGGGTGTGCTGATCGGCGCGATCTCGGCGCTGCTGGTGGCAGTGTTCGGCTCGCTCAACAAGCGCATGGTCAGCCACGCCGATCCGCTCACGGTCACCGCGCTGGAGCTGGGTGCGGGCACCCTCACCCTGACCCTGCTGGCGCCGCTGATGCCCTACCTGCTGCCTGCGCTGGCCAGCCCGTTGTGGGTGGTCCCGGACCTGCACGACGGCATCCTGCTGCTGGTGCTGGCCGGGTTCTGCACGCTGCTGCCGTTTGCCCTGGCCCTGGTCGCACTGCGCCACCTGAGCGCCTACACGGTGCAGCTGGTGACCAACCTGGAGCCGGTCTATGCGGTGGTGCTGGCGGTGGTGCTGCTGCGCGAGCAGCACGAAGTCACCCCGTGGTTCTACCTCGGCGTGGCGATCATCGTAGGCGCCGTGTTCCTGCATCCGCTGCTGAACCGCCGCAAGCCGGTGCAGCATCCGGAGATTCTTGGCACGGCCGAGGCGCGCAACATCGCCGATTGAGTGCATCCACGCATGACGTGGATGCCCGTATCAACGCTGCGGCCAGTGCCATGCAGGTGCATCCAGCAGGCCCTGCCCGCTCAACAGCGTGCGGCCCTGTTCCTTGTACAGATGCAGCGAATGGCACCCTGGCGCCTGTTCCAGCGCCGCGATCAGCCGGCTGGCGTGCGACACCACCCATACCTGGCTGCGCGCACTGGCTGCGATGATCAGCCGCGCCAGCGCCGGCAGCAGGTCCGGATGCAGGCTGGTCTCCGGCTCGTTGAGCACCAGCAGCGGCGGTGGACGCGGCGTGTGCAGCGCAGCGGCCAGCAGCAGGAAGCGCAGCGTGCCGTCGGACAGTTCGGCCATCGACAAGGGCCGCAGCAGCCCAGGCTGGTGGAAACGCAGCGCCAAGCGTCCATCCAGCTCCTCGAAGCCGACCGTGGCGCCCGGGAACGCATCGTCGACGCTGCGTGCCAACGCCACCGGGTCACCGATCTCGAGGATGGTGACCCAGGCCGCCGCCAGATCCCGGCCGTCGTGATGCAGCACCGGCGTGCGCGTGGCCATCGCCGGTTGCCGCGCCGGGGCATCGGCATCACTGCGGAAATGATCGTAGAAGCGCCAACGCCGGATGTACTCGCGCAGGGCGATGGTTTCCGGCAGGCGCTGCGGATCGCCGACCTGGGTGAACAGGCTGTCGAACAGCGACAACCGGTCATCCACGAGATCCCAGCCGCGCGCATGGCGTTGCCGCACCATCGCTCCACGACGGTCGACCAGCAGGTTGGCGCTGCGCAGGAACGGGCCGGCCCAGATCGCCTCGGCCTTGATCTGCGGGTCCAGTGCGAAGGCCGATCGACTGGGCGGCGGGTAGCCCAGATCGATGGCGTAGCCGAATTCGTCAGTGGCGAAGCCCAGCTTCAATCCCACCGATTCCTGGCGTGGGCCGCCCTGCAGGGGGATTTCGCCGGCAGCAACCCGACGGTCCATCTTTTCCGGACCCGCCCACAGCGCCGAGCCCAGCCCGCCTTCGCGGGCCAGCACCGCCGCGACGCCGCCCTGCGCGGTCTCGGCCAGCAGGCGCAGGGCACGGTACAGGCTGGACTTGCCACTGCCGTTGTCACCGGTCACCACGTTCAACTGCTGCAACGGCAGTACGAGCCCGTGCAGCGAGCGATAGTGGGCGATGGCCAGGGTCTGCAGCATGGTCGGCGTCCGTGGGAACAGGAGCGGCATTTTCGCCGGGCGCAATCGCACAGGCCGCGACACGGCGTGATCCAATCGGCAAAAGCATCCACGCATGGCGTGGATCTACTGCATGCAGGGCTTCAGCCCGCCCGTTCCACCCGGTTGCGGCCATTGCCCTTGGCCCGGTACAGCGCCTTGTCGGCACGTGCCAGCGTGTCATCCACGCTTTCACCGGGCTGGTGCTGGGCCACACCAATACTGATCGTGACCGGGAATCCAAGCGGCAGATCAGCCACGGCCAGGCGCAGGAACTCGCACTGCAGTTCGGCGGTGCGCAGGTCGGTAGCCGGCATCACCGCCACGAATTCCTCGCCGCCATAGCGCGCGGCCATGCCGCGACCGGCGAAATGCGAACGCAGCAGCACGCCCAGTTCGGCCAGCACGCGGTCACCGGTGGCGTGGCCCTGGAAATCATTGATGTGCTTGAAATGGTCGATGTCCAGCAGCGCGACGCAGGCCCCCCCGGGCTGGTCTCCGTTCACCGCCACCGCCTCTTCCAGCGCTGCCGCCATCGCACGGCGGTTCGGCAGGCCGGTCAACGCGTCGGTGCGGCTCTGTTCGGCCAGGTCGGCATTCTGCGCGAGCAGTACGTCCTGGTACTCAGACAGCAGTCGCTCGTAGTCATCGCGCTCCAGCATGTGTTTCTGGATGTCGAGCGCGAAGCGGCGCAGTTCCATCACCAGCATCACCTGCCGCGACAGCGCCGCCAGCGCTTCAGCCTTGTCGCTGGCCAGGTGCTGTGGCTGCGCATCGAATACGCACAGCGTGCCCAGCGGCAGGCCATCGGAGCTGATCAGCGGCGCGCCCGCATAGAAGCGGATGTGCGGATCGCCCACCACCACCGGATTGTCGTGGAAGCGGATGTCCTGCAGCGCGTCCTCGATTACCATGACCTGCTGCGGTTGCAGGATCGCGTGGCCGCACATCGATTCGCTGCGCAGGTTTTCTGCCGCATCGATGCCCTGGATCGACTTGAACCATTGCCGCTCGACGTCGATCAGGGTCACCGCCGCCATCGAGGTGCCGCAGACCGCCTTGGCGATCACCACCAGGTCGTCGAAGGATTTTTCACGCTCCGAATCGAGGATACGGTAGCGGTACAGCGCCTCAAGCCGAAGGGCTTCATTGGCAGGCTTGTCGGGCTTGATCATGCAGCGTCACGTTCCGGCAGGTCACCGCGAAGTCTAGCTGATGTAGAGCCGAGCCCATGCTCGGCTGCACCCGGACAAAAGAGCAGCCGAGCATGGGCTCGGCTCTACAGAAGCCGTTTACCAGTCCAGCTGCCTCGGCAGCAGGCCCTGCAGCTCCTGATCGGTCAGGTTGCGCCACTGGCCCGGCTTCAGCGCACCGATCTTGATGTTGTCGATGCGCACGCGACGCAACTGGGTCACCCGATAGCCGAACTCGGCCGCCATCAGGCGGATCTGTCGGTTCAGGCCCTGCTGCAGGGTGATGCGGAAACCGAACTTGGCGATGCGCGAGGTCTTGCACGGCAGCGTCATCTGGTCGTGGATGCGGACGCCACGGGCCATGCCACGCAGGAACTCGTCGGTGACCGGCTTGTTCACCGCCACCAGGTACTCCTTCTGGTGGCCGTTCTCGGCGCGCAGGATCTGGTTGACGATGTCGCCGTTGCTGGTCATCAGGATCAGGCCTTCGGACTCCTTGTCCAGGCGGCCGATCGGGAAGATGCGCTGTTCATGGCCGACGAAGTCGACGATGTTGCCCTTGACCGAGGTCTCGGTCGTGCAGGTGACGCCGACCGGCTTGTTCAGCGCGATGTAGACATGGCGGCGGGCACCGGGCTTGCGGGCCACGCGCGCGCGCAGCGGCTGGCCGTCGACCAGCACCTGGTCTTCCTCGCCCACCACCGCGCCGGTGCCGGCCGGATGGCCGTTGACGGTGACCCGGCGGGCGGCGATCAGGCGATCGGCCTCGCGGCGGGAGCAGAAGCCGGTGTCGGCGATATGTTTGTTGAGTCGGGTGGTCATCGCCCTATTATCGGGCATCCCCGCCCGCTGCGCTTCATGCCGGGGCCGGCGGATCGAGTTCTTCGCCGTCGAATACCCGGTTGCGGCCGGCACGCTTGGCCACGTACATGGCATGGTCGGCCCGGCGCAGCAGCGCGGCGAGATCGTCCTCGCCCGGCCGCCACTGCGCCAGGCCGATGCTGGCGGTGACCTCCAGGCCGGGCACCTGCAGCGCCCGGGCCGCCTCGGTGAGGTGCTGGCGCAGGCGATCCAGGCGCGCCGATGCCGCCTCGCGCGGCATGCCCGGCATCAGCAGCAGGAACTCTTCGCCGCCCATCCGCACCACCTGGTCCTGGCTGCGGACCGCGGCACGCAATGCACGTGCCACCGCCACCAGTACCTGGTCACCCACGGCGTGGCCATGGCGGTCATTGATGTCCTTGAACAGGTCGATATCGAGGAAACCGATCACCAGCGGGCCGCGCTCGCGATCAACCCGTTCCAGATGCCGTGCCAGCTGCTGCAGCCCGGCACGGCGGTTGGGCAGACCGGTCAGGCCATCGGTCTCGGCCAGCTGGCGAAGTTCATCGCGCTGCTGGCGCAGGCGGCCCAGCCGCTGGTTCAGCGCATAGGCAGCCATCATCAGCAGCCAGGTCACCGACAGTTGCAGTGCCTCCACGCGGTACTCCAGCAACCACGCAGCGCGGCAGGCGTCGGCCAGGATCAACACCAGCATCGGTGCCAGCGCCGCCAACCCCGCCTGCGCCCAGCGGTCGCCGCGCAGCCATGCCCACACCCCGGCCATCAATGCCAGGCCGCAGCCCAGCAGGTAGGACACCTGCAGGCCCTGCGCCACCCAGGCCAGGCTGTCCCGCTGCAGCCAGGGCACCCACGCGGCCAGCGCCAGCAATCCCCACAGCGCCAGCAGCTGCACCGGGCGCGATCGCGGCAGCAGGCGGTCGCCGCCGTTCAGTCGCCACAACGCGGGCAGCACCAGCGCCTGGGATGCAGCGGTCAACGACAGCAGCCACCACGCGCTGCGCTCACCCACCGGCAGCCATGGCTCGGGGTAGCCGCTCAGCCCGCCGAGAATGGCCTGCCACAGCACCAGCACGGCGGTACCGGCGATGTAGACCAGGAAACTGCGGTCGCGGGTGGTAAGGAAGGCCATCAGGGCCGACAACGCCAGTGCGATTGCCACGGCGATGCAGGCCGCGCGCACCAGCAGGCGGGCGGTATCGTTCTGCTGCACGGGACTGGGCGCGCCCAGCCGCAGGGTCGGTACCCAGCGCGCCTTCAGCGGCGTCTGCCATGACACCAGGAACGGTTCATGGCTGCCCGCCGGCGGCACCGCGACCAGGCCGATGCCTGCGCGGAACCGGGAATCACGGGTACGGGCATCGTGCATGTTGCCGCAGATTTCGCGATCCCCATGCTGCACGCGGACTTCGCCCGCGAACACATTGAACACGTCCAGTGCCTGCGGCTGGCCCGACCAGCCGCCCGCTGGCGCGGACACCTGCACCTGTTGCCGTGGCCCCGCCAGCATCTCCGGCGTGCATGCGCGATGCGGGGTGGGTTCATCGGTCGCCGCACCGACCAGCAGGTAGTCACGCCCGGCTTCGGCTACGGCCGCCGACAGCGGCCACGGCATTGCCAACCACACCAGCAGCACGACCAGCACCGCTCCCGTTCCGTACTGCCCCTGCCTGCCGCCCACGCCACGTCCTGTTCCTGCTTACGCCCGCGCCCACTGCGCGTCGCCCCTGCCGGGCATTATCGCAGCCGCGGCTGCAGCCCACGTGTAGACCAAAGTCGCCGACGGGCGTTCAGCCAGCGGCGGGCGGACCTTTCACCGCCACCAGGCGCACCGGCCGCAGGTCGGCCAGGGTCATCCGCTCCAGCGGTTGCGGCCGCTCGACCGCATAACCCTGCAGGCCCTGCACCCCAAGCCGGGTCAGCGCGGCGGCGACGTCGGCAGTCTCCACCCATTCGGCCACCACCTCCATCTGCAGCTCGCGCCCCAGTTCACTGATCGCGCGCACGGTGGCATGGCTGACCGGATCGGTATCCATGTCGCGCACGAAGGCCCCGTCGATTTTCAGGATGTCGGCCGGCAGCTGGCGCAGGTAGCCGAACGAGGACAGCCCGGAACCGAAATCGTCCAACGCCATCCGGCAGCCACGCGCCTTCACTGCATCGATGAAGGCACGCGCCTGGCTGAGGTTGCTGATCGCAGCGGTCTCGGTGATCTCGAAGCACAGCTTGGAGGCCAGCGCGCGGTTGCGCTCCAGCAGGTCGCAGACGAAGGCGAGGAAGCCGGGCTCGGCGATCGACTGCGCCGAAACGTTGACGTTGCACAGGCCCAGCTGCCGCACGTGTGCCGGGCACACCTGCAGGTGCCGGAACAGCAGGCCAAGCACGTGCCGGTCCAGCGCCACGGCCATGCCATAGCGCTCCACCGCCGGCATGAACTGGCCCGGCAGGTGCAGGCTGCCATCGCTGCCACGCATGCGCACCAGTACCTCGTAGTGCAGGTAGGAGGGATCGCCGACGCGGGCGATGCGCTGCGCATACAACACCATGCGGTTTTCGGCCATGGCCAGGCTGACGCCCTGCAGCCGCTCGGCTTCCTGGCGCCGTTCCTCCAGCGCCATGCGGTTCTCGTTGAAGCAGTGCACGCGGTTGCGGCCGGCCTGCTTGGCCGCATAGCACGCGCTGTCGGCGGCGCTCATCAGCCAGTTCACATCCGGCGCATCGGCGCTGACCTCGACCACGCCGATGCTGCAGCTCAGCTGCGGGCTGCCTTCGCTGACCGGGAACGTCGCCTGCCCCAGGTTGCGGATTACCCGCTGCAGCACGCGCTTGGCCTCGTCCTGCCCGGCATGGGCCAGGAACACGGCGAACTCGTCCGCGCCCAGCCGGCCCACCCAGTCGCCATCGCGCACCGCCGCCACCAGGTAGTCGGCGAAGCTGCGCAGCATCTGGTCGCCGGCGGCGTGACCGAAGCTGTCGTTGACCAGCTTGAAATGGTCCAGGTTGATGTAGCACAGCGCGTGCGTGCCACCTTCGCTGCGCACCTGCAGCAGCGCGCGTTCCAGCAGCCGTTCGATCTCGCGGCGATTGATCAGGCCGGTCAGCGGGTCGTGGCTGGCGTGGTGCTCGATCTCGCGCGCCAGTGCATGGTTCTGGCTGACGTCTTCGATGATGGCGAACACCGACAGGCCACCGCCGGTGCTGCGCACGCCGGTGCCGCTCCAGCGGCCCCAGACAAGGCTGCCATCGCGACGGCGGAAGCGCAGTTCGCTCGGGCGCAGCTGGCGGTCCCAATCGATGCGGCCCACCCCATCGATGACCAGCTCGCCGTCCATCAGCAGGTCGCCCAGCGACAGCTGCAGCAGCATGTCACGACGATGGTCGAGGATATCGGCCATCGCCTGGTTGGCCTCGATCACCTTGCCTTCGGCATCGAGCTTGAGCATGCCGACGTTGGCCTGGTAGAACGCCGCGCGGAAACGGCTCTCGTGTTCGGTCAGGTCCTTGCCGACGCGGCGCGCCAGGGCGACCGCCATCAGGCTGATCGCCAGCACCGACAGGCCCGCCACCATCAACGTGGCCAGCCTCACCAGCGTCGCCATCCGCAGCAGTGCCTGCGAGAACGCCTGGCTCTGCACCTTCATCCGCTGGTCCAGGTCACGCAGCTGCTGCAGGTAGCGGTCGCGTGTGGCAACGGGCACCAGGTTGCCGTCGTGCCGCAGCTGCAGTTCATCGATCAGTCGCTGCAGCGCCATCAGGTCGCCATCGGTCTGCCGCCACAACGCGCTCGCTTCGCGGAATGCACCGATGTCGCGCGCGTAGCGGAACGAGAACACCAGGCGTGGGATGTCGGCACGCGCATTGCCGCCCTGCAGGAAGCCCTGCCTGGCCTTCTCCTCGTCCGGTTCGGCCTGTTCCAGCGCCAGTCGCGCCTGCAGATCGCCCAACGGCACCTGCAGGGCCTGGCGTGCGTCGTCCAGGTCCTCGGCATCGCCACGCGCCAGGTAGCGACTGAGTGCGGCAGTGGCATCCTGCTGGCCACGCGACCAGTAGCCCTGGCCGGCGATCCAGGCAGTAGAGGCCGCCTGCAGTTCCTGGATCAGGGCGGACAGTGCGACCAGTCCGATCGCCATGCCGGTCAACAGCGCAAATCGCAGTCCCAGCCCCCGGGTCATCGGCACCCGCCGGCTGTGTTGGTCCGTGCCACTCCTACCCATCCCGGATCCCCCTGAATGTGCTGCGGTGACAACCTCCTTAGGAACCGGCTCAGCCTAGGACCGGCAATGTGTGGGCCATGCGAAAAAGGGGACGGAGGGGATTAAGTCGTTCTTGGCACAGGCGCATGACCAGCCAGATACGACTTAATCCCCTCCGTCCCCTTTTTCTGTCCGCCAGCCCGGGGGCTGGCGGTGGTGTGGACGGCTGCGGGTGCGGCTTAGAAGCTGCGCGGGCCGCGCGGCTTGAAGCCGTCACGACGCGGCGGGCGACTGTCGCGGTCACCGCCGCGGTCGCCACCCTGGCCGCCCGGGCCGCCACGACGCGGGCCACCCGGACCGCCCGGGCCACGCTTGTCGAAGCGCGGCTTGAACGGGCGCGGGGCCGGGTTGGTGTCTTCACCCGGAGCCAGCGCACGCATCTGCAGCTGCTGGCCGGACACCCAGACCTTCTGCAGGTGCGACAGCACGTCCGGCGGCATCTGTGCCGGCAGGTCCAGCAGCGAGAAGTCGTCGTGGATGTCGATGCGGCCGATGAAGCGGCTTTCCAGGCCGGCTTCGTTGGCAATGGCGCCGACGATGTTGGCCGGCTTCACGCCATGCTGGTGACCGACCGAAATACGGTAGGTCTCCATGCCCTGCTCCGGTGCACCACGCGGCGGAACCTCACGGCGCGGACGCTGTTCAAAACCACCTTCGGCGTCGTCACGGCGCGGGCCACGCTCGAAGCGCGGACCCCGTTCGTTGCGGTCGAAGCGATCACCACGTTCCGGGCGGTCACCACGGTCGAAGCGCTCGCGCGGTGCGCGCTCTTCGCGCGGGGCACGCACCGGCGGCTGCAGCAGGAACGGGGTATCGCCCTGCAGCAGCTTGGCCAGCGCGGCAGCGATCTCGATGGCCGGCACGTTCTGCTCGTTCTCGAAGCGCTCCAGCAGCTGGCGGTAGAAGTCCAGGCCACCGGCGCCGAGGGTTTCGCTGATGCGCGAGGTGAACTTGTTGATGCGGGTGTCGTTGACCGCTTCCACGCTCGGCAGCTGCATCTCTTCGATCGGCTGGCGGGTGGCGCGCTCGATCTGGCGCAGCATGCCCTTCTCGCGCGGGGTGGCGAACAGGATCGCCTCGCCGCTGCGGCCGGCACGACCGGTACGGCCGATGCGGTGCACGTAGCTTTCGGTGTCGTACGGGATGTCGTAGTTCAGCACGTGGCTGATGCGCTCCACGTCCAGGCCGCGCGCGGCCACGTCGGTGGCGACCAGGATGTCCAGCTTGCCTTCCTTCAGCATGGCGATGGTCCGCTCACGCTGGGCCTGCTGCATGTCACCGTTGATGGCGGCAGCGGCCAGGCCACGCGCCTGCAGCTTGCTGGCCAGTTCTTCGGTGCCGGCCTTGGTCCGCGCGAAGATGATCATCGCGTCGAACGGCTCGACTTCCAGAATGCGGGTCAGCGCGTCCAGCTTGTGCATGCCGCTCACCCACCAGTAACGCTGGCGGATGTTGGCCGAAGTAGTGGTCTTGGCCGCGATGGTCACTTCCACCGGGTCCTGCAGGTAGGTCTGCGCGATGCGGCGGATCTGCGGCGGCATGGTGGCCGAGAACAGGGCCACCTGGCGCTGCTCCGGCAGCTTCTTCAGCACCGCTTCGACGTCGTCGATGAAGCCCATGCGCAGCATTTCATCGGCTTCGTCCAGCACCAGCGTCTTCAGCTCGGACAGGTCCAGGGTGCTGCGGTCCAGGTGATCGATCACGCGGCCGGGGGTACCGACCACGATATGCACGCCGCGGCGCAGGGCCGACAACTGCTGGCCGTAGGGCTGGCCGCCGTACACCGGCAGCACGCGGAAGCCGGGGATCTTCGACGAATAGGACTGGAACGCCTCGGCAACCTGGATGGCCAGCTCGCGGGTCGGCGCCAGGATCAGGGCCTGGGGCTTGATCTGCTGCAGGTCGATGTTGGACAGTACCGGCAGTGCAAAGGCAGCGGTCTTGCCGGTACCGGTCTGGGCCTGGCCCAGCACGTCGCGGCCTTCCAGCATCGCCGGGATGGTGGCGGCCTGGATCGGCGACGGGGTTTCGTAGCCGATGGCGGTGACGGCCTGCATCACGGGCTCGGACAGGCCGAGCTGCGCAAACTGCAGCGGCGCTTGGGAATCTTGGGACATGGGGAACTCCGAAGGCACTGCCGTCTTCCTGGCAGTGCGATAAAAAAGGTGATGGTCCGCGCTTTGGGCGCCCTTCTTATCGCGTGCCCTGGCGCTGCTCGGTCGGAGGAGATTTCACTCGCTCAGAGCGGAATGATACCGCATTGATGCTGAACGAGGCATACAGCTTTCCTCACACGTGCCGTCGGGCCCGTGCTGGCGCACAATACGCGCCCTCTTCCCGGCCCGGCCGCTGGCCTGCGCCCTCTTCTCCAGGAACCCCGCTCCATGCAGATTCTCGAATTCGACCTCGACGGTGACTACGTCGAACTCAAGCAGCTGCTCAAGCTGGCCGATCTGGTCACCAGTGGCGGCGAGGCCAAGATGGTCATCAGCGAGGGCCAGGTACGGGTGGACGGGGAAGTGGAACTGCGCAAGGCCTGCAAGATCCGCGCAGGCCAGGTGGTCGAATTCGCCGACAGCCAGATCCGGGTGCTGGCTGCAGGCTGATCTGAAGCTGTTCAGGCCACGCGCTGGGTCAGGTGCGAGGCAATCAGCTGCCTGAACGGTGCCACGCCCTGCGCCAGGCGCAGGCCGGCCGCACGCAGCAGGCGCGCCGGGCGACGGTCGTCGGTGTACAGGCTGGCGATCGCATTGGTGGCCTCGTACAGCGGCCGCGACGCCAGCCGATGACCACGCTGGTAACTGGCCAGCATGCCGGCGGCGGCAATGTCGGCACCACGGCGCTGCTGCGCGATGATGCCCTGCGCCAACCGCTGTGCGCTGGCCAGGCCCAGGTTGAAGCCATGCGCGGTGACCGGATGCATGCCCACCGCGGCATCACCGATCAGCGCAGAACGCTCGCCGACGAAGCGATCCGCGTACACACCCACCAGCGGATACGCCTGCGGCGTGGCCACCGGCTGCATCCGGCCCAGGCGGTGTTCGAAGCAGGCACTGATGGCCTCACCGAAGGCTACCTCGTCCATCGCCAGCAGCGCCTCGATCTGCCGCGGCGGCAGCGTGATCACCGCCGATGCCTGGCCCTCGTTGAGCGGCAGCAGCGCCATCGTGCGGCCGTAGCCGAACCACTCCCAGGCGGTGTGGTGATGGTCGCGCTCGACCTGCATGCGGCACACCAGCATCGACTTGCCGAAGTCGCGCATCTGCGCACCGATGCCGAGCATGCGGCGGGTGGCGGAGAAGCGGCTGTCAGCGGCCACCAGCAGCCGCGCATGCAGTTGGCTGCCGTCATCGAGTTTGACCACGTGGCCCTGCGCATCGGCCTGCACGCCCAGCACCTTGCGCCCGTCGAACAGCTCCAGGCCGTCCTGGCCCTGCACGGCATCCCACGCGGCGCGACGGATCAGATGGTTGGGTACCAGCCAGCCCAGCGGCTGGCCGTCGACCTGGCTGCTGGCGAAGGTCAGCGCGAACGGCGAGCCGCCGTTCATCACCCTGGCATCGCGCAGATCAGCAATTTCAGCGTGCGGCAGGCGCTGCCACAGCCCCAGCTGCTCCATGCTCTGCCGCGAGGCATGGGTCAACGCGATCTCACGGCCATCAAAGGCGGCCTCGGCCAGCGCCTGGCGCGGCTGCACTTCGACCAGCCCGACCTGCAGCCCGCTGCCGGCCAGCGCGCGCGCGAAGCACAGACCTGCCGGTCCGGCGCCGACCACCACCACGTCCATCCTGCGCATGCGCGCCTCCTGCCGTTGATCCAGTCCGCGCCAGCATAGCGCCGCGCGCCTGAGCGGCCTTGATCTGGATCAGGCCGACTTACAGAAGTGCGAACACCAGCGCCAGGATCGACAACAGCGACACCAGCCACACCAGGCTGCGCACGTAGGGCACGCCCGCGGCATACAGCGGCAGATAGACCACGCGCGCCCAGAAGTAGGCCTGCGCGGCCAGCGCCGTGGTGTCGTTGCCGCGCCCGGCCACGACCACTGCGATGGCGGCGGCGGCGAAGAACGGGAAGGTCTCCAGGAAATTGGCCTGCGCGCGCTGCAGGCGGCCGGCCAGCGGGCTGAGCGGCTTTGCATCGCCATCGCGTGCCGAAGCATTCCACTTCATCCCGCGCTCGCGGGTGACCACCGTGGAGGTGGCGAAGATGTACACGAAGCCCAGCAGTACCGACCAGGCCAGCATCGTCAGTTCAGTTGCCATCATTCACCTCCTCAGGGTGCCGACGCGCGCAGGCTGTAACCGGCCAGGCGCCACACCTGGTCCTCGTCGAAACGGAACGAGACCAGCTCGCGCACCGGCTGTGCGCTGTTGGCGAAACGGGTCGGGAAGCTGACGTTGATGTACAGCCCTTCCGGCACTGCTGCACCGGCGCTGTACTTGACCCGGGTGAGGGTCGGCTGGCCACGCCCGGCCAGCGCACCCAGGCGCGTACGCTCGGCGGCCAACTGGCTGACGAAAGCGGCCTTCGGCACCGCACGACGCGCGACGGCCGAAGCGCCATCCCACAATTCGCCGGCGCGGTTGGCGTCGACCAGCTGCGCTGCCTTCACTGCGGCGGCGCCCATTTCCGCGTCCTGTTTCTGCACCTGCGCCTGTTGAGCAGCGGTCAACGCAGGGGAACCGGCGGTAGCGGGCTTCGCAGCTGCCGGCGAGGCTGGTGCCGGGCGTGCCGGGGCCGGTGCGGGCGTGGCCGGCGCAGGGGCCTGCGCCAACACGGTCAGGGGCAGCAGGGACAGCAGCAGGAGCACGCGCTTCATGGACACCGCCGGTTTTCTGGAGAGAACCGCAGTCTACGCCAGCGCGGTGACTACGCCGTCAGCGTGCCGGAGCGTTGCCCTCCACCGCTGCCGCATCAGCTTGCGCGGCGGGCGCGGCGGTGTTCGCTGGCGGCTGCTCGGCCACCGGCGGCGGCTCCGACGGTGCCGGTGGCAGCGTCGCCACATCGATCTCCGACAGCGGGCTTTCGTCCGGGCATACCGCATCCGGGAAACCGAAGCGCTGCTTCAGGGCCTGGCCGCAGCTGTTGATCGATTCCATGTCGGCGCCGTCGCGCTTGCACTGCTGGTCGAAGGCGATCAGGAACGCGTCCTTGCGCTGCACGAAGTCATCGCCGCAGGCGCGCATCTGCTTGATCCGTTCCAGATCGTCCTGCACCGCGTTGGTGCCATCCAGGCCGTACTGGCGCAGCTCATCCGGCGTCAGCAGGCGAAGGCTGCGGTTGGGCACGGTCATCATCAGATCGGCCACGCCCACCGCCACGCCATTGCGCTGCAGGTAATCCTTCACGTTGTCGTAGACCTCGTGCAGCTCGCGGTTGAGTTCCGCGCGCGAGGTGGCCTTGGAGCTGATCCGCATCATGCGATGGATGCCGACCTTGCCCGACAGCAGGCGGTTGTCACCGGCAGCCAGCACGAACACGCAGGCGCTGTGGCAGATGGAGCCTTCGCGCACCCAGATGGTCCAGCCCGATTCACCGATGCTGTCACCGGCCACGATCGCCGACTCCACCTGGCCACCACTGGAGTCCAGGTCGAGGATGCGCTTGTGGATCTTCAGTTCGTCAGCGACCACCGCCAACCGCCACATCATTTCGGCGAAGCCCGGATTGATCTTGCCGGCGTAACGCACGCGCATCAGCCCACGCTCGGCACACGGCGCCAGGGCCTGGGTGATCTGCTCGCGCTGCAGCCCTTCCAGTTCGGCACCGTCGCCGGCATCGCCCGCATATTCCGTGCTGCAACTGACCCACGCACGCCCATTTTCCAGCTGCGCCTGCGGCCACGGCCGACCCGCCTGGCTGCGCGGTGGTGCCGGTGCCGGTGGCGCGTCGGCGGCATTGATCGAAACCATGTTCTCGCCATCACTGGCCGGCGCCCGCGCTGCCTTGTCGGCAGCGGTCACGTTGCCCGGATTCTCCAGCTGACTGCAGCCCGCCAGGGCCAGGCACAACAGGGGCAACCAGCGGAATTTGGCGGACATCGGGCAACCGGGATTCATGGGACCAAGAGCCACAGTCTACCCGTCCAGGCCGCGCATTCAGCGCGTGGCACTGAACCCCTTCTGACCCTTGGGAAAGCGTGTCGACCAAGGTAGACACCTACCAACGGCCTCAGGAACCTGTCGAAGGCGTGGTGGGTCCGGTGGCAGGGGTGCGAGCGGCATGGATGCCGCGACCAAGTCCCCAGGGGTGAGGGCGCTTTGCTTGCGAAGCACTGCTTCGCAAGCGCCCGAACGCACAGCCGCCAGCGGCTGGGCCGGTCTGGGGGTTCACGGCGTCCCCTGCCACCGGACCCACCACGCCATCCCACAGGAATCCCGCTTCTGCTGTTGCTGTTGCCGGCCAGCGGCCGGCACTACCGCGGGTCCGGGCGCAGCCCGGCGTGACCCCCTTCAGCATCCATGTCCGAATGTGGCGAGTATCCCCGCCCGCACCCGCCTAGACTGCCGCCATGGACACCGCCCTCGCCCTCGACACCGCCGCCTGCGACCGCGCCCGCCTGGCCCGCGACGCACGTTTCGACGGCGTGTTCTTCACCGCCGTGCGCAGCACCGGCATCTATTGCCGCCCGGTCTGCCCCGCACCGCCCCCGAAGCCGCGCAACATCACCTACTACCCGACCGCCGCTGCCGCCGCCGCCGCCGGCTATCGCCCGTGCCTGCGCTGCCGCCCGGAGCTGGCACCACAGGCCCAGCAGGCACTGGCCGGGCAGACCGTACAGCGCGCCCTGGCCCTGATCCACGGCGGCTTCCTGCAGGAGCAGCCGGTGGCCGATCTTGCTACGAAGCTCGGCCTCAGCGCGCGCCAGCTGCAGCGCCTGTTCGTCGAACGCCTGGGCGCGACGCCCGGGCAGATCCACGCCACCCATCGCCTGCTGCTGGCCAAGCAACTGCTGACCGAGACCACGCTGGCGGTGACCGACGTCGCACTGGCCGCCGGATACAACAGCCTGCGCCGCTTCAATACCGCATTCCTGCAGGGCTGCGGCATGGCCCCCACCGCACTGCGCCGCCAGCATCAACCGCTGGCCGCCGACGATGGCGGCCTGGTGCTGCGCCTGGGCTACCGTCCACCGCTGGACTTCCCGCGCATGCTGGCGTTCCTGCGCAAGCGCAGCCTGCCCGGCATCGAACTGATTGGCGAGGACAGCTACCAGCGCGTGCTGGGCACGCCGGAGCGCCCCACCCTGCTGCGCGTCACTGCCGACCCGAAGCGCCCGGAGCTGCGCCTGCAGCTGGGTGCGGTGGATCCGCGCCTGATCCCGGACATCGTGCGCCGCGTGCGTCGCGTGTTTGATCTGGATGCCGACCTGCAGCAGGTGCACGCCGCATTGGGTGAGGAACCCTTGCTGGCGCGCGGCATCGCCGAGCGCCCGGGGCTGCGCGTGCCCGGCGGCTGGGATGGCTTCGAAGTGGGCGTGCGCGCCGTGCTCGGCCAGCAGGTTACTGTTGCCGCCGCCACTACCTTCGCGCGGCGGCTGGTCGATGCCTATGGCGCGCACCTGCCGGGCATGTCGTCCGACTTTGATCGCCAGTTCCCGGCACCCGAGGTATTGGCCGAGGCGCCTCTGGAATCAATCGGCCTGCCGCGCAGCCGCGCCGCGACCGTGCGTGCACTGGCCACCGCCTGCGCCAGCGGCCAGCTCGACTTCGGGCCCGGCCAGGCGCTGGAAGAGTTTGTTGCCCGCTGCGTGGCACTGCCCGGCATCGGCCCATGGACCGCGCAGTACATCGCTTTGCGTGGCCTCGGCCAGCCCGATGCCTTCCCGGCCGGCGATCTTGTACTGCAGCAGGTCCTCGGCCACGCGCAGGGCCAGCGCCTGAGCGAACGCGCAACCGAAGCGCGCTCGCAACCGTGGCGTCCCTGGCGCGCCTACGCCGTGCTGCACCTGTGGCACCTGTCCGGCACATTCGTTGGAGAACCGACATGACACTGTTGTTCGATCGTTTCGACAGCCCGATCGGCGTGTTGACCATCGCCGGCGACGAGCGTGGCCTGTCACACGTGCTGTTCCCGGAGAACCGCCACCCCGCGCGCGGGCGTGATGACTGGCATTACGCACCGGATGCCTTGCCGGAAGCACGCGAGCAGCTGCTGCAGTTCCTGCACGGCGAGCGCAACAGCTTCGACCTTGTGCTGGCGCCGCGTGGTACGCCGTTCCAGCTGCGCGTGTGGCAGGCGCTGGCGCTGATTCCGTTCGGCCAGACCTGGAGCTACCTGCAACTGGCGCAACACCTGGGACAGCCCAGCGCGACCCGCGCGGTGGGCGCGGCCAACGGGCGCAACCCGTTGCCGATCATCCTGCCCTGCCACCGCGTGATCGGCAGCAACGGTGCACTGACCGGTTTCGGCGGTGGCTTGGAAACCAAGGCCGCGCTGCTGCGGCTGGAACAACGCCAGGCCCCGCTGTTCGCCTGAACATCGGGGTCAGATCCCTTTTCCCGTGGAAAAGGGATCTGACCCCGGGCGATCCTGGCGCGCCGTGTCTTGGGCCGGTAATTGCACCGGCTTATCATGCACGGATGACTTCCGTACGCCTGACCTGTTCGCTGGCGCTGCTGCTGCCATTGGCTGCCTGCACCACTGCGCCTGCCCCTACCGCCTCCGTTCCCACGTCCGTCGCATCGGCCGCACCGCCGAAGCTGCTGCTGATCTCCATCGACGGCCTGCGCGCCGATGCGCTGGACCGCGGGCTGACCCCGAACCTGCAGCGGATGATCGACGGCGGCGTGCGCGCCCGCTGGATGACACCGTCCTATCCTTCCCTGACGTTTCCCAACCACTACACCATCGTCACCGGCCTGCGACCGGACCACCATGGCATCGTCAACAACAGCATGGACGATGAAGCGCTGGGCCGTTTCGAGCTGAGCAACCGCGAGGCCGTCACCACCAGTGCCTGGTGGGGCGGTGAACCGATCTGGGTCGGCGCCGAGAACGCCGGCGTGCGCACCGCCACGACGTCGTGGCCGGGCAGTGAATCGGAAATCCGTGGTGTGCGCCCCAGCCAGTGGCGCATCTACGACGGCAAGGAACCGCTGGAGCAGCGTGCCGGTATCGTGCTCGACTGGCTGGCACAGACCGACGCCGATGCCCCGCGACTGACCACGCTGTACATGGAGCACGTGGACAAGGCCGGGCACAACTACGGCCCCGGGTCGAAGCAGTACGCCGACGCCATCGCACGCGCCGACCTGATCGTCGGCCAGGTGCTCGACGGCCTGCAGCAGCGCGGCCTGGCCGCCACCACCAATGTGATCGTGGTGTCCGACCACGGCATGGCCAGCGTCGCCGACGGCCACGTGATCGCCACCGAATCGATGGCCGACCCGTCCATCGCGCGCAACGTCAGCCAGGGCCAGTCGGTGGGCTTCGCGCCAGTGGCCGGTCGTGAGGCTGAGGCCGAACGCGCCCTGCTCGGCCGCCATGCGCACTACGAGTGCTGGAAGAAGGAGAACCTGCCGGCGCGCTGGCACTACGGCACGCATCCGCGGGTTCCGGCCATCGTCTGTGCGATGGATGAAGGCTGGGATGCGCTGCACCGCGAGAAGATCGCCAAGCGCGCGAAGCAGGACCGTGGCTCGCACGGCTACGACAATGCCCTGCCGTCGATGCGTGCGGTGTTCGTGGCCAGCGGCCCGTCGTTCCGCCAGGGCCTGGTGATCGACGGCTTCGACAATGTCGACGTCTACCCGCTGCTGGCCCACCTGCTGCAGGTGCCGGCCGCGCCGAACGATGGCAATCCGGAAACGCTGAAGCAGACCTTGCGCTGAATTCCCTGTAGAGCGAGCCCATGCTCGGCTGCATTACGCCAGCCGAACATGGGCTCGGCCCTGCAGGAACGCGCATAAAAAAACGCGGCGCCAGGCGCCGCGTTTTCCTTGGACCGGTCGGTCGGCCTGATCAGGCCTTGGCGACGGCCTTCTTCGCCACGGCCTTCTTCGCCGGAGCCTTGGCCACGGTCTTCTTGGCAACCGGGGCGGCGGCGCCTACGGCGACCTTGCTCGCGGTGTGCGAACGGGCGTTGCCGTAGCTGGCGTTGTAGCGCTTGCCCTTGGCGGTCTTGCGGTCACCCTTACCCATGTCTTCAACTCCTCAAGTGTGAAATCTGGTTACCCCGTACTGACACGGGTTCGGCGGGGCCGCCTTGCTGGGCGCCCCCGCGCACGATCGGAAATCCTATCACGGCGTGCCTAGTGCGCGCAGCTTGCGTCGTGCACGTGGCCGTGGTTGAGGCGCAGGTTGACCAGGTGGGCAACGCCGACCAGCAGGCCGCCGATGGTCATCACCACCGCATGCGGCACCGCATTGTGGTGCAGCGGGTCGTACAGCACGCCGGCCCACAGCGCGACCAGGCCGGGGATCAGGAAGCCGAGCGCACGCAGCGCACCGTGGCGGCGATAGCCCCAGACCAGGCTGAACAGCCCGAGCAGGGTCACGAACACCACCAGCGCCTGTTCCACGCCATCGCTCAGCCAGAACGACAGGCCCAGCGACGGCGCCGCCGCCAGCAGCACGGGAATCACCGCGCAATGCAATGCGCACAGCATCGAACCAGTGGCACCGAAACGGTCGAGCAGGTGGCGCAGGCGTGAGGACAGGGACATGACTTCCAGCAGGGTCGGCGAATCGTTATGGAATAATATAACATCCCTCTCCGAACCGCACGGTTTTCCCTCCCCCTGTCCCCTCGACGGGATTCGTGCGCCCTGCGATTGATACATTGTAACAAAGGACCTGCCCATGCCCGCCCACACCCCTCGGCTCAAGCCGCATTCCCTGGCCCTGGCCCTCGCCGCCCTGTTGCCGTCCGTCGCCTTTGCAGCCGGCCAGGACACCTCCCACCGTGACCGCCACCTGACCGAACTCTCCTCGGTACAGGTCACCGCGTCGCCGCTGCAGGGCGATGCCGAATCCCTGGCGCGCCCGGTGGACGTGCTGGCCGGTGAGCGCCTGGACGAGCAGAAGGCCGGCACCCTGGGCGATACCGTGGCCAAGCTGCCGGGCGTACAGAGCACCTTCTTCGGCCCCGGCGTCGGCCGCCCGATCATCCGCGGCCAGGAAGGCCCGCGCGTTGCCGTGCTGTCCAACGGCATGGGCAACATGGACGCCTCCACGGTCAGCGCCGACCATGCCACCAGCATCGAGCCGTTCCTGGCCGACCAGATCGAAGTGCTGAAGGGTCCGGCCACGCTGCTGTTCGGCAGCGGCGCCATCGGTGGTGCGGTCAATGTGGTGGATGGCCGCATCGCGCGCGAACTGCCGGAGCGCCCGCTCAGCGGTCGCGCCGAGCTGCGCGGCAACTCGGTGAACAATGAGCGCAGCGGCATGTTCCGCCTCGATGGTGTCAGCGGCAACGTCGTGCTGCACGTGGATGGCCTGGTGCGCAATGGCGACGACTACCGCATTCCCGGCTACGCGGTGATCGACAGCCTTGAAGACCACCATGACCACGATCACGATCACGACCATGATCACGATGCAGCCGAGGGCGAAGAACCGCGCCGCGGCCGCCTGGACAACAGTTCGATCCGCACCCGCGCCGGCGGCGTCGGCGCAACGTGGCTGGGCGACGGTGGTTACTTCGGTGTGTCGGCCAGCACCTATCGCACCAACTACGGCATTCCCAATGGCGCGCACGTGCATGCCGATGGTGATGACCACGGCCATGACCACGGTCACGACCACGGCGATGAAGAGGAAGGCGGCGACGAGCATGACGTGCGCATCGACATGGTGCAGAACCGCTTCGAGACCAAGGCCGGCATCTACAACCCGGTCTCGTTCCTGAAGAACATCAACGCACGCGTGGCTTACACCGACTACGAGCACGTGGAGCTGGAGGCCGGCACGCCGTCGACGCGCTTCACCAACCGTGGTATCGAAGCGCGCCTGGAAGCCGTGCAGCAGCAGATCGGCGGCTGGGACGGCGCGTTCGGCCTGCAGTTCGGCAACAGCGATTTCGGCGCCAAGGGCGAAGAGGCGTTCGTACCGGATACCGGCACCAGGAACATCGGCCTGTTCGTGCTGCAGGAAAAGCAGTTCGGCCCGTTCAAGCTGGAACTGGGTGGCCGCCACGACCAGGTCAAGCTGGACCCGACCGGTGACTACCGTCGCCGCACGTTCGGTGCCACCAACCTGTCTGCCGCCGGTATCTGGAAGCTCAACGATGCCGTTGACCTGCGCATCGGCGTGGACAGCTCAGAGCGTGCACCCACCAACGAAGAGCTGTACGCCGCCGGCGCGCACATCGCCACCCGCTCGCTGGAGATCGGCGACGCCAACCTGAAAACCGAGCGCGGCCAGCGCGTCGAACTGGGCATCCATACCCACAGCGATCGCCTGGACTTCTCCGCGTCGGTCTACCAGACGAAGTTCAAGGACTTCATCTACCTCGCCGACACCGGTGTTACCGAAGGCCTGCCGGTCCGCGCCTGGACCCAGCAGGACGCGGTGTTCCGCGGCGCCGAGGCCGAAGCGCTGGTGCACCTGTTCGAGGGTGGCGCCGGTGACTGGGATCTGCGCCTGTTCGGTGACTATGTGAAGGCCAAGCTGGATGGCAGCGGCAGCCGCAACCTCGACATCGCCGTGCCGCACGGCGACCACAACCACAATTACAACGTGGAGCTGGCCAACACCGGCTACCTGCCGCGTATCGCCCCGGCCCGCGTGGGTGCCGACCTGCGCTGGTCGAAGGACGGCTGGCGCGCCTCGGTCGGTGCGGTGCGTTACAGCCGCCAGAAGGACGTTGCCCAGAACGAAGCCCCGAGCGACGGCTACACGCTGGTCGACGCGCACCTGGCCTACCGCTGGGATCGCAACGCGGGCAACAGCTACGAGGTGTTCCTGGATGGCAGCAACCTGACCAACCGCGAAGTGCGCCCGCATGCCTCGCTGCTGCGCGACTACTCGCCGCTGCCAGGCCGTGGAGTCGCATTCGGGATCCGCGCGTTCTTCTGATCGCGCACGGCGGGGTCGGATCCCTTTCCGAAGGAAAGGGCTCTGGCACCACCGCATTGAACGGGGGCCTTCGGGCCCCCGTTTTCATTCCGTCCCACGCCATCACGCATCCGTCACAAAGGTGTGCGTACGACAACAACCGGACAATCCCGTCACTCAAAGTCTCGCCAATCGGACACTTTTGTCCGAAAATAATTCCATGACCGCTCAACGTGCCGATGCTGCTGCCCGCCGTGCCCTCATCCTCGACGCCGCCGATCATGTCTTCGGCCAACATGGCGTCACCGCCCCGCTGGATCTGGTGGTCGAACGCGCCCAGGTGGGCCGCGCCACCCTGTACCGCAACTTCCCCGACCGCACCGCGCTGATCCAGGCGCTGCTGCAGCGCACGGTCGACCGCATCCGGCGCCAGGTCGAACAGCTCGGTGACCGCGATGACGCCCTGTTCGAGGTGTTCGAGGGCATGGCCCAGCGCATCATCGATTCGCCGGCACTGGCCGATTACTGGCGTGCGGTTGATTCGGACGTGCCGTCCATGCGCGCCGCGCGCGAGACCGTGCGCGACCTGCTGGAGGAACCGATCGCGCGCGCCAAGGCCGCCGGGCTGTGCCGTGACGACCTGGAAAAGACGGATATTTCACTGATCTCGGGCATGCTGGGTGCGGCCCTGCGCGGCAAGACCCGCGACGAGCGCGCCCAGTTGGCCGGGCGTGCCCTGCAGCTGCTGCGTGGGGGTCTCCAGGGAGCTGCCAGCGAGGCCCGTTGATGGTCCAGCCGTATCTGAAGCCGGTTCCGGATTGGGAGGAGCATGAGAAGCCGACCATGCCCGGCTCGGCGTCGATGCCCTGGCACCCGCCGTACCGGCGCGCGGCCTATGCGCTGGTATCGTTGCTGGTGGCGATCACCGGCGGCCTCGGCAATGCGCTGGTCACCGCCAACCTGCCGTTCCTGCAGGGCCAGCTGGCGCTCACTCCGACCCAGGGCAGCTGGCTGGTGGCCGCGTATGCGATGGTGAATGTCACCGCCAACCTGCTGGCCTTCAAGTTCCGCCAGCAGTACGGCATCCGCCTGTTCGCCGAGATCGGCCTGGGCCTGTATGCGGCGCTGGCGGTGCTGCACCTGTTCGTCGGCAGCTTCGAGACCACGATGCTGACCCGAGCCGCCAGCGGCTTCGCGGGTGCGGCCTGTTCCACACTGGGCACGCTGTACATGCTGCAGGCGCTGCCGCGCCGATTCACCGGCAATCTCCTGGTGGTCGGTGTCGGCCTGTCGCAGCTGGCGGTGCCGATCGCCTGGATCGTTTCACCAGGCCTGGTCGATACCGGCCAATGGCACCAGCTGTACTCCTTCGAAGCCGGCCTGGCCCTGTGCGCGTTCGCGGCAGTGGTGGTGCTGAAGCTGCCGCCGGGCATCCAGGTAAAGGCGTTCGAGCCATTGGACTTCCTCACTTTCGCCCTGCTCGCGCCGGCGGTCGCGCTGCTGGTGATCGTACTGGCGCAGGGCTACACGCGCTGGTGGCTCAACACCCCATGGCTGGGCTGGGCGCTGGTCGCCTCGATCGTGCTGTCCACCACCGCCTTCATCATCGAACACTACCGGCGCAATCCGCTGCTGCAGATCCGCTGGCTGTCGAAGCTGCCGGTGCTGCACTTCATCGTCGGCGCGTTCCTGATCCGCTTCCTGACCACCGAGCAGTCCTACGGCGTGGTCAACCTGATGCGCACGCTGGGCATGGGGCCTGACCAGATGCGGCCGTTGTTCGTAGTGATCCTGGCCGGGGTGATCGTCGGCATCGCCGGCGCCTCGCTCACCTTCGGACCGAAGCGGCTGATCGCGCAGCTGCTGATGGCGATCCTGCTGCTGGGCGCCGCCGCGTTCTTCGACCAGCACCGCACCAGCCTGGACCGGCCGCACGACTTCTACGCCAGCCAGTTCCTTGCCTCGGTCGGTGCCGGCATGTTCATGGGCCCGCTGATCATGCTCGGCATCTCCGCCGCGTTGAAACAGGGCGTCGACCACATGATCACCTTCCTGGTGACGCTGTCGATCACGCAGACCCTGGGTGGCCTGGCAGGTTCGGCGGTGCTGGGGACCTTCCAGCTGCATCGCGAGCAGCTGTATTCCAGCGCGCTGACCAGCCAGCTCGATCCGGCCGATCCGGTGGTCGCGCAACGGCTGCGCATCCAGCAGCAGCTGTACGCTGCGCAGATCACCGACCCGGTGCTGCGCAGTGCGCAGGGCAGCGCGCAGCTGGCGCAGACCACGCGCCGCGAAGCCAACGTGCGTGGCTTCAATGACGTGTTCACGCTGAGCGGCTGGCTGGCGATCGGCTTCCTGTGCTGGTTGCTGCTGCTGTCGCTGCGCACCGCCGTGCTCAAGCAATGGCGCAAGCGCCACCCCGCCCTTTCCACCGCGTCCACGCCGGCCGCGTCCCGTTGAGTCCTCCCATGCCTCCCGTCCCGCCCCGCCCCGACGACACCGACAACCTCACCCCACCGCCGCCGACCGACGCGGCGCCCGCGGCCACGCCGGTAGAACCTGCGGTCGCGCCGAAGTACCTCAAGCCCAGCGCCCGCAGCGTGGTGGTGATGGTGGTAGTGGCCTTGCTGGGCATTGCGCTGATCCTGCGCGCCTGGCACCTGTGGCCGTTCACCAGCAGCGTGATGGTGACCGACAACGCCTATGTACGCGGCCAGATCACGGTGATGGCGCCGCAGGTGAACGGCTATGTGACCGAAGTGCTGGTGAAGGATTTCCAGCATGTGAAGCAGGGCGAGCCGCTGCTGCGCATCGATGACCGCATCTATGCGCAGCGCGTGGCCCAGGCGCAGGCGACGCTGGACAGCGCGCGCGCGGCGCTGGCCAACTCGGACCAGTCACAGGCGCAGAACCGCGCGCAGATCGCCTCCGCCCGCGCCACGCTGTCGGCTGGCCAGGCCGAACTGCAGCGTTCGCGCAATGAATTGAAACGCTACGAGGAACTGGCGGCGCAGCAGCTGGTGTCCATCAACGACCGCGACAAGTTCCGCACCACCCAGGCGTCGGCACAGGCCAGCGTGCAACAGTCGCAGGCGCAGATCCGCATCGCCGAGGAAACGCTGGTGTCGACCCAGGTCGCGCGCAAGAGCCTGGAAGCGCAGGTGGAAAGCGCGCAGGCGCAGCTGGAACTGGCCCGCATCGACCTGGCCAACACGGTGATCCACGCACCACGCGACGGCCAGATCAGCGAAGCCAGCGTACGCGTGGGCCAGTACGTCGCTGCCGGTTCGCAGCTGCTGTTCCTGGTACCTGACACGCTGTGGGTGGTGGCCAACTACAAGGAAGGCCAGACCTGGGGCATGGCGATCGGCCAACCGGCGACGTTCTCGGTGGACGCGTTCCAGGGCCAGGTGCTGCGGGGCCGCGTGCAGGAGATCGCCCCAGCGACCGGGTCGGAATTCAGCGTGCTGCGCCCGGACAATGCCAGCGGCAACTTCACCAAGGTGGTGCAGCGGCTGCCGGTGCGGATATCGATCAACAGGGATCAGAAGCTGGCAAAGCAGCTGCGGCCCGGGATGTCGGTGATCGTGCGGGTGGATACCCGGTCCAAGCCGATGGACTAGGACGCAGGCCCTGCCGCACCGGTATGAAACGGGGTCAGATCCCTTTGCCACTGGCAAAGGGATCTGACCCCGTTTCCAAAATGCCGGCCAGCGGCCGGCCCTACCGTTGCGTTAGCCGGCGCAGCGCGCGCAGAGGCCATGCACTTCCAGCGTCTGTGCCTGCGGCTGGAAGCCCAGCTCCTTGGCGCGCTTCTCCAGCTGGGTGACGATCTCGCGGTCTTCCAGTTCCACCGCGCTGTGGCAGCTGTTGCAGATCAGGAACGGCACCGAATGCGCGGCACTGCTGGGATGGTGGCAGGCCACGAAGGCATTGACCGATTCCAGCTTGTGCACGAAGCCATTGGCCATCAGGAAGTCCAGCGCGCGGTACACGGTGGGCGGGGCATCGGCGCCCACGCCCTTGCCGTTGCGCACCCATTCCAGCAGCTCGTAGGCCTTGACCGGCTTGCCGGCCTCGGCGATCAGCTTCAGCACGTTGGCGCGGATCGGGGTCAGGCGCAGCCCGCGTTCGCGCGAGACACGCTCGACCACCGCCACGAAATCCGATGCGTCGTGGACGTGGTGGTGCGGGGCGGTACAGGCAGTGGCGGTCTTGGCGGGCATGCGTGTTCTCCGGTTCGGGCCTGGCAAGGATGCCTCAGGCCGTTGCTACCTTGGTGATGGCCGCATCAATGCGTTTCAAGGCCTGCTCGCGGCCGGCCAGGTAAACGGTATGGGAAATGTCAGGACTGACCTGGGTGCCGGTGATGGCCACGCGCAGCGGCTGGGCGACCTTGCCCATGCCGATCTCCAGCGCTGCGGCCGCGTCGTGCAGGGCGACGCCCACCGACTCGGCGGTCCACTCCGGCAACGCTGCCAGCAGCTCGCGGGCCTTGCCCAGCGCTACCTCGGCACCGGCCTTGAGGTGCTTGGCCACCGCCGCTTCGTCGTACGCGGTCAGCGGCTGGTACCAGACCACGGCCTTCTCGGCCATTTCCTTCAGGGTCTGCACGCGTTCACGCAGGGCGATCACCACATCCTCCGGGGCCGGGCCGGCGGCCACGTCCAGGCCCAGCTTCTGCAGCTGGTAGACCAGGTGCGGCACGATGGCGGCCACGTCCTCGGTCTTCAGGAAGTGCTGGTTGACCCAACCCAGCTTGGCCATGTCCAGGCGCGAGGCCTTGGAATTGCAGTCCTTCACGTCGAACAGGTCGATCAGTTCCTGGCGGCTGAACAGCTCCTGGTCACCGTGCGACCAGCCCAGGCGGGCCAGGTAGCTCAGCAGCGCGTCGGGCAGGTAGCCGGCGTCCTTGTACTGCATCACGTCGGCCGCACCGGTGCGCTTGGACAGCTTGGCGCCCTGCTCGTCCAGGATCATCGGCATGTGGCCGAACTTCGGCACCGGCGCACCAATGCCCTCGTACAGGTTGATCTGGCGCGGGGTGTTGTTGATGTGGTCGTCGCCGCGGATGACCTCGGTGATGCCCATGTCCCAGTCGTCCACCACCACCGCGAAGTTGTAGGTGGGGTAGCCGTCCGGGCGGAAGATGACCATGTCATCCAGCTCGCTGTTGGCGATCTCGATGCGGCCCTTGATCAGGTCGTCGAACACCACCGTACCTTCCAGCGGGTTCTTGAAGCGGATGACGCGGTTCGGGTCGTCCTTGTACGGCAGGCCCAGTTCGCGTGCAGCGCCGTTGTAACGCGGCTTTTCCTGCCTGGCCATGGCGGCCTCGCGCATCGCGTCCAGCTCTTCGCGGGTTTCGTAGGCGTAGTAGGCCTTGCCGTCGGCGATCAGCTGCTCTGCCACTTCCCGGTAGCGGGCGACGCGGTCGGTCTGATAGATCGGGCCTTCGTCGTAGTCCAGGCCCAGCCACTCCATCGCCTCCAGGATGGCGTCGATCGCACCCTGGGTGCTGCGTTCACGGTCGGTGTCCTCGATGCGCAGCACGAACTCGCCGCCACGGTGGCGGGCCTCCAGCCAGCAGTACAGCGCGGTGCGGGCACCACCGATGTGCAGGTAGCCGGTGGGACTGGGGGCGAAGCGGGTGCGGCAGGTCATGGACGGCTCGAGGAACGGGAATCCCCCGATTTTACCAGCCCGCCGCCCCCGACGGAAAAAGGGGACGGAGGGGATTAAGTCGCGATTGCCCAGCCCGTGGGCACTGCAACCGGGAAACGGAGGGGAGATGCGACTTAATCCCCTCCGTCCCCTTTTACGGTTCCACCTTGCGCGGGAACGGGTGCTCGCGCATCGCGGCGTTGTAGGCGAACGAGGCGACGATGGCTGCGGCCTGCTTCAGGTCTTCCGGTTCGGCGTGGTCCCAGGTGTCCAGGTGGCTGTGGTGGACATTGGTGAAGTAGTCCAGCCGGTCCTGGATGAACTGGAAGCCCGGCAGGCCGATGCGGTCGAAGCTGATGTGGTCGGTGCTGCCGGTGTTGCGGGTCGCCACGGTGGTGGCGCCGACGTCATGGAACGGCGCCAGCCAGGCTTCGAAGATCGGCATCGCCGCCAGGTTTTCCTGGGCGTAGATGCCCCGGAAGCGGCCGGAGCCGTTGTCCATGTTGAAGTAGACCTGGAACTTGCTGTAATCGCGGGTCTTCTGCAGTGCACCGGTCGGCTCGCGCAGCGACGCCGGCAGCGCCTTCTGCGCCGGGTCGGTGGGCTCCGGGAACCGGCCGAAATGCTTGGCCACATAGGCCTGCGAGCCGATCAGGCCCTGCTCCTCGCCGCTCCACAGCGCCACGCGGATGGTGCGCTTGGGCCTGGCGCCGGTGGCCTTGAGGATGCGCATGGCCTCCATCATCACCGCCACGCCTGCGGCGTTGTCGGCCGCGCCGGTGCCGCTGTGCCAGGAATCCAGGTGCGCGCCGATCATCACCACTTCATCAGGCCTGCTGCTGCCGCGGATCTCGGCCAGCGTGTTGTAGCCGGGCTGGTCGGCGTCATCGGTGAAGCGCGCGGCCACATCCACGCGCAGGCGCACGGTCTGCCCGGCCTTCAGCGCGCGCACCAGCGGGTTGAAGTGCTCGCTGATCATCGCCAGCTCGGGGATGCCGACCGGCTCGCCGGCCTTGCGCGAACCACCACCGGCAACGCGGATGATGCCGTTGTCCCAGCTGCTGATGCTGATCGAGGCCAGCGCCCCTTCTTCGACGAAGAACGCATTGACCCTGGTCGCCAGCTGCTGGCGTTCCTGGTACTCCTTGACCCGCTTGGCGCGCTCGGCGGTGGCGTCCTGGTCCTTGGGCAGGGTGAACGCCTGCAGGCCTTCCAGCGAGGTCGCGTCATGCCGATGGGAATCCGGCTCGGTGCCGCGCTTGTACTCGCGCGCCTCGCCCAGCAGCAGGATCTTGCCGCGCAGCTTGCCGCGGTACTTTTCGATGTCTTCGGGCTTCTTGATCTCGACCTGCACCAGCTCGCCTTCAACCGGCCCCTTGGTGCCCGGCGTCCAGGCCTTGGGCAGTGCATGCAGCGGCTGCACACGGTCACCCAGCATTTCCACGCTGGCCGAGGTGAACTCCCAGCCACGGCCAAAGTCATCGAACGCTTCGTCGTGGACGTTGTCCAGCTTCCATTCGTTGAACTTGCCGCGGGTCCACGCGTTGGCGCGGCCCATCGCCGGGGAGTTGGTCAGCCGCGGGCCGATGCGTTCGGTGAGATAGCTGAAGGTGTCCATCACCTGCGAACGGTGGAAGGCCTCCTGGCGGATGCGGCTGACCATGTCCAGGTCCACCGTCTCGCGCTGCTGCGCCGCTGCATTGCCACCCATCGCCAGCGCTACGGCCAGCACGCCCCACTTCAACAAGTCGCACCCCTGCCTTCCGGCCTGCTCATCAACCCATCGAGTCTAGCCAGCAGCGGCGCCGCGATACCGTCCCATCGGTCATGGGCGGCGCGGAAGCGTGCGAACCAGGGTTCGCCCCCACAGAAGAGTGGTTGGGTCGCATCTGCCAAACCACCTCACCCACTCCACCCCAGCCACAGCTGCGCCCGCTCCGGCAGCAGCAGCAACCAGTGCCGCCGGTCGATGCTGCTGCAGCCATACACCGCCGCATGCGCGGGCCAGTCATCGGGCAGGCCACCGATGCCGATTTCCGCAAGTGCTTCCGCCCCGGCCTTCCATGGCCGGTAGCGCGGCACCCTCCCCGCCAGCGCACCGCGTCCCTGCCGCGCGCCCTGCAACCAGGCCAGGCCCTTGCCCTGCAATCCCTCGCAGGTCACCGCGGCCAGCTGGAAGCGGACCAGACCGGGGGCGATCCGTGCCCCCGGCAGGGCCGCCAGCACGCCATGTGCCTGCAGCAGTGCATCCACTTCCAGCAGGGCCGGAATGCCCTGCCGCGCCCGTTGCCGCAATCCCTGGCGCCAGCTCATGGCGTGCTCCTTACTTCAGGTCTGCGCCAAGCGCGTACCAGTCGACCCGGCGGGTCACCCACATCGCCAGCGCCAGGATCACGAACAGCAGCAGCGATCCCATCAGCAGTGCGTTGTTCTCCGACACCAGCAGGCCATACAGCGCGCCGTACAGCACGGTCAGCAGCGCAGCGAAGCCAAGGCCGCGCTTCCAGTGGCCCAGCACGTTGGCCAGGTACACCGCCTGCAGGCCGATGCAGGCCACGGCCGAGACCAGGTAGGCCTTCCAGAACGCGATGTGCTCGGACAGGCTGATCAGCAGCAGGAAGAAGATCGCCAGCGCCAGGCCGACCATCAGGTACTGCAGCGGATGGATGCGCAGCGACTTGATCAGTTCGAACAGGATGAAGCCGACGAAGGTCAGCACCACGAACAGCACGCCGTACTTCGAGGCACGGTCGGCCTGGGTGTAGGTATCGACCGGATCGACCAGCGACACCGTCACGGCCTGCGAATCGATCGTCCCCTCGCTGCGCAGCTGGCGCTGTGCATCGGAGGCCAGCGAGGACACCGCCCAGCGTGCTTCGAAGCCCTGTGCATCGACACGCCGTTCGTTGGGCAGGAAGGCGCCGCTGAACGACGGATGCGGCCAGCTCGACCGCAGCGCGATCCGGGTGTCATCGCCCACCGGCACCACCGACAGCATGCGGCTGCCATCCAGGCGCAGCTCCAGTTCAACGGTGCTGGCGGCCAGCGCGCCGCCCTGATCCGCGGCGAAACCGCTCACCGGCGCATGCAGGCCACGTCCGATTTCGCTGGCCACGCCTACACCGGGCAGCAACCGCAGCTGCTTGCCGTCCACCCGCAGGTTCGGCGTGCCCACCAGGCCGCGCACATCGGAAACCCCCAGCGCCACATAGGGCTGGCCATAGGTGCGGCCGTTCTTCACCGGATAGTCGTCTTCGGCGAAAGTCGCCTTCAACTGGCCATTCCAGCTGTACACCGGCACCTTGAACAGGCCGACCTCGCGCTGGCTCGGCAGCATCTCGCCGCCCACCTCCAGAGACGCCGGCATCTGCAGCCAGTGGCCCTCGGTCACCTGGATCTCGGTCTTCTTGACGCCCAGCGGGTCAACCAGTTCAACCTGCTTGCGTTCCACCCACGGCACCACCCGTACCGGGCCCACCAGCTGCTGCGTGCCGGCACGGCTGTCGGCCACCCGGGCAAAGGCCTCGTCGCGGTACTGGCTGCGCTCGGTGATGACCCCGCGGATCATCATCAGCGGCACCAGCAACAACAGGATCAGCCCGCCGACAATGGCGAACCTCAGCAGCATCTTCAGGGATTTCATGGTCCATCCTCGTTGGAGAGGGCTGCAGGATGGACCGCTGCGGTGAGCAGGGTTTGTGGCGAAGTTGAAGCGAGTGTGAAGTCAGCGGCGCGGACGCTGGCCCGGCACTGACAACGGCAGCCACAGGCTGGCCACGGTGCCACCGCCGTCGCGCGCGTCGAGGCTGGCGCGACCATCGTGCAGGCGCGCGACCTCCTGCACGAACGGCAGGCCCAGGCCGGAACTGCGCCGGCCGCTGCCGGGGCGGGCAAGCGAATAGAAGCGTTCGAACACCCGTTCGCGCGCGTAGTCGGGAATGCCGGCACCGCGATCCGCCACCTGCAGGCGCACGCCCTGCCCGTCCACCTCGGCCTGCAGTGCGATGTCCGCGCCGGGCGGTGAGAAGGCAATGGCGTTGTCGATCAGGTTGTGCAACGCCTGCCGCAGCAGATAGGCATCGCCCTGCACGCGCAGGTCGGGCGCGCTGCCGATGCTGACCTGCACGCCGGCCGCCTGCGCACGCACCTGCGCCGCCGCTGCCGCATCGGCCAGCAACGTTGGCAGCGCGATCGGATCGCGGGTCTGCAGCCAGCCGTGCTGTTCCACTTCGGCCAGCGCCAGCAGCTTGTCGATGGTCTCGGTCAGCCGCTCCTGCTGGTCGACGATGCTGCGCGCGAAATGCACGCGGTCGGCCTCGGGCAGCGGCTCCTGCAGCAGCTCGGCGGCACCGCGGATCGCCGCCAGCGGGCTCTTCATTTCATGCGTCAGTGACTGCACGTACTGTTCGACATAGGCCTTGCCCTCCAGCTTGCGGCGCATGGTTTCCAGCGCCTGGCCCAGGTCGCCGATCTCGTCGCGGCGGCGCCGTGGCGGTGGCACCGGTTCGCCGGCGCTGACCGCGCGTGCATAGCGGCTGAGCTGGCCGAGGCCGGTGGTGAGCCACATCGTCACCAGCACGCCGACCAGCGCCGACAGCCCGATCAACCAGGCGCCGCGCTCGATGATGGCGCGCTGGCTGGCGGCGATGAACGGATCGATGCTGCGGTTGGGCTGGGCCAGGCTGAGCACGCCGATCAGGGTGCGCCCATCGGCCGGGTCGTATACCGGCGCCGCCACGTGCATCACCGTATCGCCTTCTTCGCCTGGTATTTCCGGGCTGGAGCGGGCGCCGTACTCGCCACGCAGGGTGCGGTAGACATCGTTCCAGCGCGAATTGTCACGCCCGAGGTCGCGGCCCAGCGAGTCGTAGATGACGATGCCCCTGGCATCGGTGATGGTCACCCGGTAATCCAGCGATCGCTTGGGAAAACGCCAGACCATCGCCTTCAGGTCGCGCTGCCGCGCCTTGGCCAGGTTGCGGGTGAAGCTGCCGCTGCGGATGGTGCCGTCCTTGACGTCGGCGGCGGCCATCTCGGCCAGCACGTTGGCCGCATCGACCAGGGTCGATTCCATCGCCTGGCGCACACCGGGCTTCACCTCGTTGACGAATACGCGCATCACGAAGAACGCGGCGATGCCGGTGATCAGGAAGAAGCCGAGGAACAGCTTCAGTACCAGGCGCATCGGCTAGACCTCCAGCGCGTAGCCAAGGCCACGGTGGGTGCGGATCGGGTCGTCGCTGGCACCAGCCGCACGCAGCTTGGCGCGCAACGTCTTTACATGGGTGTCGACGGTGCGGTCGGCACTGTCGGCGCTGCTGTCCCAGCCCCGGTCCATCAGCTGCGCGCGGCTGAGGATGGCACCGGGGCGCTGCAGCAGCGCTTCCAGCAACGCGTACTCGTATCGGGTCAGGTCCAGCGCATGGCCGCGGAAGCGGATACGCCGGCCTTCGCGGTCGATGGCGAAGGCGCCATGTTCCTGCCAGCCCGCATCTGCGCCGGGGGCTGCCACGACCGGTGCCACGCGACGCAGGCGCGCACGCACCCGCGCCACCAGCTCACGCGGCGAGAACGGCTTGGTCATGTAATCGTCGGCGCCCAGTTCCAGGCCGAGCACGCGGTCCACTTCATCGTTGCGGGCGGTCAGGAAGATCACCGGCAGCTGCGCCGCCGGCCCGGGCTGCGCACGCAGCCGCCTGCAGACCTCGAAACCGCCCAGGTCCGGGAGGCCCACGTCCAGCACCACCACGTCGATATCGCCGGCCTGCAGCCGTTGCAGGGCCTCGCCGCCCAGCAGGCAGTGGCTGGCGGCATAGCCTTCGCTGCGCAGCGCATAGAGCACGGTTTCGGCGATGGCGGCTTCGTCCTCGACCACCAGGACATGGGCAACGGGAGCTGTCATGGCGCGCAGCATAGCCGCTGCGGCCGCCGCCCCGTACACTGCCGCCCATGAACTATCGCCACGCCTTCCACGCCGGCAACCACGCCGATGTGCTCAAGCACATCGTGCAGCTGGCCCTGATCGACAGCTTCAAGCGCAAGGACAGCCCGTTCTTCGTGCTCGACACCCACGGCGGTGCCGGCCGCTACCTGCTGGCCAGCGAAGAGAGCCGCAAGACCCTGGAGGCCGAATCCGGGATCATGCGGCTGATGGCCCAGCCCAGGCTGCCGGAGGTGGTCGAGCGCTACCTGAAGGCGGTGCAGGCCGACAACCCGGTGGGCGCGCTGACCAACTACCCGGGCTCGCCGCTGCTGAGCGCACAGGCGATGCGCGCGCAGGACCGCATGGCGGTCTGCGAGCTGCAGGAAGCCGAAACGGCCACGCTGAAGGCCCTGTTCGCCCATGACAGCCGCGTCGATGTGCGCGCTGGCGATGGCTATGCCCTGCTGCGCTCGCTGCTGCCGCCGAAGTTCAACGGCAGCAAGATCGGCCGTGGTCTTGTGCTGATCGACCCGCCGTACGAGGCCCAGGACGCCGAGTACCAGGCCGTTCTGGCCGCCCTGGCCGAGACCCTGGCGCGCTGGCCGCAGGCGACCTGCGCGGTGTGGTTCCCGATCAAGCAGCGCCGCACCATCCTGCACTTCCTGCGCAAGGCCACCGCTCTGCCGGTGAAATCGGCGATGACGATCGAGTTCCTGGTGCGCCCGGACGACTCGCCGCTGCGCCTCAACGGCAGCGGCATGCTGCTGCTCAACCCGTCGTGGCAGTTCGACCGGGTGGTCGGCCCGGCCCTGCCGGCGCTGCGCCAGCACCTGGGCGAACCGGGGGCCAGCACCCGCCTGGATTGGCTCAAAGCCCCCGAATGACGGCCTTCACGAGGCTGTACCGCCGTGAGCCTTTCGTTCACGGAATGCAGCCCCGGTGATGCCACAATCGATGGACCACCAAGGAATCACCCGGTATGGCCACTCGCAACCGCATGCCGCCCTGGCATGAGATCTTCAAGGCTCCCAGCGGCCACGAGCTGCTGATCCGCCCCATCCGCCCGGAAGATGGCGCACCGCTGCAAGCGGCGTTCAGCCTGTTCGGGCCGGAAGAAATCCGTGATCGTTTCCTGCAGGCGGTGACCGAGCTTTCGCCGGAAACCACCCAGCGCCTGACCCACCCGAATCCCAAGACCGAGATCACCCTGGTCGCAGCCGAATCCCTGCCTGCTGGCGAAGCGGTGGTCGGCGCGGTCGCCCGGGCCTCGATCATCCCCGGCACCCGTGAAGCCGAGTACGCGATCCTGATCAGCCGCTTCCTCATTGGCCAGGGCCTGGGCCGGCAGCTGATGCGCAAGCTGGTGAAGTGGGGCCGCGGCAAGTACCTGGACCGCCTGTACGGCGACGTCGCCGCCGAGAACGAGCCGATGAAACAGCTGGCCGCCTCGCTGGGCTTCAAGCCGGTCCCGCACCCGGCCGGTGCCGAAGGCCTGGTGCGGATGGTGCTGGAGCTGGACAACTGACAGATGCGCCGGGCCCCGCCCGGCGACGCCTGCCGGTAGTGCCGGCCGCTGGCCTGAACTGCGTTACCCCAACGGCACATGAGGCTGACGGCAATCGGCCGGCACGACCCACCGGGCTTCGATCGGGCTTCTGCTAAAATCCGGGGTCCATGTCGCGTACCTCATACCCCGCCCCGCCGCTGCCGCGCGCCGGCCAGCTCCGCGCCTGGTGGCGCGCCCCCGCCTCGCCGACCGCCCTGGCCTGGTACCTTGCCCAGGCCGCGCGTGCGCACGACGCCCCGCTGCTGGTGATCGCCCGTGACAACCACGGTGCCAACCAGCTCGAAGCCGACCTGCACACCCTGCTCGGCGGCGATCCGGCCCTGCCGGTGGTCGCCTTCCCGGACTGGGAAACCCTGCCCTACGACCGCTTCAGTCCGCATCCGGACATCATTTCGCAGCGCCTGGCCGCCCTGCACCGCCTGCCCGCGCTGAAGCGTGGCCTGGTGATCGTGCCGGTGCAGACCCTGCTGCAGCAGCTGGCCCCGCGCAGCTACGTGATCGGTGGCAGCTTCGACCTGAAGGTCGGCCAGCGCCTGGACCTGGAAGCCGAGAAGCGCCGCCTGGAAAGCGCCGGCTACCGCAACGTGCCGCAGGTGATGGACCCGGGCGACTTCGCTGTGCGCGGCGGCCTGCTCGACGTGTACCCGATGGGTGCCGACGAGCCGCTGCGGGTGGAACTGCTGGACGAGGACATCGACTCGATCCGTGCCTTTGACCCGGAAAGCCAGCGTTCGCTGGACAAGGTCGAGGCGGTGCACATGCTGCCCGGCCGCGAAGTGCCGATGGATGAAGCCAGCATCGCCCGCGTGCTGGCCACGCTGCGCGAGCGGTTCGATGTCGATACCCGGCGCAGTTCGCTGTACCAGGACCTGAAGTCCGGACTGGCGCCGGCCGGCGTCGAGTACTACCTGCCGCTGTTCTTCGAACGCACCGCAACCCTGTTCGACTACCTGCCCAGCGGCAGCCTGCCGGTGGTCTGTGCCGGTGCGTATGAAGCGTCCGTCGCGTTCTGGGCGCAGACTGCGGACCGCTATGAGCAGCGCCGCCATGATGTGGAGCGCCCGCTGCTGCCGCCGTCGGCGTTGTACCTGTCGCCGGAGCTGCTGCGCGAGCGCCTGAACGATGCCCCGCGCATCGAGGTGTGGTCGGCTGACCATGCGCGCATCGCCGACGCGCACGCGCTGGGCGACCAGCCGCTGCCCCCGCTGCCGGTGGCCGCGCGCGAAGCCCCCGCTGGCGATGCGCTGAAATCCTTCCTCGGCCATTATCCGGGCCGGGTACTGATCGCCGCCGATTCACCCGGCCGCCGCGAGGCGCTGCTGGAAGTGCTGCAGGCCGCCGAGCTGAAGCCGCCGGTGGTGGCCGACCTGCCCAGCTTCCTCGCCGACGACGCGCGCTTCGCGATCGCGGTGGCACCGCTGGAGGATGGCTTCGCGCTGGACGATCCGCGCATCGCGGTGCTGACCGAGCGCCAGCTGTTCCCCGAGCGCGCCGGCAGCACCCGGCGCACGCGCCGTGCCGGCCGCGAGCCGGAAGCGATCATCCGCGACCTCGGTGAACTGACCGAGGGCGCGCCGATCGTGCACGAGGATCATGGCGTCGGCCGTTATCGTGGCCTGATCGCGATGGACGTCGGCGGCATGCCCGGCGAGTTCCTCGAAATCGAATATGCCAAGGGCGACCGCCTGTATGTGCCGGTCGCCCAGCTGCACCTGATCAGCCGCTATTCCGGTGCGTCGGCGGAAACCGCGCCGCTGCATTCGCTCGGTGGCGAGCAGTGGAGCAAGGCCAAGCGCAAGGCCGCCGAGAAAGTACGCGACGTCGCCGCCGAACTGCTGGAGATCCAGGCCCGCCGCCAGGCGCGTGCCGGCCTGGCACTGCAGGTCGACCGCGCGATGTACGAGCCGTTCGCGGCCGGTTTCCCGTTCGAGGAGACCCCGGACCAGCTGGCCGCGATCGACGCCACCCTGCGCGACCTGGCCAGCAGCCAGCCGATGGACCGCGTGGTCTGCGGCGACGTCGGCTTCGGCAAGACCGAGGTGGCGGTGCGTGCGGCCTTTGCGGCCGCCAGTGCCGGCAAGCAGGTGGCTGTGCTGGTGCCGACCACGCTGCTGGCCGAACAGCATTACCGCAACTTCCGCGACCGCTTCGCCGATTACCCGCTGAAGGTCGAGGTGCTGTCGCGCTTCAAGACCACCAAGGAAATCAAGGCCGAGCTGGAAAAGGTCGCCGCCGGCACCATCGACGTGATCGTCGGTACCCATCGCCTGCTGCAGCCGGACGTGAAGTTCAAGGACCTGGGCATGGTCATCGTCGACGAGGAGCAGCGTTTCGGCGTACGCCAGAAGGAAGCGCTGAAGGCGCTGCGCGCCAACGTGCACCTGCTGACCCTGACCGCCACACCGATTCCGCGCACGCTCAACATGGCCATGGCCGGCCTGCGCGACCTGTCGATCATCGCCACGCCGCCGCCGAACCGGCTGGCGGTGCAGACCTTCATCACCCAGTGGGACAACGCGCTGCTGCGCGAAGCCTTCCAGCGCGAGCTGGCGCGTGGTGGCCAGCTGTATTTCCTGCACAACGACGTGGAAAGCATCGGCCGCATGCAGCGCGAGCTGTCCGAGCTGGTGCCGGAGGCGCGCATCGGCATCGCCCATGGGCAGATGCCCGAGCGCGAGCTGGAAAAGGTGATGCTGGATTTCCAGAAGCAGCGCTTCAACGTGCTGCTGTCGACCACGATCATCGAGTCGGGCATCGACATGCCCAACGCCAATACCATCATCATCAACCGTGCGGACCGTTTCGGCCTGGCCCAGCTGCACCAGCTGCGTGGCCGCGTCGGACGTTCGCACCACCGCGCCTACGCGTACCTGATCACGCCCGACCGCCGCGCGATCACCCCCGACGCTGAGAAGCGCCTGGAAGCGATCGCCTCGATGGACGAGCTGGGCGCCGGCTTCACCCTGGCCACGCACGATCTGGAAATCCGCGGTGCCGGCGAACTGCTCGGCGAGGACCAGAGCGGGCAGATGGCCGAGGTCGGCTTCAGCCTGTACACCGAGCTGCTGGAGCGCGCGGTGCGCAGCATCAAGCAGGGCAAGCTGCCCGACCTTGATGCCGGCGAGGAAGTGCGTGGTGCCGAGGTCGAACTGCATGTGCCGGCACTGATCCCGGAAGACTACCTGCCGGACGTGCATACCCGCCTGACCCTGTACAAGCGTATTTCCAGCGCGCGCGACAGCGATGCGCTGCGCGAACTGCAGGTGGAGATGATCGATCGCTTCGGCCTGCTGCCGGATGCGGCCAAGCACCTGTTCGCCATCGCCGAGCTGAAGCTGAAGGCCAACACGCTGGGCATCCGCAAGCTGGACCTGGGCGAAAATGGTGGCCGCATCGTGTTCGAATCCAAGCCGAACATCGACCCGATGGCGGTGATCCAGCTGATCCAGAAGCAACCGAACCTGTACGCCATGGAAGGGCCCGACAAGCTGCGCATCAAGCACCCGCTGCCGTTGCCGGAAGACCGCTTCAACGCGGCCCGCGCCCTCCTGACCACCCTCGCCCCGGGTTGATCGCCCCCCGAACACCCCGCACCGGTCCCCACCCGGTGCGGGCGGATGACCATGTTTCCTGACGCCGTACCCGCCCCCGACCTGCTGCACGCGCAGGCCTGCCTGATCGATGCCCTCTCGATGTCGCTGCAGATGCGCGACGCCTACACCCGCCATCACTGCGACCGCGTCGGCCTGTTCGCGCAGCGGCTGGCCGCGCACTGCGATCTCGACGACGAGGCCTGTGCGCAGGTCGGCCTGGCCGCGCGCTTCCACGACATCGGCAAGATCGGCATTCCCGACGACGTACTGCTGGCACCGCGCCGGCATACCGATGAGGAGCGCGCGATCATGCGTGAGCATCCGGTGCGCGGCGAGCACATCTTCCTGGCCACCGGCCGCAGCGACGCCGCGCCCGTGGCGCGGCTGATCCGCGCCCATCACGAAGCCTTCGATGGCAGCGGCTATCCCGATGGGCTGCGCGGCGAATCCATCCCGCTGGGCGCGCGCATCGTCACCATCGCCGATGCCTACGATGCGATGACCAGCGTGCGCCCGTACCGCGACGCGATGGAGCACGAAACCGCGTTGCGGATCATCGATTCGCAGTCTGGAGGGCTGGTGGATCCCTACGTGCTGCAGCGCTTCCATCGCATGCTGGCGCGGGAGCCGGAGCTGGCCTGAGATCTTCCGGAAGGTGAAACGACCCGTCGGTAGAGTCGACTGTCAGTCGACTGCTCTTCGTCCAGATCGCGAAAATCCCGCGCTGCGCGCGATAGTCGACTGACAGTCGACTCTACCAGTCGGCGCTGCGCTACCGGCCTGGAAGACAAAAGGCCCGGCATTCGCCGGGCCTTTCGCATCACGCAGTCACGGGTGATCGATTACCAGATCACCACGCGCTTGTCGTCGGCACGCACCATCGCGTCGCCGGCCTTGCACTGGAATGCAGCGGCATAGGACGGCATGTTCGACGGTGCGCCGTTGGCACGGAAGTTGGCCGGGGCGTGCGGATCGGTGTTCAGGCGGACGCGCAGCTCACCATCGGTGAAGTTGCGGCGCCACACGGTGGCCCAGTTCATGAAGAAGCGCTGGTCCTGGCTGTGGCCATCCACTTCGACATTCGCCTTCGGGTCTTCCTTCAGCGCCATCTGCAACGCGTCGTAGGCCACGGTCAGGCCGCCGAGGTCGCCGATGTTCTCGCCCAGGGTCAGCTTGCCCTTCACGAACACGCCCGGCACCGATTCATAGCCGTCGAACTGCGCGACCAGCTGGTCGGTACGCTCGGTGAAGGCCTTGCGGTCGGCGTCGGTCCACCAGTTGTCGAAGTTGCCGTTGGCGGCGAACTGGCTGCCCGAGTCGTCGTAGCCGTGCATCATCTCGTGGCCGATGACCGCACCGATGCCGCCGTAGTTCAGCGCCGGATCGGCCTTGGCGTCGAAGAACGGTGCCTGCAGGATCGCCGCCGGGAACACGATCTCGTTCTTGGTGGCGTTGTAGTACGCGTTGACGGTCTGCGGGGTCATGCCCCACTCGGTCTTGTCCACCGGCTTGCCGATCTTGTCCAGCATGTAGCGGTAGTTGAACGCACGCGCCGCCTGCATGTTGCCCAGGTAGCTGTCGCCGTTGGTCTGCAGGCCCGCCCAGTCACGCCACTTGTCGGGGTAACCGATCTTCGGGGTGAAGCTGGCCCACTTCTCCAGGGCCTTCTTCCTGGTTTCTTCGCCCATCCACGGCAGCTGCTCCAGGCGCGCCTTCAGCGCCTGCGACAGGTTTTCCACCAGGTGCTGCATGGCGACCTTCGACTCGGCCGGGAACACGGCGTCGACGTACAGCTGGCCCAGGGCTTCGCCCATGCCACCGTTGACCGACTCCAGCACGCGCTTCCAGCGCGGCTGCATTTCCTTCTGGCCACGCAGGGTGGTGCCATAGAAATCGAAGTTGGCCTTCTCGAACTGGCTGCTCAGGTACGGCGAGGCATCGTCGATGGTGTGGAAGCGCAGGTAGGCCTGCCAGGTGCTGGCCGGCACATCGGCCAGCATCTTGTCCATTTCAGCGAAGAAGCCCGGCTGGGCCAGCGAGAACTTCTGCGCGGCCGGCACCTTGAGGGTCTCGAACAGCGCGGTCCAGCTGAAGTTCGGGGTCAGCTTGTCGGCCTCAGCCGCGCTGAGCGGGTTGTAGCGCTTGGCCGGGTCACGCATTTCGATGCGCGACATTGAGGCCTTGGCCAGGCGGGTTTCGAAGGCCATCACGGCCTTCGCCTGCTCGGCGGCCTGCGCCGCGTCCACGCCGGACAGGGTCAGCACCTGTGCGATGTAGGCCACGTAGGCGTCGCGGATCTTGGCCTGCGCATCGTCGAAGTAGTAGCCCTTCTCCGGCAGGCCCAGGCCACCCTGGCCGACGTAGGCGATGACGTTGGCCGAATCCTTGTAGTCGGCATTGGCGAACAGCGAGAACAGCACGCCCTTGCCCTCGGCCTGGCTGTCGCGCAGGTACCGGGTGATGGCGGCGGTGTCGTTCAGCGCGGTGATCTTGTCCAGCTGCGGCTGCAGCGGCGCCAGGCCGGCAGCTTCGATCTTCGCTTCATCGTTGCCGGTCTTCCAGATGTCACCGATCTTCGCTTCCACCGAGCCCGCCTTGGCCTGGCTGGCGGCGGCCTGCTGCACCAGCGCGTGCTGCACTTCCAGCGAGCGCTCGCGCAGGATCTCGAAGCTGCCCCAGGTGGTCTGGTCGCCCGGCACCGGGTTGGCCTTCAGCCACTTGCTGTTGACGAAACCATTGAGGTCGGTACAGGCCGGAATGGCCGGATCGAGGTCGGCGCTGTTGAGCGAGATCAGCGGCGTCTTGATCTGCGACAGGTCGAAGGCCGGCTTGGCGTCGGCACTGGCCGCCGGGGCGGTTTCGTTCTTGCCACAGGCCGCCAGTGAGGCAGCGATGGCGATGGTCAGGCCCAGCGGGACCAGGTTGCGGACGTTCATGAGGCTCTCCTGCGGGTAATTTCACAGGGTAGCCGCGGGAGCGACGCTGGGGACCGGCCAAAGGTCACGAGCGCATGGCGCGGCTCCGTCTGCATGCCGCTATGCTCTGGCTTCCGCGATCACTGGACTTCATGACCATGGACGAAGCTGCGCTGCTGCAGGCCATCGACGCTTGTGAGTGTCTGTTCCTGGCGGGCATCGGCGAGCCGGAAGCGAATCGTCTGCGCCTGGTCGTCGAGGAAGGCCTGGTGGTCGGAAAGCCCTCCCGTGTGGAGCTCGCTCATGGACGTTCAATCGATGATGCGCGTGCGATAGAGGTGATGCCCCACTCGCAGCGTTTTGAGCTGATCTGGGACCACTACATCAGCTACGCCGTGCACAACGAGTCCTACCAGAGCTGGGACGACGCCGAAACCTGGAGCGGCAACCTGTTCCGCCGCTACAGCCGTTCGAAGTTCCTCGATTATCTGGACCATGCCACCTTTGCCGATGTCAGTTACCCGGGCCCATTCACGCACTATCAGGTGATATGCCAGGAACACGTCATCGACATTGCCGCGTTGCGGCCGCCGAAGGTGCGCCGCATGGATCCCTCGTAGCTGGCTGATGCAGCCCCCATGGGTTGGCTCTACCGGGTTGCGACAGCGCCGGCCGAGCGTGGGCTCGGCTCGACAAAAGCGAAGGCCGGCTTGCGCCGGCCTTGTGCTTCTTACTTCGCCTTGCCCTGGTTGGCCACGGCTTCGGCGGCCTTGCGCGCTGCTTCCGGGTCGCCCAGGTAGCGGAACGACTGCACGGTCAGGTCGTCGTTCAGTTCGAACAGCAGCGGGATGCCGGTCGGGATGTTCAGCTCGAGGATCTCCTCGCGCGAGACATTGTTGAGGTACTTGTACAGCGCGCGCAGCGAGTTGCCGTGGGCGGTGACCAGCACGGTCTTGCCGTCCTTCAGCTGCGGCGCGATGGCGTCGTGCCAGTACGGCAGAACGCGGTCCAGGGTGGTGGCCAGCGACTCGGTGCCCGGCAGCGCGTTGCGGTCCAGACCGGCGTAGCGGCGGTCATGGATCGGGTGGCCCGGATCTTCCAGGTCCATCGGCGGCGGCGGGATGTCGTACGAACGGCGCCAGACCTTGACCTGCTCTTCGCCGTGCTTGGCCGCGGTCTCGGCCTTGTCCAGCCCCTGCAGGCCGCCGTAGTGCCGCTCGTTGAGGCGCCAGGACTTGTTCACCGGCAGCCAGTCCTGCTCCAGCTCGGCCAGCGCACCCTGCAGGGTGTGGATGGCACGCTTGAGCACGGAGGTGTGGGCGACGTCGAACTGCAGGCCTTCCTCGCGCATCAGGCGACCGGCGGCGGCCGCTTCCCGGCGCCCCTGCTCGGTCAGGTCGACATCGACCCAGCCGGTGAAGCGGTTGTCCAGGTTCCACTGGCTCTGGCCATGGCGCAACAGTACGAGTTTACGGGTCACTGCAGGGTCTCCAACGCGAGGAAAGGCAGGCCGCCATTGTAGCCCGGCCGCCGCTCACCGGGCCGTGGCGCCGCCCGTGCGATGCTGTGACCGATGAATACGGTGATCGATCCCGGATGTTGGGAAGGCAGCGTCTCCGCGGCACGCGCGCAGCAGCTCCAGCTGGCCGGCCGCGTGGAGCGCCAGGACCGCCTGCCACGCGACGTCCGTTGGCTGGCCGGGGTGGATGTTGGCTTTGAAGACGACGGCGCCATCACCCGCGCCGCGGCGGTACTGCTGGACGTGGAGACGCTGAAGCCCGTGGCGCAGGAGATCGCGCGCATCCCCACGGTGATGCCCTACATCCCCGGTCTGCTCAGCTTCCGCGAGCTGCCGGCACTGCTGGCCGCGCTGGCGCTGCTGCCGCGCACGCCGGACCTGGTGTTCGTCGATGGCCATGGCATCAGCCATCCGCGCCGGCTGGGCGTGGCCGCGCATCTGGGCGTGGTCACCGACCTGCCCAGCATCGGCGTGGCCAAGTCAAAGCTGGTGGGCCGGTTCGTCGAACCGGGCGCCGAGGCCGGTGCACATGCGCCGCTGCAGGATGGCGACGAACAACTGGGCTGGGTGCTGCGCAGCAAGGTGCGCTGCAAGCCGCTGTTCGTGGCCGGCGGCCATCGGGTCAGTGCCGATACCGCGCTGGACTGGGTGCAGCGCACGCTGCGCGGTTACCGGCTGCCGGAACCGACCCGGCTGGCGGATCGGCTGGCCTCGCGACGCGACGAATGACCGCACCGGGCATTCCCCGGTGCGGCTTTCATTTTCATTCAATGATGCACGTGGCCGCGATGGCCCTGCGCGTCCTCACCGTGGTCGTGGCCTTCATGGCCCTGCTGCGCGCCGCCCTTTGCCGACGCCGGTCCAGCGCAGGCTTCACCACAGTGGTCCGCTTCGATCTGCAGCGTCACGTGTTCGATGCCGAAGTCATCGTGCAGGCGCCCGCCCAGCTCACGGCGCAGCGCATCGGCGTCGGTGCCGTCGCGCATCACGATGTGCGCGGTCAGCGCCGGCGTGCTGGAGGCCAGCGCCCACACATGCAGGTCATGCACGTCCAGCACCGCAGCATGACCGGACAGGCTGTCGCGCACCTTGGCCACGTTCATGCCCTTGGGCACGCCTTCCAGCAGCACGTTGATCGCCTCGCGCATCAGCACGTAGGTGCGCGGCAGTACCCACAGGCCGATCAGCACCGCCAGGATCGGGTCGATCGGCTTCCAGCCGGTCCACTTGATCAACAACGCACCGGCGATCACCGCCACCGAGCCAAGCATGTCCGCCCACACTTCCAGGTAGGCGCCCTTCACGTTCAGGCTCTCGCCGCTGCCGGCCTGCAGCAGGCGCATCGAGATCAGGTTGATGACCAGGCCTGCGGCGGCGATCACCAGCATGCCCGAAGATGCGATCTCCTGCGGTTCGCGGAAACGACCGATCGCCTCCCACAGGATGTAGGCGGCGACCACGAACAGCATGGCGCCGTTGATCATCGCGCCCAGCGCTTCCAGGCGTGCATAGCCGTAGGTGCGGCGCGCGTCCGGCGGGCGCCGGCTCAACCGCACCGCGACCAGCGCAATCATCAGTGCCAGTGCATCGGTGGCCATGTGTGCCGCGTCGGACAGCAGCGCCAGGCTGTTGGTCCAGAACGCGCCCACCACCTCGATGACGAGGAAGGTGGAGGTCAGGCCGAGCGCCCACCACAAGGGTTTCTCGTGGCGGATCTGGGATGGCAGGTGATCGTGGTCGTGGCCCATGGCAACAGCTCCTTTGCGATGCGGTGCAGGCTACGCCGTGCTGGCGGGGGAGACTATTACGGTGTTTATAACATTGCAGCCCAGGCGATCCCTCACCGGGCAAGGCCCGGCGCTACCGGAGCGTGGCCGGCAGCGCCAGGCCTGGCCTGGCGACCGCAGCGGACCGGCGTCCGCGTGCGGTCAGAACCCGAAGCGCAGGCTGGCCCAGTAGGCGCGGCCCGGTTCGTTGTAGGTCGCCGCACCGGCATCGCTGCTGTTGGCCTCGCGGAACAGGCGCTTGTCGGCCAGGTTGTTCACGCCGAAGCCGAAGCTGACGGTCCCGGTCACCCTGTAGCGCGCGCTCACGCCCCAGATGTTGTAGGCACCGCGGTCCTGCAGCGCGATCGAGGGATCGCAGCTGCCGGTGCAGCGCGGATCATTGTTGATGTTGGCGGTGGCCGGTTCCTGCTTGCCGTAGAACGTGCCGGTCAGCAGCACCGACAGCTTGTCGGTGGCCTGCCAGTCCAGCATCGTGTTGACGGTGTACTTCGGGATCACCGACAGCGGCTGGCCGGTGCTCTTGTTCTCGTTTTCCACCATGTAGGTGAAGTTGTTGCTCCATTTCAGGCGGTTGCCCTGCTCGCCCAGCAGCGGGATCACCAGGTTGCCTTCAAGCCCCTGCACGATCGCCTTGGGCGCGTTCTCCCAGCGGAAGATGCGGCCCTTGGAGTCGGCGGTCAGGCCAACCTGGGTGTAGCCGGCCTGGATCTTGTCCTTGTAGTCGTTGTGGAAGTAGGTCAACGAGGCCTGCCAGCCGCTCTGCGGTGCCCACTCGATGCCCAGTTCCTTGTTCAGGCTGGTTTCCGCCTTCAGGTCCGCGTTGCCGCGCATGTAGCAACCGGCACCCAGGCTCGGCAGTGCATTCGGGCAGCCGTTGCCACGGGTGTAGTACAGATAGTCCGGATTGGACTGGTACAGGTTCGGCGCCTTGAACGCGCGGGCGATGCCGCCCTTCACCACCCAGTCGCTGTTGATGCGGAACTGCGCATTGAGGCTGGGGCTGGTGTTGTTGCCGAACTGGCTGTGGTGGTCGAAGCGCAGGCCCGGGGTGACGATCCAGCGCTCACCCAGGTAGATGTTGTCTTCGACGAACACTGCGGTGGTCTGCGCGTCGGCCTTGCCCCGCGCGCGATCGGCCGACAGCCCCGGGATACCGCCGCCGCTGCTGCTGGACTGGCTCATCGAGTACGGGTCGGTCAGGCGGCTGTCCAGGTATTCAAAGCCCAGCGTCCAGATGTTCTCGGCGCTGCCCAGCGAGGTCGGGAAGCTCACTTCGCCATCCAGCTGGTAGTTGCGCAGGCGCGAGGTCGACCAGTCGGTGCCGTTGAAGCTGCCTTCCGGGCCACCGGCCAGGCCTTCATTGATGCGCGAGTTGTTGACCGCTTCCACCGCGGCGGTCACCCGCGAGGTCACGTCGCCCCAGCGGCCGCGATGGGTGATCGCGCCGGTGTTGCGGTACATGCGGTTGGTTTCCGCTTCGCCTTCGGCCAGCGCCGCCAGGTCAACGCCGGTCGAGGTACCGGTAGTGCTGACCGCGCGGTCACCGGCGTAGATGTTGCCCTGGCGGCTGGTGCCGGCTTCGAACTCCACCACCTGGTCGGTGGTGATGTCCCAGCGCAGCAACGCGTTGACGTCGCGGTTCTTGACACCCTCGCGGCCAGCCGGTGGCACCGCGTTCGGGTTGGTGGCGTACTGGCGGTTGAGGTCCAGTGAGTCGGCGTCGGTCTTGTTGAGGTTGCCGTACAGGCGGAACGACAGGGTGTCGGTCATCGGCCCGCTCAGCTGCAGGCCGACGCGCTCGCTGCCGCCTTCGGCGCTGTGCTCGGGCACCAGGCCATACAGGTCGACCGCTCCGGTCAGGTCGCCGGTCGGGCGCTTGGTGATGATGTTGACCACGCCGCCGGACGCACCGGAGCCATAGCGTGCCGCCGCAGGGCCGCGCAGCACTTCGATGCGCTCGATCATTTCCGCCGGCACCCAGTTGGTATCACCGCGGGTATTGCGCTCACCGCTACGGCCCATGCGCACGGCGTCACGCGCACCGATGCGCTTGCCGTCGACCAGGATCAGGGTGTTTTCCGGCCCCATGCCACGCAGGTCGATCTGGCGGTTGTTGCCGTACTGGCCCGAGGCGCTGTTGCCGGTGAGGTTGACGCCCGGCATGGTGCGCAACAGCTCGGCGATGTCGTTGGCCGGCGGGCGCTTGGCGATGTCCTCGGCGGTGATGGTCGAGGTACCCAGTGCCTGGCGGGCAATCTGCGAGGCGGTGACATGCACCGTGTCGATATCGGTGGCATCGGTTTCGGCCTGGGCGGTCAGGGCGCTTCCCGCCAGCAGGGCGGCAACGGCGAGCGCCAGCGGGCGCGGCGAAAGGACAACGGCAGGAGACATGATCTGGACCTTCTGGCAGGGCAACGGGGCCTCTGGCAAAGGGCTTGAGGCAACGACGAGGGGGAGGCGGAGCGTCGCTGCAGTCGCCTGCGGGCCGATCCGTGCGCGCATTCTCCCATCAATGCGAGTGATTCTCAAATGCGTTCACTCATTGCCGCCGCGGCGCCGACGTGCTTTGCGCGCCGTGCAACCCTGCATCGCGCATAAACTGACCGGCCAACCCGCCATCAACCGTGCGCCACCGCGGCCGATACCCGTGGTTTGCCGTACGCAGTCAGAGATCGACGTGGAACCACCCCAACTGGACGATGCCAGCCAACCGCTGGCCGAGGCCTGGCAGCACTGCCTGCAACAGGCCGGCCCTGCCGCCACCGCGCTGCTGCACGCCGCCGCCGCCGATGCCCCGCCGGCGCTGGCCCAACGCTTCTACGAGGTACTGCTGCAGGACGGGCGTGCACGCCGCTTCCTGTCCCACGATCAGGTCAAGCAGCGCCTGCAGCCGGCCATGCAGCGCTGGCTGGTGCAGTTGCTGACCACCAATGCCGACGGTATTGCCGGCGCCGTTGCCTCGCAGCGGGTGATCGGCGATGTGCATGCCCGGGTCGGTATTCCGGTCGACCTGGTCACCCGCGGCGCGCGCGTGCTCAAGCACGAACTGTTCGTGCGCCTGCACGACGACGCGCCCGACAGTGCCACTGCGTTCGCCGCCATCGACTGCCTCAGCGCGATCATGGACATCGCCATGGAAGGCATGACCCTGGCCTATACCAATGCACGCGAGCGCTCGACCCGCGCCGATGCTGCGTACCGGCTGTTCTCGCTGGTGCAGAACGTCGGCACCGAACGCGAACGCCAGCGCGCACTGCTGCTGGACTGGGAGAACGCCCTGCTCTACGCGCTCGCTGGCCACGTACAGGCCAGCGACAGCGCCAGCCTGGCCACTTCCGAGTTCGGCCTGTGGTTCACCCACAAGGGCATCCCCAGCTTCGGCGAGAGCAGCGAGACCCGGCAGGTCGGCCAGCTGATGGCCCGCATCGACAGCAACCTGCAGCGGGCGAGCAACGATGCCCCGGCACAACGACTGGCGGTGCTGCCGGCCATCCGCGAGGACCTGGCCGCCATCCGCACCCTGATGACGCTGCTGTTCGAGCGCATCGGCGAGCTGGATGCCGGCAGCGATGCGCTGACCAACCTGCTCAACCGCCGCTTCCTGCCTACCGTGCTGCGCCGGGAGATCGAGCTGGCCACGCGCAACCGCACGCCGTTCTCGCTGCTGCTGCTCGACCTGGATCACTTCAAGGCGATCAACGACGGCCACGGCCACGACGCCGGGGACCGCGCGCTGCAGCACGTCGCCGGCCTGCTCGGCCAGCTGACCCGCGGCAGTGACTACCTGTTCCGCTATGGCGGCGAGGAGTTCGTGGTGGTGCTGGTCGCGGCCAGCGAATCACAGGCCGCGGTGATCGCCGAAAGCCTGCGGCGGCAGATCGCGCAGTCACCGGTGGCATTGGCCAACGGCCAGGTACTGGCACTGACCGCCAGCATCGGCGTAGCCGGCCATGACGGCCACCCGGACTACGAGCGGCTGATGGCACGGGCCGATGCGGCGATGTACGAGGCCAAGCGCAGCGGCCGCAACCGCGTGGTAGTGGCCAGCGCGGACCTTGAGGAAGCACCGGGACGGCGTGCACTGCAGCGATGACGACAGGACAGGTAGAGTCGACCGCTGGTCGACTATCGCACGCAGCGCGGGATTTTTCGCACGCGGGGCGAAGAGCAGTCGACTGACAGTCGACTCTACCGACAGTCGACTCTACCGGTTCGCCCCCCAGCCGATGCATTGGACGCCACCACCCGCCATGCTGCCCACCACAGCAGCGCCAGTGCCGCGATGCCTGCACCCAGCAGGCACACCGCAGGCCAGCCATGCCGGGCCTGCATCCAGGGCCCGGCAGCCGCACCGGCACCACTGCCCACTGCATAGAACAGCATGTACAACGCCACCAGGCGTCCATGCTGTTCTGCCGGTGCACGCAGCAGCAGCGCCTGGTTCGATACGTGCAGTGCCTGCCCACCGAGGTCGAGCACGATCACGCCCAGCAGCAGCAACGACAGCGACTGCGGCAGGCCCAGCAGCGGCCACCACGCGGCCAGCATCAGCAGCAACGCGCCAAGACTGACCCGACCGGCGAAACCGCGGTCCATCCAGTGCCCGACCCGCGCCGCCATCAAGGCGCCCACTACGCCGGCCAGGCCCAGTGCGCCGATGGCCGCGGTGGACCACTGCAACGGCGGCGCCGACAGCGGCAGCGGCACCGCCGCCCAGAACACGTTGAGGCCAGCAAACAGCAGCAATGCCAGCGGCCCACGCTCGCGCAGCGCGCGGCCCCGGCGCAGCATGCCCAGCATCGAACCCAGCAGTTCGCGCCAGCGCGGTGGTACCGCCGGCACCGGCACCGCCGGCAGACGCCGCCACAGCAGCACGGCCAGGGCCGCCATCAGCGCTGCCGACAGCAGATAGACCGCCCGCCAGCCGACGGTGGCCGCGACCGCGCCCGATACAACGCGCGCCAGCAACAGGCCGATGAACACGCCGCCCTGCACCACGCCCACCAGGCGCCCGCGCTGCTCGGGCGGCGCAAGCGTGGCGGTATAGGCGATCAAGCCCTGGGTCAGCGCGGTGCCCAACAGCCCGGCCAGCAGCATGCCCGACAACAGCCAACCGGCCGTGCGTGCCGCTGCCAGCCACAGCAGGGCCAGCACCAGCGCGATCAACTGCATCCGCAGCAGGCGTCGCCGGTCACCGCGATCGGCGAGCGGCAGCAGGCCCAGCAATGCCAGCACACTGCCGGCCTGGGTTGCCGCCAACACTGCGCCCGCCACGGCACGGTCCAGTGCGAAGGCCTGTGCCAGCCGATCCAGCAGCGGTTGCGCGTAATAGACGTTGGCAACGCTGGCGCCGGCCGCGACCGCGAGCAGGGTCAGCAATGGGCGGGACATCGATGCGCTCATGATGTAGTTGCAATTTGAAACTTGATGCAGGCTATCGTCATTGGTTTTAAACTGCAACCACATACGGAGGCCACAGCATGCACGCCAACAGTCCCTGCCCCGTTGCCCGCAGCGCCGACCTGCTCGGTGATCGCTGGGCACTGCTGGTGATCCGCGATGCCTTCGACGGCGTCACGCGCTTTGGCGACTTCCAGCGCAGCCTCGGCGCGGCGCGCAACATCCTCAGCGATCGCCTGCGCAGGCTGGTCGAGGCCGGCATCCTGCAACTGCAACCGGCCTCCGATGGCTCGGCCTACCAGGAATACGTGCTCACCCACGCCGGCCAGGAACTGTTCCCGCTGCTGGTCGCGCTACGCCAGTGGGGAGAACGCCATCGCTTCAGCGCCGGTGAAGCCCATTCGCAGTTGATCGAATCCAGCACGCGGCGACCACTGCCCTACATGCGGCCACACGGGCGCGACGGTCAGCCGCTGCAGGCCGCCGCCACCCGCGTGCGCAAGCTCAAGGACGACCGGCGCGGCGCCTGGTCCGCCCATTCGCGCACACCACGATCCGGCCGCGCCGGTTAGCATCGGAGGTTTCCGCCGCCGGACGCCGCCGATGCCGCGCTATCGCCCTTTCCTGCTGACCGCCCTGCTGTTGCCGCTGCTGGCCTGCGCCACAGCAACCACGCAGGCCCGCGAGGTTGCCGCGCCCGCCGACCACGTGCAGGCCGATGGCCCCTATGTATTCCGCCAGGGCGACCAGCTGCAGGCCAAGTGGATCTGCGACGACAAGGTCGAGTCGCGCTCGCTGGCCATCAACACGACGGGCACCGATATCGCGCCGCGCTGTGGCTACGAACACACCGTGCACGTGGCCGCGCCGAATGCGGCCTCGGTCTCCGTGCTGCCGGCCGCGCCGCGCATCGTCGCGCTGTCGGACATCCATGGCCAGTACGGGCTGCTGGTGCGCCTGCTGCGTGCCCACCAGGTCATCGACGCGCAGGATCGCTGGGCCCTGGGCAAGGACACGCTGGTCATCGCTGGCGATGTATTCGACCGCGGCCCGCAGGTGACCGAGGCGTTCTGGCTGCTGTACGGCCTGCAGCAGCAGGCCGCCGCCGCCGGTGGCGCAGTGCACTTCGTGCTAGGCAACCACGAAACCATGGTGCTGTACGACGACCTGCGCTACATCAACCCGAAGTACCTGCGCAGCGCCCAGCTGCTGGGCCGCAGCTACCCGCAACTGTATGGCGCCGACTCGGTGATCGGGCAGTGGCTGCGCACCCGCCCGGTGCTGCTGAAGATCGGCGATACCCTGTTCCTGCATGGCGGCATCTCGCCCGAAGCGGTGCAGCTGGCGCTGGACCCGGCACGCACCAATGCGGCCTATCAGGCCTCTCTGGGCCTGCCCAAGGCCGAAGTGAAGGCCGACCCGGCCACCGCACCGCTGTATGACGGCAAGACCAGCCCGATCTGGTACCGCGGCTACTTCGATGGCCGCCTCGACACCGCGGGGGTACAGGCCGTGCTCGACCGCCTGCAGCTCACGCGCATCGTGGTTGGCCATACCTCGATGCCACACGTCAGCAGCTTCCACGGCGACCGCGTGATCGCCATCGACAGCAGCATCAAGAACGGCGAGAACGGCGAACTGCTGTTCATCGAGGATGGCAGGCTCAGCCGCGGCCTGCTGGACGGCTCACGGGTGCCGCTGGCACTGGGTGAGCCGGGCCTGCAGGACTGAATGGCGGGACAGCGCGACGGTGCCGGGAGGTGCCGGCGCGCTCCACCTTCACCCGGTTTGCGGCTACCCTCGGCAGCCGAGAGGCCCGCCCCGTCCACCCGCTGGGCCCGACCGTTACAGGAGCTCCCCGCGCATGCGCGTTCTGATTGCTGAAGACGACCCGGACATCGCCTCCGGCCTGTGCGCCTCGCTGCGCCGGCAGGGGCATGTGGTCGACCACGTCGACAACGGCGCGCACGCCGACGCCGCGCTGGGTTCGACCCAATACGCGCTGCTGGTGCTGGACCTGGGCCTGCCGCAGCTGGATGGCCGCGACGTGCTGCAGCGCCTGCGCCAGCGCGGCGATGGCCTGGCGGTACTGGTGGTGACCGCCCGCGACGGCCTGGCCGAACGCGTGCGCGTGCTCGACCTCGGTGCCGACGACTACCTGGTCAAGCCATTCGCACTGGACGAATTCGAAGCCCGCGTGCGCGCACAGCTGCGCCGCGTGACCAGCAATGGCAACCCGGACCTGCGCATCGGCCGCCTGCGCATCGATCTGGCCGGGCATCGGGTGTGGATCGACGACCAGTCGCTGGAACTGACCGCACGCGAGTTCGGCCTGCTGTCGGCACTGGCGGTACGCGCCGAGCGCATCGTCTCGCGCGCACAGCTGGTGGAGGCGCTGTGCGACTGGGGCCAGGACCTGACCGACAACGGCCTGGACATCGCCCTGCACCGCCTGCGCCGCAAGCTGCAGCCCGGCGGCATGGGCATCCGCACCGTGCGCGGACTGGGCTACATGCTGGAAGACGCGCAGGACGACAGCGCCCCGTGATCAGTGGCCCCCCCAGCCTGCGCCGGCGCCTGCTCGCCTTCCTGGCGTTGCCGATGCTGGGCCTGCTTACCTTCAATACGATCCTGGCCTATTACGTTGCGTTGGATTATTCCAACCGCATCCACGACCGTAACCTGATCGACGACACGCACTCGTTCGCGCAGATGCTGAGCACCATGCCGGTGACCAGCGACCTGTCTCCGCAGGCGCGCTTCCTGATCGAATACGAGCCCGACGGCCATCGCTATTTCAACGTGGACAGCAGCCGCCAGGGGACACTCAGCGGCAATGCGGATTTCAGTGCCTACGCGCCTTCGCAGGAATGCACCGGCGTGGACCCCACCCTGTACGATGGCATTCTCAACGGCCAGCCGGTGCGCATGGCCACCGTCTGCACGCGTGCGATGAACGATCCGCAGGACCAGCTGGCGGTGACGGTGGCCGAAAGCATGGCCGAACGACGCCAGCGCGCGCGCGAGATCCTGATGATCATCATCCCGCTGATGACCATGCTTGCGCTGGGCACCGCCGCGCTGGTCTGGTTCGGGGTGACCCATGGCCTGCGCATCCTGACCCCGCTGAGGACCCGCCTGGCGCAGCGCCGCGGCGAACTGGCACCGATCTCCGATGCCGACGTGCCCGAAGAGATCCAGCCGCTGATCAGCACCATCGACGATCTGTTCGCGCGCCAGGCGGAAATGATCACGCTGCAGAACCGTTTCATCGCCGACGCCGCGCACCAGCTGCGCTCGCCGTTGGCCGGCATGGCCCTGCACGTGGACCAGGCACTGGCACATGGCGACCCGGACACGGTGCGCGAGGCATTGCAGCACATCCGCCGGCTCAACCAGCGCACCGCCCGGGTCAGCACCCAGCTGCTCGCACTGAGCCGGGCGCAGACCGTGCCCGATACCGTGGAGGCACTGGACCTGTGCGAGCTGGTGCCGCAGTGGGTCGGCATGCGCGTGCCCGAAGCGATCCGCGATGGCATCGATCTGGGCTACCGCGGCAGCCCCCACCCGCTGCGCGTGCTCGGCAACGGTGCCCAGCTGCAGGAAGCACTGGACAACCTGATCGACAACGCGCTGCGCTATGCCGGCCGCGATGCGACCGTCACGGTCGGCGTGCATGCGCTGGATGACAATGACGTCGAACTGTACGTGGAGGACAACGGCCCCGGCGTGCCCGAGGACGTGATGCCACGGCTGGGCGAGCGCTTCTTCCGAGCGCCTGGCACCGCAGCCAGCGGCACCGGCCTGGGCCTGGCCATCGCGCACGAAGCGGTGGAGCATTCCGGCGGCCGCCTGACCTTCCTCAACCGCGCCGGTGGGGGCCTGAAGGTCGCCATCACACTGCCGCTGCTGAAGGCCCCCTGACCCGTACCGGGGCGCTGAAAGGCTGGCGAAAATCGCGCTTGCGATCCTGACCATCCCCACTGCCGTCCCGGAGCCGCCAGGTGACCGAATCGCACGACTTCTTCCTCCCCGGTGGCCCGCAGGGCGTGCTGCTGGTCCACGGCCTGACCGGCACCCCGGCGGAAATGCGCATGCTGGGCAAGGGCCTGAACAACGCCGGCTTCACCGTACACGGCGTGCAGTTGCCCGGCCATTGCGGCACCGTGGATGACCTGCTGGCGACCACCTGGGAACAGTGGTACCAGGGCGTGGAAGATGCAGCGGCGAGCCTGCGTGGCAAGGTCGACCAGTTGTTCGTCGGCGGCCTGTCGATGGGCGCAGTACTGGCGCTGGCGCTGGCTGCACGCCGCCCCGAATGGGTGTCCGGCGTCGGCGTGTATGGCGCCACCTTCCGCTACGACGGCTGGAACATTCCCGCCGTGGCCCGCCTGTCGTTCCTGCTGCCGTGGTTCAAGCGCTTCAACATCGGCCGCGACCGCATGTTCATGGAAGAACCGCCCTATGGCCTGCGTGACGAGCGCCTGCGTGCGCAGGTCAGTGCCGCCATGCTGTCCGGCGACAGCGCCGCGGCCGGCCTGCCGGGCAACCCCTGGCACGCGCTGGCCGAGATGCGCGCCCTGAGCAACTGGACCCGCCGCCACCTGCACCAGGTCACCGCACCGTGCCTGGTGATGCACGCCCGCGAAGACGACGTGGCCAGCATGGGCAACGCCGAACTGGTGATGTCGAGGGTCAGCGGCCCAAAGGAACTGGTGGTGCTGGAAGACAGCTACCACATGATCACGATCGACCGCGAACGCCGCGAGGTGATCCGCCGCAGCGCGCGTTTCTTCACCGAAATCGGTGAACGCAGCGGCGTGCTCAAGGCGGTGGCCTGAGATGGGGGCACTCGCCACGCTGCTGTGGCTGGCCAATGTGGTGCTCGATACCGGTGGCCAGCTCGCCTTCAAGGCCGCCGCCAGCGACCCGCAGGATGGCGAAGGACTGCAACGCTGGAAACACATGCTCAGCCGTCCCTGGCTGTGGATCGGCATCGCCTGCTACGTGCTTGAGTTCGTTGCCTGGATCGCGTTCCTGTCGCTGGTGCCGTTGTCCAAGGGCGTGCTGCTGGGCTCGATCAACATCGTCGCGCTGATGATCGCCGGCCGCATCCTGTTCCGCGAAAAGCTCACGCCATTGCGGGTGACCGGCATGCTGCTGGTCACGGCGGGCGTGGCGGTGGTAGGGGCCAGCTCATGAGGCGCCTGTATGTGATCGGCTTTCCCCTGCTGATGGCCTTCGACACGCTGGCCCAGCTGTGCTTCAAGTACGCCGGTGACGCCGCGCTGCCGGTCGAGGCCAACACCGCGTGGCTGCTGCGCGTACTGTCGCAGCCGTGGGTATACGGCGCGGTCCTCGGCTACGTCGGCGCGTTCTTCACCTGGATGAGCCTGCTGCGCCATGCGCCGATCGGCCCGGCGTTCGCGGCCTCGCACCTGGAGGTGATCAGTGTGCTGCTGCTGTCGGCCTGGCTGCTGAAAGAGCCGCTGACCCTGCATCACCTTGTCGGTGCGGTACTGATCGTGGCTGGCATCGTCTGCCTCGGCCGCGCCGAAGCGGATGATCCGCACAGCCCCGCCGACAGCACTTCGTGAGCGGGCTGCGATGAGCCTGTTCGCGCGCGAACTGCCGCCGACCGCTGGCCTGCCGATGCAGGCCAGCGACTTCCTTCCCGGCGGCGGCGACCTGCGCGACATCCTGGCCACCCAGCTCGGCACACCGCCGCTGCAGCTGACCTGTTCCGGCACCCACGCGCTGCTGATCGCACTGCGCACCCTGCGCAAGCGCGCGCCCAAGCGCGATACCGTGATCCTGCCGGCCTATACCTGTCCGCTGGTGCCGATCGCGGTGCACAGCCTCGGCCTGCGCGTGCAGCTGTGCGATACCCGGCGTGGCCATTTCGACTTTGATCCGGCACAGCTCTCGCGCCTGGCCGACGCACGGACGCTGGCGATCCTGCCCACCCACCTCGGCGGGCGCATCGCCGATGTCGAACGGGCCTGCGAGGTCGCACGCGGCGCCGGCGCCTGGGTGATCGAAGATGCCGCACAGGCGTTGGGCGCACGGGTCGGCAACAGCAGCGTGGGCCTGCGTGGCGACATCGGATTCTTCAGCCTGGCCGCCGGCAAGGGGCTGAGCCTGCATGAAGGCGGCCTGCTGGTCAGCCGCGATGACGAGCTGCGCGCCGCGCTGGCCGAACATGCCGCCGAACAGGTACGTTTCAGCCTGCGCTGGGAGCTGCTTCGCAGCGTGCAGCTGCTGGGTCTTGCCGCCTGTTACCGCCCCTCGCTGCTGTCGCTGGTGTACGGCAATCCGCTGCGCAGCGCCCTGCAACGCGGCGATCTGGAAGACGCGGTCGGAGACATTTTCCCGCTGGACATCCCGCAGCACCGGGTCAGCCAGTGGCGGCAGAACGTGGGCGCCCACGCTGCACGGCGGCTGCCTGCGTTCCTGCAGGCCGGGCGCCTGCGCGCACTGCAGCTGCGTGTGCAGCTGGCACAGCTGCCGGCGGTGGAGGTGGTCGATGGCCTGGCCGGCACCGGCGGCACCTGGCCGATGCTGATGCTGCTGCTGCCCAGCCAGCGCGCGCGCGATGCCGCACTGGACGAACTGTGGCCGCGCGGCCTCGGTGCCAGCCGCATGTTCATCCATGCCCTGCCCGACTACGCCTACCTGCGTGGCATCGTGCCGCAGGACGACATGCCGAACGCGCGCGACTTCGCCGCACGCATGCTGACCCTCGGCAACAGCGCCTGGCAGACCCGGGAAGAGACCGCGCAGATCCTGCGGGCGCTGGCCGCTGCGCAGCCCTGAAAGCGCGGTTTTCACGGCATCACGCCCATTCAGCACGCTCGATTCCTGAACACTTTCCCCACCCGGCGGTGCAGGCTTTCAACAGGAAAGGAACGAGAAAGGCTGCCTGCCTACATTGAGCCTGCCCCGGCATCGTGCCGGACGTTTCTTTCATCGACGGACCTGCCCATGCACTGGAGCATCCTGTGTGACTTCGATGGCACCATCAGCCTCGAAGATGTCATCGACTCGCTGCTGGAGAAGTACGGCCAGCCGGGCTGGCAGCAACTGGAAGACCAGTGGAAGGCGGGAAAGATCGGCTCGCGTGAATGCATGCAGGGCCAGGTGCGGCTGCTGAAGCTGGACCCGGCCACGCTCGACGCGCACCTGGACCAGGTGCAGATCGATCCGGGCTTCGCCGCCTTTGTCAGCCGCGCCGAACAGCTGGGCGTGCCGCTGCGCATCGTCAGCGACGGGCTGGACTATGCGATCCACCGCATCCTCGCCAACCACGGCCTGTCGCGACTGCCGGTGGTGGCCAACCACCTGCGCTGGTGCGAAGACCATTGGGAACTGGAGTCGCCCTACCAGGCCGAAGGATGCCGCAGTGGTACCTGCAAGTGCACCTGCGCCGCGCAGGCGCGTGTCGACGAAGCACCACGCGTGCTGATGATCGGCGATGGCAGCTCGGATTTCTGCGTCTCCGAAGATGCCGACTTCGTGTTCGCCAAGCGCCGCCTGATCACCCATTGCACGAAGGCCGGCATCGAGCATGCCGCCATCGATGCCTTCCACGATGCAATCGCACTGTTGCCGCGCTTGCTCGATGGCAGCCTGCTGCAGCCACGTCGCCTCGACGCCAGCCCGCAGCCCGCCGCACTGCCCCTGCTGCTGGCCACCGCCTGAGCACTCCCTTCCAGGCGCGCTCCCCCGTCACCCCTTTCGAACGTCCTTCACGGAACCGAACTGCATGAACATTTTTGACAAGAACGCCGACGCGGCTGCCTCCGACGCGCAGCTGCTGGCCGACGAAGCCCGCTACAGCTCCTTCGGCGACACCGTCCACTACGTCGACCCGCCGAAGATCTTCCAGCGCGGCGAAGGAAGCTACATGTTCGATGGTGCGGGCGTGCCCTACCTCGACCTGCAGATGTGGTACTCGGCCTGCAACTTCGGCTACAGCAACAAGCGCCTGAACGACGCGCTGAAGGACCAGATCGACACCCTGCCGCAGGTCGCCAGCCAGTACCTGCACCCGACCCGCGTGCAGCTGGCCAAGACCATTGCCGTGGACATGCACCAGAAGTTCGGCCTCGACGGCCGCGTGCACTTCAACGTCGGCGGCGCGCAGGCCATTGAAGATTCGCTGAAGATCGTGCGCAACGCGCGCGGCGGCAAGAGCCTGATGTTCGCCTTCGAGGGCGGCTACCACGGCCGCACCCTGGGTGCCTCGTCGATCACCTCCAGCTACCGCTACCGCCGCCGCTACGGCCACTTCGGCGAGCGCGCGATGTTCATCCCTTTCCCGTACCCGTTCCGTCGCCCGAAGGGCATGACCCCGGACGAGTATTCCGACCACTGCGTGTGGCAGTTCGAGCGCCTGTTCGAAAGCGAGTACAACGGCGTGTGGGATCCCAAGGTCGGCCAGGCCGAGTACGCCGCGTTCTACGTCGAGCCGATCCAGGGCACCGGCGGCTACGTCATCCCGCCGCGCAACTTCTTCACTGGCCTCAAGCGCGTGCTGGACAAGTACGGCATCCTGATGGTCGTCGATGAAATCCAGATGGGTTTCTGGCGCACCGGCAAGCTGTGGTCGATCGAGCACTTCGGCGTTACCCCGGACGTGCTGGTGTTCGGCAAGGCGCTGACCAACGGCCTGAACCCGCTGTCGGGCCTGTGGGCGCGCGAAGAACTGATCAACCCGACCGTGTTCCCGCCGGGCTCCACCCACTCCACCTTCAACTCCAATCCGCTGGGCACCCGCCTCGGCCTGGAAGTGCTGAAGCTGGGCAAGGAAATGGATTACGAGCGCACCGTGCCGGAGAAGGGCGCGTACTTCCTGGACGGCCTGCGTGGCCTGCAGAAGCGTCACCCGGAGATCGGCGACGTCGACGGCCTGGGCCTGGCCCTGCGCGCCGAGATCTGCCAGACCGACGGCTACACCCCCAACAAGGAACTGCTGGACCGCATGGTCGACATCGGCCTGGCCGGTGACCTCCTGCACGACGGCAAGCGCATGGGCCTCGTGCTCGACGTGGGTGGCTGGTACAAGAACGTGATCACCTTCGCGCCGTCGCTGGACATCAGCTACGAAGAGATCGACCTGGCGATCACCCTGCTCGACCAGGCGCTGACCAAGGCCAAGGGCTGAGGTCGATGCGCTGCCGGTTCCCGTGCCGATGGAGATGACGTCACGCGCATCCAGCACCGCGCTGGAACCGGCCGCGCTGCTGGAGGGCTTCCTGGCCCACCCGCCGCTTGGATTCGAGGCAGGCCTGCTTCCCAGCGGCCTGCCGACCTTCCGTGCGCCGCTCGACCTGACCACCACGATGGACGACGACCTGCGCGGCAAGCTGCTTGGCTTGCCGCTGTCGCGCCTGTGGCGGCCCTGGATCACCTGGAAGACCCGCTTCGTCGGTGCCACCAGCACCGAGTACACCCCGTTGCCCGCGCACGTCGCACCAGAGGCATTGGCCGAGGACGTGACGCGTCACGCGATCGGCGATTCCCGGCTGCTGGTGGTCAAGGACCTGGCAATCGATTCGCCGCTGCTGGACGACGCGGCCAATGCACACAGCAGCGCCTTCCTGCAGGCGCTGCTGGCACGCGGCTTCGTCGAACTGGAAGGCATGCCGCTGGCCTGGGTGGCGATCGATTTCGATTCGATCGATGGCTATCTCGGACGCCTGTCGTCCTCGCGCCGCAAGAACATCCGGCGCAAGCTGCGCTCGCGCGATGGCCTGCAGATCGACTGCATCGGCACCGGCGATCCGGCCCTCGCAGACCCGCGACTGCAGGCCGAACTGTACGCGCTGTACCTGGGCGTGTTCGCGCAGAGCGCGGTGCACTTCGACCAGCTCGACCTGCCCTACTTCCAACACCTGCTGGCCGACAGCCAGGGCCAGGGACGGATGTTCCTGTACCGCCACCAGGGTCTGCTGATCGGCTGGAACCTGTGCTACATCCACGCCGGAAAGCTGGTGGACAAGTACATCGGCCTGGCCTACCCGCAATCACGCGAGCACAACCTGTACGCGGTCAGCTGGATGCACAACCTCGAGTACGCGCTGCAGCACGGCCTGAGCCACTACGTGGCCGGCTGGACCGACTCGCGGATCAAGGCCGAGCTGGGCGCCCGCTTCACCTCCACCCGGCACGCGATCCACGCCCGCTCCCCGCTGCTGCGCGCTGCCCTGCGCAAGCTGGCCCCGTACCTGCAGGGCGAACCTGATGGAGGCGGTTGAACGATGTCGTCGCGTTTTCCGCTGATCCTGGACCTGGACGGTGGCGTACTGCCGCTGCCACAGGCGCAGACCCTGGCGCTGCCGCAGTGGCACGATCCGCTGCGCTTCGCCTGCAGCACTTCAACCCTGGACCGTTTCGCCGCTGAAGTGCTGGCACCGCTGCCGGCCCAGCTCGGCACGGTGATGCTCGGCAGTGGCGACTTCCACCACCTCAGCCTGCCGCTGCTGCGTCGCATGCGCGCGCACCAGCCGTTCCAGCTGGTGGTGCTGGACAACCATCCGGACAACATGCGTTTCCCGTTCGGCATGCACTGCGGGTCGTGGGTGAACGCGGCCAGCAAGCTGCCGCAGATCTCGCACATCCATGTGCTCGGCATCACCTCCAGTGACATCGGCCTGGGCCACGCCTGGGAGAACCATTGGCGCCCCCTGATGGGCGGGCGCCTGACTTACTGGTGCATGGATGTGGACGTGGGCTGGGGCCACCGCCTCGGCAGCGGCCGTGCATTCCGACGGTTCGAGCACCCGGAGGCACTGGTTGCCGCATTCGCCGCCGAGCAGGCCAAGTCGCCGCAACCGACCTACCTGTCGATCGACAAGGATGTGTTCGCCGAGGACGTCGCCCGCAGCAACTGGGACCAGGGCCGCTTCCAGCTGGAACACGCACTGGTGGTGATCGAAGCGCTGCGCGCCGGCGGCCTGGTCGGCAGCGACATCACCGGCGAAGTGTCGCTGGCCAACTACCAGAGCCGCTTCAAGCGCTGGCTGTCGTCGCTGGATGGTCAACCTGACGTCAGCGCCGAGGATCTGCCGATGTGGCAGGCACGGCACCAGCAGGTGAATCGCGAACTGCTGGCGGCGATGGCCGCCGTGCCGACCGCCTGCTGACCGCGCCGGTCGTGCCGGCCGCTGGCCGGCGTGGCTTCGGTAGTGCCGGCCGCTGGCCGGCAACCTCATCGTTCCCAGGCTCGCCGGGATGCCGGCCAGCGGCCGGCACTACACTGGACTCCCGCCCCGGAGCCTCGCGATGCCCCAGACCGTCATCCCGCAACTGCGCATGCGCCATGCCGACACCACCCTGCCGTTCTACGTGCAGGGGCTGGGTTTCGTGGTCGACTGGGAACACCGCTTCGAACCCGGCTTCCCGCTGTTCGCCCAGCTCACCCGCGACAGCCAGACGATCTTCCTCACCGAACACAGCGGCGACTGTGAGGTCGGCGGCGCGGTGTACTTCATCGTTGAAGACGTCGACGCCCTGCACCGCGCCTTCAGTGCCGCCAACGTACCGATCGAGCAGCCACCGCACGACACCGGATGGGGCAGCCGCGAGATGCTCCTGCGTGACCCGGACGGCAACCGACTGCGCTTTGCCACCCACGTGGACTGAACGATGCGGGCTTGAGGCGGATATACGGAACATATATGCTTCGTATATCCATTCCGCCAGGACCGCCCATGGGCATCGTCAACATTGATGACACCCTGCACGACCAGCTGCGCCGTGCCTGCACCGTCTCCAGCCGTTCGATCAACGCCCAGGCCACCTTCTGGATCCGGGTCGGCATGCTGTGCGAGATGAACCCCACGCTGAGCTTCCAGGACATCGTCGCCAGCGAACTGCGGGCAGCCGGGGTGCAGCCGCAGGCGCTGGCGCCCGGCCGGGCCTGACATGACGATGATCAAGCAGCCGCACGAAATCGCGTTGCTGGCCGAATCCGGGCGCCTGCTGGCGCAGGTATTCGCCGCGCTCGACCAGCTGCCGCTGCAGGGACGCAGCACGATGGAGATCAACGACTTCGTCGAGCGCATGATCGTCGATGAGCTGCAGGCGCGGCCGGCCAGCAAGGGCCAGTACGGCTTCCCGTATGTGCTCAACACCTCGATCAACAACGTGGTCTGCCACGGCGTTCCCAGCACCACCGACGTGCTGCGCAACGGCCAGATCGTCAACCTCGACATCACCCTGGAGAAGAACGGCTACATCGCCGACTCCAGCACCACCTACCTGGTCGGTGAGGTCGACTACGCCGCGCGCAGGCTGGTGCAGGCCACCTACCAGGCGATGTGGAAAGGCATCGCTGCGGTGCGCCCGGGAGCGCGCCTGGGCGATATCGGCCACGCCATCGCCCGCCACGCGCGCAGCCACGGCTACAGCGTGGTGAAGGAATACTGCGGCCATGGCATCGGCCAGCAGATGCACGAGGAACCGCAGATCCTGCATTACGGCCATCCCAACACCGGCATGGTGCTGGAAGAAGGCATGGTGTTCACCATCGAGCCGATGCTCAACCAGGGCAAGCCGGCCATCCGTCAGCAGCCGGACCAATGGCCGGTCTACACCCGCGACGGCAAGCTGTCGGCGCAGTTCGAGCACACCGTGGCGGTCACCCGCAGCGGCGTGCGCGTGCTGACCCTGCGCCCCGGCGAAACCCCGCAGTGCGCGGTGGACGCGGCCTAGAGCGGGCGCAACAGCAGCAGCGTGGCGAGGCAGGACATGAAGACCGCCACGGCGGCATCCAGCACCCGCCAGGCGCCCGGCCTGCGGAACACCGGCTGCAACAGGCGCGCGCCATAGCCCAGCGTGCAGAACCAGGCCACGCTGGCGGCGCAGGCACCGGCGGCGAACGCCCAGCGCAGGTCACCGGGGTAGCGCGTGGACAGACTGCCCAGCAGCACCACCGTATCCAGATAGACGTGCGGGTTGAGCAGCGTGAACGCCAGGCAGGTCAGCAGTACCTGCCGTCCGCTGCCGCCCTGCGCCTCGGCGGCGGCCAGGGCACTGCCACCGCGCCACGCGCGCAGCCCCGCCCGCAGGCCATACCAGAACAGGAAGGCCGCACCACCGAAGCGCAGCACCTGCAGCAGCAGCGGCCACTGCAGCACCAGCGCGCCCATGCCGCCAACGCCAGCAAGGATCAGCGCGATATCCGCGCCGGCGCAGGCCAGCACTACCGTCCCCACATTGCGCTGCTGCAGGCCCTGGCGCAGCACGGATGCATTCTGCGCGCCGATGGCGATGATCAGGCCGGCACCTGCGAACAGGCCGGCGGCGGTAGCGGCAATCCACATCGGGACAGGCCAGGCAGCGAGGGGACGCGCAGGGTGCCGCCAACCGCCTTGATTAGACAAACTGATTTTTCTTTATCCTGTGCAGGAAAACTGAAGAGGCACCGGCATGGACCTGGTACACCCGCAACTGGCCGCGTTTGCCGCGGTGCTGGAGGAAGGCAGCTTCGAGGCTGCGGCACGCCGCCTGTCGATCAGCCCGTCAGCACTGTCGCAGCGGATCAAGGCCCTGGAGGACAGGCTCGGGCAGGTACTGGTGGTGCGCCAGGCACCCTGCCGGCCGACCGCCGCGGGTGAAGCGCTACTGCGCCGGGTGCGACCGATGCAGGCGCTGGAGGCCGAGGCATTGGCCGAGCTGCTACCCGAGCGTGGCAGCGACGCTGCGCACACGCCGATCCCCCTGGCGGTCAACGATGACTCGCTTGATACCTGGTTCGTGCCGGCCATCGCCGACCTGCACCAGCGCCACGGCTATCTGTTCGACCTGCGCATGGACGACCAGGACCACACTCTGCAGCTGCTGCGCGATGGCAGCGTGCTCGGCGCGGTCACCGCCGAAAGCCAACCGGTGAAGGGATGCAACGTGCACCCGCTCGGCGCGATGCGCTACCACGCCATCGCCTCGCCCGGCTTCGCCCGCCAGTACTTCCGCGATGGCATGCAGGCCGCAACCCTGGCGCACGCACCGATGCTGGTGTTCAACCGCAAAGATGAACTGCAGTGGCGCTTCGTGCGGCGCCTGACCCGCGCGCGGCTGCAGCCGCCGCTACACTACCTGCCCTCCTCCACCGGTTTCGTCGAAGCCGCCGCGTGCGGACTCGGCTGGGGCATGGCTCCGGAAACCCTGGTCGCGCCCGCCGTGCGCGCCGGCCGCGTGGTGGTACTGGAACCCCGCCGCTGGCTCGATGTGCCGCTGTACTGGCAGCATGCCGCCGTGCGCTCAAGCACGCTGCAGCACATCACCCAGGCACTGCGCACTGCGGCCAGAGGCACCCTTCGTTGAGGACAAACCGATGATCGCAGACCCGGGCTTCACGCTGCACGCACTACCGTTTGCGCACTTCTTCACTACTGGGACGGCATGGGCGTGATCGGCCGACGTACAAGGATGCACCGCGCGAAGGCCGCGCTGGCGCTGGCAGCCTGCCTGCCATTCGCTGCCGCCGCGCAGCCCACCAGCAACGCACCGGCATTGGACTGGGAACAGGCACGGCAACGCCTGGAGCAGGTCTCCGATGCGTTGGCCGCTGCCGACGCCGCCGTGCGCAACAAGCAGGACCTGCAGGACGCGACCCGCCTGCTGCGCCTGCCGGAGATCACCGGCGAAGTGCGCCGGCTGCAGTTCCAGAAGACGCTCACCCTGCCCCTGGGTTCGCTGGCTCCGGTGGCCGAGGCCTTTGGCATCGACTCGCCGCTGTCGTTCACCGAACGCGACTGGCGTACCCGCCCGGTGGTGACTGCAGTACTGCCGCTGTACACCGGCGGCGTGATTCCGGCCGCGCAACGTGCGGCCAGTGCCGCCCACGAACAGGCCAGCGCCGAGCGCGAAGCACAACGCCAATCGCTGACCGTGCAGCTGGCCCAGGCCTATTTCGGCCAGCGCCTGGCCGAGCAGGCGGTGGACGTGCGCCGCGATGTGCGCGATGGCCTCAACCGCCACCTGTCCGACGCAGAGAAGCTGGAACGCGAGGGCTTCGCCACCCGCGCGCAGCGCCTGCAGGCCACCGTGGCCCGCGACAAGGCCGAGCGCGAATACCAGAAGACAGTGAACGACCTGGCCACGCTGAAGGCCGCACTGGCCACGCTGCTGCGCAGTGGCGGCGAGGTGCAGCCGGTGTCGCCGCTGTTCGTGCAGCGCGTGCCACTGGAACCGGTGGCCAGCTTCGAACGCACCGCGCAGGCGCGGCAGCCGCAGATCGCGCGCCTGCGGGCGATGGTGGCGCAGGCCGAACAGGGCGTGCGCGTGCAGCAGGCCAAGCTGAAACCACAGATCTTCGCCTTCGGCCAGTACGACTTCCGTCGCCGCGACGAGATGCTAACCGATCCAGACTGGGCGTTCGGCATCGGCCTGAAGTACACCTTTCTGTCGCCGAACTCGCGGCCGGCGCAGATCAGCGCCGCGCGTGCGCAGCAGGACCAGGCCGAAGCGGGCCTGCGCGAGGCCGAGAACCAGGTCGCGCTGGGTGTGCGCAAGGCCTGGAACGAGCTGGAAACCGCACGCCAGCAGTACGTGCTGCTCGACAGCAGCATCGCCCAGGCACAGGAAAACCTGCGCCTGCAGGAGCTGGCGTTCCGCGAAGGCCAGGCGACTTCGCTGGATGTGATCGACGCGCGGCTCGGCCTGGGTGGCGCCCGCGTCGAGCGCGCACAGGCCGCCTACCAATACGATATTGCGCTGGCACAGTTGCTGGAGATCAGTGGACAGATGGACCGTTTCGAAGAGTTCCGGCGGCGGGCGGACGAGGTGATCGACCATGAGTGATGTGCTGCACGACGATGCGACGACGCCCCCGGGCAAGCGCCGGTTGGGACCGATCCTGGTAGTGGTGCTGCTGGTCGTGGTGGTGCTCGGCCTGTGGCTGGCCTGGCGCAGCCCGGCCGACCAGATCCAGGGCATGGCCGATGCGGACACGATCAACGTGGCCGCCAAGATCACCGCGCGCGTGGCCGAACTGAAGGTGCGCGAGGGCGACCGCGTGCAGGCCGGGCAGGTGCTGTTCCTGCTCGACAGCCCCGAAGTGGCCGCCAAGGAACAGCAGGCGCACGGCGCTTTGGCCGCCGCACAGGCAGTGGCCGACAAGGCCGACGAAGGCGCGCGCAGCGAAGACATCCGCGCCGCCGAAGCGAACTGGAAGCGGGCCGAAGCCGGTGCGACGCTGGCTGAAGCCACTTACCAGCGCGTGCAGAACCTGTTCAACGAAGGGGTGATGACCCGGCAGAAGCGTGATGAAGCGCATGCCCAGGCCACCAGTTCGCGTGAGCTGGCCCGTGCCGCGCGCGCGCAGTACGACATGGCCCTGGCCGGCGCGCGCGAGCAGGACAAGCGTGCCGCGCAGGGCCAGGTGCAACAGGCACAGGGCGCGGTGGCCGAAGTCAACGCCGCGCGTGTCGAAGTGGAAGGGCGCGCGCCGGTGGCCGGCGAAATCAACAAGCGCATGGCCGACCCGGGCGAACTGGTGCCGGCCGGCTACCCGGTGTTCACCCTGGTCGACATCGACCGCATGTGGGTCGCCATGAACCTGCGCGAATCGCAGATGCAGGGCCTGAAGGTCGGCAGCAAGCTGCAGGGCAGCGTGCCGGCGCTCGGCCTGGACGGCGAATTCGAGGTCTACTTCATCAATCCGGCCGGCGACTATGCAACCTGGCGTACCACCCGCCAGTCGTCCGGCTACGACGTCCGCAGCTTCGAGGTGCGGGTGCGCCCGGTACGCCGCATCGAGGGCTTCCGCCCCGGCATGAGCGTGCTGTTCGCATGGCCCCAGCACTGAGCCCCGGCCGCGGCGGCTTCGCCGCCAGCTGGCGGCGCGAGCTGCAGTCGCTGCGCGGCAACCGCGCCGACCTGCTGCTGGTCACCGTGCTGCCGCTGCTGATGCTGGTGGTGATGGCGTGGATGTTCACGCCTTCGGTGATGCGCGACATCCCGATCGCGGTGGTCGACCTCGACCACAGCAGTGACAGCCGCCTGCTGCTGCGCATGCTCGACGCCAGTCCCGGCGTGCGCGTCGCCAGCCAGCCGGTGGACCTGGAAGACGCACGTTCGCAGCTGCGTCGGCTGGATGTGTTCGCCATCGTACTGGTGCCGCGCGATGTCACCCGGCAGGCGTTGCGTGGACGCCAGGGCACGGTGTTCGCCTATTACAACGCCACCTACATGACCACCGGCCAGTCCGCGTCGCGCGATATCGGCGACGCGGTCTCGGCCTGGAACGCGCGCCTGCTGCGCGAGCGCATCGGCCTGCAGGTCGGCCCGGGCAAGCTGCGCGCGGCACCCATCGCGGTGCAGTCGGACATTCTGTACAACCCGGCACGCAGCTACGAGCTGTTCCTGCTGCCGTTGATCTTCCCGGCGGTATTGTCGCTGGTACTGGCACTTGCAGTGGCCGGCAGCCTTGGCCGCGAGATCCGCGACGGCACCCTGCCCGCCTCGTTGGGCCGCACGCCATGGCCGGCGATTGCCGGCAAGGTCGCGCCATACATCCTGCTGTTCTCGCTGTATGGCGCGCTCGGCATCGGTTACCTGGCCTGGCTGCGCGGTGACGGCGTGGCCGGCAGCGTGCTCCTGCTGCTGCTCGCACAGCCACTGTTCTACCTTGCCACGGCCGCCTACGCGTTGTTCTTCGTCGGCGTCACCCGCGACATGGGTACCGCGCTGTCCGCAGTCGGCCTCAGCATCGGCACCGCGTTGGCCTTCTCCAGCGCCACCTTCCCGGTGCTGGACGGCCCTCTGTTCACCCGCATCTGGCATCAACTGCTGCCACTCAGCGCCTACATCAAGCTGCAGACCCAGCAGCAGTTCATCGGTTCGCCGCTGCAGGTTTCGGTGTGGCCGCTGGCCACGCTGTTGTTGATGGCGGTGGTGGCAGGAGGCGTCGGCGGCCTGCGCCTGATCGCCTTTGCGCGCACACCTGCCGCCGCACAGCCCGCAGGGGCCGACGCATGAGCGCACTCTGGCGCAGCCTGCGGCAGACCCTGATGGCAGTGCTCTGCGACCGCTACGCGATCGTGGTGATGGTCGGGGCGGTGATCCTGTACTCGTTCTTCTATCCAGCCGCCTACCGGCACCAGGTGGCCGGCAACCTGCCGGTGCTGGTGGTGGACGAAGACCACAGCGCGACCAGCCGCGAGCTGCTGCGCAAGCTCGACGCACTGCGCGTTGCGCGCGTGGTCGGTCAACCCGCGGACGTCGACAGCGCACGCCGGCAGCTGGAAGCCGGCCATGCCGAGGGGATCGTCGTGATCCCGGCCAATCTGGAGCGCGACATCCTGCGCGGCCACCCGGCCAAGCTGGTACTGCTTGGCAACGGTGCCTACCTGGGACGCGCCAGCTGGGTGCTGGGCAGCGTGGCTGACGCGCTGGGTGCGTTCGGGCGTGATGCCGTGGTCGGCCAGGCCGCCTTCATGGGCGCACCGCAGGCACCACCGGTCACGCTTGTGCAGCGCCCCCTGTACAACACGCAGGAAGGCTATGGCAGCGCCATCGTTCCCGGCGTGGCCGAGCTGATCGTGCACCAGACGCTGCTGATGGGCATCGGCGTCCTGCTCGGCGGCCGCCGCCTCGCGCTCGGCCGGCGCCTGCGCTTCGACCTGCCGACCCTGGCCGGCATGGCACTGGGCTTCGGCCTGATCGGCCTGTTCGGTCTGTTCTGGTATGCCGGGTTCACTGCCTGGGTGCAGGACTATCCACGCGGAGGCAACCCGCTGGGCCAGCTGCTGGGTGGCACGCTGTTCATCGCGGCGACGGTGGCCTTCGGCCTGTTCGTCGGCAGCTTCTTCCGCACCCGCGAACGCGCCTTCCAGTACATCATCGCCACCTCGATCCCGCTGTTCTTCCTCGCCAACCTGTCGTGGCCCTCGGTGATGACGCCACAACCGCTGGTCTGGCTGGCGCAGCTGCTGCCGACCACCTCCGGCATCAACCTGATGGTGCGCCTGAACCAGATGGACGCCAGCCTGGCCGAAGTCTGCCACGAACTGATCACCCTCACCGTCCTGCTGCTGCTCTACGGCAGCCTCGCCACCTGGCGCCTCCTCGCAAAAAAGGGGACGGAGGGGATTAAGTCGTAAGCGGCCGGTTGGGGGATTACGACTTAATCCCCTCCGTCCCCTTTTCCTGCAATGAAGAACGCCGGCGCGAGGCCGGCGTTCGAGTACTGCCATGTGGAAGGGGAAAAACGGGGGCCGTCGGCGATTGATCAGCGATAGACGCGTTCGCAGCGGCGCTCGACCACGCGGTCGCCATTCTTCTGCTGGCTGTTGCCCTGGATCTGGCGGCCCGCCGCACCACCGGCAACAGCACCGGCCACGGTAGCGAGCTTCTTGCCATTGCCGCCGCCCACCTGGTTGCCCAGCAGGCCGCCGATCACCGCGCCAGTGGCCGTACCGGCGATGCGGTTCGGATCGCGCGAGTTGCGCTGCACTTCCACGTTCTTGCAGACCACGCGGCTGCCATCGTTGAATCGGCGTCCTTCATCACGCGGACCATAGGTCTGCGCGCCGGCCACCGACGAAGCCGCCAGCAGGGTGCCCAGCACAAGCAATCGGGTCGAGGTCTTCATGGCCATCTCCTAGGTTCCGGTATGGCGCAAGTGTCCTCCCGCGGCTGGCAACCGGAAGTGAAATGCGCGTGTCCGCGGCCTCATCGGCCATCGCGCGTTCAGGAAGAAAATCCGCGCCCATCACGATCAGCCAGCGTGATGGGCGCCGTCTCCCTGCCGGCATTGCCCTTTGCTAGAACTCTTCCCACCCCCCGGCATTGGCCGCCAGTGTCGGCTCGATGCGCGGCGACAGCGTTGCCGCCCTGCGCACCGGGGTGACCTTCGCGGCCACCGCAGCCAGGGCCGGACGCACGGCTGCAGCCGCCGTTACCGCGCCGGTGCGGAACACCGAAACCGCCTCGGCCAACAGGTTCGCCTGCTCCTCCATGGAACGCGCCGCAGCACTGGCCTCTTCCACCAGTGCCGCATTCTGCTGCGTGGTCTCGTCCATCTGCACCACCGCCTGGTTCACCTGTTCGATGCCCGAGCTCTGCTCCTGCGAGGCAGCAGAGATATCGGCCATGATGTCGGTCACGCGCTGCACGGAAGCAACGATCTCGCCCATCGTGGTGCCTGCCTGTCGGACCAGGGCCGATCCATCGGCGACCTTGCCAACCGAATCCTCGATCAGGCCCTTGATCTCCTTGGCCGCACCGGCCGAGCGCTGTGCCAGCGTGCGCACCTCACTGGCCACCACCGCAAAGCCCCTGCCCTGCTCGCCGGCACGCGCGGCTTCCACCGCCGCGTTCAACGCCAGGATGTTGGTCTGGAAGGCAATGCCATCGATGACCGAGATGATCTCGGCGATCTTCTTCGACGAGGCCTCGATGGCCGACATCGTGGTGACCACCTGGCCGACCACCTCGCCGCCCTGCGAGGCGACACCGTGCGCACCGATGGCGAGCTGGTTGGCCTGGCGGGCGTGCTCGGCGTTCTGCTTCACGGTGGAGGTCAGTTCCTCCATCGACGCCGCCGTCTCTTCCAGGTTCGCCGCCTGCTGCTCGGTGCGCCGCGACAGATCGGTGTTGCCCGAGGCGATTTCGCCTGCCGCCAGATTGATGCTGGACGCGCTGGCCTGGATGCGCCCGACGATCTGCTTGAGCTGATCGACGGTGGCATTGCAGTCATCGCGCATGCGGGCGAACACGCCGTGGAAGTCGCCCTGCATGCGTACGGTGAGGTCACCGCGCGAGATCGCCTGCAGCAGGCTCGACACCTGCACCAGGTTCTGGTCGGTGGTCTGCATCAGGCGATTGAGCCCGGCCACCATGTCGCGGAAATCGTAGGCGAAGCGATCTTCATCGCCGCGGAGGCTGAAGTCGCCCGCCGCCGCGGCCGTCGCCAGCCGGCGGATCTCGCTGTTGATCGCCGACAGGCTGGTCTTGGTCTCGTCCATTGCCTGGGTGATCGCCGCCTTCTCGCCCGGCAGCGGATCCATGTCCACCGACAGGTCGCCACGGGCGTAATGCTTCATCACTTCGATCAGCCGGTTCTGTACCTGCACGTGTGAGCCGACCAGCGCGTTGGTCTCGTGCACCATGCGCCCGTAGTCACCAGGGAAGGCACTCTCGTCCATGCGATAGCTGAGGCTGCCGGCATCGTGCTGGCGGGCCAACTCGCCCTGCGCCGCCATCACCGACTGCAACTGCGCCTGCATGCGCTGCATCGACCTGAGCAGCTGCGTGACCTCATCGTTGCCGGAGGCGTCAATGCTGTTGTCCAGCCGCCCATTGGCGATGCCGTCGGCCAGCTTCACCGCGCCTTCCAGCGGGCGGGTCAGGCTGCGGGTGATGGCCCAGGCGGCCAGCGAGCCCAGTACCAGGCTCAACACGCCGAACACGATCGACAGCGTGCCGGTCCAGGATTCGGTTGAACGGTATTCCTCGCGGCTGCGCTCGGTCAGTGTCTCCTGATGCCGCAGCAGGGTCGAGATCGCTTCGTTCCACGCGGTTGCCAGCCCCTGCTCGGCAAGCAGTTCCTTGGCCGCGCCGTCGAAATCCCCGGCCTTCATGCGCTCGTGAAGACGCCGGGTGGAGGCGTCGGTGGCCTTGCGTGCCGCGTCGATTTTCGCCACCAGGGTATCGCCGGTCGCGTCGCGCGGAATCCTGATGTACCTGGCCCAGATACCGTCGTAGGTCTGCGACAGCTCCTGCGCCTTCTGATAATCCCTGTCGAAATCCTCGCCGCGCTTGATCACCATCAGGCGGCGGTGCATCAACACCGCGTTGTTGGTATCCAGCATGTCGTTCAACAGCCGCATCTTCACCATGTTGACGTCCACCACTTTCTCGAACTGGGCGGACTTCAGGTGATTTCCGTACAGCGCCAGGCCAACGATGGCCACGATGAACAGCAGCAGCAATCCAAACCCGGCACCCAGCCGGGATCCCACTCGGAGGTTGCGTAAGGCGAGCATCTCAATTCCCTTGATCATGGCCGTACGATCGATGGCGGCGCAGCGCGGGGAAACTTTATGGGTCGATATTATTGTATCGATCCAAATCTCTGGAACTATGCAGACAGGTGTGAAGGACACACTTAATGGAGGTGGTTATTCCTGCCGGGCATATCAATGCACGAGCACATCAATCGCAGTCATCACGCAGCGCTCGCGAGTCGTGACCGCAGAAACCGTCACTTGATGCACGGAGGGGGAGGATGAAGCCCATCGATCCCGGCACCCTTCTGTCCAGAGGAACAACGCGCTGCTTCGCGACTACCGTCAGGGCTGCAATCTGGCATCTGCCATCGCAGGGCCCCGACCCTTGAGTATTTCAACCCTGATGAAGGGGTCCAGACCCCATTACAATCGACTGCCACTGATCTCCCACTTATTGACCTTCAAGTCAATAAAACCGCAGTCATTGAGATTCTCGTCGCTCTGGAAGTAGGAGACGGGAAGGTCACCCCATGCTGCACGGACCCACGCGCTGCGCTGAGGCAATACGATCGAGGAGTGCATGGAAACTGCGTACTTTCTACTCATGCCTGTCCACGGAAATTGACTCCCAGGACGGGGCGACGGAAATTTCCTCAAGATACCGCTCAAGGTCTCTGAACGGAGAGACCCCTATAGCAGCGAAGGAGAACCACACGGCATCGCACTCGTCGCAGACAAATATCTGAACGCCGCGCTCCTTTACTTGAGCTTTCAACACCTCACCCTGCTCACAACGGGGACAGATCAAACTCCCCCCACCTCACCGGAGACGCAGATACAACGTTACTGACCATCCCAGAAACAATTTTCCAGACCTTTATTGCCGATGATACAGGAGGAGAATCTATTTCCATCACCCAGCCAGTCATCACTGACAGTGGAAGTTGAACGCGCCCGAGGGGGTCCTGCTGCCGATGGCACCAATCAATGAAGAAGAAGACTTCGGGCGAACTCTCTACCAGCTGATGGCCCTGCTATTGGCGATGGGTCACGTCGTTTTCTTCCCTGCAAACCGGCGCGCGCCACGACGGGAGTGCCGAGCACTTGACTCAGCAAAGAAGTTTGCCAAACCCCAGCATGGGTCCCCAAAGCATCCGGCGCTCAGCCATGTCCAACGCACAGGGAACAACGCTACAGTCGACATATGACGCTCATCCTGCAGATCGAAGGCTGTGCCATTCACGACATCCCCAGCCTGTATGCGGAGATCAACCGCGTGTTCATGGCCGGCGAGGACTGGCAGCTCGGGCCAAGCCTGGACGCCCTGGATGATCTGCTGCATGGCGTCTATGGCGTGTTGGCCGGCCATGAGCGGGCCACGGTGATCTGGAGTGATATCGAGCACAGCCGCGCCGCACTGGGACGAACTACCACATGCCAGTGGCTGCAGTCCAAGCTGGAAGCCCCGGGCACCTTCAACACGCGGACCATTGCGCGCCAGCTGGACGCCCTGCAACAGGGCGAGGGCCCAACCTACTTCGAGATCGTGATGGATATCTTCGCCAGCCACCGGCAGATCACCCTGGTCCCGGCCTGACCTCGTCGCTGTGCGGTACCCGCCTGCCACCGGTGGCGGCAGCCCTGTGCCCCAGCAGTTACCATGGACGGCCCTGTACCCGCTCCGTTGCCGCTGCCCTCCGGCGCGAACGGACGCCCCGGATTCACGAGCCCCATGTCCAAAGAAAAGTCCGCCGAACACACCCCGCTGATGAAGCAGTTCTTCGCAGCCAAGTCCGAGTATCCGGACCTGCTGCTGTTCTTCCGCATGGGCGACTTCTACGAGCTGTTCTACGACGATGCGCGCAAGGCCGCGCGCCTGCTCGACATCACCCTGACCCAGCGTGGCAGCTCCGGCGGCGCGCCGATTCCGATGGCCGGCGTGCCGGTACATGCCTATGAAGGCTACCTGGCGCGGTTGGTGGCGCTGGGCGAGTCGGTGGCGATCTGCGAGCAGATCGGCGACCCGGCGCTGGCCAAGGGCCTGGTCGAACGCAAGGTGGTGCGCATCGTCACCCCCGGCACCGTGACCGACGAAGCGCTGCTGGACGAACGCCGCGACACCCTGCTGATGGCGCTGTCGCGCACGAAGCAGGGCTACGGCCTGGCCTGGGCCGACCTGGCCGGTGGCCGCTTCCTGGTCAATGAAGTCGAGACCGACGACGCGCTGGAAGCCGAACTGGCCCGACTGGAGCCGGCCGAGCTGCTGGTGCCCGACGAGGAGAACTGGCCCGACTTCCTGCGCCACCGCACCGGCGTGCGCCGCCGTGCGCCGTGGCTGTTCGACGCGGACAGCGGCCGCCGCCAGCTGCTGAACTTCTTCAAGCTGCACGATCTGAGCGGCTTCGGTATCGATGACAAGCCACGTGCCACCGCCGCCGCCGGCGCCCTGCTCGGTTATGTCGAGGAAACCCAGAAGCAGCGCCTGCCGCACCTGACCTCGATCGCGATGGAAACCGCCGCCGAGGCGATCGCGATGAACGCCGCCACCCGCCGCCACCTGGAACTGGATACGCGCGTCGACGGCGATACCCGCAATACCCTGCTGGGCGTGCTCGACAGCACGGTGACGCCAATGGGCGGGCGCCTGCTGCGCCGGTGGCTGCACCGCCCGCTGCGCCTGCGCGAGGTGCTGGTGCAGCGCCACCATGCGGTGGAAACCCTGATCGATCGCGGCAGCGATGCCGACATCCGCGAACAGTTCCGCCGCCTCGGCGACCTGGAACGCATCCTGACCCGCGTCGCACTGCGTTCGGCGCGCCCGCGTGATTTCTCCACCCTGCGCGATGGCCTGGGCCTGCTGCCGGCGGTGCGCGAAGTGCTGGCGCCGCTGGATTCACCGCGCCTGCAGGCACTGCATGCCGCCTTGGGCGAGCACGACGCGTGCGCACAGCTGCTGGCCAGCGCCATCGCCGAAATGCCGCCACTGAAGCTGAGCGACGGCGGCGTGCTGGCCGATGGCTTCGATGAAGAGCTGGACGAGCTGCGCCGCCTGTCCACCCATGCCGACCAGTTCCTGGTTGACCTGGAACTGCGCGAGCGCGAGAGCAGCGGCATTCCCACCCTGAAGGTGGGCTACAACCGCGTGCACGGCTACTACATCGAAATCAGCAAGGGCCAGTCCGATCGCGCGCCGGTGCACTACACCCGCCGCCAGACGCTGACCAATGCCGAGCGTTACATCACCGAAGAACTGAAGGCATTCGAGGACAAGGTGCTGTCCGCGCGCGACCGTTCGCTGTCGCGCGAGAAGTACCTGTACGAGCAGCTGCTGGACACCCTCGGCGAACAGCTGGAACCGTTGAAGCAGTGCGCCGCTGCGCTGAGCGAACTGGACGTGCTGGCCGCCTTCGCCGAACGCGCGCAGGCGCTGGACTGGTCGCGGCCGGAACTTGAAACGGCACCGTGCCTGAAGATCGAGCGTGGCCGCCATCCGGTGGTCGAGGCGGTGCGCGAGCAGCCGTTCGAACCCAACGATCTGGATCTGCATCCGGACCGCCGCATGCTGGTCATCACCGGTCCGAACATGGGTGGTAAATCGACCTACATGCGGCAGAACGCGCTGATCGTGCTGCTGGCCCACATCGGCAGCTTCGTGCCGGCCAGCCGGGCGCTGATCGGCCCGATCGACCGCATCCTGACCCGCATCGGCGCCGGTGACGACCTCGCCCGCGGGCAGTCGACCTTCATGGTCGAGATGGCCGAGACCAGCTACATCCTGCACCACGCCACCGCGCATTCGCTGGTGCTGATGGACGAGATCGGCCGTGGCACGTCCACCTACGACGGCCTGGCGCTGGCCGACGCGGTGGCCCGCCACCTGGCCTACCAGAACCGCTGCTACACGCTGTTCGCCACCCACTACTTCGAGCTGACCGCGCTGGCCGACGAGCAGCACGAGGGCGGCCGCAGCGGCATCGCCAACGTGCACCTGGATGCCGTCGAGCACGGTGAAGCGCTGGTGTTCATGCACGCCGTTAAGGACGGCCCGGCCAACCGCAGCTTCGGCCTGCAGGTGGCCGCACTGGCCGGCCTGCCGCGCGCCACCGTGGCGCAGGCGCGCCGTCGACTGGCCGAGCTGGAACAGCGCGGCGGTGAGAGCCATGCCGCCGAGCTGGCGCCGCAGGCATTGGATGCACCGCAGCAGTTCGGCCTGTTCGCGGCGCCGTCGAACAAGGCACAGGAAGCACTGGCCGCCATCGATCCGGACGAACTGACGCCGAAGCAGGCACTGGAAGCGCTGTACCGACTGAAAGCACTGCTGTAACCGCAGCACGCACCCCTGGCTTCCCGCCGCCACGCGGGAGGCCTATCGAAAGATCTGGCAAATCTTATTCTTCGTTTCAATTGACAGAAACTATCAAACTGAACGGATCATTCGATTATTCATTTCATCTGGCCCTAGCTAAAGTCGAGTGAAGATGTTCCATCCCGTCTTCACCCGCAGGAGCCAGCCATGAGCCAGTCCGATAACAACAGCCCGAAATGTCCGTATCACACCGCGCCGTCGCCTGCGGAAGGCGCCCAGCAGCAGCGCGAGCTGAGCACTACCCCGAAGCAGAAGCACGGCGATGAACCGGTCACGCCGATGACCACGGCCTTCGGCGCGCCGGTGGTGGACAACCAGAACAGCAAGACCGCCGGCCCGCGTGGCCCGCTGCTGATGGAAGACGTGTGGCTGCTGGAAAAGCTGGCCAACCTCAACCGCGAGATCATTCCCGAGCGCCGCATGCACGCCAAGGGCTCGGGCGCATTCGGCACCTTCACCGTCACTCACGACATCAGCAAGTACACCCGCGCCAAGCTGTTCGAGAAGGTCGGCAAGCAGACCGAGATGTTCGCCCGCTTCACCACGGTGGCCGGCGAGCGTGGCGCCGCCGACGCCGAGCGTGACATCCGCGGCTTCGCCCTGAAGTTCTACACCGAAGAAGGCAATTGGGACCTGGTCGGCAACAACACGCCGGTGTTCTTCCTGCGCGACCCGCGCAAGTTCGCCGACCTCAACAAGGCCGTCAAGCGCGACCCGCATACCAACCTGCGCAGCGCACGCAACAACTGGGATTTCTGGACGCTGCTGCCCGAAGCCCTGCTGCAGGTGACCGTGGTGATGAGCGACCGCGGCATTCCGCGCAGCTTCCGCCACATGCACGGTTTCGGCTCGCACACCTACAGCTTCACCAACGCCGACAGCGAGCGCTTCTGGGTGAAGTTCCACTTCGTCAGCCAGCAGGGCATCGAATCGCTGACCGACGCGCAGGCGCAGATCCTGGTCGGCCATGACCGCGAAAGCCACGGCCGCGACCTGTTCGCCGCGATCGAGAAGGGCGACTTCCCGAAGTGGAAACTGTTCATCCAGGTCATGCCGGAACTGGAGGCGGAAACCTACCGCATCCATCCGTTCGACCTGACCAAGGTGTGGCCGAAGAGCGACTACCCGCTGATCGAAGTGGGCCAGTTCGAACTGAACCGCAATCCGGTCAACTGGTACCAGGACGTGGAGCAGTCAGCGTTCGCGCCGAGCAACCTGGTGCCGGGTATCGGCCCGTCGCCGGACAAGATGCTGCAGGCGCGCCTGTTCGCCTACTCCGATGCGCAGCGCTACCGCCTGGGCGTGAACCACCACCAGATTCCGGTGAACGCGGCGCGCTGCCCGGTGCACAGCAACCACCGCGACGGTGCGATGCGCGTGGACGGCAACTACGGCGGCCTGCCGCACTACGAACCCAACAGCTACGGCCAGTGGCAGGAACAGCCGCAGTACCGCGAACCGCCGATGAAGATCCGGGGCGACGCCGACTTCTGGAACTTCCGTGAGGACGACGCCGACTACTTCAGCCAGCCCGGTGCGCTGTTCCGCAGCTACAACCAGGCACAGAAGGAGCGACTGTTCGCCAACACCGCCCGTGCCCTGGGCGATGCGCCGGACTTCATCAAGCAGCGCCACATCGACAACTGCAGCAAGGCCGACCCGGCCTATGGCGCTGGTGTTGCCGCGGCGCTGAAGGCGCTGGCCAGCCAGCCGTCGGATCCGTTCAAGCCGGCCCAGCCGGAAGCGGACTTCCCCACCGCGACCCCGGGCGCCGAAGACATCGAGCTCTGATCGCCCTGCACCGTGAACGCCACGCCGCCTCCCCGTGAGGCGGCGTCGCCGTTTTAACGGTCTGCGTCGTACCTTCTGCACGCCCAACCCCAATCAAGGATTCCGCAGATGAGCCTGACCGACGAACTTCTCGCCAAATTGCAGGGCGCCCCGCTGCAGCAGGTATCGCAGCAGCTCGGCATCAGCGATACTCAGGCGTCCGGTGCGATCAGTGCCGCGCTACCGGTGCTGATGGGCGCGCTGGGCAACAACGCCTCGCAGCCGCAGGGCGCACAGGCGCTGCTCGGTGCACTGCAGAACAACCACAGCGGCCTGGACCTGGGCAGCGTGCTCGGCTCGGTACTGGGCGGCGGTGGCGGTGGCGCCGCCAGCGACGGTGCCGGCATCCTCGGCCACATCTTCGGCGGCAGCCAGCAGAAGGTGGAAACCGGCCTGGCCCAGGCCACCCAGCTCGACAGCGGCCGTACCAGCCAGTTGCTGCAGATCCTCGCACCGATCGTGATGGCTTTCCTCGCCCAGCGCCTTGGTGGTGGCCAGGCCGATGCCGGCTCGCTCAGCCAGGCCCTCGGCCAGGAAAAGCAGCAGGTGCAGCAACAGGGCGGCCTTGCCGGCGGCCTGCTTGGCAGCGTGCTGGACCAGGACGGTGACGGCCAGCTCGGCGTGGGCGATCTGCTGAAGATCGGCGGCAGCCTGCTGGGCGGCAAGCGCTGAGCCAAGGGGGCGCCGGACCCGGTCTGGCGCCCTGCAACTTACAACGCGTCGATATCGCCGAGCGCGCGGATCAACCGCCGTGCGCGTTTGTCCGGCTTGTGCTCCGGCGGCTGGAAACCATCGCGTGCGGCGATGCGCAGCGCCCGCTGCTCGGCGCGGCGGGCCCTGGAGGCCTCACTCTCGGCATACAGCTGCTGCGCCGCCGGCGCCGGCCCGCGCTGATCGCTCAGCCCCAGCACCTGGATCTCGAAATGCTCCTCGCCGCGATCCACCTGCAGCTGCTCGCCGACGCGCACCGCGCGTGAGGATTTCGGGCGCTGCCCAGCCACGCTGACCTTGCCGGTCTCGATGGCCTGCTTGGCCAGGCTGCGGGTCTTGAAGAAACGGGCCGCCCACAGCCAGATGTCCAGGCGGACACTGGGCGGCAGCGGGGAAAGCTCGGTCATCGGCAGGGACTACTCCGTTCGCTTGTTCAGGGGACGCGGGTTGTCGGGGTCGGTGCGGCAGCCGCTGCCCCCGATCAGGGTGGGTACGCCGGCAGAAAGATCCTGGCGCTGGCTGCCGACCAGGCACTCGGGCCGGTCGGTGGGCCGCACCTGGGTATCGCCCAGCCGGTCACCTGTCGAACATGCGGCCAGTACGACGCTGATCAAGGCCAGCGCCAGGCTCCACTTCACCTGCAGTCGTTGATGCATTGCCACATCCCGCAAACCGGCTTGGTGCTAGTGTGCGCCTCCCGGGATTCGATCACCACTCCATGGCCAAAGCGCCGCTTGACCTGACCTCCGGCCCGATCGGCCGCAATCTCCTGCTGTTTTCCCTGCCGATCCTGGCAGGCAACATCGCGCAGTCGCTGAACGGTTCGGTGAATGCGGTCTGGGTCGGGCGCTTCCTCGGTGAGGCGGCACTGACCGCCACCGCGAACGCCAACAACATCATGTTCTTCCTGATCGGCTCGGTGTTCGGCTTCGGCATGGCTTCGACCATCCTGATCGGACAGGCGATCGGCGCGCGCGACATCGCGCAGGCGCGGCGCGTGGTCGGCACCAGTGCCACCTTCTTCATCGGCCTGTCGGTGATCATCGCCATCGCCGGTTGGTTCATGGCCCATCCGCTGCTGGCGGCGATGGGCACGCCGGCCGCCTCGCTGCCATTGGCCGAGGCCTACCTGCAGATCATCTTCCTGGCGATGCCGACGCTGTACGCGTTCGCCTTCCTCACCGCCGCCCTGCGCGGTGCCGGTGATTCGCGCACGCCGTTCCGCTTCCTGATGGTATCGGTGGCACTGGACATCGTGCTGAACCCTGTACTGATCTTCGGCATGGGGCCCTTCCCCGCGCTGGGCATCGCCGGCTCGGCCTGGGCCACGCTGGTCGCGCAGACGCTGTCGCTGGCCGGCCTGCTGCTGTACATGCGGCACAAGCGCCACACCCTGTGGCTGGGCCGCGCCGACCTGCGCCTGTTCAAGCTCGACATGACCATCCTCAAGGCGCTGGTGGTCAAGGGCGTGCCGATGGGCCTGCAGATGGTGCTGATCTCGCTGTCGGTGATCCTGCTGATGACCATGGTCAACCAGTACGGCACCGACACCGCCGCGGGCTACGGCGCGTCCCTGCAGCTGTGGAACTACCTGCAGATGCCGGCGATGGCGATCGGTGCGGCGTGTTCTTCGATGGCCGCACAGAACGTCGGTGCGCAGCGCTGGGACCGCGTGCGCGGTACCGCACGCCAGGGCGTGCTGTTCAACTTCCTGCTGACCGGCGCGCTGATCCTGCCGTTGGTTGTGTTCGATCGCCAGCTGCTGGCGCTGTTCCTGCCGCCGGCCAGCCAGGCGCTGGACATCGCCCGCCACCTCAACCATGTGGTGATCGGCTCGTTCCTGTTCTTCGGCGTCAGCTTCGTGATCTCCGGCGTGGTGCGCTCCACCGGCGCGGTGATTCCGCCACTGCTGATCCTGGCCGGCTCGCTGTGGGGCGTGCGCGTGCCGTTCGCCGAACTGCTGCAGCCGTACTGGGGCGCCGATGCAATCTGGTGGAGCTTCCCGGTCAGCTCGCTGGTGTCGATGCTGCTGTCGCTGGCGTATTACCGCTGGGGCGGCTGGCGCAAGGCGAAGATGATGGGCAAGCCCTCGCATGCCGAAGAACTGGCGACGCCGTCGGAGATTCCGGCCTGTCCGCCGTCGCCGGTGGCCGACCCGGATGCCGCGCTGGAGTCAGCACCGCCACGGTGAGGTGGGTGCGGACCGTTGGTCCGCACAGGCCTGTCAGCCGAGCATGGGCTCGGCTCTACAGAAGACGGTCAGCGCTTCTTCTTTTTCGCCGCATTGAACGCCGCCGCTGCGCGCAGCAGCGCCTTGAACGCAGCGGCATCCGGCATCGCACCTTCATGGATGTCGATCGCACGCCGCGTGTTGCCCTCCAGGCTGGCGTTGAACAGGCCCTTCGGGTCCGCCAGCGCCGCACCGTTGGCGAAGGTCAGTTTCACTACCTGCTTGTAGGTTTCGCCGGTGCACAGGATGCCGTTGTGCTCCCACACCGGTGTACCGCGCCACTTCCAGGCTTCCTGCACGTCCGGCAGCGCTTCATGGATCAATGCACGCACGCGTGCCAGCGTTTCGCCGCGCCAGTCTCCCAGCTCGGCGATGCGTGCATCGATCAGTTCGGTCGCCGGGGTTCCGGCATCGTCAGGGTTCGGCGCGTGCGTGGCCATCAGCGGTTCTCGTCGGGAAAGGAATCAGAACGGTGGGCTTACATGCGCTCGCCGGGCAACGCGGCGGCCTGGCGCACCCAGTCGAGGAACTGTGCCTCATCCAGCGCGCCATCCTGTGCGATATGCAGGTAGCGCGTATCGGCACTCCTGGACGGCTCGGGCGGCATCGGCTTCAGCACCGCGCCACGAAAGAACGCCACCTTGATGTAGCGGGTGAAGCAATGGAAGCTGAGAAACCAGCCTTCGCCCGGCGCCACCGCATACATCGGCGAGTTCCACTTCACCGCCTTGTGCACGCCGGGTACGGCGCGTTCGATCAACGCATCCAGCTGTGCGCCGACCGGGCGTTTCCAGTCCGGCATGGCGGCGATGTATGCCTGCACCGGAGCATCGCCCTCGCCCTTGGCGATCCGGGGGTTGCCGCCGGACAACAGCGTGGGCGCGGTGGAAGGTGCGGTTCGCTTGGCAGGCATCGCACGGCACGTCCATCGGGATGAAACCGCAGCCTAGCGCGGCCCGTAGCCAGCGGTCACGGCGCAGTGCGCCATCGGCTCAGTCCGCCTGCCGCGCCCGGAACTGGCGCCAATCCGGCAGCTTGCGGTGGCGGCGCAGCGAGCGCATCAGCGCCGCCATCACAAGGCCGAACAGCGCGCCGGCCACCAGACCGGCCACCAGCAACAGCACCAGCGGACGTTCGCTGCCCTGCCACAGCATCAGCCACATCAGCGCGGTCCAGAACAGCCCGAACAGCAGGCCCTGCACCAACGCGTTGGTGCCAAAGCCGGCCAGGATCGGTGGCGGCAGTGCGATGCCCAGGCGCCACAACAGGCGATGCAGCAACGGCGCCGATTGCACGCGTGCCAGCCCCTTGTCGTCGAGAAAGCGCAACGCCGACTGGATCACGGCCGGATAGCGAAGGTTGATGTCGTTCATCACCTGATCGTGGCCGATGCGATGCCGGAAACGCAAACGGCCACCCGAAGGTGGCCGTCGCGGCAACAACCGAAGTTGTTTATCAGGCCTTGTCGGCCAGACGGGCAGCCTTGGCGGCAGCAGCGGCAGCCAGGTCTTCCTTGATGCGGGCAGCCTTGCCTTCCAGGCCACGCAGGTAGTACAGCTTGCCGGCGCGGACCTTACCACGACGCTTCACTTCGACCGAGTCGATGATGGCGCTGTGGGTCTGGAAAACGCGCTCGACGCCGTAGCCGTGCGAGATCTTGCGGACGGTGAACGAGGAGTTCAGGCCGGCGTTCTTGGTGGCGATGACGACGCCTTCGTAGGCCTGCACGCGCTCGCGGCTGCCTTCCTTCACCTTCACGTTGACGACAACGGTGTCGCCCTGGCTGAACTTCGGCAGTTCACGGGTGATCTGGGCGGATTCGAATTCCGCGACGATGGACTTGTTCAGCTTGCTCATGGGTTACACCGATTCTTGTTCGGGTGGGCGTGTCGTATCGACAACGTAGGCTCATGCAGTCACCGGACTGTGCTGCACGTTTGTTTTGGGTACTGCGCGCGCCGACCAGGGTCGACGGGAATTGGCCATGATAGCCGATAAAGCCGACCCTGCGCTAGGGGCTGGCCTTCTGGTTCCGGGCCTGACGGCCCTGCTCCAGCAGTTTGCGGTCGGCCTTGCCCAGTGCCTGTTCATCCAGCAGGTCCGGGCGCCGCTCGGCGGTCCGGAGCAGCGACTGCTGGCGGCGCCAGGCGGCGATGGCCGCGTGGTTGCCCGAGCGCAGCACGTCCGGCACGTCACCCAGCGGGTGCTGGGCCGGCTGGCTGTAATGCGGGCAGTCGAGCAGGCCGAGGTCGCCCTCGAAGCTGTCCTGCGCCGCCGATTCGGCGTCGTTCAGGGCACCGTCCTGCAGGCGGGCCACGGCGTCGATGATCACCGCCGCGCCCAGTTCCCCCCCGGACAGCACGTAGTCGCCGAGGGAGATCTCCTCGTCGACATTGGCCTCCAGGAAACGCTCGTCGATGCCCTCGTAGCGGCCGCAGAGCAGGACCACGCGCGGCAGCGCCGCCAGTTCCCGCACCTTGGCCTGGGTCAGCGGCGCCCCCTGCGGGCTGAGGTAGATCACCCGCGCCGGGGTCGGATCGGCCTCACGGATCGCCTGCAGGCAGGCCTGCAGCGGCTCGATCAGCATCACCATGCCCGGGCCACCTCCGAACGGACGGTCGTCCACGCGGCGGTAGTTGCCTTCGGCGTAATCACGGGGGTTCCAGCCGTGCAGGCTGAACAGCCCCTTCTCCTGCGCGCGCCCGACCACGCCCAGTCCGGCGGACTGGGCGAGGAACTCGGGGAACAGGGTAATGACGTCGAAACGCATGCTCACGCTCAGAACTCGGGATCCCAGTCGACCACGACCAGGTTGGCCTCGAAGTCGACCGACTTGACGAAGTCCGGCTGCACGAACGGAATCATCCGCTCGCGGTCACCGCGGACCACCACCACGTCGTTGGCGCCGGTGCTGAACAGGTGCGAGACCTGGCCCAGGGCAACGCCCTCGGTGGTCTTCACGTCCAGGCCTTCCAGGTCCACCCAGTAGTACTCATCGGGCTTCGGTGGCGGCAATGCACTGCGGGCCACGTAGATCTCGGTGCCGTGCATCGCTTCGACGGTATCGCGGTCCTCGACGCCGGGGAAACGGGCGACCAGGTGCTTGCCGCTGTCGCGGCCACGCACGCCTTCAATCGTGGTTTCCACGCCGGACGGGCTGCGCACGATCCACGGCTGGTAACGGAAAATGGCGGAACGTGGCTCGGTCCAGGACTCGAGCTTGATTTCGCCGCGCACACCAAAAGCGCCGACAACCCTGCCCAGCAGGATGCGGCGCTCGATATCTTTCATCTGCTTCAACCAAGAGGGCCACGCCGAAGCGTGGCCCGTCAGGATCAGGCCGCAGCGGCCTGGGACTTGGTCGCTTCCTTGATCAGGTTGCGGACCTTGTCGGTCGGCTGGGCGCCGTTCTTGACCCAATGGTCAACGCGGGCCAGGTCCAGCTCGATGCGCTTCTCGGCGCCCTGGGCAACCGGGTTGTAGAAGCCAACGCGCTCGATGTTGCGGCCGTCGCGCGCGCTGCGCACGTCGGTGACGATGATGTGGTAGAACGGACGCTTCTTGGCGCCGCCGCGGGTCAGTCGAATCTTGACCATGGTGTTTTTCCTATTGCCCAGTCGCCAGGATGGCGAGGTAAGCGGGCGATTATAGCGGCAGAGCCCGGCCGAGCCAACCCCGGGCTGTATCCATCTTCACGGTAGCGCAGTGCTATGCCTCGCCACTTTCGTTCAGCAAAGTGATCAACCTCCGACCGCCCCTCCAAGATTCCCGGGGCGATAGCGTCAGAGCGCTCCCGCTACCGGCGCCCGATGCATGTCCAGCACATCTACCTCGTGCCGCTGCAGCAGGTCGTCAAATGCATCGCCGCCAATCCGCTCGACAAGTTGCCGCTCGGATTCGTGGATGGCGATGCACTGCAGCCAGTTGATGGCAACCGGCGGGAACTGCAGCCCCGGGAACCTGGCGTCATTCCAGAAGAAGGGCGGCACCAGATAGACGTGCGGCATCCGGGTCGACGGGAAGTAGTCCTGCAGGATGTCGGGAATCACGCTACCAGGCTGCACCGCCGCACGATCGCGCATGATCGCGAAAGCCGTCGAGGCGACGACGTTGTCCCAATGCAGCGCGTCCTGTTCTGCACACGCACACAGCTCGACGCGCGTTTCCAGTTCGTGCCCCTCCGCATGACGTAACCCAGAATCCGATAGGCCGATGGACGAGATGGACTTCAGCCCTGCTTCCGGAGAGCTGAACGTCGTGAGGATATCGACTGAACGTAGGCGATGATCATCGTGAAAGGCCTGGACCTTGGGCCGCCCCTCAGAGCCCATGACCTTGATTGCGTGCATCGCTACCGCGCGATGCTGCTCGGTGACCATACCCATATCTGATTGAAACTCCTGAGTGTTGTTCGCTGCGGACGCATCCGCCGGGCATGGCCCGGCGCTACCGGCTGCAACGCTTCAAGGTAGCGTCCGGCTATGTCCAGCGATCGGCAACCACGCGCCTCGTTCAGGAAAGCGGCTGCCAGGCCACCGCCGCCAGCACCGCCCTGCCCTGTTCAGCCAGCGCCTGCGAGCCGGGCAGGACATGCCCGTCAATGGCCTCCAGCGCCCACAGGCCGCTGGCGTTGCAGGCAAAAGCCGCCTTCACGCCGGCCAGATCGGCCAGCGGCAGCGGCTGAGTGACCTGAGGCCCCGGCCAATGCCGCTTCAGCAGCGCTTCGGCCGTCCCGCGCAGGGCAGGCGCCTGTGGCCAGAGCAGCCGCTCACCATCGTGCACGGCCAGGTTCCAGGTGCTCCCTTCACTCACGTCGCCATCGGCGGTCACGAACAGCACATCGTCGAATCCTTGCGCCATCGCCGCGCGCCGCTCGGCAAACAGGCCAAATGTGCCCACATGCTTGATCTGCGGCATTTCGCGCTGCCAGGCCACGCTGCGCACGCGCTTGGGCGCGGCCAGGGCCACCGGCGCTGAAACTGCCACCAGCACGTCCACCGGCACGGCCGCCAGCGGATTGCGGAAATCGAAGCGGCGCGAGTACACCGTCACCCGCAGCGAGGCATCGGCCAGGCCGGCCTGCCGCAGCGCCTGCGCCATCCACGCCTGCACCTGCACCGTGTCCAGTTCGCTGCCGAACAGTTCGCGCGTGGCCTGCGACAGCCGCGCCAGATGGAGGTCCAGCCCCTGCACTGCACCACCACGCACCTGCAGCGAGGTGAAGTGGCCGTAGTTCACCAGCGCCGGCAGCAGGTCCGCCACCTGCGCCGGCTGGCCATTGCAGGTGACCCTCATCGCAGCAGCGCCTGCGCCTGTTCCCACATGCCGCGCAGCACGTCGGCGGCCGGCTGTGCAGGCGCCATCCACGCCGACTGCCCGGCCCAGGCCTGCATCGCCGCCAGGCGATTTTCCTGCACGGCCTGCTTGCGCATCGGCGCGGTCAGGCCACGCTGCACCGGGTACGGGCGCGGCGCAGGGGCGCCTTCGGCAGCAGCGGCGCGAACATACGCGGTCGCCAGGCCACGGCCAAGGCGGCCGCTGAACGCGCGCGTCGGCCAGGTATCTTCCGGTTCGCTGGCGGCCAGCCCATCGGCCCACGCCGACGCGATCGCCGCCTCGGGCGTGCGCAGGAAGGCGGTGCCGATCTGGACGGCGCTGGCCCCCAGGGTGAGTGCGGCAGCAATGCCACGGCCATCGGCGATGCCACCGGCAGCGATCACCGGAATCTGCAGGTGATCGGCCAGGCGCGGCAACAGCGCGAACAGCCCGACCAGCTGGCGTTCGGCCATTGCCGGATCAAACGCACCGCGATGGCCACCGGCCTCCATGCCCTGCGCCACCACGGCGTCGGCACCGGCGTCCTGTGCGGCACGCGCTTCGGACAAGGTGGTCGCGCAGGCGATCCAGGCAATGCCGGCGTCCTTCAGCTGCTGCACGTGGCGCGGCAGCAGCACGCCCATGATGGTCGACGCCACCGCCGGGCGTGCCGCAAGCAACGCAGCGAACTGTTCTTCGAAATCGGCAGGCGTGGCGTCGGCGGCGCTGGCCGGCACGTCCGGGCCCCACTGCGCGAGGAAAGCGCGGCTGGCGGCCTCGGCAGCGACATCACGGCTCGGTGCGGGGTCCGGCAGCCACAGGTTCACCTGCGCCGGGCCGGTGGAGGTCGCGCGGAAGTCCTCCATCCAGCGACCGATATCGGCCGACGACGACAGCACCGCGCCCATCGCCCCCATGCTGCCGGCATTGGCCAGCGCGGCGGACAACGGTACGGGGCAGGCACCGGCCATCGGTGCCAGCAGGATCGGAACGGAAATGCCAAAGCGCCGGCAGAACGCCTCGACGCGGGAAGTTACAGCGGAACTCTGCATGACGGCCCATCGTTTCGGACAGGCCCCCATGGTGCGCGCGGGACAGGGGAAGAGTCGAGCCTGCTGCTGCGCGCCGCCGCCCGAGCGTGAGCTCGGGCGCTACATCACACTGCGGACGGGGCCGTCATCAACGGAACGGCATGCCGCGGCCGCCCATGGCGCCCATCATGCCCTTCATGCTGCGCAACATGCCCTTCATGCCACCGCCGGCCATCTTGCTCATCATCTTTTCCATCTGCATGTACTGCTTCATCAGCTTGTTGACGTCGGCCGGGGTCACGCCCGAACCCTTGGCGATGCGCGCGCGGCGCGAGCCGTTGAGCAGGTTCGGGTTGCGCCGTTCCTTCTTGGTCATCGAGCTGATGATGGCGATCATGCGCGGCACTTCCTTGCCCTGGCTGACCTGCTGCTTCAGGTGGTCGGGGATGTTGCCCAGGCCCGGCAGCTTGTCCATCAGGCCGCCGATGCCGCCCATGTTCTGCATCTGCTCCAGCTGGTCGCGCATGTCGTTCAGGTCGAACTTCTTTCCCTTCGCGACCTTCTCGGCCAGCTTGGCGGCCTTGTCCTTGTCGACCTGCTGCTCCACCTGCTCGACCAGCGACAGCACGTCGCCCATGTCGAGGATGCGGCTGGCGATGCGGTCCGGATGGAACACGTCCAGGCCTTCCGGCTTTTCGCTGACACCGACGAACTTGATCGGCTTGCCGGTGATGTAGCGCACGCTCAGCGCGGCACCGCCACGGGCGTCACCGTCGGTCTTGGTCAGCACCACGCCGGTCAGCGGCAGCGCATCACCGAAGGCCTTGGCGGTGTTGGCCGCGTCCTGGCCGGTCATGGCGTCGACCACGAACAGGGTTTCGGCCGGGTTCACGGCAGCGTGCAGGGCCTTGATCTCGGCCATCATCGCTTCGTCGATGGCCAGGCGGCCGGCGGTATCGACCAGCAGTACGTCGACGAACGACTTGCGGGCATCGTCGATGGCGGCGCGGACGATGGCTTCCGGCTTCTGGTCGGCGCTGGACGGGAAGAACAGCACGCCCACCTGCTCGGCCAGGGTCTTCAGCTGCTCGATCGCGGCCGGACGGTAGACGTCGGCCGAGACCACCATCACCTTCTTCTTGCGCTTTTCCTTCAGGTGCTTGGCCAGCTTGCCCACCGTGGTGGTCTTGCCGGCGCCCTGCAGGCCCGCCATCAGGATGATCGCCGGAGCGGGCACATTGAGGTTCAGGTCGCTGGCCTCGGCACCCATCACCGCGGTCAGCTCGTCGCGCACGACCTTGATCAGGGCCTGGCCCGGGGTCAGCGACTTCAGCACTTCCTGGCCAACCGCGCGCACCTTGATGCGCTCGATCAGGGCCTGCACCACCGGCAGCGCGACGTCGGCTTCGAGCAGCGCGATGCGTACTTCGCGGGTCGCCTCGCGGATGTTCTCCTCGGTCAGGCGGCCGCGGCCACGCAGGCGCTCGATGGTGCCGGAAAGGCGCTGGGTCAGGGACTCGAACATGCGGCGCAACCTGTCTGAAAGCGGGGGACAATAAGGCAGACAGTATAACGGGTCCGGCTGTCCGCCCGGACTGCGACCACCGGGCCGTCGCCAGCATCACAGGGGTATGCGAAACTGCAACGATGACAATCGTTCTCATCGCCGTCCTGCTCTACCTGGCTGCCAGTGCCCTGCTGGTGCGCGCGCTCGGCCGCGATGAAAGCACCGGCTCCCCCACCTGGCTGTGGCCGGCCCTGCCAGCGATGCTGCTGCATGGCGGTTACCACGTGATGGTGGCGATGCGCACCAACGGCGGGCCGGACATGCACTTCTTCGCCGCGCTGTCGCTGGTCGGCCTGGGCATGGCCTGGCTGACCTCGCTGGTGGGCGCGCGCGGCCGCATGTCGGCGCTGGGCGTGGTGGTGTTCCCACTGGCCGCGGTACTGCTTCTGGCCTATCACGGCTACGGCCACGAGCCGAGCAAGGTGCTGGGCTGGCGCCTGGCCAGCCATGCCTGGCTGGCGCTGCTGGCCTACGCCACGCTGAGCATCGCCGCGCTGCTGGCGATCATGCTGTGGCTGCAGGAACGCGCGCTGCGCCGCCGTGAGTTCCGCCCGTGGCTGCGCGCGCTGCCACCGCTGGCCGACCTGGAATCGCTGCTGTTCCGGGTGATCACGGTCGGCTTCGCGCTGCTGACCCTGACCCTGGTCACCGGCGTGCTGTTCGTCGACGACCTGCTGGCGCAGAAGCTGGTGCACAAGACCGTGCTGAGCGTGCTGTCGTGGATCGTGTTCGGCGTGCTGCTGGTCGGACGCCGTCGTTACGGCTGGCGCGGCATGAAGGCGGTGCACTGGACGCTGGCGGCAATGCTGTTGCTGCTGCTGGCGTTCTTCGGCAGCCAGTTCGTGATCGAACTGGTGTTCGGGCATTCGCGATAAAGGCATGCCGACCAACGGTCGGCACCCACCCAACATCACCTGGTAGTGCCGGCCGCTGGCCGGCAACTGGACCGCACCCTGCGTGGATGCTGCCGCCGGTCAGGGCACCGGCTGCGCCAGGATCTTCCGCACCGAACGGCCGCTGTTGGTGAGGATGTCATCGACCTGCCAGCAGCCCTGGCCCTGGCGCACCATCGGCAGACGGGTCACGTAGGCCTTCTTCCATACCGCATAGCGCATCTCGACCTGGCCGGCAGTGGCCGAGGCCTCTTTCCAGCGGTAACGCACCGGGGTTTCAATGTCGCCGTCCTGCGCATCCAGCCACGGGTCGGAATCGATCGTGCAGATGCCCTCTTCGCGCTGCTGGCAGGCACGCTCGCCACGCAGTGCCTTGCCGAACGCCGGGCTGACCAGCGCGGGCGGTGGCTCCAGCAGGTCACCATTGTCGGTCGTGGCTTCGAAGAAGGCACGGGCAACGGCCATGGGCTCTTGGCAGGCCGGTGCGGCCTGCACGGTGGGGGCCAGCAGCAGCCCGGCGATCACGAACATCCCTGTCTTTCGCATGTATTCCATTCCCTGGGGGTGATGATGATCCGTTGTAGAGCCGAGCCCATGCTCGGCTGCTTTCCGCGTGGGCCGAGCGCAGGCTCGGCTCTACAGGAGCGTGCAGCTTACAGCCCGTAACGCTCGATCACGTCCAGATGCGGCTGGCGATCCTGGTCACAGGCTTCAGCCAGGCGCAGCCAGCAATGCGGATGCGGCCACGTCGCGGTGTGCTGCTGGAGGAAGCGGTGCAGCGCCAGCGGCGCATGGTCCTGCGGCTGGGCGACGGTGAACAGCAGGCCGGGCAGCGTGCCCTCCTCCCTATCGGGGTCGGTGACGGTGTAGTCCGGGCGGCTGTGCGACCACACCTTCCAACCCTGCGCTTCGGCCGCCTCGACGAAGGCATTCCACGCCTCTTCGCCCGGGTGCGCGCCATCGATCATCCAGCTGCGGGCGAAGCCGCCGCGCTCCAGCACATGCACCTGCGCATAGGTCGGGATGAAATGCTCGCGCGCTTCCTCCTCCTCGGGTGCCGGATGCACCAGTGCGGCATCGAACACCACCCAGTCGCCCACCTGCTGGGCGCGGTTGGACGGCGCATTCTCGACGATGCGCGCGGTCACCGGTCCGCTGCGGCGGGCGTAGTACTCCATCGGCTCGCCGTTCTCTTCGCTGCGGATGATCACCCAGCCCCACGGTTCCTCGACCACGCCCTCGTGGCTGGACAGCTCCATGCCAATCGCCGCGGCCGAGCGGCGCACCGCGTCCCAGTCGCGCGCCGCGCTGGCCGCACTCATGTGGTCCCAATGCGCGGCGTTCGGCTCGTCCAGCAGCTCCACCAACTGCGCATAGCAGGCCTGGGCCTCGCTGAAGCGGCCGGTTTCCATGTACATGCGCGCCAGCGTGCCGCGCGCGCCGTGCGAGCCCGGAGACAGCTCCAGAAGCGATCGGGCCGCCTGCTCCAGCGCCGGCCAGTCGGACACCCGGCGTGCGCGCTGCACGTCGCACCAGTGCGCGAACACCGGCACGCTGCTGCGGTAGACCTCGGCCAGCTGGCGCAGGCCGTCGTCGTCCCCCTGCTCGGCCAGCCAGCGCATCAGCGTGTAGGCTGCGGGACCATCGTTCTGCGCATGGCTGCGTACGAACCGCCACAACAGCGCTCGCGCCTCGGCCTGCGCGCCGCAGGCGCTCAGCGCCGAGGCGGCCATCTCGGCCAAGGCCTCGTCATCGGGCAGCTGCGCCTGCGCCTGCAGCAACCACTGCGCCTCGCGCTCGGGGTCGCGCGCCTGGTTCTGTTCGCTCTGCGCGTCCAGCCATGCCAGCAGCTCGCCGGCCGGCACCGGCAGCGGTGCGACATCCGGCAATGCATCGATGCGTGCCGCCAGGCCGGCCACCAGCGCTGCCGCCCCCCGGTCCTGGCGCAGCTGCGCCAGATGGGTGCGGGCCAGTTCCAGCTGGCGCAGCGCCACCCAGCGCGCACCACGCTGCAGGGCAAGCTCCAGGCTCAGCGCTGCCACTTCGATCAGCAGGCGATGCGATCCGACCCGGGCGAAGTGCTCGATGATCGTGTTGAAGCGCGTGCCCAGGTCCCACGTATTGCGCGCAGGGTCACGCTGGCACAGCGCTGCGGCGGTGTTCGCCCACAGCCGCCAGTAATTCGGGGTCAGCTCGCTCCACGGCACCAGCTGCTGCAGCGCTTCTTCGTCGCGGCCCAGCTGGGCCAACGCCCATGCCTTGGACAAGCGGCGCGGCACCGTGCAGTTGGCCGGCTCGTACTCCCCGGAGGCGGCCACTTCGGCTTCGCGCTTCTCGATCAGCGCCAGTGCCTCGTCGGCGCGGCCGACAGCGAGCAGGATCTTGATCTGCATCTCCGGGAAGCTGTCGAACACTTCCTTGCCACAGGCCTCCACGGCGTCGGCCTGCGCCTGCAGGTAATCCAGCGCCTCCTGGCCACGGCCATCGTCGAGCAGCGCATCGGCTTTCTCGCAGCTCAGGCACTGGAAGCAGGCCCAGCTGGGATCGATGCGGCCGAGGGTCTCGTCGCACACCTCGATGCGCTCGGGCACCCAGCCCGGGCCATCGATGTTGCCGTAGCAGGCGGCCAGGTCCTGGGTCACGCAGATCGACTGCGGGCATTCCAGGGTGTCTTCGCGGTGTGCCCGCTCGAACAGCGCAACGGCTTCGCCAAGTGCGCTCTCGCCTTCAACACGGTTGCCGACGCGGTTGCGCAGCGCCCAGTGGCCGACGTAGACGTCGACCCAGGGGTTGTCGAGCGCCTTGCCCAGTGCGCGTGCTTCGGGCAGCAGTGCATCGACGCGGTCGATCTGCAGTTCACTGACCTCGTCGGCGAGGCGGTTCAGCAGGTGCGCGTTCTGCGCCTGGCCGGCCTGGCGCAGGTCGCCCTGCAGTTTTTCGACCCAGTTCCAGATGTCCATGGGGTAAGTACTCCTGTCTAGCGAAGGCTGGATGAGAGGGCGCGGTGCTCAGCGCAGCATCTGCTGCAGAGCACCGGCGATATCGGTAAAGGCGCCGTTGAGATCCGGGCCCTGCGTGGCGGTCGTTGCCCGGGCCAAGGGACGGCCCTGCGCAGCGACGATGATCTTCAGCGAGCGCAGCAGGCGTGCCGCCGCTTCGGCCTGCGGGTGGCCCTCGCGCTGGGCGCGCAGCAGCGCCTGCACCGCCGGGTTGTCGAGGTTGAGGTACAGCCGCGAGGGTGCGCGCGATTCGATGCGTGCGGTGAACTGGCGCGCCAGGCGCAGCGCCGCCATCGAAACGCGCTTGTCGTTCTCGTCGTCTTCCAGGCGCTGCTTCAGTTCGGCCTCGCGGTCGGGCACCACCACCACCGGCAGTGCTTCCGGGCTGAAACGCGCCGGCAGCAGCTGCTCGCCATCACCCAGCTGTTCGCGCAGCCATGCGAGCTGCGCGTCGTCGAGGCTGTCATCGCTGCGGAACAGTGCGCGATTGCCCTGCTCGGTGCCGAGTTCAACCAGGCGCAGGCCCTTGGCCTGGGCCCAGCGCCGCAGGAACGGCACCACCGCGTAGCGATGGCCATGCGCGACCGGCACCCCCATCGCGCGGAACAGCATCTCTTCGAAGCCACCGCCATTGTCGAGGATGACATGCACGGCACCGCGCGCCGGCAGGGCACTGGCCGGCAGGTCGCCCTGCGAGGTCGGCACGCGCACATGCTCCATCAGCAGGTCGAACAGGCGGTCATCGCACAGCGCCGCGCCCAGCAGCGCCTCGTTGTGGCGGCTCAATACGCGTCGCCACGCCTCCGGCTGCTGCCGCGCAACGTCGGCCAGACCATCGATCAGCGCCTCCAGCAAGGCATGTTGCACAGCGCGGTACTGGTCATCGCGCTGCAGGTCTTCGCGGCTGGCGGTGGGAGTCAGCCGCGAGGATTCGATCACCCCGCCGATGAAGCCAGCCCACGGCGGCAGCAGGTCACGGGCATCGTCATCCAGCAGCATGCCGCGCACGAACACCGACAGGTTGCGGTTGTCGCTGGTGCCATAGGTGGCACCATCCTGCACCCACAGCAGGCCGGTGGCATCGCTGTTGCCGTCGGCACGCAGCGGCACGGTGACGATCGGCTCGAAATCGTGCTCGAAGCGCGCGGCGAACTGCAGTGCCTGGCGGCGTGCCTGCACCGGGTGCACGGCCACGTCACCCTGCCCCCGCCACGGCGGCGGCTCGGGGTTGAGCGCTTCGGTCGCAGCACCGATGAAGATCGGTTCGGACAGCAGCGCGCAGTAGCGGCCCAGCACCTCGTGCAGGCGCGCCTCGTTGGCCAGCGGCAGGAAGTCCGGATGCAGCTCCAGTTCCACCTCGGTGCCGACCGCACGTGCCGGCACTTCGCTGACGGTGTACTGCTCGGCATTGCTGGACACGTACAGATGGCCCAGCTCCGGCGTCTGGTACGAGGTGGTACGCACGCTGACCCGGCGCGCCAGCACGAAGGCCGACAGGAAGCCGAGGCCGAACATGCCGATCAGGCCTTCATCATCCTCGCCGCCCTGGCGCAGGCCACGGGTATAGCCGACGCCGACGGTGGCCAGGTAGTCGTGGATCTCCTGGCGGGTCAGGCCGGCACCGGTATCGGTGATGCGCAGCACGCCGGCACCGGCATCGACCTGCACCGAAATGCGCGAAGGCACCTCGACGCCGGGCTGCTCGATGCGGCGGCGGATGATCGAGTCGTGCGCGTTCTGCACCAGCTCACGCAGCGCCACCACCGGGGTGGAATACAGGTGCTTGCCCAGCACCGTCATCAGTCCATTGAGATCGACCCCGGCACGACGGATCTCGGCGTTGGGGGCGGTGAGCGCGGTGTCCTGCATGTAATCGTTTACTCCTGGGCACGGAAAGGCGCCAGAGGGCGCCTTCGTCGAGCGGGAAAAACTAGCACAGCCAGCCTGACCGTTGCCGTATATGACGTATGTAGAGGCAGGCCCCGCAGCAGCCCCCCATGCCTCACGCCGCGTCGATGGCCTCGGACAGGCGCTCCACCGCGATCACTTCCATGCCTTTCACCGATCCGCCCTTGGGCGCATTGGCCTTGGGCACGATGGCGCGCTTGAAGCCATGGGTGGCGGCCTCGCGCAGGCGGTCTTCGCCATTGGGCACCGGTCGGATCTCACCGGACAGGCCCACCTCGCCGAACGCAATCGTCTTTTCCGCCAGCGGCCGGTCCTGCAGCGAGGACAATACGGCCAGCAGCACCGGCAGGTCGGCGGCGGTTTCCTGCACGCGGATGCCACCGACCACGTTGACGAACACGTCCTGGTCGCCGACCAGCACGCCACCGTGGCGATGCAGTACCGCCAGCAGCATGGCCAGGCGGTTCTGCTCCAGGCCGACCGCGACACGGCGCGGATTCGACAGCGGCGACGCATCGACCAGCGCCTGCACCTCCACCAGCAGCGGCCGGGTGCCCTCGCGGGTGACCATCACGCAGCTGCCCGGCTGATGGGTGCTGCCGCCGGACAGGAAGATCGCCGATGGGTTGGAGACCTCCTTCAGGCCCTTGTCGCCCATCGCGAACACGCCCAGTTCGTTGACCGCACCGAAGCGGTTCTTGAACGCGCGCAGCAGGCGGAAGCGGCTGCCGCTCTCGCCCTCGAAATACAGCACCGCGTCGACCATGTGCTCGAGCACGCGCGGGCCGGCGATGCCGCCCTCCTTGGTCACGTGGCCGACCAGGAACACGGCGGTGCCGGTCTCCTTGGCGAACCGTACCAGCCGCGCCGCGCTCTCGCGCACCTGGCTGACCGATCCCGGCGCAGCGGTCAGGCTCTCGGTCCACAGGGTCTGCACGGAGTCGGCCACGATCAGCCGCGGGCCGGCCTTGGACGCATGCTGCAGGATCGATTCGACCCCGGTCTCGGCCAGCGCGTTGACCCCGTCCAGCGGCAGCTCCAGGCGGTGCGCGCGGCCGGCGACCTGCGCCAGCGATTCCTCGCCAGTGACGTACAGCACCGGCAGTTCGGCCGCCATCTTCGCCACCGCCTGCAGCAGCAGGGTCGACTTGCCGATGCCCGGATCGCCACCGACCAGCACCACCGCGCCCTCGACCAGGCCGCCGCCCAGCACCCGGTCGAACTCGCCGATGCCGGTGGAGACCCGGCGATGCTCGGTCTGCTCCACGTCCTTCAGGGCGGTGATCTTCGGCGGGTCGATCTTGCCGGCCCAGCCGGCCCGGCGCGAAGCCGGCGCCTTGGCCGCCGCCGCGCTTTCCAGCACGATCTCCGACAGCGAGTTCCAGGCGTTGCACTCGGTGCACTGGCCCTGCCACTTGCTGAATTCGGCGCCGCATTCATTGCAGACGTAGGCGGTGCGGGCTTTTGCCATCGGATGATTTCCAGCAACGGGAACAGGCGTGGCAGGATAGCCGAGCCGGGTCGCAGGTGCTGCGATCACTCAAGTCCTGCCCACCTGCGCCGATAGGGGTCGCGGGCGTGCGCCTTGCGGGCGCCCCTCCCTCCCCCACTGGATTCATCATGACTGGCAGCTACAGTCAGAGCCTGGTCATCATCTCCCTGCTGGTGGCCATTCTTGCTTCGTACACGGCGCTGGACATGGCCGGGCGCCTGGCCACGGCCGAGGGTCGCGTGGCCCGCTGGTGGCTGGCCGGCGGCGCGGCGGCCATGGGCCTGGGCATCTGGTCGATGCACTTCATCGGCATGCTCGCCTTCGACCTGCCGATTCCGGTGGGTTACGACCTTGGCATCACCCTGTACTCGCTGGCGGTCTCGATCGGCGCCTCGGCCTATGCGCTGTGGCTGGTGTCGCGGCCCAGCCTGCCGTGGCGCCGGCTGCTGGCCGGGGCCGTGCTGATGGGCCTGGGCATCGCCACCATGCACTACCTGGGCATGGCGGCGATGCGCATGCAGCCGGGCATCGACTACCACCCGGGCTGGTTTGCCGCCTCCATCGCGGTGGCCATCGGTGCCGCCGGCGCCGCACTGTGGATCGCCTTCCGCCTGCGCGCCGAGCGGCGCAACACCCTGCTGCTGCGCGCGCTTGCTTCGCTGGTGATGGGCCTGGCCATCGTCGGCATGCATTACACCGGCATGGCGGCGGCGCGCTTCCCCGAAGGCAGCATCTGTGGCGCCGTCGGCAGTGGCGGCATCGACACGCGCTGGCTGGCGGTGCTGGTGATCGTCACCACCGTGGCCACGCTGGGCATCGCCCTGGTCGCCTCTCTGTTCGACCGGCAGATGCGCGTGCGCACCGGTCTGCTGGCCGATTCGCTGGCGCACGCCAACGACAAGCTGATCCAGGCCGCGCTGCACGACCCGTTGACCCAGCTGCCCAACCGCATGCTGCTGCAGGACCGCATCGAGCAGGCCATCGAGAAGGCGCGGCGCCGCAACCATGCAGTGGCGGTGATGTTCTGCGACCTGGACGGCTTCAAGGCGGTCAATGATGCGTACGGCCACCAGCTCGGCGACCGCCTGCTGGTGGCGGTGGCACAGCGCATCGGCGGCCAGCTGCGACCGCAGGATACGTTGGCCCGCCTCGGCGGCGATGAGTTCGTGATCGTGCTGGCCATCGACATTCCCGATGATGCGGTGGTGGTGGCCGAGCGCATCATCGCCGCGGCCGGCGAACCGTTCCTGCTGGATGCGGCCGAACTGCAGGTCAGCGCCAGCCTGGGCATTGCCCTGTACCCGGATGACGCCGGCAACGAGCGCGAGCTGATGGCCCACGCCGATGCGGCGATGTACCACACCAAGGAAACCGGGCGGAACGGCTACACCTTCTTCACCCCCTCGATGCAGCTCAGTGCCAACCGCCAGCTGCGCCTGCTGCAGGACCTGCGCAAGGCCATCGCCCGCGACGAACTGATCCTGCATTACCAGCCCAAGTTCCCTGCCGCCGGCGCACCGGCCACCGGGGCCGAAGCGCTGCTGCGCTGGCAGCACCCGGAGCTGGGACTGCTGGCGCCGGACGTGTTCATCCCCATTGCCGAGCGCAGCGGCCTGATCCTGCCGATCGGTGACTGGGTATTGGACCGCGCCTGTGCGCAGCTGCGGGCATGGCACCAGGCCGGGCATACGGAATGGTCGATGGCGGTGAACCTCTCGCCGCTGCAGTTCGCCTCGCCGGCACTGCTGGACAGCGTGCGCGAGGTGCTGCACCGGCACCGGATCGAACCGGCGCGGCTGACCCTGGAGATCACCGAGACCACGGCGATGAAGGACGTCGATGCCAGCCTCGCGATTCTCAACGACCTGACCGCGATGGGCGTGCACATCGCCATCGATGATTTCGGCACCGGCTATTCCAGCCTGCTGTACCTCAAGCGCATGCCGGCCACCGAACTGAAGATCGACCGTGCGTTCGTGCACGACCTGGAGCGCAATGACGAGGACGCCGCCATCGTCTCGTCGATCATCGCGCTGGGCCGCACCCTGCAGCTGCAGGTGGTGGCCGAGGGCGTGGAGACGCAGGCGCAGCGCGAGTACCTGAGCGAACTGGGGTGTGATCAGTTGCAGGGTTACCACCTGGGCCGACCGATGGACGCCGAGGAATTCCTGCGCCGGGTGGGGTGAGGCGCCAGGTCCGGGGTCGGATCCCTTGCCGCAGGCAAGGGCTCTGACCCCATCCACGCATGGCGTGGATCTCCTGGTAGAGCCGGCCGCTGGCCGGCTTCGCGTAATTGCCGGCCAGCGGCCGGCACTACCACCCTGTGCCGGCCATGCCGGGTGGGATCTCTTGCACAGGCAAGGGCTCTGACCCCATCCAAGCATGGCGTGGATCTCCTGGTAGAGCCGGCCGCTGGCCGGCTTCGCGTAATTGCCGGCCAGCGGCCGGCACTACCAGCCTGGTGGGTGCACGAAACGCGCAACCACAGCAAACAGAAAGGCCGCCCGAGGGCGGCCTTTCTGCGTGGCAACGTCGCGAGGACGTCAGTGCATCATGTGCACGTTCATGTTGTGCATGACCCACAGGGTGCCGATCACGATGATGCCGATCACCACAACGGTGAAGGCCGCAGCGTTGACGTTCCAGCGGCTTTCCGAAGAGCGGTCCAGGTGCAGGAAGAACACCAGGTGGACCAGCATCTGCAGCACCGCGGTGACCGCGATCACCACACCGTTGACGGTGCGCGAGAAATCACCCGACATCACCATCCAGAACGGGATGACGGTCAGCACCACCGCCAGCACGAAGCCGATCAGGTACGACTTCACGCTGCCGTGGCTTTCGCCGCCGGTGCCGTGGTCGTGTGCGTGGTTGTCATGTGCCATTACAGCGCTCCATTGAGGTAGACGACGGAGAACACGCCGATCCAGATCAGGTCCAGGAAGTGCCAGAACAGGCTCAGGCACGCCATGCGGGTCTTGTTGGTCGGGGTCAGGCCGTACTTCTTCAGCTGCACGAACATCACCAGCAGCCACAGCAGGCCGGCGCTGACGTGCAGGCCATGGGTGCCGACCAGGGCGAAGAACGCCGACAGGAAGGCACTGCGGTCCGGACCGTAGCCCTGATGGATCAGGTGCTGGAACTCATAGACTTCCATGCACATGAAGCCGAAGCCCAGCAGCCAGGTAACCGCCAGCCACAGGAACATCTGGCCAACCTGCTTGCGGTGCATGGCGATCATGCCCAGGCCGAAGGTCAGCGACGAGGTCAGCAGCAGCGCGGTTTCCCACGCCACGAACGGCAGTTCGAACAGGTCCTTCGCGGTCGGGCCACCATCGGTACCGCCTGCCAGCACCACGTAGGTGGCGAACAGCGAGGCGAAGATGAGGCAGTCGCTCATCAGGTACACCCAGAAACCGAAGACGGTGTTGCCGCCGGTGTCGTGGTGCTCGTGGTCGTCATGGCCATGGGCCGCCGCGTGCGCGGCGTGCCCGTGGCTCAGGGTCGAGGTATTGGTGCTCATGCCTTCAGCTCCGACTTCACCAGGCCCTGGGCTTCCAGGTGCTTGCGGTGTTCGTTCTCGATGCGTTCCACCTCGGCGGCCGGGACCCAGTAGTCCACGTCCTGGTCGAAGGTGCGGTAGATGAACGTGGCGATCATGCCGACGAAGCCGACGATGGCCAGCCACCAGATGTGCCAGATCATCGCGAAGCCGAACACCAGGCTGAAGGCACCGATGACAACGCCCGTGCCGGTGTTGCGCGGCATGTGGATGTCGGTGTACTTGGCCGGCTTCGGCCAGGCTTCACCGCGCTGCTTGCGCTCCCAGAAATCGTCCAGCTCGGTGACTTCCGGCAGCGTGCCGAAGTTGTAGAAGGCCGGCGGCGAAGAGGTTTCCCACTCCAGCGTACGGGCATCCCACGGGTCGCCGGTCAGGTCGACGGTCTTCTTGCGGTCGCGGATCGAGACGGCCACCTGGATGATCTGGCACAGGATGCCGGCGCCAACGATGAAGGCACCTGCGGCGGCGATCAGCAGCAGCGGCTCATAGGCCGGGTTGACCGTGCTCTGCAGGCGACGGGTCATGCCCATGAAGCCCAGCACGTACATCGGCATGAAGGTCACGTAGAAGCCGATGAACCAGCACCAGAACGCGCACTTGCCCCAGAACTCATTGAGGCGGAAGCCGAACATCTTCGGCCACCAGTAGGTGATGCCGGCGAACATGCCGAACACCACGCCGCCGATGATGACGTTGTGGAAGTGGGCGATCAGGAACAGGCTGTTGTGCAGCACGAAGTCGATGGCCGGGATCGCCAGCATCACGCCGGTCATGCCGCCGATGACGAAGGTGACCATGAAGCCGATGGTCCACAGCACCGGGGTGGTGAAGTGCACGCGGCCGCGGAACATGGTGAACAGCCAGTTGAAGATCTTCACGCCGGTCGGGATCGAGATGATCATCGTCGTGATGCCGAAGAAGGCATTGACGTTGGCACCGGAGCCCATGGTGAAGAAGTGGTGCAGCCACACGATGAACGACAGCACGCCGATGCAGGCGGTGGCGTAGACCATGCCCTTGTAGCCGAACAGCGCCTTGCGCGAGAAGGTCGCGATGACTTCGGAGAACACACCGAACGCCGGCAGGACCAGGATGTACACCTCCGGGTGACCCCAGATCCAGATCAGGTTGATGTACAGCATGGCGTTGCCGCCACCGTCATTGGTGAAGAAGTGCGTACCCAGGTAACGGTCCAGGGTCAGCAGCACCAGGGTGATGGTCAGCACCGGGAAGGCAGCGACGATCAGCACGTTGGTCACCAGGGCGGTCCAGGTGAACACCGGCATCTGCATCAGCTTCATGCTGGGGGTACGCATCTTCAGGATGGTGATGAAGAAGTTGATACCGCTCAGCGTGGTACCCAGGCCTGCGACCTGTAGACCCCAGATGTAGTAGTCCATGCCGACGCTTGGACTGTATTCGATGCCCGACAGTGGCGGGAATGCCAGCCAGCCGGTGGCAGCGAACTCACCGATCCACAGCGACAGCATGATCAGCACCGCACCGGACACGAACAGCCAGAAGCTGAGCGAGTTGACGAACGGGAACGCGACGTCGCGCGCACCGATCTGCAGCGGCACGGCCAGGTTCATCAGGCCGGTGATCAGCGGCATCGCCACGAAGAAGATCATGATCACGCCGTGGGCGGTGAAGATCTGGTCGTAGTGGTGCGGCGGCAGGTAGCCCTCGGAGCCACCGACGGCGATGGCCTGCTGGGTACGCATCATGATGGCGTCGGAGAAACCGCGCAGCAGCATGACGAAGGCGACGATGAGGTACATCACGCCGATCTTCTTGTGATCCACCGAGGTGAACCACTCCTTCCACAGATAGCCCCACAGCTTGAACTTGGTGATCAGGGCGACGACGCCCAGGCCACCAAGAACCGCGCCGATCAACGTCGTCAGGACGATCGGATCGTGGGGGATCGACTCAAGAGAGAGTTTTCCCAACATGTTCATTCTCCCGAACCCGCGTGGCCGGCATGGCCTGCGTGTTCGTGTTCGTTGGCATCCAGGTTTTCACCCGATTCCTTGGAATCATGCGCGTCACTGGGGGCATGGCCCTCGTGCGCTTCATGGGTGGCGGCATCGGCAGCGGCGGCACCAGCATGCGAGTGCTTCATGCCGTAATGCTTGTTGTCGCCCATGTGCTTGGCGATGACCCAGTCGAACAGGCCTTCTTCGGTCTTGCCGAAGTAGGTGACCGGATACCACTCGGCGTTGCGTGCTTCACCCAGCGCCTTGAACGAGGCCTTGTCCAGGGTCTGCTCACCGGCGCGGACCTGGTCCAGCCACTGGCGGTATTCGGCATCGGTGACCGAGTAGGCGGTGAAGTGCATCTTGGCGAAGCCCGCGCCGCTGTAGTGCGAGGACATGCCCGGGAATTCGCCGGTCTCGTTGGCGATCAGGTGGAGCTTGGTCTCCATCGCAGCCATCGAGTAGATCATGCTGCCCAGGTGCGGGATGAAGAACGCATTCATCACCGAATCGGACGTGATCTTGAAGTTCAGCGGCGTGTTGACCGGGAACTTGATTTCGTTGACGACCGCCACCTTCTCTTCCGGATAGATGAACAGCCACTTCCAGTCCAGCGAGATCGCCTCGATGGTGACCGGCTTGACGTCCGAATCCAGCGGACGATACGGGTCCAGTGCGTGCGACGAACGCCAGGTCAGGACCGCCAGCACCAGCACGATCATGCAGGGAATGGACCACACCACCACCTCGATCGCCGTCGAGTGGGACCACTTCGGCTCGTAACGGGCCTTGGTGTTGGAGGCGCGATACTTCCACGCGAACGTCAGGGTCATGATGATGACCGGGATGACGACCAGCAGCATGAGCACGGTGGCCGTGATCAGCAGGGTCTTCTCATCCTGGCCGATCTGGCCCTTCGGACTGAGGATGGCCACCGCATCGCAACCGGTGAGCATCACCAGCAACGACAGCAGCAGGCCCGGGCGCAACCAGCGCCCAAGGGTTTTCAACGGAATCATCGGTCGATCCAATTGCGAGGGAATGCCGTTCCCCGTCCCTGCCTGTTCCGGCCAAAAGCCGGTCCCACCGGTCCGGAAGACAGGCAGGGAGGTGGGGTCGAGTCAGCCTTTCAATTTTAGGCCGTCACCCACCATTTAAGAAAGGCATTGACATTGATCGAGCGCAGGAAAGGCCCGATTCTGGCTGCGACACGTTGTCGCACCGCGCAGGTGTGACGGGCCCATGACCCAGGACTGCGTGCCGGCCCCGCGCGCTCGTGGGGCCATTCGCCCTCGTTCGGCAAAGTCACCTGAACCGGTTCAGCGTACTGGCGGGTGCCTGGCGTGGGATGCTCTGCACAGGAGGAAGCCCCCGATGGACAAGATCGACTTCAAGAAGCGCGACCGGGCGCTCTATCAACCGCCCGCCGGCAGGTTCGTACCGGTCGATGTGCCGCCCCTGCCCTACGTGATGGTCGATGGTCGCGGCGACCCGAACACGGCCCCCGCCTACCTGCAGGCCGTGCAGTGGCTGTATTCGGTGAGCTATGCATTGAAGTTCGCGCTGAAGGCCGAAGGGCGCGACTACGTGGTGCCACCGCTGGAGGCGCTGTGGCGCGCCGAGGATCCGGCCAGCTTCATCGCGCGACGCAAGGATGAGTGGGCCTGGACCGTAATGATCCGCACGCCCGAGGGCATCGGCCCTACGCAGTGGCAGGCCGCGATCAGCAAGGCGCGCACGAAGCTGGGGGATGCGCCGCCCAGCCTCCGCCATGAAATCCTTGCCGAGGGCCCCAGCCTGCAGACCTTGCACGTGGGCGCCTACGACGACGAAGGCCCCGTCCTGGCGCATCTGCATGACGAAGTGATGCCCGCACTGGGTTACACCTTCGCCGGCCCCCATCATGAGATCTACCTGAGCGACCCGCGCAGGACCGACGCGGCGCGGTTGAAAACCGTGCTGCGGCAGCCGGTGCGGCCGATCAAGCCTGATGAGGATTCCGGCACATGACACAAGGAATGCCATGCACCTGATCAACCGACTGCTGCACTGGACCACCCTGCCCGCCGGGCGCCGCCTGATGGCCGTGCTGGGTGCCGCGCTGGTGATCGTGCTCGCCTGCAATCCGGATCTGCTGCCGTTGTTGCCGGTGGTGGATGCGCTGGGGCTGGACGTGCTGATGCTGCTGCTGGGTGCGCAGGTGGTGGCGGTCCTGCCTTGGGTGCGGGAGCGGGCCGGGCGCGGAATCAGGGTGCTCGCACGCCTGCTGATCGGTGCATCGGCGGGAGCAGCGGGTGGCTATCTCCGGCAGCTGGCGTGGTGGCTGGCACAGGATGCGGTGGTCGCTGGACGCAAATGAAGGCGCGTTTCGATCGGTGACGTTGCCGACCAACCCTGTTCCTTGGGCAGAAACAGAAAGCCCCCGCGAGGGCCGGGGCGTTCTGTTGATGGACCTGCTCGCCTTGCGTGGAGCGCGCCTAGAACGCGGTCGGACCGATCTGAATCACGCCATCATGGGCCAACGCGAGACGGATCTTGGTTCTGCCACCCGCCGTGACCATTTGGGAAATCTCTCGCCTATGCGCCGATTCATCCCCCCACGAACAGAGACCTTTGCCTGCGAAACTTGCGCTGACAATGCGATTCCCGGCGGGAACAGGCAGCGAGACAGACTCTCCCCGCTGCAGATGGGCTGCCAGGGTGCCGTCGATATACAGTGCAAGCGGGCACGCCCCACCAACCGCGCCAACGTCGCGCGTAACAATTACCTGTCCGGAAGCAGTGTCACCGATCCCATTGAAGGCGAAAACCCGCTCGGCGGGCACCGGTTGCGCCTGTTCGGAGCTGATCTGGCGGGTTGCACAGCCGGCAAGAACGACGCACGCAATCAGACTCAGCACGATCTTCTTCATGAGATCCGCCGTTTATTGAAACTGTGTTGCCCGGTCCAGCGCCGCAAGCAATACACCTTGGCAATGTTAACCCCGACCAAGCAGGTACATGCCCGCGGTTCCATCGGACGCTGGCGCGGGCCCTGGGCCGGCGCCAGCACAGCCCAAACAAAAAGCCCCGACCAAAGGCCGGGGCTTTTCTACAACTGGTGCCGGAAACAGGAGTCGAACCTGCGACCTACGCATTACGAATGCGCCGCTCTACCAACTGAGCTATTCCGGCCTAGCAGGGAATTGTAGGGGGTGGCGATCAGCAGGTCAATCGAGGTCAGCCTGCTGGCGCTCCCCCTGCCTGCCCCTGGCGCGGCGGATCGACTGCACGGTCAGCACCCCGAAAAACACGCAGAACAACGAAAGCCCGACCAGGGCGACGTCGTGCATGCCGCCCAGCTGTCCGCTGGTGGCCCGGCTCCACAGGTAACGCGTCGCCAGCAGGATGATCAGCAGCGCGACCGCCAGATTGATCCACTTCATGATGGCCCTGAACGTCGTGTGGGTCATGGATGTATTACTCCCTCTGCAGGCATCGTCGGTGGCCTACCTGGCCGCATTATCAGCCAGTACCCACCGCATTGACGCAGGCGCGCCCAGCGGCGAAATCGCGCAGGTTCTCCAGCGTGATCGCCGAGATCTCCTGCAGCGCCTCCATGGTGAAGAAGCCCTGGTGGCCGGTCACCAGCACGTTGGGGAAGGTCATCAGGCGTTGGAAGGCCTCGTCGTCGATGATCTCGCCGGAAAGGTCCTGGAAGAACAGCGCGCTTTCCTGCTCGTAGACGTCGATGGCCAGATGACCCAGCCGCCGCGATTTCAGCGCGCGGATCACCGCATGAGTGTCCACAAGCGCGCCGCGTGACGTGTTGACCAGCATCGCGCCGGTCTTCATCCGCGCCAACGAGGCGTCATTGATCAGGTGCTGGGTATCGGGCGTCAACGGGCAATGCAGCGAGACGATGTCGGCCCGCGCCAGCAGTTCATCCAGACCAACCCTGTCTCCCACGCCGGCGAAGGCCGGCGATGGATACGGGTCGTGCCCCAGCACGGTGCAGCCCATGCCCTTGAAGATGCGCGCGGTGGCCAGGCCGATCTTGCCGGTGCCGACGATGCCGACCGTGCGCCCATGCAGGGTGCGCCCGAGCAGGCCATCGAGCATGAAGTTGCCCTCGCGCACGCGGTTGTAGGCGCGATGGGTCTGCCGGTTGAGCGTCATCACCAGCGCCAGCGCGTGCTCGGCCACGGCTTCGGGGGAATAGGCCGGCACCCGTGCGACGAACAGGTCCAGCGCTTTCGCGGCGGCCAGGTCCACATTGTTGAAGCCGGCACAGCGCAGCAGTACGGCGCGTACGCCCAGCGCATGCAGCGCGTGCAGTACCGGCGCGTCGAGGCGGTCATTGACGAACACGCAGACGGCGGCGCAGTCCTGTGCCAACGCAGCGGTATGCACGTCCAGCGCGGCATCGAAATACACGAATGCAAAGCCCTGCCCGGCCGCATCGCGCTGGTTGGCCTCGTCGAGGAAACGACGATCGTAGGGGCGGGCACTGAAGACGGCGATCTGCATGACGGGGCCTGGCTGGATTTCCCTGCCGACCATACCGCAGCACCTGCCCTGATGGGATGGCCCCGGCGATACGCATATCGCCGGGGCCGGGTACCGCTTAGAACCGGTAGCCCAGGCCCAGCATCACGCCGTTCTGGATCTGCCCGTCGCGGCGCTCACCCACGTAGTCGGCCATGATCGACAGGCGCTCGCTGGCGCGACTGGTCACGCCCACGTTCCAGGCCAGTACCTGCTCGCCCACGGCCTGGCTGCTGGCACCAAACACCAGGTCCGGGGCCGCGGCGAAACCGGTGCTATAGCGCGCCTGCGAGTCGCCCAGCTCCTTCTGCCAGACCACGCGGGCACGCGGGGTGATGCGCTCGCCGTTGTTGCCCTCGAAGGTCTTGAACAGCTGCAGGCCGGCACCCACGCGGATGCTCTCCAGGCTGCCGCTGCGTCCTGCCAGCGCACCAGCGCCCTGCCCTTCGTTGAAGCGGGTGGCCGAGGTCCGCGCGTAATCCACCACCGGCAGCAGCGGCTGGATCACCAGTCCCTTGCCGGTGGTGAAGGAGAACGCATGCTCCACCCGCGCCGAGATCGCGTCGTTGCTGTATCGGGCACGCAGCGGCTGTTGCAGGCCATCGATGGCCGAAAGGCTGCGGCGGGTATCGTGGCGCAGGTCGGTGTAGCGCACGGCCGCCGACAGGTAGCCACGCGAATAGGTCGCATCCAGGTAGCCGCCCACATCCAGCGCGCGCACGTCGCCACTGAAACCGGAGCCATCGCTGGCCTTGGTCGACATATCCGCGGCGGCCACGCTGACGCCGAGGGTGACGCGGTCATCGGCCACGCGCGTGTCGGCACCGACCACGATGCCGCCGATGTTATGGCTCAGGCCGGCCACACCACCGTCGGCATCGATGCGGCCATGGCTGGCAAAACCGCGCGCCCACAGGCCACGGCTGCCGCCCGCCGCGCGGCCGTCGCCAGCAGCCCCGCCGGCCGGCTCGACCAGATGCATGGCCAGCTGGTTGAACAGGCTGCCATGGCGCATGCCCGGCTGCGCCGAGACCGACTGCGCCGCCTGCGAGGCCAGGCCATCGGCATCGCCGCCACTGCGCATCGCTGCCTGGTGCTGCTGCACCACGTTGCCGATGCTGCCCAGCAGTGCATTGTCGGCCAGGCGCAGGCTGGCATGTGCATCACCGCGCAGGGCGCCGGCCTGCTGTGCGATCACATCGCGGTCGGTGAACTGCAGCGCGCCGAGCAGCGACTTCAGGCCGCTGTCCTGGCGATCCGATGCGGCTGCCAGCGCGCGCCCCAGTCCATCGCCGGAGGTGCCGTTGGCAAACAGGCCCAGCTGATCGAAGCCCGGGTTGGCGGTCAGCCACAGCCCGTCGGTCGTCTGGTTGACGTTGAAGCTGAGCAGCGAATTGTGGCGCGGGCGGAATACTTCGCCCGCGGTGATGCTGGCGCTGTAGCCGGTGTCGCCCAGTCGCACGGCATCCTGGAAACCGCCTTGGTAGATCGGCCCTTCCACCAGATCGCGGCGGTAGGTGCCGGCATAGAAGCCCTGGGCGACGTTCAACGCCAGGTGTGCGCCCTGCGCGATCACCAGCGCCCCCTCTTCGGCACCGCCATCGTAGAAGCTGCCGACACGCAGGCGGCCACTGCCGGTGCCACCGGCCTCGGTAACATCGAACAGCACCTGCCCGCCGGGCATGATGTTGACGTAGCCGTGGGTCACCAGATCACCGCCACGCGGCATCAGCGTGCCAAACACGCGCAGGCGGTTGAAGCCGTCTTCGCGCCAGGACGGGCCGGTGCCATCCAGCAAGGCATCGCTGTCGGTGCCGACCGATGCGATATCACCGTGGCCAACCACGATGCTGCCCGGCATCACCCGCAGCTCGGGGGTGCGCAGCGCGCCGCCCTCCAGCGCGATGGTGCCGTTGTCGACCAGCATGAAATCGGCGCCGGTGGTTTCGGCGGTGCGCCAGGTGGCGCCATTGCTGACACGGATCACGCCGGCGGAGTTGGCCAGGGTCGAGGTATCCAGATCGGCCAGCCGCAGCTGGCCGCGCAGTTCGTCCTGGAGGTCGGGGTTGGCAAGCAGCTGCTGCAGCGACTGCGTGCCGATGCCGTTCGGCCCCCGCGTGGAGACGTTGTACAGGCTCACCGCGTAGTTGATGTAGGTGCTGGCCCAGTCGGTGTTCCAGCGCGCGAAATCGTCGTCGACGAAGGCCTGCAACTGGCGCGCGGTGCGCAGGTAGCCCGGATTGATGTCGCCGCTGACGTTGCTGGTCACATGCAGGGTGTCGCCCGGATCGCGATAGCCTGCCGTGTTGATGATGTTGTTGCCGCGGATGTCCTGGCCAGGGAACGTCTCCAGCTTGCTGCCGCTGCCATCCGGATCGAAGGTGACCGATGTACCCGTGGTGCGCGCCGGGTCGCGGAACACCAGCAGGCCATTGGGCTGCACCACCTCATACATGGCCTTGTGCAGCAGGCCGGCATCCATGCCGCCGCCATAGTTGCCGGTGTAGATCTGGGTCATGCGCGGCGACGGTGCGTAGGTGATCCTGCCACCACTGCTGGCGGCATGGATCTGCACCGAATCGACCAGCGGCAGGTCGCCGCCGAGATAACGGTTGACGCCGCCGGACTGCATGATCGAGCAGGACGAAATGCAGTGGCCGGACACGATCGTGTCCAGGCCCTGGGTGCGGATCACCGCCTGCAGCCACTCGCCGGCGATCAGCGCGCCACCGTTGGACGTGCGCAGCACGACTTCGCGGATCGGGCGTCCTTCGGCCTGCGCCTTGGCCAGCAGCGCGGGCAGCGCCACCACATCGGCAACGGTTACGCCGCCGCTGAGGAAGACGCGATCGTCCTGCACGTGATAATTCATTGCCATGACGTCATCAACCGCCGCCATGGCGGTGATGCCCAGCAACGCTGCCAGGGCCAGGCTCAACTTCGAATGCTTCATGTGTTCTCTCTCTCCACCCGCAACGCACGGGTCGAAAGTTCAACGTCCGGACGGTGCGCCCTCCCCCAGTGCAGCGCCCCTCGAAACATGAACGCATTCACAATGGATTCGTGGGCCACGCACACTCTTCCCCATCCGGTCATCGTCGCGTAAAACTCGAAGACGTACCCGCCACCGACGTCCGAGGCCAGCCCTGTCCGCCCCCTCTCCTCTGATCCATCGCGCGCCGGACCTGTCCGCGCCGGCGGACGCGTTCATTGCGTTCGTGCGGGAGGAACGCGCGCCGTTGTGTGCGTTCCTGCGCACGCGCGGTGTCGGGCCGGAGGATGCCGAGGACATCGCGCAGGACTGCATGGAGCGGCTGATCCGCTATCGCGCGCACAGTGCCGACGAGCTGCGGCTGCTGCTGTATCGTATCGCCCGCAACCGCCTGGCAGACCGCGGCCGTTCGTCGCAGTCGCGGCCGCATCTGTCCCTCGCCGAACATGATGGCGGCAACGAGCCTTCCAGCACGTCGCCCGATCCATTGCGCCAGGCCGAGTCCGGGCAGATGCTGTCCCTGCTGCGGCAGGCCCTGTTCAAGCTGCCCGAGCGCGCGCGCGAGGTGTACCTGCTCAACCGGATCACCGGCATGAGCTACACGCAGATCGCGCGGCACTGTGGAATTACTGCCAAGACCGTGGAAAAACACATCGCCCGCGCCCTGCAGGGCCTGCGCCAGGAACTCGGAACGGATCCGCTGCACAACGACAGGGACAACGGATGAGTCACGCCAGGCCCAGGGAAGATACGCAGCTGTTCGAACGCGCCAGCGCCTGGGTGGCGCGGCTGGAGGCTCCGGACTGTACGCCGGGCGAGCGCGAGACGTTCGAGGACTGGTTGGCCGAGGACCCGGCCCATGTTACTGCCTGGGTCCAGGCCGAGACCCTGTTCCAGCAGGGCGAGGAACTGGCCGCCGACCCGTGGCTGCGCACCGCCGCGGCACGTGCGGCACTGCCGGCGCCGCGTCGCTGGCTGCCGGCAGTGGCCGCTGCCGCAGGCGTCTGCCTGGCCATCGGGATCGGCTGGATGATTGCCGTCGACGGCAACCCCACGCCGCTGCGCTACGCCAACGATTCCCACCAGCCCCGGCTGCAGACGCTGGCCGATGGCAGCGTGGCCACGCTGGATGCGGGCACCACCCTGCACGCCCGTTTCGGTTGGCGCCATCGCAACCTGGTGCTGGAACGTGGCCGCCTGCAGCTGCAGGTCGCACCGTCGGGCAAGGCCCTGCAGCTGCGCGCCGGCGACAGCACCATCCGCGACATCGGCACCACCTTCCAGGTGGAACGCCTGCATGATGGCCTGGTCGAAGTCGCACTGCTGGAAGGTGCGGTGGAAGTCAGCAACGGGGGCACCCAGCACACCCTGGCGCCCGGCCAGCAACTGCAGGTACTGCCGTCGGGCCGCATCCAGCCCGGTCCGGCACTATCGTCCAATGCCGCCGCTGAAGGCTGGCTGCAGGGACAGCTGGTGTTCGATGCCACACCGCTGTCGATCGTGGTCGAACGCATGAACCGCTACGGCCACACGCCGCTGGTGATCGCCGATCCGGAGATCGCCAGCCTGGCGGTAAGCGGCACCTTCCGTGCCGGCGACGCGCAGGAACTGCTGTCGGCACTGGAACTGGGCTGGTCGGTGGCCGGCCAGACGCGACCGGATGGCGCGCTGGAACTGCGCCGCACGTACTGAGGAGGCCTGCGGTGATGGCAGTACCGGGCGCGCTGCAGGGGGGGCTGCTGCTCCGCACCCTGTTCTGCCTCGCGTTGGGCATCCCCGCGCTGCCGTCCGCCGCTGCGGCCGAGCAAGCGGGCACCCTGAAGGTCGATGTTGGCTCAGGCCCGCTGGCGCCGGCCCTGCAGCAATGGGCGCGACAGAGCGGCATTGCCCTGCTGTTCGATGCGCGTGAGCTGGATGGCCTGCGCACGGCCGGCACCCGTGGCCACCGCGATGCGGCCGCGGCCCTGAAGGAACTGGTCGCGGGCATGCCGGTGAACATCCTGCGTACGCCTGCTGGCGGATTCGTCGTCCGCCGCACCCGCCCCGCGCCGCCATCGCCACCGTCGGTCGCGGCACGCGCCACGCCCGCAGCACGTTCGCCACACAAATCCGCCGACGCGCCGCCGCAGGTGGAACTGGCGCCGATCCATGTCACCGGCAGCCGGCTGCCGCGCACCTCCGTGCAGACCACGCTGCCGGTCACCATCATCGACCGCGATGACATCCTGCGCAGCGGCTACGGCAGCCTGTTCGACCTGCTGCGGCACTTGCCGGGCATGAACGGCCACCCGGCGATGAGCACCTCGCGCAGTGGCGATTCGCAGTACCTGCCGGTGGGTGCGGCCACCACCACCAGCCTGGACGGCATGGGCCCGCGTGCGACCCTGTTCCTGGTCAATGGCCGTCGCCTGCCACGCTATCCCATGGTGTCGCTGGAACAGGGTGGGCTCACCGATCTTGGGGGAATTCCGCTCAGCTTCGTCGAACGCATCGAGCTGGTACGTGGCGGCGCCTCGGCCATCTATGGCGCCGACGCGATGTCCGGCGTGGTCAACATCATCCTGCGCGACCAGGCTGACGGCCCGGAAGCCATGCTGCAGACCGGCCTGAGCGGGCGCGGCGACGCTGGCCAGTATCGCGTGCAGGCGGCCACCGGCGGCGTGCGCGACGGAGGGGACCGCTGGTTCGCCGGCATCGACCTGCACCGCATCGACCACGTGGCCGGTGATCGCCGCCAATGGCATGCGGAAACCTCGCAGTACCTGATCGGCGCGTTCCGCGATGGACGCTACTGGCCGGCAGAACGCTGCGAAGGCCCATTGACGCGGCGCGATGGTGCCTGCTGGTTCGACAGCGCCCGACCACGCTCGCTGCAACCGGCCTCGGATACCGCCTCGGCCTACCTGCGCTACCGGCATGAGCGCGGCGAAGGTCGCTATGCCTACGCCGAGGCGCGGGCCAGCCACAACCGGCAACGCTTCGACCTTGGTCCAACCGCCGTTGCCATCGGCCTGTACGGGTTCACCTTCAACAGCGTGCTGCGCGAAGCCGGCAACGTGCGTCCGCATGTACGTGCCACCGACGCCGACGTCACCTTCGGCATTGGCCGCGACCAGGGCCGGCGCAGCTGGGATGCCGGCATCAGCGCACAACGCAGCGATGTCAGCCTGTCCACGTCGGGCACCGTGCGCGCCGAGCCCCTGCTGCGGGTCGCCGAGACACTGGATTTCCTGCCCGGCTTCACCTCGTTGCCGGCGGGCGCGGCCGAGCAGTTGTTCCCGTCGATCCGCAATCGCGGGCGCACCGAGCAGTGGCAGGGCTGGTGGGGCATGCAGCGGGAGCTGATGCCATTGGCCGGCGGTGCTGCACAGCTGGCCACCGGCATCGACCTGCGCCAGGAGCGCTGGACCTCGCATCCCGACGCCCTGCTGAGCCAGGGTGACCTGGCGCTGGGCCTGCCGCAGGAGCAGCGCCACCTGGCGCGCCGCAGTGGCGGCGCCTACGCCGAACTCGGCCTGCCCCTGGCGCACACGCTGCGCATGGACCTGGCCGCACGCTGGGACCGCGACGGCGACTACCAGGCCTTTTCGCCCCGCGTGGGCGTGCGCTGGAGCCCCACGCCCCAGTGGTCCTTCCTGCTTGCCAGCGGGCGCGGCTATCGTGCGCCCAGCCTGTTCGAACAGCGGCGTCCCCCGGGCTACTTCGGTGCGATCGAGCTGCCGGCCTCCAGCGCCCTGCCCGACTGCGCGCAGAGCAGCGGCAACGGGCGCTGCAGCGTCACCGTGGACGTGGTGGAGAACGATGCGTTGAAGGCCGAGCGGTCGCGCAGCCATTCCCTGGCCGCGACCTGGACGCCGACCGATACGTTCTCGCTGTCACTCACCCACAACATCGTCGAACTGCGCAACGAGATCCTGGCCCTGCAACCGGCCGACGCGGTGTGGAACCCCGGCACCTGGGAGCTGGACGAGGACGGCCACCTGAGCAACCTGCGCCTGTCCTTCGACAACATCGGCCGCACCACCTCGCGCAACTTTGTACTGCGCGGGGAGTACCACATCGATACCGGCAACACCGGCCAGTGGCTGTTCTCGCTCGATGCGCTGAAGCAGCAGGAACTGCGCCGCGAACGTGGCCATGATGCAACGGTGGACCTGCGCGGCCATGTCACGCCGACGATGGCCGCCGTGCTGAACGTGCAGTGGCAGAACAGCAACTGGGACATCGCCCTGCGCGGCAACCAGGTGGGGCGCACGCGCGCCTGGCTGCCCGGTGCGGAATGCCCGGAGGAACAGCGCGAGCAGAACCACTGCATGAACCCCCGGCAGCTGCGCTGGAACCTGCATCTCGCACGACGCCTGGGGCCGCGCGTGGTCGCCGCGCTGGACGTGCACAACGTGCTCGACACGCAACCGGTGAACTATCTGGTCGGCAACGGTGGCCAGATGCCGGGGCTGGACGATCCGCTCGGCCGCTACTTCCTGCTGACCCTGCAGATCCGCTGAGCGTAGTACCCTACGCGCCCTGTTCCATCGGTTCCCCACCACCCCATGAAGGCCTATCTCTGGTTCTGGGGCGCGTTCCTGCTGTTCTTCGCGTTGCCCTTCCCCTGCATCCTCTATGTCGGCACGTCGTGGCCGGTGCAACTGGCCGACCGCAGCGCGCCATGGCTGGCCCTGCTGCTGCTCGCGCTGTCGGTGATCCTGTGGCTGGCCCTGCTGCTCGCCTTCCTGCACTACCTGCTGCTGGGCCCGCCGCGCGCGCTGCATCGGGTGCGCACCACCCTGGCCGGCGGTGAGCCGCGCGACGCGTTGATCGAACAGGCCGAGCCGACCGGCGTGCACGTGCGCGGCTTCGCGCAGTGGAAGCTGCAGCTGGGCTTCCAGAACCTGTCCGGCACGCCCATCAACGAACAGATGCTGGTGGTGGACAGCAAGCCGCAACTGCAGCGTTTCGTTGCCGGCCAGCGTATCGAGGTACGCCTGAGCCGGATGCCGGGCGCGTTCCCCAACGTGGTGCTGGAGGGGGCGCAGCCCGAACTGGATGTCGCCAGCCTCTGGCGTCGTGGTGTCGGCGCAGCGATCGGCATCGTGGCGGTGGCCAGTGCCTATGTGGCCGCCTATCGGCTGCAGAGTGAGGGACTGGGCTGGACCTTCCTGTCGCTCGGTCATCCGCTGCTGGTGTGCCCGCTGGTGTTGTGCGGCTACGCGCTGGGCCTGCGCCTGCTCGGCCGGCTGCTGCAGGCCGACGCCCGCGGTGACGCGCTGAAGTATCGCGGCATCGGCGTGGATGCGAAGGTGCTGAAGCTGCGCCAGACCGGCACCTATCTCAACGAGCAGCCGCAGGTGGAGTTCCAGCTGGAATACATCGACCGCGAAGGTGGCGTGCAGCAGGTGAGCGTGCGCCGCTTCATCCCGTTGATCGAGCTGGCCAATCTTCCGCGCGAGCGGGTCACGCTGTTGTACGACCCGGAAGATCGCCGCAACGTTCGCCTGGAGAGTGTATGAAGCAGCCGCCCTCGACCCGGCTGGTGTTCTCCGTGGTGTTGCTGGTGCTGGCCGGCGTCGCCGTGGCTGGCGGAGCCCTGCAGACGCTGGGCGAAACACTGGGCCATTCGGTGCAGGCCAACAGCGCAAGCGCGCCGATCGCCATGCCGCCAGCGCGCGAGAGGCCCGCTTCGCTCGCGCCGATGACCGAGCCGCGGTTGCCGCCGGTGCCCGAACGCAACAACCGGTTGTTCGATGCGGACTACCTGCTGGCCGCCCGCCAGGCACTGGAACAGATGCCTGCGCTGGCCGGGCACCGGCTGACGGTATTCCACAGCATCCACTTCTACGACGATGGCCGGATCAATCTGGACCTGGTGGATCCGCAGCAGCCGTCGCGCGTGGACAGCTACCACTTCGAACGCGGCCAGTGGCGCAAGGGCGACCCGGTCAATCCGCAGCGCTTCGCGCCCACCATCACCCTGCGCCGCAGCAGCACGGCGCTGGCCAACATCGATTTCGAGGCGGTGCCGCGCGTGGCCCAGGCACTGCAGGCACAGCGCAACGCATTGATGGGCACTCCCGGTGAAGTCGGCCACGTCTATGTGATCGTGCGCAAGGGTGGCACTCTGGTCTGGCTGCCGGACGAAGTCGCCGGTGATCGCCAGTCCGCACGCCTCTCTTTCGACGCACAAGGCCGTTCCGGCAACGCGACCCTCCGATAGTCAACGCGAAAAGGGGACGGAGGGGATTAAGTCGTTTGTGCCTTGGTGCCGTCTGCGACTTAATCCCCTCCGTCCCCTTTTTGCTGTTTCACGGAGCGGGCGATGGCGTACTGCGCGCCGTAGTACGTGGACAGCACCAGCAGGCTGGCCAGTGGCAGGCCGCCGGCGAAGCGGTCCCAGGCCAGCAGCGAGTCGCTGGCGACGAACAGCAGCGCACCGGCGGCCGCCCAGCGGGAGCTGCTGGCATCCATTGCATCGGTGTGCGGTCGCCGCCACTGGCGTGCGAGCGCCAGGACCGCCATCGAGGCTAGCACCACCACGTATGCCAGCACCGGAATGCGCATCGGTGCGGGCAGGTGCGGCCACAGACCAAGTACATTGAGTACAGCGAACGCACCGAGCAGGACGCTGGCGGCGAGCAGGCCACGCCCGGCACGCAGGCCATCGCGGAAGGCGACGATGTAGCAGAGGTGCGCCAGCAGGAACGCGACCAGCCCCGGCACGAACGCATCCACCGGCAACATCAGCGCGATATCCCCCACGCACGACAGCAGCATGCCAGCCAGCACCGCGCGTCGGTAGAACGGCTGCGCTGGATCATGCACGCGCCAGGCGATGCCAGCGATCAGCAGCGTGGTGGTCGGCTTGGCCAGCCAATGCAGCCAGCGCCCGTCGCCGTGCAGGAACGCACCGAGGATGGCGAGGATCGCCATCAACAGGATCACGCCATCGCGGGCGCGCGGTTTCATCGTGCCTTCCACAGGTCCGCAAGGCGGTCAGGCTTGCCGGCGATACGCTCCAGCACCGGGTACTGCAGGCCACCGTGGTAGGCGATGTTCATCGTTTCGATGCGGTCGAACTGCTTCACCAGCAGTACGATCGGCGCCTTGTCCTTCGCCGCCGCAGCTACCGCATCCTTCAAGCGCTGGCTGCTGTACTCGCGCCCGCCAACGGCAATCAGCTTCATGCCCGGCGCCAGGCCAGCATTGAACGCCGGGCTGTCCCAGATCACGTCGCCGACCACGCCGCTGTCGAGCACGGTCGCACCCAGCGAGTACGCCAGCAATGCCGCCTTGGCGCGTTTTTCCTGCGCCTTGTAGGCATCGTTCGGCGTATCGCGGTAGACCAGCTTCCAGCCCGCCAGTTCCAGGCCGCCGGTCAACGAACCGTGGCCGTCCAGGCGCCCGCGCAGGAACGTCGCCCAGTCATACGGCGCTATGCCGTTCAAGGTCGCGACCACGTCGTCGAAGGTGTACGGGTTGACGTCCCAGTCGCCGTTGCCGACGCCGAAGAACGCACGTGCGAAGTCATCCAGGCTACGCCGGTTGCCGCTCAGTTCGCGCAGCTTGCCCTCCACTTCCAGCCACAGCATCTGGCCGCCGGAGTAGTAGTCCTCGCTCATCTGATAGTTGCGGTAAGGCAGCGTGCGGCGCTGCGCGATGGTCGGGTCATTGGTGGTGTCCTGCAGCGGCCGCCAGGCCAGGCCCGGGCGACCACGGTCATAGGTCGCGGCCACGTTGGCCAGCATGTCGCGCGCCTGCGCGGTCGACCACAGCCCTGAACGCGCCGCCAGCACCTGGCCCCAGAACTGGGTCTGGCCTTCGTAGACCCACAGCAGGCTGTCGCCCATCGGCGTGTTGAAGTTGGCGGTGGCGAGATCCGCGCCGCGACGGTACTTGCCGTTCCAGGAATGGGTGTACTCGTGCGGCAGCAGATCGCGCATCCACGCGTTGTTGTCCCACTCGGTGAAGTAGCCCGGGTCGGCGCTGTTCTCACTGGAACGGTGATGCTCCAGGCCGATGCCGCCGAGGCGGTCGGTCAATGCCAGCAGGAACTCATAGTGGTTGTAGTGCCGCGCGCCGTAGAGCTTGTCGGCCTGCTGCACCAGCGCGCGGTGCATCGTGATCTGCGCCTCGCTCGGCTTCAGCGATTTGGCGTCGTCGGCAAACACGTTGAGGTGCACCGGCACCTTCGCGCCCGGATCGAGATCGATGCGCTGGTAGTGCTCGCCGGCAAACAAGGGCGAATCGACCAGATGGTCATAGGAGATCGGCTTGAACACCACGGTGTCACCGTCGCGGCGCGCGGTCTCCAATGCAGTGGCGAACGACCAGCCCCTGGGCAGGGTCACGCTGGCCTGCGCCTGCAGCTGGCGCGCGTCGATGCCGGCCGGATACAGCGAGTTGGCGTTCCACTGCAGGTTGAGCATTTCCGGGGTCATCACCACCCGGCCCTGGCTGCCGCCCTGCGAGGACAGGAAATCGAAGTGGGCGACGATCTCGCTCACGCCCTCCGGCACGTCCACCTTGAACGCATAGACGTTGTACTGGTCACGCTGCCAGGCCAGCGGCTTGCCGTTGGCGGTCACGCGCAGGCCGGCCAGCTTGTCGATCGGGCCGGTGGGCGAATGGTTGCCGGGAATCCACTGCGGGTACAGCAGGGTCATCGGGCCGGGCGTGGCCGGCACGGTGGCGGTCACCTTGAAGATGCGCCGGGCCAGATCGCGCGCGTCCACATCGATGCGCAGCAGTCCTGGGGCTGCCGCGTTGGCCGGTGGCGAGGTCTGCGCAAGTGCAGGCGTGGCCGCCAGCGCGAACAGCAACGACATCGCCAGGGCTCGGGTCTTCATCAGGCAGTTTCCAACAACGGGGAATCCTCCGATGCTAGGCCTGTGCGATGGCCGGCCCCATGGCCAAAGGTCATGGGCGGTGCGCCCACCCGGCCATGCCAAAGGCGTGCGAACCAAGGTTCGCACCCACCAGATCAGTTTCGGTTCGCACCCACACCGGGTAGTGGCGGGCCGTACCCTGCAGACGTCCTTCCGCGCTCAGTCGACCAGGCGCAGGCGCAGTTCCTTCGGCAGCGCGAACACCATCGATTCCGGTTCGCCGTCCAGCTCGCCCACGCCGGTGGCGCCCAGCTCGGCCAGGCGCGCCAGCACGCCATCGACCAGCACCTGCGGCGCCGAGGCGCCGGCGGTCACGCCGATGTGCTGCTTGCCTGCCACCCATGCCGGGTCGATCTCGTGCGCACCATCGATCAGGTACGACTCCACGCCTTCGCGGCGGGCCAGCTCGCTCAGACGGTTGGAGTTGGAGCTGTTCGGCGAACCGACCACCAGCACCAGGTCGCAGCGCTTGGCCAGGTCGCGCACAGCATCCTGGCGGTTCTGCGTGGCGTAGCAGATGTCGTCGTTCTTCGGGCCCTGCATCGCAGGGAACCGCTCGCGCAGCGCATCGATGATGCCGCGCGTGTCATCCACCGACAGCGTGGTCTGGGTGGTGTAGGCGAAGTTTTCCGGCTGGTTGATCTGCAGCGTCGCGACCTGCTCGACATCCTCGACCAGGTAGATCTGCCCGGTCCCGGCTTCGCGGTTCCACTGGCCCATGGTGCCTTCCACCTCCGGGTGACCGGCGTGGCCGATCAGCACCACGTCACGGCCGGCACGGCAGTGGCGGGCGACCTCGAAGTGGACCTTGGTCACCAGCGGGCAGGTGGCGTCGAACACCTTCAGGCCACGGCGCTCGGCTTCCTGGCGCACGGCCTGGGACACGCCATGCGCGCTGAAGATCACGGTGTTGTTGTCCGGAACCTCGTCGAGCTCTTCGACGAAGATCGCGCCGCGCTGCTTCAGGTCGTCGACCACGAAGCGGTTGTGCACCACTTCATGGCGGACATAGATGGGCGCGCCCAGCGTTTCGATCGCGCGCTTGACGATCTCGATCGCACGATCGACACCGGCACAGAAACCACGCGGGTTGGCGAGCAGCACATCCATCAGTTCAGTCTCCCGGCGGCAGCCGGCTTACGGTTTCGGGTTGGCATTATCCGCCTTTTTGGCGGACTTGCCGTCGAACAGGCCAAACAGCGCGATGCCGATGGCACCCACCACGATGGCCGAGTCGGCGATGTTGAACGAGGGCCAGGTGTAGCTGCCCACGTACCACTGGATGAAGTCGACCACGTGGCCGTGCACCTGGCGGTCGATCACGTTGCCGATGGCGCCACCGATGATCAGCGCATACGGCACCGCGGCCTTCCAGTTGCCGCGGGCGGTGCCGCGCAGCCACCACGCCATCAGCCCGCTGATGGCGATCGCCAGCGCGGTGAAGAAGTACTTCTGCCAGCCACCCGCGTCGCTCAGGAAACTGAATGCCGCGCCGGTGTTGTAGGTGCGGTACCAGTTCCAGAAGCCGTCGATGACCACCACCGGCTGGAACTCCGGCAGGCTGGACAGCACCCAGGCCTTGGACCACTGGTCCAGGCCGATGATGGCCACCGACAGCAGCAGCCAGACCAGGGCGTTCGGATGCGGACGGGGCGCGGCCATCAGAACCAGCTCCGCACTTCGCCGGCGCCGGTCACGTTGCTCACGCAACGGCCGCACAGCTCGGGATGGTCGGCGTTGCTGCCGACGTCGGCGCGGTGGTGCCAGCAGCGCACGCACTTGGCCTTGGTGGTCGGCTGGGCGCTGACGAACACCTCGTCGGTGGTCGCCGGGCGCACCTGCACGTCGCCACTGATGAACAGGAAACGCAGTTCATCGGCCAGCGGCTGCCAGCGCGCGGCCTGTTCTTCGCTGGCGGCGATGGTGATCTCCGCTTCCAGCGCCGCACCGATCGCACCGTTGGCGCGCATCGGCTCGAGCACCTTGGCCACCTGCTCGCGCACGGCCAGCAGCTGGTCGAAGTCGGCGGCATTGAGCTGGGCATCGGCCGGCAACGGCGCCAGGCCGTCATACCAGGTGGTGAACAGCACGTGGCCGGCGCGTTCGCCCGGCAGGTAGCCCCACAGCTCGTCGGCGGTGAAGGTCAGGATCGGCGCCACCCAGCGGGTGAACGCTTCGGCGATGTGGTACATCGCGCTCTGGGCCGAACGGCGACCGTGCGAATCGGTCGGCATGGTGTACAGCCGGTCCTTGGTCACGTCCAGGTACAGCGAGCCCAGGTCCACGCTGCAGAAGTTCAGCAGCAGCTGCACGATCTCGGCCATGTTGTAGCCGTCGTAGGCCGCCTTGATCTTCTCCTGCAGCTCCCACGCGCGATGCACGATCCAGCGGTCCAGCGCGACCATCTGCTCGAGCGGCTGCAGGTGCAGCGCCGGGTCGAAACCGTCCAGGTTGCCGAGCAGGAAGCGCGCGGTGTTGCGCAGGCGGCGGTAGGCGTCGGCGTTGCGCTTGAGGATCTCCTGCGACAGCGACATCTCGTTGCTGTAGTCGGCCGAGGCGATCCACAGGCGCAGGATGTCCGCGCCCAGCTTGTTCATGATGTCCTGCGGCTCGATACCGTTGCCCAGCGACTTGGACATCTTGCGGCCGTGCTCGTCCACGGTGAAGCCGTGGGTCAGGCACTGCTTGTACGGGGCGCGCTTGTCGATCGCCACGCCGGTCAGCAGCGAGGACTGGAACCAGCCGCGGTGCTGGTCGGACCCTTCCAGGTACAGGTCGGCCGGCTTGCCGAAGCCACGCGCGGCGAGCACGCCTTCATGGGTCACGCCCGAATCGAACCAGACGTCGAGGATGTCGGTGACCTTCTCGTAGTCGGCCGCGTCGGCACCGAGCAGTTCGGCGGCGTCCAGCGAATACCACACGTCGATGCCCTCGGCTTCGACGCGGTCGGCGACCTGCTGCATCAGCTCCACCGAACGCGGATGGATCTCGCCGGTCTGGCGGTGGGTGAACAGTGCGATCGGCACGCCCCAGGTGCGCTGGCGCGAGATGGTCCAGTCCGGGCGACCGTCGACCATGCTCTGGATGCGCGCCTTGCCCCAGGTCGGGAACCAGCCGACGGTGTCGATGGCGGCCAGCGCATCGTTGCGCAGGTTGGCCTTGTCCATCGAGATGAACCACTGCGGAGTGGCGCGGAACACCACCGGCGTCTTGTGGCGCCAGCAGTGCGGGTAGCTGTGGCGGATCGGATGGAACGCCAGCAGCGAACCGTTGTCGCGCAGCACGCCGACGATGGCCTCCTGCGCCTTCCACAGGTGCTGGCCCGCCAGCACCACGTCACCGGCCGGCGGGGTCGATTCCAGGTACACGCCGCGGCCGTCGATCGGAGTGACCTGGCCAGCGTTGTACTTGTCCAGCAGGCCGTACTTCTGGCTGACCACGAAGTCTTCCTGGCCGTGGCCGGGGGCGGTGTGCACCGCACCGGTACCGTCCTCGTCGGAGACATGGTCGCCATTGAGCACCAGGATCTCGCGCTCCGGGTAGAACGGATGCGCCAGCAGCTGGTTTTCCAGCGCAGCGCCGGTGGTTTCACCGTGCAGCACCACTTCGTCCACGCCATAGCGCTGCAGCGCGCGCTCGGCCAGGGCCGCGGCCAGCACCAGCCAGCGGCGCTTGCCGTTGTGGGCCGGGCCTTCGGCCAGCACGTAGCGGATCTCCGCGCCCAGCGACACCGCCAGCGAGGCCGGCAGCGTCCACGGGGTGGTGGTCCAGATCGGTACGGCCACTTCGACGTCGGCCGGCACGCTCACGCCGAACGCCTGGCCGATGGCCTGCGCATCACGTGCGGCGTAGGCCACGTCGATCGCCGGCGATTCCTTTTCCTGGTACTCGATCTCGGCCTCGGCCAGCGCCGAGCCACAGTCGAAGCACCAGTACACCGGCTTGGCGCCGCGGACCAGGTGGCCGTTGGCCACGACCTTGGCCAGCGCGCGGATCTCGTTGGCTTCGAAATCGAAGCTCAGGGTCTTGTACGGGTTGTCCCAGTCACCGGTCACGCCCAGGCGCTTGAAGTCCACGCGCTGGATGTTGATCTGCTCTTCGGCGAACTCGCGGCACTTCTGGCGGAATTCGACGGCGTCAAGCTTGGTGCCGACCTTGCCCCACTTCTTCTCGACCGCTATCTCGATCGGCAGGCCATGGCAGTCCCAGCCCGGCACGTAGGGCGCATCGAAGCCGGCCAGGTAGCGCGACTTGACGATGATGTCCTTCAGGATCTTGTTGACCGCGTGGCCCAGGTGGATGCGGCCGTTGGCGTATGGCGGGCCGTCATGCAGCACGAACAGCGGGCGGCCGGCGGCGTTGTCGCGCAGCTGCTGGTAGAGCCCCTGCTCTTCCCACCGCGCCAGAATGCCCGGCTCGCGCTTGGGCAGGTCGCCGCGCATCGGGAATTCGGTGGCTGGCAGGTTCAGGGTGGTCTTGTAGTCCTGGCTCACGCAGTGGCTCGCAATCTATGTTCGGAAAGGATGGCGCGCGCCTGTTCGGCGTCGCGGTGCATCTGGTCGGTCAGCGCCGCCAGATCATTGAATTTCTCTTCGTCGCGCAGCTTGGCGACGAACTCCACGTCGATGTGGCGGCCGTACAGGTCGCCCTGGAAATCGAACAGGTGGGCTTCCAGCAGCGGCTCCACGCCCTCCACCGTCGGCCGCGTACCGAAGCTGGACACCGAAGGCCAGGGCTGGTCGAACACGCCGTGCACCCAGGTCGCGTAGATGCCCGACAGTGCCGGGGTCTTCGGGAAGCGCAGGTTGGCGGTGGGGAAGCCCAGCGTACGGCCGAGCTGGCGCCCGCGCACCACCCGCCCGCTGATCGCGTAGGGGCGGCCGAGCAGGTCGTTGGCGCGGGCGAAATCGCCCTCCTGCAGCAGCTGGCGGATGCGGGTGCTGGAGATGCGCTCGCCATGCAGGTCCACCGCTTCGATCTCGCCCGCGGTGAAGCCGAGTTCGGCGCCCATCTCCTGCAGCAGTGCCAGATCACCGCGGCGGCGGTTGCCGAAGCAGAACTCGGGCCCGATCCACACTTCGCGGGCGCCCAGCCGGTGCACCAGCAACCGGCGCACGAAGGTCTCGGCCGGCATCGCCGCCATCGCCGCGTCGAAACGCAGCAGGCCGATCGCATCGACGCCGAGCTCGCGCAGGATCTCGACCTTGCTGCGCGCCAGGGTCAGCCGCGGCGGCGGCGTGCCCTGGGCGAAGAATTCACGCGGCAGCGGCTCGAATGCCACGGCCACTGCGGCCACGCCCAAGGCGCGCGCGCGGGCAACCGCGTGGCGGACCAGCGCACGATGGCCCAGGTGGAGGCCGTCGAATGCACCGATACAGACCACGCTTCCGTTGGGGAACAGCTCCCCGCCCTCGACGCTTCTGAACAGCCTGCTCATCAACTCTCGTTCCGGCCCGACCGGGGCCGCCGCTTCAATGGTGTAACCCTGAAGTATAGCCGCCACGGACCGCGATCAATGCCCGCGCAGGTCGCGCGGGCGGAAGCCCATCGCCAGCATGGCCACCGCGTAGGTCGCGCCGCCGCCGCCGACCAGCAGCATCAGGCCACCGATACGGTGCCATTTGTCCATGCCGGTGAAGTCGGGGACCCAGTGCAGCAGGGCCAGCAGCACGCCGACCATGGCCACGCAGGCCACCCCCAGCCGCACCAGATAGCCGCCCCAGCCCGGCCGCCGCTGGTAGACGTCGGTCTTGCCCAGCCAGTACCAGAGCAGGCCCAGGTTCAGGTAACTGGACAGCGCACTGGCAATGCCCAGCGCCAGGTGCAGGCCCGGCTGCTTGCCGATCGCCGCCATCACGCCCTGCGCCTTCAGCGCGTCGGGCACCATCACCTGGTACAGCACGGCCAGCAGCGCGAAGTTGAACACCATGTTGGCCACCAGCGCGGCCACGCCGGCACGCACCGGGGTCTTGGTGTCCTGCCGCGCATAGAACGCCGGCAGCACCACTTTCAGCAGCGCGAACGCCGGCAGGCCGAAGCTCAGGCCGTATACCGACAGCGCGGTCATGCGGGTATCGAACGCGGTGAACTGGCGGTACTGGAACAGCGTGGCGATCAGCGGCTCGGCCAGCAGCACCAGGCCCAGCATCGCCGGCACCGAGATCAGCAGGGTCATGCGCAGGCCCCAGTCCAGCGAGCGCGAGAAGCCCTCGCGGTCGGTGCTGACATGGTGGCGGGCCAGCGCCGGCAGGATCACCGTGCCCAGCGCCACGCCGAACACGCCCAGCGGCAGCTCCAGGAAGCGATCGGCCAGCGACAGCCAGGACTGCGAGCCGTCGGTCAGCTTGGCCGCGATGAGGGTATCCAGCAGCAGGTTGATCTGCGCCACCGACGAACCGAACAGGGTCGGCACCATCAGCGTCAGCACCTTGCGCACGCCCGGATGGTTCCAGCCCCAGCGCGGCAGGGTCAGCAGGTTGATGCCCTTCAGCGAGGGCAGCTGGAACAGCAACTGCAGGAGACCGGCCGCCAGCACCGCCCAGCCCAGCGCCAGGATCTGCTTCTCCGGGGTGCCGCCCAGCCGCGGCGCCAGCCACAGCGCACCGGCGATCATGCACAGGTTGAGGATGACCGGGGTCAGCGCCGGCATCGCGAAGCGCTGGAAGCTGTTCAGCGCACCGCCGGCCAGCGCGGTCAGCGACACGAACAGCAGGAACGGGAAGGTCAGGCGGAACAGGTCGACCAGCAGGGTCTGCTTGACCGGGTCGGTATCAGCACCACTTGAGAATGCCACCGCCAGCTGCGGCGCGAAGATCAGCGCCAGGGCGGTGACCAGCATCAGCACCCCGCCCAAGGTGCCGGCGGTCCGGGACATCAGCTCACGCAGTTCGGCGTGGCTGCGGGTCTCCTTCACCTCGGTGAACACCGGCACGAAGGCGGTGGAGAAGGACCCCTCCGCGAACAACCGGCGCAGGAAATTGGGTATCCTGAAGGCAACCCAGAACGCATCGGTAACCGCATTGGTGCCGAACGTGGTAGTGATCACCTGATCCCGGACAAGTCCGAGAACCCGCGAGACCATGGTCATGCTGCTGAACGACAGCAGGCCCCGCAACATCTTCGGTGAACTCACTCAGCGTCCCTCTTGACAATCGACTTGACGTGCATTTCTCGGGCCATCATACTAGCTAGCTTGCTGTTCCCATAACACCGATTTTTTCAGGAAACCACCACCGTGGCCAATATCAAGTCCGCCAAGAAGCGCGCCAAGCAGACCGTCGTGCGCAACGCGCGCAACGTGGCTCAGCGCTCGATGCTGCGCACCGCTGTCAAGAAAGTGATCAAGGCGCTGGACGCCAACGATGCCGCCGGCGCCGAAGCCGCCTTCGCCGTTGCCCAGCCGATCCTGGATCGCTTCAGCGCGCGTGGCCTGATCCACAAGAACAAGGCTGCTCGCCACAAGAGCCGCCTGAACGACCGCATCAAGGCCCTCAAGGCCGCCTGATCCGGCGTTGCCGCCCTGCCCTTCGGGGTTGGGCAGCAGACAAAAGCCCGGCCCCGGCCGGGTTTTTTGTTGCCTGCGATCCCGGGGTCAGATCCCTTTTCCAGCGAAAAAGGGATCTGACCCCAACAACAAAAAACCCGGCCGAAGCCGGGTTTTCCGCATGGAACCACAACGGCATCACTGCGCGTTGCGGGCTTCCAGCTCGTCTTCCTTCTGGCGATCGAAGAAGGCCATGATCCGGCTCATGATCGGGAAGGTACCTTCGCGGCCCAGCGCGGAAACCAGGAACCACGGCTCCTTCCAGCCCAGCTCGGCGACGATCTGCTCGGCCGCGGCCTGCGCCTCGTCTTCGAACATCAGGTCAGCCTTGTTCAGCACCAGCCAGCGCGGCTTGTTCAGCAGCTCCGGATCGTGCTTCTCCAGCTCGCGTTCGATCGCACGCACCTGCTCCACCGGCGAAATGCCCTCCACGCCGCCTTCCATCGGCGAGATATCCACCAGGTGCAGCAGCAGGCGGGTGCGCTGCAGGTGGCGCAGGAACTGCGCACCCAGGCCGGCGCCGTCCGCAGCACCTTCGATCAGGCCCGGAATGTCGGCGATCACGAAGCTGCGGTGGTTCTCCACCTTCACCACGCCCAGGTTCGGGTACAGCGTGGTGAACGGGTAATCGGCCACCTTCGGCGTTGCCGCCGAAACGGCACGGATCAGGGTGCTCTTGCCGGCGTTGGGGAAGCCCAGCAGGCCGACATCGGCCAGCAGCTTCAGCTCCAGCTTCAGCGTGCGCTCTTCGCCCGGCTCGCCTGGCAGCGCCTGGCGCGGCGAGCGGTTGGTCGAGCTCTTGAAGTGCATGTTGCCCAGGCCACCGCGACCGCCCTTGGCCACCAGCAGGCGGTCGCCGTGCTGGGTCAGGTCGCCGATGACTTCATCGGTGGCAACGTTGATGACCACGGTGCCGACCGGCACGGTGATGGTCAGGTCTTCGCCGCCCTTGCCATAGGCCTGGCGGCCCATGCCGTTCTCGCCGCGCTGCGCCTTGAAGATACGCTCATGGCGGAAGTCGACCAGGGTGTTCAGGTTTTCGTCGGCGCGGATGTACACGCTGCCGCCCGCACCGCCGTCGCCGCCGTCCGGGCCGCCGAGCGGAATGAACTTCTCGCGACGGAAGCCAATGCAGCCGTTGCCGCCGTTGCCGGCGAACACTTCGATTTCTGCTTCGTCTACCAGTTTCATTGTTTCGATGCCTGCGATGGGCGCGACCTGTTGGCCGCCACCTTGAATGTCATGCCGGCCGCGGGCCGGCAACCCGGCCCAGCCGGTCTTGCTTCAACTCTAACGAAAAGCCCCGCCGAAGCGGGGCTCTCCATGCAGCGTGCTCTTCATCCAGCACGGCCATGCCGCGGCACGGGTGCCGGCGATGCCTGGATCAGGCGTCGGCCGAGACGATGCTGACGGTGCGACGCTTCTTGGCGCCCTTGACCGAGAACTCCACCTTGCCGTCCACGAGGGCGAACAGGGTGTGGTCACGGCCCAGGCCAACGCCGGTGCCCGGGTGGAACTGGGTGCCGCGCTGACGCACGATGATGTTGCCGGCTTCGATGGCCTGGCCGCCGAAGATCTTGACGCCCAGGTACTTCGGGTTGGAGTCGCGACCGTTGCGCGAGGAGCCTACGCCCTTTTTATGTGCCATGACTGCTTCTCCTGATGCTTAGCCGGCGATGCCGGTGATCTCGATTTCGGTGTAGTACTGACGGTGACCCTGACGCTTCATGTGGTGCTTGCGGCGACGGAACTTGATGATCCGGACCTTGTCAGCACGACCCTGGGACAGGACCTTGGCGGTGACGGCAGCGCCCTTCAGCGCATCGCCCAGCTTCACGCCGTCGCTGTCACCCAGCATCAGGATGTTGTCAAACTTGATCTCGCTGCCGACTTCGACTTCGAGCTTTTCAATGCGGAGCTTTTCGCCCTGCGCCACGCGGTATTGCTTACCGCCGGTGACCAGTACTGCGTACATGACCAGGCCTTCCTCTGTAGTTATTGTGGTCTGAGCTGCCGCCATCGAGGGCGGACAGGAGCGGAATTGTACGCAGATCAGCGGGCGCGGGTCAAGTCAACCCCCGAATGCCGCGGGAGGACGGCTCCGGAACGGGGTCAGATCCCTTTTCACCCCGTGAAAAGGGATCTGACCCCTGCCTGACGGCCTGTCTCACCAGATGAGACATCGGGCTGGCATTGTCGCCCATTGCCCCCATCTGGTCACCTCGGTAGGCTGACCGATTGCCGTTCCCTGCTGGCCCGGCACCCAGCCAACGCCCCCACAACCGGATCCCCCATGGCGATGGATTTCATCCGCATCCGCGGCGCGCGGACGCACAACCTGAAGAACCTCGACCTCGACCTGCCCCGCGACAAGCTGATCGTGATCACCGGCCTGTCCGGCTCGGGCAAGTCCTCGCTGGCGTTCGACACCATCTATGCAGAAGGCCAGCGCCGCTATGTCGAGTCGCTGTCGGCCTATGCGCGCCAGTTCCTGAGCGTGATGGAAAAGCCGGACCTGGACCACATCGAGGGCCTGTCCCCGGCGATCTCGATCGAGCAGAAGTCGACCTCGCACAACCCGCGTTCGACGGTCGGCACGATCACCGAGATCTACGACTACCTGCGCCTGCTGTACGCCCGCGTCGGCACCCCGCGCTGCCCGGACCACGGCTATCCGCTGGAGGCGCAGACGGTCAGCCAGATGGTCGACCAGGTGCTGACCCTGGACCCGGAACAGCGCTACATGCTGCTGGCCCCGGTCATCCGCGACCGCAAGGGCGAGCATGCCCAGGTGTTCGACCAGCTGCGCGCGCAGGGTTTCGTGCGCGTGCGCGTGGACGGCGAGCTGCATGAAATCGATGCGGTGCCGCCGCTGGCGCTGCGCCAGAAGCACACCATCGAGGCGGTGATCGACCGCTTCCGCCCGCGCGAGGACATCAAGCAGCGCCTGGCCGAGAGCTTCGAAACCGCGCTGAAGCTGGGCGACGGCATGGCCTCGGTGCAGAGCCTGGACAGTGCCGACGCTTCGCCGACGCTGTTCTCCTCCAAGTACTCCTGTCCGGTCTGCGATTACTCGCTGCCGGAGCTGGAACCGCGCCTGTTCTCGTTCAACGCACCGATGGGCGCGTGCCCCGGCTGCGACGGCCTGGGCATGGCCGAATTCTTCGATCCTTCGCGCGTGGTGGTGCATCCCGAGCTGTCGCTGGCCGCCGGCGCGGTGCGCGGCTGGGACCGTCGCAACGCCTATTACTTCCAGCTGATCGCCTCGCTGGCCAAGCACTACCGGTTCGACGTCGACGCGGCATGGAACTCGCTGCCGCAGAACGTGCAGCAGGCCGTGCTGTACGGCAGCGGCGATGAGGCGATCACCTTCACCTACTTCACCGAAGCCGGTGGCCGCACCCAGCGCAAGCACCGCTTCGAGGGCATCATTCCCAACCTCGAGCGCCGCTACAAGGAAACCGAATCGCCGGCGGTGCGCGAAGAGCTGTCCAAGTACATCAGCGAACAGCCGTGCCCGGAATGCCATGGCGCGCGCCTGAACAAAGCGGCACGCAACGTGTTCGTGGCCGACCGCCCGCTGCCGGAGCTGGTGGTGCTGCCGATCGACGAGGCGCTGAAATTCTTCAGCGAACTGAGCCTGCCGGGCTGGCGTGGCGAGATCGCCGCGAAGATCGTCAAGGAAATCGGTGAGCGCCTGGGCTTCCTGGTCGATGTGGGCCTGGATTACCTGACCCTGGAACGCAAGGCCGACACCCTGTCCGGTGGCGAGGCACAGCGCATCCGCCTGGCCAGCCAGATCGGCGCCGGCCTGGTCGGCGTGATGTACGTGCTCGACGAGCCGTCGATCGGCCTGCACCAGCGCGACAACGAGCGCCTGCTCGGCACCCTCACCCGCCTGCGCGACCTCGGCAACACGGTGATCGTGGTCGAGCATGACGAGGATGCGATCCGCCTGGCCGACTACGTGCTGGACATCGGCCCGGGCGCGGGCGTGCATGGCGGCGAGATCGTCGGCCAGGGCACCCTGCAGGACATCCTGGAGGCACCGCGCTCGCTGACCGGCCAGTACCTGTCGGGCAAGCGCGCGATCGAGATCCCCGCGCGCCGGCACAAGCCGAACCCGAAGATGACCCTGCACCTGCGCGGGGCCAGCGGCAACAACCTCAAGGGTGTGGACCTGGCGATTCCGTCGGGCCTGCTGACCTGCGTGACCGGTGTGTCCGGCTCCGGCAAGTCCACCCTGATCAACGACACCCTGTTCTCGCTGGCCGCCAACGAGATCAACGGTTCCTCGCACCCGATCGCCCCGTACAAGGAGATCGATGGCCTGGACCTGTTCGACAAGGTGGTGGACATCGACCAGTCACCGATCGGCCGCACCCCGCGTTCGAACCCGGCCACCTACACCGGCCTGTTCACCCCCCTGCGCGAACTGTTCGCACAGGTGCCCGAAGCGCGTGCGCGTGGCTATTCGCCGGGCCGTTTCAGCTTCAACGTGCGCGGTGGCCGCTGCGAAGCCTGCCAGGGCGACGGCCTGATCAAGGTGGAGATGCACTTCCTGCCGGACGTGTACGTGCCCTGCGACGTCTGCCATGGCAAGCGCTACAACCGCGAGACGCTCGAGATCCTGTACAAGGGCTTCAACATCAACGACGTGCTGGAAATGACCGTCGAGGATGCACTGAAGCTGTTCGAACCGGTGCCGTCGATCGCACGCAAGCTGGAAACCCTGGTCGACGTCGGCTTGAGCTACATCAAACTGGGCCAGAGCGCGACCACGCTGTCCGGTGGTGAAGCACAGCGCGTGAAGCTGTCCAAGGAACTGTCGCGCCGCGATACCGGCCGCACCCTGTACATCCTCGACGAACCGACCACCGGCCTGCACTTCCACGACATCGAAGCGCTGCTGGGCGTGCTGCACAAGCTGCGCGACGAAGGCAACACGGTGGTGGTGATCGAGCACAACCTGGACGTGATCAAGACCGCCGACTGGATCGTCGACCTGGGTCCGGAAGGCGGCCACCGCGGTGGCACCATCCTGGTCACCGGCACGCCGGAAGACGTGGCGGCCTGTCCGCAGTCGTATACCGGCCAGTTCCTGGCGCGCATGCTGCCGTCCACCAGCGCGCGCCCGGAACAGCCGGCCGCCGTGGCCGACAAGCCCGACGCCCGCCCGCCACGCAAGGTGAAGCCTGAGAAGCCGGCCAAGGTTGCCAAGAAGGCCGCGGCCGCCAAGAGCACCGGCAAGGCCAGCAAGAGCACATCGAAGAAGAAGGACGCCTGATGAGCAGCGAACACAAGATCCTGGCCCGCATCCCGATCAGCGTGCGCTGGCGTGACATGGACAGCATGGGCCACGTCAACAACGCCAAGTACATTTCCTACCTGGAAGAAGCGCGCGTGCGCTGGATGCTGGGCGTGGACGGCGTATCGATGACCGACCGCATCGCACCGGTGGTGGCCGCGACCAACGTCAATTACCGGCTGCCGATCGTGTGGCCCAACGACATACTGGTCGAGCTGTTCGTCGAGCGCCTGGGCAACAGCAGCGTGACCATCGGCCACCGCATCGTCGACCAGCAGGACGCGTCGAAGCTGTATTCCGACGGCAACGTGGTGGTGGTGTGGATGGATACGCAGACCGGCAAGAGCGCGCCGCTGCCGGAGGCGATCCGCAGCGCCTCCACTTGACGCGCCCTGGCAGGTGCCGACCTTGGTCGGCACGCTTTGGCTGCAATGAGGTTGCCGGCCAGCGGCCGGCACTACCGATCCCATTCAATGGACTGACATGATCCACCAGACTGAACTGCGCGACCTGCTGCCCGGCATGGTCCCCTTCCCCACCGACGTCTTTCCCGCTGACCAGGCCTGGCTCGGCCAGCACCTGCTGCCGCTGCTGAAGATTGACCTGGGCGTGCTGCGGCCGGAACTGGCCGGCCAGGTGGCGACGATGCTGTGCCCGATCGAGCCGTACGACGGTTGCATCGGCGAGACCACCGAAGAACACCACAACGATTTCACCGGCACCAACTGGATCGCCTTCGAACTGACCGCCGGCAACGAGATGCGCTTCCTCGGCAATGAGGGCTATTTCATCGGCGAGGCGGTGCAGGACAAGGATGCGCAGGAGCACATCGCGCAGATGCGCGACAGCTACGCCAAGGCCCGCGATTACCATGCCGCGCACGGCCGTCTCGCCTGCTACTCGCGCTACGGCAAGGGTGAGGCCAGCGAACGCGACTACCTGGATACGCTGGGCGGACCGATAGGCTTCGGCAACTGGACCGAGACCGCGGAGATTCCCGCGGCCTTCGAACTGGGCTTCACCGACGCTGCCGATGACCCAAACGCTGCGGACGATGCCGAAACGGTGATCATCACCCGCAACGGCAACAAGTTCTTCGCCGTGGCCGGCGTAGCCGGCTACAACTGGTGCGCCACCGGCGCCGATGCGATCGTGATGCTGTACGAGCCGGAAAGCCGCACCGTGCTGTTCTCGTACGACTGGTCGTAAGGCCCTTTGATCGTGCCGGCCAGCGGCCGGAACTACACGATCCTCTGCGCCACCGGCGCCGACGCGGTCGAGATGCTGTACGAGCCGGAAAGCCGCACCGTGCTGTTCTCGTACGACTGGTCGTAAGGCCCTGTGGTAGTGCCGGCCGCTGGCCGGCATTGCCCGTGCTGCCGGCCAGCGGCCGGCACGACCATCCCGCTACGGCGCAGCCTTGCGTACGGCCAGCGTCGCACTTGCTTCGCCGCCGCCTTCCAGCTGCAGCCGTAGCGGCACCGCCTGCCCCTCCTTCAGCGCGCCCTTGCCCTGCATCAGCATCAGGTGCAGGCCACCGGGCTTGAGCTCGGCACGTGCACCCGGCGCCAGCGGCAGGCGCTCGATCGCGCGCATCCGGCTGACCCCATCCGTGATCGTGGTTTCGTGCAGCGACACATCATTGAAGCTGCTGCTGGTCGCGCCGGTGATCACCACCGCCTTGCCGCAGCCGTTGTGGATGACGCCGTAGCCAGCGGTCATCGGCATTGCCGGATTCGGTGGCAACCGCGCCCAGCCCTGATCCACCGTGACGCAGCCCGATTCCGCCGCCGAGGCCGATGCTGCGGCCGCACACAGAAGCCACAGTACGCCAACGAATGGTTTGGTTATCATCGCCCAGGTTCCTTCTTCGCAACGAGACCGCAGCATGACGACGCTCATCGAGGTGATCAACCATGGCCCCATCCGCGAACTGCGCCTGGCGCGGCCGCCGGTCAACGCACTGGACACCGACCTGTGCCGGCAGTTGATCCATGCCATCGAGCTGGCCATGGCCGAAGACGCGCACGGCATCGTGCTGTCGGGCAGCGAGCGCATCTTCACCGGCGGCATGGACGTGCCGCACCTGCTCTCGCATGGCGATGACAAGCACAAGCTGCTGGACACCTGGAACGCCTTCTTTGGCGCCGTACGCACGCTGGCCGAGAGCCGCATCCCGGTGGTCGCGGCGATCACCGGCCACGCCCCGGCGGGCGGCTGCGTGCTGGCCCTGTGCTGCGACTACCGGGTGATGGCCCGCAGCGCCGATCCGTCGCGGCCATATGCCATCGGCCTGAACGAGGTGCAGGTGGGCCTGATCGCGCCGGAGGGCATCCAGCGCCTGCTGCGCCGTGCGGTGGGCGTGCACCGCGCCGGCGTGCTGCTGACCACCGGTTCGCTGGTACCGGCCGAACAGGCGGTGCAGATCGGCCTGGTGGATGAGCTGGCAGAGGGGGACCTGGTGGTGGCACGCGCGATTGCCTGGCTGCAGGACCTGCTCAGGCAGCCGCGCCAGCCGATGCTGCTGACCCGCGCCATCGCCCGCGCCGACCTGCACGTGGCGCTGCAGCCGGACCTGATCCAGCTCGACCGTTTCGTCGAGGCCTGGTTCGCCCCGGACGCACAGAACGCCCTGCAGGCCCTGGTAGCCCGGCTGGGCAAATAGCGGTTGCCCCGCCCGGGGTCAGATCCCTTTCGCCGGGCGAAAGGGATCTGACCCCTGACCGGTATAATCAGGCCCTCTTTCACTGCTGTGGCCGCCCCCTTGAACGACACGCCCGAACCCGTCGTCTCCGAGCTGATCGACCTGCTCACGCTGGAGCGGCTGGAGGACAACCTGTTCCGCGGGCAGAGCCGCGACATCGGCACCAAGTACGTGTTCGGCGGGCAGGTGCTGGGCCAGGCGCTGGCCGCGGCACAGGCCACGGTCGACAACGGCCGCCACGTGCACTCGCTGCACGCCTATTTCCTGCGCGCCGGCAACATCGACCACCCGATCGTCTACGACGTGGACCGTACCCGCGACGGCGGCAGCTTCTCGGTGCGCCGGGTCACCGCGATCCAGCACGGCAAGGTAATCTTCTTCTGCGCGGCATCGTTCCAGCAGGCCGAGACCGGCGCCGAGCACCAGCACAAGATGCCCGAAGTGCCGCAGCCGGAAGACATCGAACCGAACCGGCCGCTGCCGGCCGAAGTGCTGGAGCGGCTGCCGATCAAGGTGCAGCGCTGGCTGTCGCGCGGCGGCCCGTTCGAATTCCGCCACGTCTACCCGCGCGACGAACTGAACCCGCCCAAGCGCCCGCCCTACCACCAGGTGTGGCTGCGCCTGAGCGAGCCGGTCGGCGATGCTCCGGAACTGCACCAGGCCCTGCTGGCCTATGCCTCGGACTTCCACCTGCTGGGCACGGCGACGTTCCCGCACGGCATCAGCTACTACCACCCGCACGTGCAGATGGCCTCGCTCGACCACGCGATCTGGTTCCACCGCCCGTTCCGTGCCGACGACTGGCTGCTGTACTCGCTGGACAGCCCCAGCGCGCAGGATTCGCGCGGCCTGGCCCGCGGCCAGTTCTTCACCCGCAATGGTGTGCTGGTGGCCAGCACCGCGCAGGAGGGCCTGATCCGCGTGGTTCCCGACCAGGCTGCCGCGGCCGCCGTGCCGGCCAAGGAGTAAACCCATGCGCCAGATCTTCAGCAGCCAGCGCGTGGAAACCGTCGAAGGCGTGGCCGAGCTCCTGCGCGGGCATGGCATCGACGTCAAGGTGACCAACGGGCGCTCGTACAAGACCCGTCGCCGCGGCCAGTTCAGCTATACCGACCTCGGCAACGCCAACACCTACCCGGCGGTATGGATCGTGCGCGCCGACGACCAGCCGCGTGCACGCGAGATCCTGCGTGAGGCACGCCTGCTCGACACCACCCGCCGCGACCATCCGACCGCCGAGTTCGCCTTCCGCGACACGCCGGAACAGGGCAGCGGCGGCCGCAGCTGGGCCTGGCGCATCCGCATCGCCCTGCTGGTGGTGATCGCCGGCGTGGCGCTGGTGATCGGCCTGCGCCATCGCGGTGCCCCGGCCCCGGCAGCACCGGCCCCTGCCCCGCAGGCCCAGCCGCAGCAGGCGCAACCGGCCCCGCAGGCCGCAGCGGAAGAGGAAGAAGTCCGGGTCCGTATCCAGCCATCGAAATAACCCAAGGGTCGTACCCGCCGCTGGCCGGCAACTGCAAAAAGGGGACGGAGGGGATTAAGTCGTTTGTGGCACAAACGACTTAATCCCCTCCGTCCCCTTTTTTGTCAGCACAGGAAGTCGGTCACATTGGGCGCGCGGCTCCGTCATGGGACACAATCCCAGCAGGAGAGCCGCCGCCATGACGACGTTCGCCGCATCGATCGACCAGACCCTGGAACGCGAACTGCCCGCCGCCGCCAGCGGTTGCCAGCATGCCTACGGCCGTATCGTGCTGGCCTGCCAGAACACGGTCACCGCCATCGCCCTGGCCATCACCCGCGACCGCCAGGCCAGCGAGGACATCGCCCAGGAGGCCTTCGTGAAGGGCTGGCAGCAGCTGCACCAGCTGCGCAGCGCGACCAGCTTCCTGCCCTGGCTGCGGCAGATCACCCGCAACCTGGCCCGCGACTGGCTGCGTGCGCAACGCGGCCGGCCGCTGACCGGCGAGGCCGCGGAGGTGGCGATGGGCATGGCCGCCGACCCGGCCCCAGGTGCGGCTGACCGCCTGCAGCGGGTGGAGGAAGAGATCGCCGCCGAGGACATCATCTCCACCCTGCCCGCCGACAGCCGCGAAGTGCTGTTGCTGTACTACCGCGAGGGACAGCGCTCGCAACAGGTCGCCGACCTGCTCGGGCTCAGCGATGCAGCCGTGCGCAAGCGCCTGTCGCGTGCACGTGCCCTGGTGCGCGAAGGCCTGCTGCAGCGCTTCGGTGAATTCGCCCGCAGCAGCGCGCCGAGCGCTGCATTCGCCACCGCCGTGGTGTCGATGGTGCTGGTGGCCGCGCCCGGCACCGCCAGTGCAGCGGTGCTGCTCGGCACCGGCGTCGGCATCGGCGGCAGCAAGCTCGGCCTCGGCGGCGCCAGCGTTGCCGGTGGAACCGCGATGGGCTCGTTGACCGCCACCCTGGGCCAGTTGCATGTGCTGCCGGCCGAAAGCTGGGGGGCGGTGATCGGCGGCGTGGTGGGTGGCGCGATCGGCAGCTACCTCGGCGGGCGCTTCCTGATGTCGTACACCGAAACTGCGGCAGAGCGGGCCGATGTGCGCCGCTTCCTCTACCTCAACATCACCACCGGCATGTTCTGGTGCCTGGCGATCCTGCTGGCTGTGGTGCTGCAGGCACCGGTCTGGACGCAGCTGACGGTGCTGGCGGTCGGGTTGGGCGTGGTCAACTACCAGTGCCTGGTGACGCTGCAGCGGGTGATGGCGCCGATGATCGCGCGCGATTCGGCGCGGCGCGGGCGAACCGGCATCAACTGGAAGTTCGAATCGATGTACGGCCGCACCGCCATCATCGCCATGAACCTGATGGTCATTGCGCTTGTGGCGTACTCGCTGATGCGCAGCGGCCGCTTGTAACGGACAACGCCGGCAGTGCCGCCGGCGTTGTCGTCATCACTGCATTGACCCTCAGCGCTGCGGCTTCGGTGCGCCGCCGTCGCGCGGACCGCCATGGCGCGGGCCACCATGCATCGGGCCCTTGGCCGCATCAAACTCGGCCTTGCTCAGCTGGCCGTCCTTGTTGGTGTCGGCGGCGGCGAACCAGGCATCACGATGCTGCTTCATGCGCAGCTCGCGGTCGGCCTTGTCCAGGTAGCCGTCCTTGTTCAGATCAAGCTGGTCGAAGCGCGCGGCCAGGCGCGGATCGGCCTTGGCTTCCTCGCGGCTGATGCGGTCATCCTTGTTGACGTCCAGCGCGGCCCAGCGCTCACCGCCGTGGCCACGACGGCCATGCTGCCAGCGCGGCAGCTCGTCGCGCGAGAGCTTGCCGTCCTTGTTCTTGTCCAGCTCGTCGAACTTCGCGGCCAGGCGCGGGTTGGCGGCCGCCTCGCTGCGGTCGATCACGCCGTCACCGTTGGTATCCAGCTTGGCCGGGCGCGGTGCCGGCGTGGCCGGGGTGTCGGCCGCCAGCGCGATACCGGATGCGGAGGTGCCAAGCAGCAGGGCCAGCAGCAGGGGGGTACGGATCATGAGGTCACTCCTGGGGATGGGAACAGCGTCGGGGTGATCACTTCACCCTCGGGGGACAACAACGCCCGGGCGCGACGTCGGTTGACGCTACTGCCGATTCCATTCATCCGGCGGACAGTCGCCGCCACTGCGACAACCTGGGGCTATGCTGTGCCCATGGCGATACATGGCGACAGAGACGACGAACTGCGACTTTTCCAGACCGGCGAGCACCCCTGCGGGTACTGGTCGGACCGGGTGGCACGCGACCTGGTGCTGGACCCGAACGACCGCCGCCTCGGCGCGCTCTATCCACTGGCACTGAGCTGGGGCTTCCGCCGCAGCGGCGACCTGGTCTACCGGCCGCATTGCGCGCACTGCCAGGCCTGCGTGGCGGTGCGCATCCCGGTGGCCCGCTTCGCCCCGGACCGCAGCCAGCGCCGCTGTGCCACCCGCAATGACGACCTGGAGGTGCGGATCACCGCCGCCACCGCCCGCGATGACCTGTTCGCGCTGTACCACCGCTACCTCACCCACCGCCATGCCAACGGCGGCATGGACGACCACGGCCCGCACGAGTTCGAGCAGTTCCTGATCGGCAGCTGGTCGCACACCCGCTTCATGGAGATGCGCCTGCCCGGCCACGACGGCCAGCCCAGCCAGCTGCTGGGGGTAGCGGTGACCGACGTCACCGAGCACGGCCTGTCGGCGGTCTACACCTTCTTCGACCCGGACCACGCCACGCGCGGGCTGGGCACCTTCGCGATCCTGCAGCAGATCGAGTGGGCACGCCGCGAGGGCCTGCCGCACGTGTATCTGGGCTACTGGATCCGCGGCCACCAGAAGATGGACTACAAGCGCCGCTTCCATCCGCTGGAAGCCTACGATGGCCGCCGCTGGCACGATTTCGACAAGGATCTGGACGGGCGCTGACAAACCGCTGACACCGGGCCGGGTGCACAATACGGCCCATGAACATGACCCGCCGCCATCCCCTGATCCTCGCCCTGGCCCTGCTCTGCGGCGCCACCGCCCCTGCCTTCGCCACGTCCCCTGCGATGACCGAAAAGCCGTCCGCTGCGCTGCGCCTGGCCACCTACAACACCTCGCTGTACTCCGATGACGCCGGTGGCCTGATCAAGGAGCTGGAAGGCGACAGCGAACACGCGCGCAAGATCGCCGCAGTGCTGCAGCAGGTGCGCCCGGACCTGGTGCTGCTGAACGAATTCGACTTCGACGACGCCCATCGCGCCGCCGACCTGTTCCAGAAGCGCTACCTGGAGGTCGCCCAGCCCGGTGGCGGCAAGCCGCTGCACTTCGCCTACCGCTATCTGGCACCGGTCAACACCGGCGTGCCCAGCGGCCTGGACCTGGACAACAACGGCGTGGTCGGTGGCGAAGGCCGCAGCCGCGGCAACGATGCCTGGGGCTACGGCCTGCACCCGGGCCAGTACGGCATGCTGGTGCTGTCGCGCTACCCGATCGACGAAGCCAGGGTGCGCAGCTTCCAGCTGCTGAAGTGGAGCGCGATGCCGGGCGCGATCCGACCGGTCGATCCACGTACCGGCCAGAGCTTCTACAACGACCATGTGTGGTCGCAGCTGCGCCTGTCGTCGAAGTCGCATTGGGACGTGCCGGTGAAGACCCCGGCCGGCGTGGTGCACGCGCTGGTGTCGCACCCGACCCCGCCGGTGTTCGGCGGCCCGGAAAAGCGCAACGCGGCGCGCAACCATGACGAACTGCGCCTGTGGCAGGAATACCTGTCCAAGGGTGACAAGCCATGGCTGTGCGACGACAAGGGTCAGTGCGGCGGCCTGGCCCAGGACGCGCGCTTCGTGATCCTCGGCGACCTCAACAACGACCCGGTCGATGGCGATGGCCGCCATGAGGCGATCGTCGAACTGATCGAGAACGCCCGCGTGCTGCGCTACCCCACCCCGCGCAGCGTCGGTGGCGAGCAGACCAGCCTGGCCTATGCGGCCAAGGGCATCGAGCGCAAGGGCGCACCGTTCCATGCCACCGGCGATTTCGGCCCGAAGTCCGGCACCATGCGCCTGGACTACGTACTGCCCTCGACCGGTTTCGAATATGTCGGCAGCGGTATCTTCTGGCCGGCCAATGAAAGCCCGGAAGCGAAGATCGCCGACGGCAGCGACCACCACCTGGTGTGGGTGGACGTGCGGTAGAGTCGACGGCCCTGAAAAGGGGACGGAGGGGATTAAGTCGTTTGTGGCACAAACGACTTAATCCCCTCCGTCCCCTTTTTGCTTTACGGGCGCAGTTCGACGCCGATGGCGTCGGCGGCATCTCGCGCGATGGCGCGCGCCTCGTCGATGGTTTCCGCGCGCGCCAGGGTGACACCGACGCGGCGATGGCCATGCACGCTCGGCTTGCCGAACAGGCGTACGGCAGTATCCGGCACCTGCAATGCAGCGGCGACGTTGTTGAAGTACGGCACGCCCTCGCCGTGTGCCAACAGCGCGCACGACGCCGACGGGCCGCTCTGGCGGATCACCGAGATCGGCAGGCCGAGGATGGCGCGCGCATGCAGCGCGAACTCGCTCAACTCCTGCGATACCAGCGTCACCAGGCCGGTGTCGTGCGGGCGCGGCGACACTTCGCTGAACCACACTTCGTCGCCCTTCACGAACAGCTCCACGCCGAACAGGCCCCAGCCGCCGAGGTCATCGGTGATCGCACGTGAGATCTCCTCGGCACGTGCCAGTGCCGCGCTCGACATCGGCTGCGGCTGCCAGCTTTCGCGGTAGTCGCCGTCCTTCTGCAGATGGCCGATCGGCGCACAGAACGAGGTGCCACCGGCATGGCGGACGGTCAGCAGGGTGATCTCGTAATCGAAATCGATGAAGCCTTCGACGATGCAGCGGCCGGCACCGGCGCGGCCACCGGTCTGCGCGTAGTCCCAGGCCGGGGCGATGTCCGCCTCGCTGCGCAGGGTGCTCTGGCCCTTGCCCGAGGACGACATCACCGGCTTGACCACGCACGGCAGGCCGATGGCGGCGACGGCAGCACGGTATTCCGCCTCGGTATCGACGAAGCGGTACGGCGAGGTCGGCAGTCCCAGGGTTTCGGCGGCCAGGCGACGGATGCCTTCGCGATCCATGGTCAGGCGTGCGGCGCGCGCGGTCGGGATCACCCGCAGGCCCTGCTCCTGTTCCAGCTGGACCAGGGTCTCGGTGTGGATGGCCTCGATTTCCGGCACCACCAGGTGCGGCTGCTCCTGGGCGATCAGCGCCCGCAGCGCCATCGCATCGAGCATGTCGATCACGTGCGAGCGGTGCGCGACCTGCATGGCCGGGGCGTCGGCATAGCGATCGGCGGCGATCACCTCCACGCCCAGCCGCTGCAGCTCGATGGCCACCTCCTTGCCGAGTTCGCCCGAGCCCAGCAGCAGCACGCGGGTGGCGGAGGGGGACAACGGCGTTCCAAGCTTGGCCATGGCGGTTCCAGCAGCGATGTGAAGGCGGGAGGGCATTCTAGCTGGCCGGGCACCCTGACCATGGCATCCGACGAACGGTAGTGGACAGGTGATATCACTTTGATATCTTAAATTTGAACCCTCAAGGACGTACCGCCATGAAAGAGAAGTCGCTGTCTTCCCTCAACGGCCTCGGCACGCTGGTCGGCGCCCTGCTCGTCGGCCTCGCCGGCGCCGCCCTGTTCGTGGTGGGCGTGGCAGCCAAGGCCAGCACCGGCTCGCCCAGCCTGCTGCTGATGCTGCTGGGCGCCCTGCTGGTGGCGCTGGGCGTGTTCATCCTGGCCGGTCTGTACACCATCCAGCCCAACCAGGCGGCGGTCCTTAGCCTGTTCGGCAAGTACGTGGGCACGGTGAAGGACAACGGCCTGCGCTGGAACAACCCCTTCTTTGCCAAGCGCCGGGTCAGCCAGCGCGTGCGCAACTTCGAGAGCGGCAAGCTGAAGGTCAACGAGCTGGACGGCAGCCCGATCGAGATCGCCGCGGTGATCGTCTGGCAGGTGGTCGACGCCTCCGAGGCCGTCTACAACGTGGACGACTACGAGAGCTTCGTGCACATCCAGTCCGAATCGGCGCTGCGTGCGATGGCCACCAGCTATCCCTACGACCAGCACGAAGATGGCCAGCTGGCCCTGCGCAGCCATGCCAGCGAGATCTCCCAGCACCTGAAGAACGAGCTGGCCGAACGCCTGGCCGACGCCGGCGTGCAGGTGATCGACGCACGCATCAGCCATCTCGCCTACGCCGCCGAAATCGCCCAGGCGATGCTGCAGCGTCAGCAGGCCAACGCGGTGATCGCCGCACGCACGCGCATCGTGGCCGGTGCGGTGGGCATGGTTGAAATGGCCCTGGCCGAACTGCAGAAGAACGGCGTGGTGCAGCTGGATGAAGAACGCAAGGCGCACATGGTCAGCAACCTGCTGACCGTGCTGTGCTCGGACCGCGGTACCCAGCCGATCGTCAACGCCGGTTCGCTGTACTGAACCACCCTCGCAACGGGGTGCCCCACCACCCCGCCAGGAGCTTGCATGAGTGAGAAGAAAGCCTACCCGCTGCGCATCAATGCCGACGTCCTGGCCGCCGCGCAACGCTGGGCTGACGACGAGCTGCGCAGCCTCAACGCACAGATCGAATACGTGCTGCGCGACGCCCTGCGCAAGGCAGGACGCCTGCCGAAACCCACGCCATCTTCGGGGGACAAGGAATGAGCAAGCGCTGGAGCTACCAGACGATCGAGGTCAAGACGTCCATGATGGGCCAGCTCAAGGCCGAGGACATCCAGAGCGAACTGAGCCGCCAGGGCCAACTGGGCTGGGAGCTGGTCAACATCATCATCCCCGCACCGATGCGCCCGGCGATGCTGGTATTCAAGAAGGAGGCCTGAGCCATGGGTGCCAGCGATCCAAAGCAGTACGAGGTGGCCGAGAGTTCGCCGTTGCGCGTGCTGTGGATCGTGCTGCCCCTGCTCGCCGCCTTCGTGGCCTGCCTGTATGCGCAGCTGTACAAGGCACCGGCCACGGCGCCCTGGATCGAAGTGACGCTGTCGCCGCCCTGGTTCCGGATGGGCGGCAGTGCCGCCTGGAGCCTGCTGGTGATCGCCGCGCTCGGCATCGGGTTGGGCGCGGCGTTCTTCCGCCGCCGGGTGGAACTGGCCGACGACGTGCTGGACGTGCGCTCGACGATGTACCGCCGCCGCGTTCCGGTGGCACAGCTGCGGCTGGACCAGGCCGAGGTGGTCGACCTGCAGCGTGACCGCCGCTATGGCATTCGTTTCAAGACCAATGGCTATGCGATGCCGGGCTTCTATTCCGGCCACTTCCGCCTGCAGGGCGGCGGCAAGGGGTTCGCGCTGGTCACCGACCGCACGCGCGTTCTCGCCCTGCCGGTCAGCGATGGCAGCACGCTGCTGCTCAGCCTGGAGCGGCCGCAGGTGCTGCTGGACGCACTGCGCAAGGTGGCCGCACCGGCGCCTCGGCGGTAAGCTGCGGCGATGCAACGACGCGCGCCCCTGCTGATCAATACCGAGGCCATCGAGCTGTGGCCCGCCCACCTGCTGCGCGCACGAAGCAACCTGGATGCCCGCCTGCTGTCGCAGGCACAGTGGGTGCTGCGGCGCAAGCGCGATGGCCGCTACCTGGCGGCGGTAACGACGCATGGCGTGCATTCGCTGGTGCCACGCCTGCCGCGCGAGCCCGGGGCCGAGGACGCACTGGCGCTGCTCGATGCAGCGGCGGCACGTCCGTTCGGCGCTGCGCTGCAGGAACAGTGGCTGCCGCTGGCCGGGCTGCAGCAACGCCTGCAGCAACTGGGCCTGGATGCACAGCGCTATGCCGACGACAGCGGCCTGCCACTGGAGCCCGAACCGTGCCTGCTGCACTTCGCCGGCCGTGACCGCTTCGGCCGCCCGCTGTGGCTGCGCCGTGGCGCCGCGCAGGGATGGCGGCGGATGCGCCTGCACGCGGCACGGGAGGGCATCGCGCTCGACGCAATTTCCGGATTCCGCAGCCATGCCTACCAGCTGGGCATCTTCGAGCGGAAGCTGGCACGTGGGTTGAGCGTGACGGAGATCCTGAAGGTCAATGCAGCGCCGGGGTTCAGCGAACACCACAGCGGCCACGCGCTGGACATCGGCACACCGGGCGACGCCCCGGCCGAGGAATCATTTGAAGCCACCGACGCGTTCGCCTGGCTGCAGGTGCATGCCGGCGGGCATGGCTTCCATATGAGCTACCCACGCGACAACCCGCACGGCATCGTCTACGAACCCTGGCACTGGTGCTGGAGGCCGGCCAACGGCTGAGCCCCTCGTGGCGCCCGCACGCGGAATGGAACGAGAGAGCGAAGACAAAAGCGGGCCGCTTCGCTCGAAGCCGAGCATGGCTCGGCTCTACAGCAGCTGCCGCGCAACGCCCCCATGTCGTGCCGAGCCATGCTCGGCTGTACCCGGATTGCCGTCACCGCCTCAACGCGTTGATCGCCAGCACCACCCAGCCGGCCATCATGCTGGTGCCACCGATCGGCGCCATCCGCGTCGGCCACTGCCACAGCGCCCCGCCCACCAGGCTGCCTGAAAACAACAGCACACCCAGCAGCAGCACGTACAGCGCCAGGTGTGCGATCGCCCCGTGCGCGCGCGGCCCGAGTGCCACCAGTACCGCACCATGCGCGAACGCGTACAGCGCCGCCATGTTCAGGTGCTGCTGCGCCAGCGGATCGGCCACGCCATGCGAGGCGTAGGCGGACAGGCCGATCGAGGCAGCGGCCAGCAGCGCCCCCAGGCAGGCGAGCAGGGACGGCTTACGTGCACGACGTTCGAGATTGAACATGGGGGCTCCTTGCGCAGCGCCCCTTGCCGGGCGCCGGATCAAAAAAAACGCGCCGCAATGAGCGGCGCGTTTTCGTGTCCAACACTACATGGGTCAGCCGAGGCTTACTTGACGGCCCAGTAGATGTCGTAGGTCGCATCCGGGGTGAACGACTTGTCGATGCCGTCCTTCCAGGTTTCGTACGGGCGGTCGATGACTTCGTTGCCCGAAGTCACGGCCCAGGCACGCAGGCCGTTGCGGGCCACGTCCAGACCCGCCATGTGGCCGGTGTAGGCCGCATGCGCCGAACGGTGCGGAGCAACGTGCACGTACTTGACCGGAGCGCCGCCGTCGATCTTGACGGTCAGCTCGTCGGCAGCAGCACCTTCAGCACCCTTCTTCTTCACCGGCTGGGCGATGTCGAAGGCGTACTTCTCCTGGCCGAAGTCGGTGGTGATGATGCGGAACGGGCCGGCGGCTTCAAGGCCATTGGCCTCCATCACGCGCTTGATCCACTCCTGGTTGTCCTTGATGGACTTGGTGATGGTGTCCTGACCGCGGTCCACGTTGCCGGCGTTGACCACCAGCAGGTTCTCGGCCGGCACTTCAACGATGGCCAGGTCGGTCAGCGGGGCTTCCGGCGTGCGGTAGTCCACGTTCGGCACGGTTGCGAGCATGTTGGCGATGCGCGACAGGCCCAGCTTGATGTCATCGCCGATCTGGCGGCTGACATACAGGCCGGCGTAACGGCCGAACAGGTCGAAGCCGTACTTCACCGAGTAGTCCTGGGTGATCTTGACGTTGCGACCGCCCTTGCCGGTCGGCTCCAGGTTGAAGGTGGTGACCTTGTCGTGACCCTTGGTGGCGTCTTCGATGGCGATCACAACACGCTTGTTCTCTTCGGCTTCGGTGATCTTCCAGGAACCGGTGCCCAGGTCCTTGGAGGTGAAGTCGAGGGTGGCACCGGTACCGGAGGCCGGGCCGGACAGCTTCAGTTCAACGGCGGGATCGCGCAGTACCAGCGGGTTCCAGTCCTTGAAGCGGCGCAGGCTGCTGACCGTGTCGTACACGATCGTCATCTTGCGGTTGGTCTCGATGCTTTCGGTGATGTGACGCTCGCCCGGCAGACATACGCCAATGATGACGAACAGGCCAGCCACGATCCCCAAGGCGATCAGGAACTCGATAATACGGGTCATTCAGAGAGTCTCCGGGGCCGATCCCACGGCCGGGTTGATTGAAGCGAAGCGCCAATCCTAGCAGGCTTCGCGGGCATTGTTTATCGGGATTGGCGCACCGGTTTCCCTGCCGGCTGCGTATTTGTATGGACAAAGAATTCGAAGGGTAACGCATACCGCTACCCGGCAAGTAGGGGGCAACCTTGGCAGGAACCCGTAACTACGACCCAAGTCTTTGTACTTGAACGATTTTCTTCAGACCAGCTGGAGTTCGAATGCCTTCAGTACGGCACGCGTACGGTCGCGCACGCCCAGCTTGGACAGGATGTTGGACACGTGGTTCTTGATGGTGCCTTCGGCCACGCCCAGCGAATTGGCGATCTCCTTGTTGGAGAAGCCGCTGGCCATCAGCCGCAGGATCTCGGTCTCGCGGTCGGTCAGCGGGTCCGGGCGGTCCAGGCTGACGAACTCGTTGCGCATGTGCTCCAGGCCGGACAGCAGGCGCTGGGTCACCGCCGGCTGCACCAGCGAACCGCCGTCGGCCACGGTACGGATGGCACCGACCAGCTGCGCCAGGGTGACATCCTTGAGCAGGTAGCCCTTGGCACCGGCCTTGAGCCCGGCCAGCACCAGCTGGTCATCGTCGAACGTGGTGAGGATGATGGTCGGCGGCAGCTGTTCCTGCCGCGACAGCACCTGCAATGCCTCCAGACCGGACATCACCGGCATGCGCATGTCCATCAGCACCACGTCGGGGCGCACCTGCGGTATCAGCTCGACCGCCTGCCGGCCGTCGCCGGCCTCGGCCACCACCTCGATGCCGTCGTCGAGCGCCAGCAGGGAGCGGATTCCCTGCCGCACCAGGGTTTGGTCGTCGACCAGGCAGACGCGAATCATCAACGCACTCCTTCAGGAACCTTGGTAAGGGCCGCCACCAGCACCGTTGCCGGCACCGTCGCCCGCAGCCGGAAGCCTTCTCCGGGACGGGTTTCGATCTGCAGCTGGCCACCACATTGTTGCAGGCGCTCGCGCATGCCGCGCAAGCCATTGCCTACATTGACCATATCCGCGCCGACGCCGTCGTCGCGGGCCTCCACCACCACCCGGTCGGGGGCTTCACGGTACACCTTGATCCACAGGTGGCGGGCGCCGGCGTGGCGCACCGCGTTGGTAATGATCTCCTGGGTACAGCGCAGCAGCACGTGGGCCCGCTGCGGGTCTTCCACGTTCAACGGATCCTCGATCTCCAGCTGGATGTCCAGCGAGGGCACGTTCTCGGTCAGCGGGCGCAGCGCCGCGGCCAGATCGATCGCGCCGGTCTCGCGCAGCTGGCTGACCACCTCGCGCACATTGCCCAGCAGCAGCTTGGCCAGCGCGTGCGAGCGCTTCACGTGGTCCAGCGCCTGGCCCTCGGCCAGGTGGCCGGCGACCTCCAGGTTCAGGGTCAGCGCGGTCAGCTGGTGGCCCAGCAGGTCGTGCAGCTCGCGCGAAATGCGGGTGCGCTCGTTGACCCGCGCGCTCTCGGCCAGCAGGGCGCGGGTGGCACGCAGCTCCGAATTGAGCCGGCGCTGCTCGTCGCGGGCCTCGGTCTGCTGCCGTGCAACCAGGCTGGTCACGAAGATGAACATGGAGAAGCCGCCGTACAGCAGCGACTGCATCACCGCTTCGAACAGCGGGAAGCGCAGCAGCAGGTAATAGACCGGCGCCACCGCCAGCTGGCTGACCAGCAGCCACAGCACCCCCAGCCGAACCGACAGCATCCACGGAATGACCCCGGCGGCGACCATCATCAGGATGCTGCCCAGGCCCGAACCGCTGAGGAAACTGACCCCCAGCGCCGAGACCGTCAGCAACAGCAGCAGGCCGCGGTCCAGCCAGCTGGTGTGGCTGTCGCTGCGCAGGATACGGGTCAACCAGTAGTAGGCCGTGCCGAAGGACAGGTAGGCGACGAACAACAGGATCGCCCAGCCACCCATGTCACCGCGGCTGTGCAGGTTCTCGAACTGCGAGTACGCCAGGGGCAGGCCGACCATGACCCAGGTGAACAGGCCGGCCAGGCGGAGGACGCGGGTATGGCTGAGGACTCCCAACATGCCAGCACTCTACGGGCCGCGCCTGCGCACCGCACCCCACGGAAGTCATGCCTGCCCGGTCGCCTGTTCATGCCGCAGCCCACCCCGGGCATGCAATAATCGTGCGCAGGGTCCCTTGATGGACCAACCGCGTTACCCCACGGAGTCACAATGTCGATTGTCATCCGCGACGTGCGCGAGCACGAGCTCGATTCCGTCCTGGCTTTGAACAACAACGCTGGCCTGGCCATCCTTCCCCTGGATGCGGCCCGCCTGCGCCTGTTCTATGAAACCGCTGAGTATTTCCGCGTCGCCGAGCGCGACGGCAACCTGGCCGGCTTCCTGATCGGCTTCGGCAGCGACAGCCAGCACGACAGCAGCAATTTCGCCTGGTTCAAGCAGCAGCTGGACACCCCGTTCTTCTATATCGACCGCATCGTGGTCGCCAGCCGCCGTCGTGGCGGTGGCGTCGGGCGTGCGTTCTACGCCGACGCGCAGAGCTTCGCCGAGCTGCGCTACCCGCAGATGACCTGCGAAGTCTTCCTCGACCATGGCGCCGATGCCGCCCTGCTCTTCCACGGCAGCTTCGGCTTCCGCGAGCTGGGCCAGAACACCATGCCGCAGGTCGATGTGCGCGCCAGCATGCTGGCCAAGGAACTGTGCAGCTACCCGTGGGTCCAGGAGACCTACGGCGACAAGCTGCCGGATGTGGCATGGACACGCGCCCGGCAGCTGCCGGCGCAGGCACAGCGGCCGACGGGGACCTGAGCGTGGCGGTGAATTTCGATTACGAACAGGCCGGTGAACTGAAGATCGGCCAGGTGGGCATCGCCAACCTGCGCATCCGTACCCTTGATGTCGAACGCCTCGTGCAGGAAATGCGCGAGCGCGTGACCCGCGCCCCGAAGCTGTTCGGCCGCGCCGCGGTGATCCTCGACTTCGGCGGCCTGAGCCAGGTGCCGGACGTGGCCACCGCGCAGGCGCTGGTCGACGGCCTGCGCAGCGCCGGGGTGCTGCCGGTGGCGCTGGCCTACGGCACCAGCGCGGTCGACCTGCTCTCCCAGCAGCTCGGCCTGCCGCTGCTGGCCAAGTTCCGCGCGCAGTACGAGCGTGCCGAGGGCGAACCGGCCCCGCCGCCGCCCGCACCGGAACCGCGCCGGGCAGCCCGTGCCGAACCGAAGCCAGCTCCGGCGACGCCGGTGGCCAAGGTGGCCGACGCCGCTGCACCGCAGCCGGGCCGCATGCAGCTGGGCAACGTGCGTTCGGGCCAGCAGCTGTACGCGGAAAACTGCGACCTGACCGTGATGGCCACTGTCGGCGCCGGCGCCGAGGTCATCGCCGATGGCAGCATCCATATCTACGGCACCCTGCGCGGCCGCGCGCTGGCAGGGGCCCAGGGCAACACCGCGGCACGCATCTTCTGCCGTGATTTCCATGCGGAACTGGTGGCCATTGCCGGCCACTACAAGGTACTGGACGATGTTCCGGACAACCTGCGCGGCAAGGCCGTCCAGGTGTGGCTGGAACAGGACCAGATCAAGATCGCTGCGCTGGACTGACGCAGCACCAAACTCATGCAGAACCAGGAGAAGTCCTTTGGCTGAAATCATCGTAGTCACCTCCGGCAAGGGCGGCGTCGGCAAGACCACTTCCAGCGCGAGCCTGGCCTGCGGCCTGGCGCGGCGCGGCAAGAAGGTGGCGGTGATCGACTTCGACGTCGGCCTGCGCAACCTCGACCTGATCATGGGCTGCGAACGCCGCGTGGTGTACGACTTCGTCAACGTCGTGCACGGCGAAGCCACCCTCAAGCAGGCCCTGATCAAGGACAAGCGCTTCGACAACCTGTACGTGCTGGCGGCCTCGCAGACCCGCGACAAGGACGCACTGACCCAGGAAGGCGTGGGCAAGGTCCTGAAGGACCTGGCCGCCGACGGCTTCGACTACATCATCTGCGACTCCCCGGCCGGCATCGAGAAGGGCGCCTTCCTGGCGATGTACTTCGCCGACCGCGCGGTGGTGGTGGTGAACCCGGAAGTGTCGTCGGTGCGCGACTCCGACCGCATCATCGGCCTGCTCGATTCGAAGACCCACAAGGCCGAATCCGGCCAGGACGTGCCGGCCTTCCTGCTGCTGACCCGCTACACCCCGCTGCGCGTGGAAAGCGGCGAGATGCTGAGCATCGCCGACGTGGAGGAAGTCCTCGGCCTGAAGGCGATCGGCGTGATTCCGGAATCGGGCGACGTGCTCAACGCCTCCAACAAGGGCGAGCCGGTCATCCTGGATGTCGAATCCGCTGCCGGCCAGGCCTATGAAGACGCCGTCGCGCGCATCCTCGGCGAAGAACGCCCGATGCGCTTCACCAACGTCGAGAAGAAGGGCTTCTTCAGCAAGCTGTTCGGAGGGTAAGCATGGGCCTGTTTGATTTCCTCAAAGCGAAGAAGACCACCGCCGAAACCGCCAAGAACCGCCTGCAGATCATCATCGCGCAGGAACGCAGCCACCGTGGTGGCCCGGACTACCTGCCGCTGCTGCAGCGCGAGCTGCTGGAAGTGATCAAGAAGTACGTGAACATCGACGTCGATGCGGTGAAGGTCGACCTGGTGAAGGATGGCCAGCACGATGTGCTGGACATCTCCGTGGCGCTGCCGGAAGGCCCGGACAAACCCTGATCCCCTGCCCCGCCCGTGCCTGCATGGGCGGGGCTGCCTGACCCGCATGACCGATACGACAACCGCCGTGGACATCACCTGCGTGGGCGACATCGCCTTCGCCGATGCGCAGTGCCTGCTCGCCGCGCATGGCCTGCGGCTGCACCACGTGGCCGCCGGCGAGCCGATTCCCGGCAGCTACTGGGGCGAGCCCGAGGCGGGCATCATCGCCAGCAACGTCTACGTGCGCGATGACACGCCCGTGCACTCGATGCTGCATGAGGCCTGCCACCTGATCGTACTGCCGCCGGAGCGGCGGGCGCAGGTGCATACCGATGCCACCGACTCGGTGGCCGAGGAAGACGCGACCTGCTACCTGCAGATCGTGCTGGCCGGGCAGCTGCCCGGCGTCGGCAGCCAGCGGCTGATGGCCGACATGGATGCCTGGGGGTATACGTATCGGCTGGGATCTACCCAGGCGTGGTTCGAGCAGGACGCCGAAGACGCGAAGGCATGGTTGATCGAACGCGGGTTGCCGGTGGCGTGATTCACCGGGAACCGGGGTCAGATCCCTTTTGCGTCGCAAAAGGGATCTGACCCCATCACCCCGTCGCCGTATCAGCCCTGCCCGGCCAGTGCGCGCAGGGTGATGCCGACGATGTAGGCCAGGTAGGTGCCGGTGGCATAGCCCATCGTGCCCAGCAGCACGCCCACCGGCGCCAGGGCCGGATGGAACGCGGCCGCCACCACCGGCGCCGAGGCCGGGCCACCGATGTTCGACTGCGAACCGACGGCGAAATAGAAGAACGGCACCTTCAGCAGCTTGCCCAGGCACCACAGCAGCACGATGTGCACGGCAATCCAGATCAGGCCAAGCAGGAACAGCCACGGGCGATCCAGCAGCGCCAGCAGATCCATCTGCATGCCGATGCAGGCGATCAGGAAGTACAGCAGCAACGAACCCAGCCGCGATGCACCCGCCCCTTCCAGGTTGCGTGCGCGGGTGAAACTCAGGCTCAGGCCCAGCGTGGTCGACAGCACCACCACCCACACGAACGGCGCGTCCAGGCTGAACTGCGACGCCCAGCTGACGTTGGCCTTGAACCAGGCCGCCAGCGGCGCACCGATCGCATGCGACAGGCCGACGCCGCCGAAGGCCACCGCCACGATCAGCATCAGGTCGGTCAGGCTGGGAATGCGTTCGTGCTCGGCCTGGAAGCGCGCGATGCGCTCCTTCAGTTCATCGATGGCCGAGGTATCAGCGCCACTGCGTGCATCGATCTTCGCTGCACGTCCTGCCAGGAAGATCAGCGCGGCCATCCACACGTAACCGACGCCGACATCGACCACCGCGAACTGGCCAAAGGTGGTCGCGTTGACGTCGAACACTTCGCGCATCGCCAGCATGTTGGCACCACCACCGATCCAGCTGCCGGCCAGTGCCGCCATGCCGGCCCAGGTATCGCCGGCCACGGTGTCGGGATGGATCGCGCGCATCACCAGGAACGCCACCACCGCACCGAGCATGATGCTGGCCGAGGCGCCCAGGTACATCAGTACCAGCTTCGGGCCGAGCCGCAGGATGCCCTTGATATCCACTGCCAGGGTCAGCAGGATCAGCGCCGCCGGCAACAGGATGTCGCGCGCGATCGGGTTGTAGAGCTTGGTGTTCTGGCCGTCGATCAGGCCGACGGTGTTGTAGATGCCGGGAATCAGGTAGCACAGCAGCAGCGCTGGCACGAACGTATAGAAGCGCTTCCACAGCCCCTGCTCGCGCGAGGCGGTCCAGAACACGGCGCCAAGAGTGGCGGCGATCAAACCGAAGACGACGATGTCGTTCTGGATCAGGGCAGTCGAAGGCATGCAGGCGCTCTGGTAGAGCCGGCCGCTGGCCGGCTGCTGGTGGCGGCAGATCAGGAAGGTGTGCCGACCAACGGTCGGCACCCACCGGTAAAGCAGATGGTGAAACAGAAGCGCCGCCCCGGAGGGCGGCGCCGCAACCATCAGTTGCCGATGTGCTGCTTCAGCCAGGCATTGACGGTGTCATGCCACAGGATGCTGTTGTTCGGCTTCAGCACCCAGTGGTTTTCATCCGGGAAGTACAGGAACTTCGATTCGATGCCCTGGCGCTGGGCAGCGGTGAACGCGGCCAGGCCCTGCTCGACCGGAATGCGGAAGTCCTGCTGGCCGTGGATGACCAGGATCGGCTTCTTCCAGTCCGCCACGTGGTTGACCGGGTTGAACTTCTCGTAGTTCGCCGCCTTCTGGTACGGCGTACCGCCCTGCTCCCACTCGGTGAACCACAGTTCTTCGGTGGCGTAGCCCATCATGCGCTGGTCGAACACGCCGTCATGGTTGACCAGGCACTTGAACGGGCCGTTCCAGTTGCCGGCAATCCAGTTGACCATGAAGCCGCCGTAGCTGGCGCCCAGCGCACAGGCCTTGTCACCATTGAGGAAGGAATACTTCTTCAGCGCCGCATCCCAGCCCTTCTGCAGGTCTTCCAGCGGGCGGTCGCCCCAGTGCTGGCTGATCGCATCGGTGAACGCCTGGCCGTAGCCGGTGGAGCCGTGGAAGTCGATCATCACCACCGCATAGCCCTGGCCCGCGTAGGTCTGCGGATTCCAGCGGTAGCTCCAGCCATTGCCGAAGCTGCCCTGCGGGCCGCCGTGGATCAGGAACGCGACCGGGTACGACTTGCCTTCCTGGTAGTTGTGCGGCTTGACCACGTAGCCATGCACGGTGTCGTTGTTCCAGCCCTTGAACTCGAACTGTTCGTAGTCGCCGAAGCTGACATCCTTGAGCACCTCACCAGCGGCCGGGGTCAGCGCGCGCAGCTCGCCGATGGCTTCGCCCGCGGCCGGCAGCAAGCCAACCAGCACCTGATCGTTGCTCTTCAGGCTGTTGCGGGTGATCGCCACGCTGTTGCCGGCCACATCCACCGAGGTCACGCTGCCGTCGCCGATCAGCTTGGTGGCCTTGCCGCTGGCCACGTCGATCTGGAACAGCGGGTGTTCGCCGAGGTCATCGGCCGTGGTGTAGATGCTGGCGCCGTCGGCGGACAGGGTGATGCCGCCAGCCGAACGATCCCACTGCGGGGCGATCTCGCGGGTCTTGCCACTGGCCAGGTCCATCGCCATCAGGCCGAAGCGGTCAGCCTCGAAGCCCGGGCGCTTCATCGCGCGGTAGAACAGGGTCTTGCCGTCGGCACTGAACACCGGGCCGGCATCCCAGGCCGGGTTGGAGGCGGTCAGGTTGACCGGCGCCTGCTTGCCCGCCGCGTCGAAGCGGTACAGGTCGAAGTTGGTCGACCACGGCTCCTGCTTGCCGGCCACGCGGATGCTGGCGACCACGCTGGCGCCATCCGGCGACCACGCGAAATCATCATTGCCGCCGAACGGCTTGGACGGGGCATCACCGTCGATGGTGGCGCTCAGCGCGGAAGCGCCCTTGACCGGACCGGCCTTGGCTGCCGGCAGCGGCGCGACGAACAGGGTGTTGCGGCGGCCGTCGTTCCAGGTATCCCAGTGGCGCACGAACAGCGAATCGAAGACCTTTCCACTGGCCTTGGCGCCGGCGACGTCCTTGAGCTTCTTCTCGGTGCAGGCCAGGTCCGAGGCACAGGCCTGGAACACGCCGGCGCTGAACAGCACGCGGTCGTCCTGCGGCGACACGTGGTAGCTGTCCACGTCGACCGGGAAGTCGGTCAGCTGGCGCGGGGCGCCGCCGCTGACCGGCTGCGCGTACAGCTGCTGGCTGCCGTTCCTGGCGCTGAGGAAATACACGGTCTGGCCATCGGCCGACAGCGAAGCGGAATTGACGTTCCAGCCGGCCGGGGTGATCTGCTTCGGCGGTGCTGCGTCGCGGGTACGCAGGTTGCGCGCGTACAGCGCGGTGGAGGCCTTCAGGTTGGCATCCACGCTGCGCTTGGCGAACACCACGGTGCCGCCGTCAGCGGTCAGTACCGGCGCTGAGACGCGGTCCATGGCCACCATGTCGCGGACTTCCAGGCCACGGGCAGCGGCGACGCTGGGCAGGGCGGCCAGCAGGCTCAGTGGCAGCAGGGCATGACGCAGTTTCATCGGGGTCTCCGCAGGACGGCAAAAAACCGATGGTAGGCCCGTGCGGCCGGGGCTGCCAAGGCCATCGGTCATGGCTGCCGGTGGGGCGCGGCCCCGCCGCCAGAAAAAGCAAACCGCGCCGTGGCGCGGTTTGTGGGGACACCGGGGTCGGATCCGATTCCGACGGAATCGGCTCTGACCCCAGACGCTGTCAACCCGGGGTCAGAGCCCTTCCCTGCGGGAAGGGATCCGACCCCAACCCTTACGCCATGGCGCGCTTGCCGGTGCGGTAGATCAGCCAGCCGACCAGGAACAGCACGGCCAGGCCGATCCACTGTGCGCCCGGCAGGTGGAACGGCACGGCCAGCACGTCGGCGCGACTGCTCACCACGATCGGAATCGCGATGGCGATGCCCATCAGTGCCTCACCGGTGATCAGGCCGGCGGCGAACAGCACGCCCGGCTTGTGCACGCGGTCGCGACCTTCTTCGTCATCGGCACGCACCTTGTGGAAGCGCTCGACGAGGTAGGCGATCAGGCCGCCGAGGAAGATCGGCACCATCAGTTCCAGCGGCAGGTAGATGCCGATGGCGGCGGCCAGCACAGGCACGCGGAAGCGGGCGTTGCGCGACTTCAGCCAGCTGTCGAACGCGATGATGGCGGCACCGACCACGGCACCGATGCCGATGAAGGTCCACGGCAGTTCACCACCGAACAGGCCCTTGGCCACCGAGGCCATCAGGTTGGCCTGCGGCGCGGCCAGCGCGTTCGGGTGCAGCTCCGACTTCACGCCGATGCCGTAGGCGGTGGCCAGCAGGTTCAGCACCGGGGCCATGATCAGCGCGCACGAGAACGCACCGATGCCCAGCATCAGCTGCTGCTTCCACGGGGTGGCACCGACGATGTAACCGGCCTTGAGGTCCTGCAGGTTGTCACCGCCGACCGCTGCAGCACAGCACACCACCGCGCCGATCATGATCGCGGCCACCGCGCCCAGCGGCGCGCCGAAGGCGCCGACCGGCTGCAGGCCATCCTTGCCCAGCAGCACCACCAGCACGGCCGAAGCGAACAGGATGGTGGAGATGGTGATGCCCGAAACCGGGTTGTTGGACGAGCCGATCAGGCCGGCCAGGTAGGCCGAGACCGAAACGAACAGGAAGCCGGCGACGATCATGATGAGGGTCATCGGGATGGACACGTGCCACTGGCCGACGATGGCCTGGTACAGGGCCAGCAGCGGCAGCACGAACACCACCAGGGCGACCAGCATCCACTTCATCGGCAGGTCGCGCTCGGTGTGCGCCAGCACCGGGCCACCGCTCTTGCGGGCGGCGGCAAAGCCGCTCTTGACACCGTTGAGCAGCGACTTGCGCAGCGAGATCAGGGTCCAGATGCCACCGATCAGCATCGCACCGACGCCCAGGTAGCGCATCTTCGCGCCCCAGATGGCGAACGCTGCCTCGGTGGACGAGGCAGCGGCAACCGACGCGGCCAGTGCCGGATCGGTGTTCATGAAGAACGCCTGGTAGATCGGAATGGCGATGTGCCAGGTCAGGATCGAGCCGGACACCACCACGATGCCGACGTTGAGGCCGACGATGTAGCCCACGCCCAGCAGTGCCGGCGACAGGTTGGTGCCGATGAAGGCGGTGACCTTGGAACTGCCGACGTAGGCCGAGGTGGCCCAGGCATCGGGAATCAGGCGCATGCCGCTTTCCGCGGCCAGCTTGACGAAGGCACCGATCACCGCCGACAGGCCGAGGATCTTCAGGCCCGGGCCCGGATTTTCACCGGCCTTGAGCACTTCGGCCGCAGCCTTGCCTTCCGGGAACGGCAGCGGGTCTTCGACAATCATCGAACGGCGCAGCGGCACCGAGAACAGCACGCCCAACAGGCCACCGAGGCCGGCGATGCCCAGCACCCACCAGTACTTGAAGTCCGGCCAGTAGCCCATGATCACCAGCGCCGGGATGGTGAAGATCACACCGGCGGCGATCGATGAACCGGCCGAGGCGCCGGTCTGCACGATGTTGTTCTCGAGGATGGAGCCACCGCCCAGCAGGCGCAGCACGCCCATTGAAATCACCGCGGCGGGAATGGCGGTGGCGATGGTCAGGCCTGCGAACAGACCGAGGTAGGCGTTTGCGGCCGACAGCACCACCGCCAGCACGATGGCCAGGGCCACTGCGCGGAAGGTGAGCTGCTTGGGCGCAGCGTCGTGGTTCATGGGAGCCCCTGCTGGCAAAAAATCCCCTGCACGCTAGCGTTCAGGAGGCGGCAAGTCCAGTGCGGTTCGGGAGGGTTGCGGCCAGGTCGGCAGTGAGATAGTCGTTTCTGGCCAAACTCGGCCAACGCATCAAGCGCGTGAGGCACATCCCGGAGGGCTGCCGGGCCTCGCGGTCTCTTTGTCCTGCAGGGGCCAGGCCAACCAGTACTGCAGCATTCCAGCCATCATCGTTTGAAGTGCCTCAACGCCCCGTGCATCGTGTTCATGATCTGAACCGATGACGCTGAGCCGCCCGATGAACAACCCACTGCGGATCCGCCCGATCAAATCACCGGTCGTAGCTGTCGTGACCCTGACCTGCCTGATGCCGCTTTGCGATTACGCATCTGCCTGGAGCCGCATTGGCGCAGTCGAGATCACCGACCACGCCGGCAAACCTTGTTTCGGACTACCCAAGAAGGAGCGCAAGCGTATCGGTAAAACTCCAGAGGTGTTTGGTGTGGAGGTGCATGACGCAATTACTCCACCGCTGCGGCGGCAATGGTCTTTCTACTTTGCCCATCCCGCATCAATCCCACTTCCCCCCGGAGCCTGCGTGGTCTACGGAGAAGTGCCAGCCAACGCCATTACAAGGCAGACGGCGATGCCGCTGCAGCCCGGACGCCTGTACGACGTATCGCTGTCGGCCACCAGGACCGGCGCCACGCAACACCACAGCGCCCGATTCTGCTTGAAGGCCAACCCCGACGGGAGCCTGCGAGCGATCCAGGTCCACTACGACGAGGCGCTGGGCTGGAGCCCCTCGGTTTGCCTGCCCTGAGCCGACGCGCGCGCTCGTCGGAACAGCTCAGCACGCGCTGGAAAGACGCAATTGTTATGTTATATCCTGCCACGCCGACCGAACTTCGTACGTGGCCCCTTCCCCCACTACCCGCCTGGCCTCCATCGACCAGCTGCGCGGCACCGTGATGCTGTTGATGCTGCTGGACCACGTGCGCGAGACCTTCTTCCTGCAGCACCAGGTGAGCGACCCGATGGACGCAGCGACGGTCTCCCCTGCGCTGTTCGCCTGCCGTCTGTTGGCCCACCTGTGCGCCCCCGTGTTCGTGCTGCTGACCGGGCTGTCGGCCTGGCTGTACGGCCAGCGCCAGGCGGATCCGCGCGGGGCCACAGCTGCGTTCCTGCTCAAGCGCGGGCTGTTCCTGGTGGTGCTGGAACTGACCCTGGTGAATTTCGCCTGGACCTTCCAGCTGCCGCCGGAAACGCTGTACCTGCAGGTGATCTGGGCCATCGGGCTGAGCATGATCGCGCTGGCCGGGCTGCTATGGCTGCCACGCCCGGCCCTGCTGATGCTGGCAATCGCGGTGGTGGCCGGGCACAACCTGTTCGACGGCCTTCGGGTGCAAGGAAACGGCCTGCTGGCGGTGCTGTGGAAAGTGCTGCACCAGCGCGACTGGATCGAGGCCGGCGCGCTGCGCCTGCGCACCTCCTATCCGGTACTGCCGTGGATCGGGGTGATTGCGCTGGGTTATCTGATGGGGCCCTGGTTCGGCCGCGCGCGCGCGCCGGAGCAGCGCCAGCGCTGGCTGCTGTGGGCAGGCGTCGGCGCGCTGGCCCTGTTCGCGCTGCTGCGGTTCGCCAACCAGTATGGGGATGCTCCCTGGTCGTACCAGACCACTACGCTGCGCACGTGGTTGAGCATCTTCAACGTCACCAAGTACCCGCCGTCATTGCAGTTCCTGTTGCTGACCCTGGGCGTGGGGCTGTTGCTGCTGCGCTTGTACGAATGGCCGCCCCTCGCGCGTGCGCTGCGCCCGCTGTCCGATATCGGCGCCGCGCCGATGTTCTTCTACCTGCTGCACCTGTACGTACTGAAGGGGCTGTACCTGGCCGCGTTGGCGGCCTGGGGACCGACCCATGGCGAACTGTATGCCCTGGATTCGGTCAGCGGCCTGCTGCTGGTGGCCTGTGCGCTGGCGGTGGTGCTGTACCCCCCGACGCGGGCCTTCGCGCGGTTCAAAGCGCGAAGGCGCGATCTGCCTTGGTTGCGATACCTGTGAGCGGTGGCCGCCGGGGGAGCGCCATCCCTGCATGGCGTGGATCCACCGGCGGCTGCCTGCCCAGGCCCAGAGGCCTATAATCGCGCCCTTTCCGCTGTCCCCGCCGTCGATGACCGTTGCCGCCTCTGCTTCCGACGACTTCCTGGGCCACCCCAAGGGCGTCTACGTCTGCTTCTTCACTGAAATGTGGGAGCGCTTCTCCTTCTACGGCATGAAGGCGCTGTTGCTGCTGTACCTGACCAAATACCACCTGTTCGGCGACAAGGCCGGCCTGGACCTGCTCGGTGCCTACGGTGGCCTGGTGTACTGCATCCCGGTGTTCGGCGGCATGCTGGCCGACCGCTGGCTGGGCATGCGCCGGGCAGTGCTGTTCGGCGGCATCCTGCTGGTACTCGGCCACCTCGGCATGGCCTTCGAGGGCCACGCCGCGTACCGGGTGAACGGCGAAGTGGTGCGCGACACCTCGGCGCTGGCGGTGACCTACCTGTCGCTGGCGCTGATCATCATGGGCGTCGGCTTCCTGAAGCCGAACATCTCCACCATTGTCGGCAAGCTGTACGCCAAGGACGACCCGCGTCGCGACTCGGGCTTTTCGCTGTTCTACGCCGGCATCAACCTCGGCGCGCTGTTCTCGTCCCTGGTGTGTGGCTTCCTCGGTGAGGCCTACGGCTGGAAGTACGGTTTCGGTGCGGCCGGCATCGGCATGCTGGCCGGCCTGGCGATGTTCCTGTGGGGCCAGAAGTACCTGCAGGGCCATGCCGAACCGCCGCAACCGGCGGCGCTGAAGCAGAAGGTGCTGGGCCTGCCACGCGAATGGCTCATCTATCTGTGCGCGGTGCTCGGCGTGCTGCCGGTGGCATGGCTGATGTGGGCCGCCGGCAACGGCGCGTTCGCGCTGGGCGGTGAAATCAGCCTGGCGCTGATGCTGATGCTGGTGGTGCTGGGCGGCGTGCTGGTCTGGTTCGCCTGGTTCACCGGCACGAAATGCACGCCGGTGCAGCGCCAGCAGATGATCGCGCTGATGGTGCTGATCTTCATGGCGCTGGTGTTCTTCACGATGTACGAGCAGTCCTACGGCTCGTGGGTGACCTTCACCGACCGCCTGCTGACCAAGGACATCGTGCCCTCGCTGGTGATCACCGGCGGCACGCCGCTGCCGTGGTCGATCCTCTCGCTGCTGCTGGCACCGCTCGGCTTCGTGGTCAGCGCGCGCCTGTCGGAACGGCGCCCGGGCTCGGCCGCGCCGCGCACGTTCTTCGCCGCCATCGTCGTACTGATGCTGGTGCTGCTGGTGCGCGACTGCCTGGTGATTCCGCAGACCGCCGGCTCGCTGACCTACCTCGGCGGCCTGTTCCTGGTGCTGCTCGCTCCGGCCTTCGCCGCGCTGTGGACGTGGATGGACCGCCGCGGCTGGGAACCGGGCAAGCCGGTGAAGTCGGCCTGGGGCCTGGTGATCGGCGCGCTGTCGTTCGTGCCGCTGGCGCTGGCCGCACAGCAGGTGGGCGCCACCGGCGAGATGGCCAGCGTGTGGTGGCTGGTGCTGGCCTACTTCCTGCTGGCCAGCGGCGAGATGTGCCTCTCGCCGGTCGGCCTGTCGGCGGTGACCCAGCTGGCCGTGCCGCGGGTGATGAGCCTGATGATGGGCACTTGGTTCCTGGCCACCGCATTCTCGGAAACGCTGGCCGCGCTGTTCGGCAAGCTGGCCGCGATCGAGGTGCCGGAAGGCGAATCGCTGGACATGGTGGCTGCCGCCGGTGCCTACGCGCACCTGTTCTGGCTGCTGATGTGGATCGGCCTGGGTTGCGCGTTGGTGGCCTTCATCGCCGCGCCGCTGCTGAAGAAGATGATGCACGGGGTGAAGTAAGTCCCGCGTGCCGAAGACCAGGGCGGCGGAAAATTCATCCGCCGCCCTGTCAGCTCAGGGCGCCTTGTCCTTGCCGGCCACGGGCGCGGTCGTCGCGGTCTTGCCCCCCAGGCTGCGCGCCAGGAACGCCAGCAGCTTGTCGTAGTACTCGCTGCGATGCGCCTCGGTGTAGAAGCCGTGGCCTTCGGTCTTGTAGTACAGGCTTTCCACCGGTGTGCCGGCGCGCTTGAGCGCCGCTTCCATGCGCTCGGTATGCTGGATCGGCGCACGCTTGTCTTCGCCACCGGCCGCGAGGAACACCGGCACCTTGATCCGTTCGGCCAGGTTCACCGGCGACACCGCGCCCAGCTTGGCCGGATCACCCAGCCATTCGCGCAGGTAGGTCACGCCTGAGCCGCGGTCCTGGATATCGCCACGGGTGTACATCATCGGCAGGTCGTAGACCCCCACATAGCCGGCCGCGCACTGATACAGCCCGGGTTCGCGGGCGGCCCCCATCATCGCCGCGTAGGCCCCGTAGCTGGCGCCATAGATGCAGATGCGACGAGCATCGGCGATGCCTTCGCTGATTGCCCAGCGGGTGGCATCGGTGACATCGTCCTGCATCGCCGCGCCCCACTGCTGCGCACCGGCCTGGGTGTGGGCCCGGCCGTAATTGCCCGACCCACGGAAGTTGACCTGCAGCACCGCATACCCGGCGGCGGCCAGCATCTGGGTTTCGCGGTCGTACTGGCCGGAATCGAAGATGTCGAACGGACCGCCATGCGGCATCACCACCATCGGCAGGTTGCGGCCGTTGCTGCCGGCCGGCAGGGTCAGGAAGCCATGCAACGGCAGCCCGTCCCGCGCCTTCAGTGCAATCGGCTTCACGCTGGCACTGCGGTCCACGTCAATCCAGTCGCTGCGGCTGATCAGGTGGTCAGCCTTGCGCGCCACCGTGTCGTAGACGTAGAAATCGCCCGGGTTCGAGCCCGACCAGGTTTCCACCAGCACGACACGGCCATCGCGGGTGCTGGAGGTGATGTAGACCGGCCCTCCGAAGGCGGCTTCCAGGCTGCGGTACAGGCGCGCCTCCGGCGACTTCTCGTCGAAGAACCGGGTACGCGGCGTATCGCCCAGATAGAGCGCGCCCACCGGCACGTGGGTGCCGGGCCGATGGATGATGCGATACGGATTGACCACCTCGTCGCGCAGCAGCGTGGCACGCTCGCCGGTCTGCGGGTTCCAGCTGACGATCGCGTCCGGACCCTGGGTCTGCTCGACGTTGAGATAGGCCAGGCTGTCATCGGCCGAGAAGCCGAGGGCGGTTTCGATGCGCTTGCTGACGGCCTCGTCGTTGATCAGCTTCCAGCTGTCGCCGCTGCGTTCGCGGAAGTACAGCTTGTTGATGTTGTCGCTGCCCGAGCCATGCACGAAGCGCACTTCGCCGGCGCCGTCGGTGGTGAACTCGCCGCGCCGTACCGGCGAGGACGCCACCCGCGAGCGACGACCCGTAGTCACATCCATGCGATCTACGCGGGTGTACGGATCCTCGGCCAGCGGCCATACGGTCACCAGCACGTTGCGCTCGTCGCCCGGCAGGTCGTCGGCCAGGAAGGCGGCCACTGCTTCGACCTTCTTCGGCTGGATGCGGGTCCCCGGGCCCTTGCTTTCGACGCGATAGCCGACCAGCAGCTCGCCACGGTTGCCGTTGGCGTCGATGGCATAGAGTTCGCCGGTGGGATTGGGTTGGTCGAGCGAGCCCCACTTCTGGGCCAGGCCGATCAACAGGCGCTCGTTGCTGACCCAATCGAATTCCTGCGCGTGGTTGCGGCTGGGCGGCCAGAAACTGCCGACCACCTCCTTGTCCTTCAGGCGCAGGATCGCGATCGCGGTGCTGTCCTCCCTCGGCACCGTTGCCGCTACGTACTCGCCCCCCGGCGAGATCTTGATGTCGGTGAAGGTCTCCCGCCGCAGGTACTGCGTCAGATCCACCGCCCCCGCGCTGCCTGCGGCAACGCCCCCGATGACGGCCAGTGCGGCCGCCAGAATCGTCCTGTGCATCCTTCCCCTGCTCCTGTGGACACCTTGTCCTGGTCTCCGATTCTAGGCAGGGCAATGGGTTTCCCGCCAGAGCCGGAAAAGACGACGGCACCGTTGCCGGTGCCGTCGTTGCCACTACCTTGGAGAGAGAGTCAGGACGTGGGTTCGGGGGGCGTGCGCCGGGTCAGTGGACCCCGCGCACCGCCAACATGAGGGCCAGGATGCTGAGGATCACGGCGATGGTGCCGTCGAGCACGCGCCAGGTGCTGGGCTTGGTGAACAGCGGCGCCAGCAGGCGTGCGCCAAGGCCCTGCGCGGTCAGCCACAGGCAGCTGGCTGTGACCACGCCCGCAGCGAAGGCCATGCGGGCATTGCCGAAGTTCTCGGCGATGGAGCCGATCACCATCATGTCCAGCCAGAAGTGCGGGTTGATCAGCGAGAAGCCGACCGCGGCCATCAGCACCGCGCGGCGGCTGCCGTCGTCGCTGTCGGCCTCGCCCATGCCACCGCCGCCGGCGATCGCACGGCGTGCCGACTTCATCGCATACCAGGCCAGGAACGCGACACCGGTCCACAGCACGGCGGTGGTCAGCCACGGCAGCGCCGAGGTGAGCGTGCGCAGGCCGGCCACGCTGGCGAAGATGAAGATGGCATCGATGGCCGCGCAGGTGGCGACCACCGGCACGATGTGCTTGCGCAGGATGCCCTGGCGCAGAATGAAGGCGCTCTGGGCGCCGACCACGGCGAACAGGCCGATGCCGGTGGCTGCACCAGAGAACCAGGCACCGAGGCCGGTGCTGGCGGAGATGACCGAGAACATGGGATTCACTGCCTTGTATTGCTTGGGGGACGGTGCCTCGCGAAGGCGGACAGCACCGGAACGGGCGCCATTGTCGCGCCGCAACATGGAAAAGACGAGCTAAACTTCCTAAACCAACATTAGGGGAGCTTAATTCGATGCGCATCGATCACGCCCAGCTGCGCGCCCTGGCCGCGGTGATCCGCGAAGGCAGCTTCGACCGCGCCGCGCAATCGCTGAATGTCACGCCCTCGGCCATCTCGCAGCGGGTCAAGGCACTGGAGGACCGGATCGGCCGCCTGCTGGTCAAGCGTGGCACCCCGGCCACCGCGACCGCCGAGGGCCAGTTGCTGGTGCAGCTGGCCGAGCAGACCGCCCTGCTCGAACACGATGCGCTGCACCGCATGGGCCTGGCGGATGAGGACCTGCCCCAGGCCAGCATCCCGGTGGCGGTGAACCACGACAGCCTGGAAACCTGGTTCCCGCAGGCCGCGGCGCAGTTCGCGCAGGGCACCGGGACCACCCTGGACCTGCGCGTGGAGGACCAGGACCACACCGTCGAACTGCTGCGCCAGGGCACGGTGCTGGGTGCGGTGACCACGCTGGACGAGCCGGTGCAGGGCTGCCAGATCCACGCGCTGGGCAGCATCCGCTATGCAGCGACCTGCACCCCCGAGTTCCGCGAACGCCACTTCGCCAAGGGCGTGACCGCGCAGGCACTGGCGCAGGCACCGGTTCTGGTGTTCAACCGCAAGGACGACATGCAGTCGCGCTTCGCCCGGCGCATGGCCGGCGATGACCTGCCCAGCACCGCACCGACCTGGTGGATCCCCTCCACCCGCGCCTTTGTGCAGGCCAACCTGGGCGGCATGGGCTGGACGATGAATCCGCTGCCGCTGGTCAAGCGGCACCTGGATGCCGGGCGACTGGTCTACGTACGCCAGCGCGCGTGGGAAGACGTGCCGCTGTACTGGCAGCACTGGAAGGGCGACGTGCAGACCATGGCCCTGCTGACCCGCGCCGTGCTGGATGCATCCTCGGCATTGATCCGGCGCAAGCGCTGACGCGCAGCGCAAAAAGGGGACGGAGGGAATTAAGTCGCTTAAGGCCAATACGACATCCAAGGCAAATACGGCTTAATCCCCTCCGTCCCCTTTTTCGGGGCTCCATCGGATCTCCATCAAGCCTACACACCGGGTCCATGCGCGATGCGGATACTGGCGGGCCGACCATTACAAGGATGTCCGGCATGCCCGTGTACCTGCGCGACGCCCGCCCCGAGGATGCCGCTGCCTGCATCGACCTGCGTGGGCGCACCCGCGAGAACGCCTTCAGCGCCGAGCAGCTGGCCCAGCTGGGCATCACTGTGGACAGCTGGGCGGCCGGCATCGCCCAGGGCGATTCGATCGGCCGCGTCGCCTGGGAGGGCGAGCGCATGGCCGGCTACTGCTTCGCCGACCGCGACAGCGGCGAGGTGCTGGTGGTGGCCCTGCTGCCGGACTACGAGGGCCGCGGCATCGGCCGCCAGCTGCTGCAGGAAGTGGTCAGCCTGACCCGCGATGCCGGCCACCGGCGGCTGTTCCTGGCCTGCTCGGCTGACCCGCGTTCGCGCTCGCACGGCTTCTACCGCCGCCTGGGCTGGCGCCCGACCGGCGGGGTCGATGAGGCTGGCGACGAGATCCTTGAACTGGTCTGATCCCACTGTCGCCGGGCATCGCCTGCCGCCCATGTGGCAGCGCCGCGAAACGTCGGATGCTGCGTTGCATCAAAAAAGGACCGGATCCGGTTAGAATCATCGGTGGATGATGCAAGGCGTTGTTTCTTCACGCCCTTTCCCTGCCCCACGCGCATCCTGACCCCTTCCCCTCCGCCAACGATCCCGCCCCCATGAAGAAATTTGGCAAGGCTCTTCTCGCCCTGCTCGTGCTGCTGTTGCTGGCCGCCGCGCTGTTCCTGTACTGGCCGCTGACCCAGCGCTCGGTGCCTGCCGCCAGCAACGACAAGCCCGTCGATGTTGTGCTGGTCGGCGCCGGCATCATGAGCATCACCCTGGCCACCTACCTGCAGGAGCTGCAGCCGGACTGGAACATCCAGGTCTACGAACGCCTCGACGGCGTCGCCGGTGAAAGCTCCGATGGCTGGAACAACGCCGGCACCGGCCACTCGGCGTTCGCCGAACTGAACTACACCCCGGAACTGCCCGACGGCAGCATCGAGACCAAGCGCGCGGTCGGCATCGCCGAATCGTTCGAGGTCTCGCGCCAGTTCTGGTCGCATCAGGTGAAGGAGGGCCGGCTGAGCCAGCCCAGCGACTTCATCAACCCGACCCCGCACATGAGCTTCGTCTGGGGCGATGACAACATCGCCTACCTGCACAAGCGCCAGCAGGCCCTGGTCAGGAATCCGCTGTTCTACGGCATGCAGTACTCCGAGGATCCGGCCCAGATCAAGCAGTGGGCCCCGCTGCTGATGGAAGGCCGTGACCCGAAGCAGAAGGTTGCCGCCACCTGGATGCCGCTGGGCACCGACGTCAACTTCGGCGTGATCACCCGCCAGCTGACCGCCGGCCTGCAGCGCAGCCCGAACTTCAGCCTGCACCTGAACCATGAAGTGAGCGCGCTGCGGCAGAACGCCGACAAGAGCTGGAACGTGACGGTGAAGGACCTCAAGGCCGGCACCGAATCCACCACCCACGCCCGCTTCGTGTTCATCGGTGCCGGTGGCGCCGCACTGAAGCTGCTGCAGATGTCGGGCATTCCGGAATCGAAGGACTACGCCGGCTTCCCGGTCGGCGGCCAGTTCCTCGCCTTCCAGGGCCAGGACGTGACCTCGCGCCATGGGGTGAAGGCCTACGGCATGGCCGAAACCGGTTCGCCGCCGATGTCGGTGCCGCACCTGGATGCACGCAAGCTGGACGGCAAGCCGGTGGTCCTGTTCGGGCCGTTCGCGCTGTACAGCACCAAGTTCCTCAAGCACGGCTCGTGGTGGGACCTGTATTCCTCGGTCACCCACAACAACGTTGGCCCGATGCTGGAAGTGGGCAAGGACAACCTGGACCTGGTGCAGTACCTGATGGGACAGGCGCGCCTGAACGATGCCGACCGCCAGGCCGAACTGGTCAAGTACTTCCCCAATGCCAAGCCGGGTGACTGGAAGCTGGTCACCGCCGGCCAGCGCGTGCAGATCATCAAGCGCGATCCGCTGAAGGGCCCGGTGCTGCAGTTCGGTACCGAGATCGTGACCGACAAGGACCACACCCTCGCCGCCCTGCTCGGCGCGTCGCCGGGCGCGTCGACCTCGCCGCCGATCATGCTTGACCTGATGGCCAAGGCCTTCCCGGAGCAGATGAAGGCCGGCTGGGAAACCCGCCTGCGCGAGATCGTGCCGTCGTACGGGCGCAAGCTCAACGACAGCGCCGCGCTGGTCAACGAGATCCGCACGCTGACCAGCCAGACCCTGCAGCTGCCCTACCTGGAGGTGCCGGTGGACGCGAACGCGGCATCGCCCGCTCCGGCGGCGGTTCCGGCGCCGGCCAAGGAAAAGCGCAACGCCAACGAGGAACTGCAGGCGCTGTAAGCCCGCAGGTTCCCTTCGATGCAGACGGACGGCCACCTTCGGGTGGCCGTTTGCGTTTGTGCAGGCTACCGCCTGTAGAGCCGAGCCCATGCTCGGCTCCGGCAAAAAGCAGCCGAGCATGGCTCGGCTTTACAGAAAGCGATGCCCCGTGCCGGGAACCCTGCGCACAATGACGCGAATTGTAATGTTGTTAAGAATTATTTACATTTGCGTCCTGCGCAGTGACCGCGCCTCGCCCCAGACGGACCTGACCGTGCCCGAAGCCGCCGCCCCGGGTGCTGGACGACTGTTGCCGCCCCTCCCCGCCTCCACGCTTCGAGCCCACCATGTGCCTGACCTTCGATAACCGCCTGCCCCGCCGCGCGCTGCTGCCGGCTGCCCTGCTTTCGTCTTTGACCCTGCTGGCCGCGCCCAGCGCGTTCGCCGCCACTGATGGCGCTGCCGACGCCAAGACCCTGGACCGGGTGAGCGTGCGTGCCGAACAGTCGGCGCCGCCGGCCAGTACCACGCGCCTGCCGATCACCCTGCAGGAAACCCCGCAGTCGGCCACCGCGATCAGCCTGCAGCGCCTGCAGGACGAATCGCTGTTCAGCATCAACGATGTGATGCGCAACGTGACCGGCGTCAGCGTGTCCTTCTATGACACGCAACGCCCGCTGTACTACGCGCGCGGCTTCGCCATCACCGACTTCCAGGTCGACGGCATTCCCACCTACAGCGGCTCGACCAACCAGGAGTACGACACCGCTTTCTACGACCGCATCGAAGTGATCCGCGGTGCCAACGGCCTGCTCAGCGGCGCCGGCGTGCCGTCGGCCACGGTCAACCTGCTGCGCAAGCGCCCCGGCAAGGAATTCGACGCGTCGTTCGCGGTCAGCGCCGGTAGCTGGGACTACCGCCGCATGGAAGCCGACGTAACCGCGCCGCTGACCGCCGACGGCCGCTTCCGCAGCCGCGTGGTCGCCGCCTACACCGATCGTGGCCTGTATTACGACCGCTACAAGGAAAACAAGATGGCCGGCATGGCGGTGCTGGAAGGCGATGTCACCGACAGCACCACGGTTACCGTCGGCTACCAGACCCAGGACAACAACCCGACCGGTTCGACCTGGGGCACCGTGGCGTTCTTCGACAACCAGGGCAACTTCGCCCATCTGGCGCGCTCGACCAACCTGTCGCCGAAGTGGAGCTACTGGAAGCGCGAAAGCAATACCGCCTTCGCCAACCTGGAACAGCGTTTCGGCGACCACTGGCTGCTGAAGATCAACACCGCCTACACCCGCGGCAACGTGCAGAACGTGCGCCTGTACGGCACCGGCAACCCGGACCCGGTGACCGGCGCGGGCATCTACCTGCGCGCGGCCGCCGGTGATTCGAAGGACACCCGCCGCAATGTCGATGCCTACCTGACCGGCAGCTTCCCGCTGTTCGGCCGCGACCACGACCTCACCGTCGGCGCGCAGTGGTCGGACCTGGAAGGCACCACCAATACCGTGGCGCTGAACTTCCCGGGCGACTGGGCGACCTGCGGGCGTGAGCGCTGCTACTACATCCCCAACGTGTTCAACTGGAACGGCGACATCTCCGAAGTGACCTACACCCGCACCGGCGCACGCCGCGTGGCCAAGACCACGCAGAGCGGCGTCTACCTGGCCACCCGCCTGCGCCTGGCCGAGCCGCTGTCGCTGATTGCCGGTGCGCGCCTGAGCCGCTGGGAAACGCTCAGCCGCTCGTACAACGCTGCCGGCGCCTATACCGGCACCAGCGGTGCATACAAGGTGAGCGATGAGGTCACTCCGTACGTGGGCCTGGTCTACGAGATCACCCCGAACGTGTCGGCCTATGCCAGCTACACCGAGATCTTCAATCCGCAGAACTACAAGGACCGCAACGAGAACCTGCTGGCACCGGTGCAGGGCTCGAACCTGGAAGCGGGCATCAAGACGCAGTGGTTCGATGGCCGCCTGACCGCCAATGCGGCGGTGTTCGAGGCCAAGCAGGACAACTACGCGGTGCGTGACATGAGCGTGCCGGAAGGTACGCTGAGCGACGGCAGCTCGGCCTATATCGGCATCAACGGCACCAAGGCGCGCGGTTGGGAGATGGACGTCAACGGCGAGATCCTGCCGGGCTGGACGGTCAATGCCGGCTACACCCGCGTCAAGGTGACCCGCGCCGCCACCGACCTGCTGTACGCCAATCCGCCCAAGGACCTGCTGCAGCTCAACACCCAGCTGCAGCTGCGCGGCGCGCTGGAGCGACTGAGCATCGGCGGTGGCCTGCAGTGGCAGAGCCGGGTGCAGGGCTACAACATCGCCTACCCGCTCGGCGGCACGGTGACGGTGAACCAGCCGGCGTATTCGCTGGTGCAGTTCAACGCCAACTACCGCATCAGCGACAACTGGACCGCGACGCTGAGCGTGCGCAACGCGCTGGACAAGACCTACTGGGCCAACCTGGACTACAACAACTTCGGCGAGCCGCGCTTCGTGTCGGCCAGCCTGCGCTGGAAGTTCTGAGCAAACGACGGGTGCAAGGTGGGTGCCGACCGTTGGTCGGCACGCCCTCCGCCACGACCACGGTCGTGGGCTACCTGAATGGGCCCGTCTCCGTGCGGGCCTTTCCTTTTGCTGCACTGCAGGTTGCACCCTACGCCGTAATTATGCCGTAATTATTCCAACACCCGTCGGAAGCCGGTCAATGAACCCGAGCTGGGATACGTTGGAACGCAGTCGCCAGGCCCGCCTGGAACGTGCCGCGCCGTGGGCCCGGGGACGCGAGGTCGCCGCCGGCGACGTAGGCGAGCTGCTGCATGCACTGCTGGAGCCCGGCGACAAGGTCTGCCTGGAGGGCAACAACCAGAAGCAGGCCGATTTCCTCGCCCAGGCCCTGGCCGATCTTGATCCGGCCCGCGTGCACGACCTGCACATGGTGCAGTCGGTGCTGTCGCTGCCCTCGCATCTGGATGTATTCGAGCGTGGTATCGCTTCGAAACTGGACTTCTCGTTCTCCGGCCCGCAGTCGGTGCGCCTGGCCAACCTGGTGGCTGAAGGGCGCATCCAGATCGGTGCCATCCACACCTACCTGGAACTGTTCGGCCGCTACTTCATCGACCTGACCCCGCGCGTGGCCCTGGTCGCCGCGCAGGCCGCAGACCGGCACGGCAACCTGTACACCGGCCCGAACACCGAAGACACGCCGGTGATCGTCGAAGCCACTGCCTTCGGTGGCGGCATCGTCATCGCCCAGGTCAACGAGATCGTCGACGCCCTCCCCCGCGTCGACATTCCCGCTGACTGGGTCAACTTCGTGGTGCAGGCGCCGAAGCCGAACCACATCGAACCGCTGTTCACCCGCGACCCGGCGCAGATCTCCGAGATCCAGGTGTTGATGGCGATGATGGCGATCAAGGGCATCTACGCCGAGTACGGCGTGAACCGCCTCAACCATGGCATCGGCTTCGATACGGCGGCCATCGAACTGCTGCTCCCCACCTACGCCGAATCGCTCGGGCTGAAGGGAAAGATCTGCCAGCACTGGGCGTTGAACCCCCACCCGGCACTGATTCCGGCGATCGAATCGGGCTTCGTCAGATCGGTGCATTCGTTCGGTTCGGAACTGGGCATGGAGAAATACATCGCCGCGCGAGGTGATGTGTTCTTCACCGGCGCCGATGGCTCGATGCGTTCCAACCGCGCGTTCTCGCAGACCGCCGGCCTGTATGCCTGTGACATGTTCATCGGCTCCACCCTGCAGATCGACCTACAGGGCAACAGTTCCACTGCCACCCGTGACCGCATCGCCGGCTTCGGCGGTGCACCGAACATGGGCTCGGACGCACGCGGCCGCCGCCATGCCAGCGAGGCCTGGATCAAGGCCGGGCAACAGGCTGCGCGCCCGGGCGAAATGCCACGCGGGCGCAAGCTGGTGGTGCAGATGGTGGAAACCTTCCGCGAGCACATGGCACCGGCCTTCGTCGAAAGGCTCGATGCCTGGGAACTGGCCGAGCGCGCGCAGATGCCGCTGCCGCCGGTGATGATCTATGGCGACGACGTCAGCCATGTGCTGACCGAAGAAGGCATCGCCAACCTGCTTTTGTGCCGCACCCCTGAGGAACGCGAACAGGCGATCCGCGGCGTGGCCGGCTATACCGCCGTGGGCCTGGGCCGCGACCGCGCGATGGTGGAAAACCTGCGCGACCGCGGCGTGATCCGCCGTCCCGATGACCTTGGCATCTCCGTGCGCGATGCCAGCCGTGACCTGCTGGCGGCGCGTTCGGTGAAGGACCTGGTGCGCTGGTCCGGCGGTCTGTACGACCCGCCCAAGCGCTTCCGCAACTGGTAAGGGGCTGAGCATGGAAACCCTCGACTATCGATTCGAAGGACACACTGCGGTGCAGTTCCCGCGCGAAGCGGTGCTGGTCGGCGTGCTGGCCTCGGGCAACCTGGAAATCCTGCTGGAACCCGCTGCGCTGGAAGGCGCGATGACGGTGCGCATCATCACCGCCGCGAAGGGCTTCGGCAGCGTGTGGCAAGCGGTGATCAACGACTTCGCACAGCGTCATCCGCTACGCGATGTACGCATCTCGATCAACGATGCCGGTGCCACCCCGGCGGTGGTCAGCCTGCGCCTGGACCAAGCCGTGGAAACCCTGCGTGCTGGAGATCCACGATGAACCGGACGCAGCGCTACAGCTACTACGAAGCCGATGCGCGCGAGCGTATCGCCAGCCTGGTCGATGCCGGTTCCTTCAGGGAATTCCTCGGCCCGGCGCGGCGGATGATGAGCCCGCACCTGGCACAGCTCGACCAGCCCGCGGCGTTCGACGACGGCGTCGTTGTCGGCGAAGCCACGCTGCGTGGCCGACGCGTGCTGCTGGCCGCGCAGCAGGGTGAATTCATGGGCGGCGGCGTGGGCGAAGTGCACGGTGCCAAACTGACCGGGCTGCTGCGTCGCGCAGCCGAAACACATCCCGAAGGCGTGCTTCTGCTGCTGGACACCGGTGGTGTGCGCCTGCACGAAGCCAATGCAGGGCTCATCGCCATTTCCGAGATCATGCGCGCCACCCTGGACGCGCGTGCAGCGGGTGTGCCGGTGATCGCGCTGATCGGCAGCGGCAACGGCGCCTTCGGCGGCATGGGCATCGTCGCCCGCTGCTGCAGCACGGTCATCATGTCCGAAGAGGGGCGCCTGTCGCTGTCCGGCCCGGAAGTGATCGAAACCGTGCGCGGCGTGGAAGAGTTCGATTCCCGCGATCGCGCGCTGGTCTGGCGCGTAACGGGAGGCAAGCACCGCTACCTGATCGACCAGGCACAGGTGCTGGTGCCGGATGCCATCGAGGCCTTCGCGCAGGCGGCCAGCAACGCGCTTCAGCCTGATACCAGTAGCACCGATCCGGATACTGCACTGGCTGCGCTGCAGGAACGCCATGCGGCATTGAAGGCGCGCGTGCAGGCCTGGGGCGATTGCCGCGATGGCCTGGAGATCTGGGCCCGCCAAGGCATCGCAGCCCCCGAGCGACTACCGCTGCTCGACACCGATGAGTTCCTCATCGCCACCGCCGACCGGAGCCTGCCATGAGCATGCCGTTGCAGAACCTGCTCGATGCCCTGTTCCCGCATGGGCATGCCATTGCGGTGAACGATTCGGTGCTGACCGGCAGCGCCACCACCGAGGATGGCGAGGTGACCGTGATCGGTACCGCCGACAAACTTGAAGTCGGCGTGGACCACGCACTGGCACTGGCCGAAACCGTGCTTGCCAGCACCGGCGCACATCCACAGCGACCGATCGTGATGCTGGTGGATACCGCCGGACAGCGCCTGGCGCGGCGCGACGAACTGTTGGGCATCAATGGTTACTTTGCGCATCTCGCGCAGACGCTCGATCTGGCACGCCGCCGTGGTGCGCGCCTGATCACCCTGGTCTACGGCGAATCCGTCAGTGGCGGCTTCCTCTCATTCGGCCTGATGGCCGACCACATCCACGCCCTGCCCGATGCACAGGTGCGGGTGATGGACCTGCGCGCAATGGCGCGGGTGACCAAGCAACCGCTGGAGAAGCTGCAGGCGCTCAGCCAGAGCTCGCCGGTATTCGCGCCGGGCGTCGCCAACTACGTGGCGATGGGTGCGGTGGACTCGTTGTGGGAAGGCGATCTTTCCCAGCACCTGCTGCAGGCCCTGCGCACACCCGCCGAAGGCGACCGACGTGCCGCACGCGGCGCACAGCGCGGCGGTCGCGCCCTGGCGGCAGCGGTTTCGACTGCGGTGGCCCACGGCGATGCCTGAGCGGCCCGCCCGCCACACGCTGGCCTGGCTGTCGGCCGATGCCGACTGGCGGGCTGACGTGACTGGACACGAACCGCGCCTGGCAGCATGGTTCGCACAGGGCCTGCCAGCCATGGTGGCACGCAGTGCGGCGGATGATCCCGACCCGCGGCTTCGCCTGGGGGTGCCGCTGCCGCCAGGCGAAGGCAAGCAACGGCTGGCGCTGCGCGTGGCCCTGCAGGACATCCAGCACCTGCAGCCTCCCCCTGCCCTGGATCAGATTCTCGCCGGCGGCGTTCCGGCTGATTGGCAGGCGGCACTGCAGGCAATGCTGCGGCTTGCACCGGCCCGCGTGTTCGGCGCCTTCGCCTGGCAGCACCTCAGCGGTCTGCCCTATGTGCACGCACGCTCGGACATCGACCTGCTGTGGCAGGTGGGCGACGCGCGCCAGGCCGACCTGCTGGTCGAGCGCCTGCAGCACTGGGAAAGCGCCTTCGGGCATCGGGTCGATGGCGAACTGTGCCTGGTGGATGGTGGCGCGGTGAACTGGCGCGAATACGCCGGGCGCAGCCGCGAGGTACTGGTCAAGCGCCTCAATGGTGCCGCACTGGAACTACGTGATGCGTTGTTCGCCTCCACCGGAGTGAGCGCGTGAACGCCCTCGTGCAACCGGCGGTCAGGCCAGCTGCCGTGGACAGCGCGCGTCTGGGGCGCCTCGCCATCGCCAGCCTGCACGCCGAACTGGCCCTTGCACCCAAGCCAGGGTTGGTCACCCCCTTCGACAGCGGCAGCCACCACGACATGGACGCCGGCACGTTCCTGCGCAGCCTGTTCACGCTGCGCCACTACTTCATCGCCGTGGCCTGCCTCGGTGCAGCCGAGGCGGACTTCAATGCCTTGCGCCGGTGTGGCATCTCCGCCGAAATCGCGATGCTGCGCGCGACCGCCGGCATCAACACTCATCGCGGCGCGGTCTTCAGCCTTGGCCTGCTGGTCGCGGCTTCCGCTGCCTGTCGGGGCCGCGCGGGCGGTGCCATCGCAGCCGAGCAGGTCTGCCAGGAAGTGCGCCGCTGGGCTGCCGAGCTCGCCGGCGCACCACTTGATGCGAACAGCCCTGGCCAGCGCGCGCGCGCACGGCACGGCGTGCAGGGTGTGCGCGAACAAGCGGCCGCCGGCTACCCGCTGCTGCGCGAGGTGGCACTGCCTACACTGCGCCACGCGCTGGCCAGCGACCTGCCACGCGAGGCCGCGATGTGCCAGACCCTGGTGCAGCTGATCGCGTGCGTGGATGACCTCAACCTGCTGCACCGTGGCGGCGCCAACGGCCTGTGCTGGGCCCAGCAACAGGCGCGAGGCTTCCTCGATGCCGGTGGCGCCTTCGTACCCGGCTGGCAGGCACGCCTGCACAGCATCGGTGATGGATTCGTCGCACGCCGGCTGAGCCCCGGCGGCAGTGCCGACCTGCTGGCCTGTGCCTGGTTCCTGCTGCAGCAGGAGGTCGCATGAGCCTTGCCCTGCTCTGCCCCGGCCAAGGCGTCCAGCACGCGGAGATGTTCGAACGCGTGCGCGATCTTCCGGCCGCACGCCACATCCTTGATCTGGCCAGCACGGTGCTCGGACGCGATGTATTTTCCGCCGCTGGGGCCGAAGACCGCTTCGACAATGCGCAGGCACAACCGCTGCTGTGCACGGCCAGCCTGGCGCAGTGGCAAGGACTGCGCGACTGCGTGCCAGCGCCGACGCTGATCGCTGGCTACAGCATCGGCGAGCTCGCCGCGCACGCCATTGCCGACAGCTTCGATGCGGCCACCTGCCTTGCCCTTGCGGCGCAGCGCGCGCGATTGATGGACAGCGCCAGCCCCGCCGATGCAGGCCTGCAGGCGGTGCTTGGCCTGGAACGCCATGTACTGCAGCCGCTGTGCGATCTGCACGGTGCGCACGTGGCCATCGCCAACGGGCAGGACCATTTCATCGTGGGCGGCACGCACGCCTCGTTGCAGCGGCTGGCCGATGCAGCGCGGGCGCAGGGCGCGGACATCCGTCTGCTGCCGGTGCGCGTGCCCGCACACACACCATTGCTGGCGGCGGCGGTCGCACCGTTCGCTGCCGCACTCGATGCATCGCCACTGCAGGCCCCACGCCTGCCGCTGCTGGCCGGCATCGATGCGCGACCGGTGCGGGACCGCGCAACGGCAGTCAACACGCTTTCGTTGCAACTGGCGCAGACCATCGAATGGGCGCAGGTGATGCGCCAGGCCTTCGAGCGCGGCGCGCGGGTATTCCTGCAGTTGGGCCCGGGCAACGCGCTGGCGCGCATGGTCGCGCCGGCCTATCCGTGCTGCGAGGTGCGCGCGGTGGAAGAGTTCCAGAGCCTTGAAGGCGCCGCGGCCTGGGTCCGCAGCGCGCTGGAACGGCTGCAGTAACGGGTTCGAGCAGTACGTATCACGCAACACGCCGTACGTCGCCTTACCCCGGGATGGCGGGTCTCCATCCGCGCTGTACGTGAGTCACGTGTCTGGGAGGGCGCATGAGTCCACAAATCGCAACGATCATCGGTCTGGTGATCATGTTCATCGTCGCCACCGCGATGCCGATCAACATGGGCGCGGTCGCCTTCGCGCTGGCCTTCATCATCGGGGGGCTGTGGGTCGACATGGGCGGCAAAGAGGTCCTGGCCGGCTTTCCCGGCGATCTGTTCCTGACCCTGGTCGGCATCACCTACCTGTTCGCCATCGCGCAGAAGAACGGCACCATTGACCTGCTGGTGCACTGGGCAGTGAAAGCGGTACGCGGCCATATCGTGGCCATTCCGTGGGTGATGTTCGTGATCACCGCGGTCCTGACCGCGTTCGGTGCGCTGGGCCCGGCCGCGGTCGCGATCATCGGCCCGGTCGCCCTGCGCTTTGCCAAGCAGTACAACATCAATCCACTGATGATGGGCCTGCTGGTCATCCATGGTGCGCAGGCCGGCGGCTTCTCGCCCATCAGCGTGTACGGCAGCATCACCAATGGAGTGGTGCAGAATGCCGGGCTGGAAGTGACCGAGATGGCGGTGTTCCTGACCAGCCTGGGCTTCAACTTCATGATGGCGACGATCTGCTTCTTCGCCTTCGGTGGCATCGCCCTGCTGCGTCGCGGTTCGATCACGGCAGCGGGAACGATCGGCAATGCCGAGCTGGCGATGGCAGGTGGCCCGCAGGCATCCTCGCGCCAGTTCGCGATCGAAGGCCATGGCGCGCTGGTCGCGGCGGGCGGCGGCACCCTGTCCAACGATCCGGCGGCACTGGATGAGGTCAGCCTGACCCGCGAGCGGTTGTTCACCCTGATCGGCCTGCTCGGCCTGGGCGTGGCCGCGCTGATCTACAACCTCAACGTCGGCCTGGTCTCGATCACCGTGGCTGTCGCGCTGGCACTGCTGTCGCCACAAAGCCAGAAGGGCGCGGTCGATGGCATCAGCTGGTCCACCGTGCTGCTGATCTGCGGTGTGGTGACCTACATCGGCGTGCTGGAACATGCCGGCGCGGTGGACTTCATCGGCAATGGCGTGTCCGACATCGGCATCCCGCTGCTGGGTGCACTGCTGGTCTGCTACGTGGGTGGCATCGTCTCTGCATTCGCCTCGTCGGCCGCGGTGCTCGGCGCAACGATTCCATTGGCCGTGCCGTTCCTGATGCAGGGTCACCTCAGCGCCGCTGGCGTGATCTGCGCGCTGGCGGTGTCGTCCACCATCGTCGATGTCAGCCCGTTCTCCACCAATGGCGCACTGGTGGTGGCTTCGGCAGCCAAGGAAGAGCGCGAGAGCCTGTTCCGTCGCTTCCTGGTGTACAGCGGTCTGGTGGTGGCGCTGGGGCCGTTGCTGGCCTGGGTGGTGTTCGTGGTGCCGGGCTGGATGTAACCGCCATCGGGTCGTGCCGGCCGCTGGCCGGCGCGACCTGGCGTTACACTCTGCGCATGGCCATTGCCCCTGCCCCGCGGTCACCGAAGAAGCGCGCGCCTCTGTACGAAGAGGTGGCCGAACACGTGCGCGAGCGCATCTATGACTACCGCTTGCCGCCGGGCGAGTGGATCGACGAGCCCGCGCTGTGCGAGGAACTGGGTATCAGCCGTACGCCCCTGCGCGAGGCGTTGAAGCTGCTGGCAGCCGAAGGCCTGGTGCAGATCGATGCCGGTCGTGGCAGCCGGGTCACCCGGCTGACGCTGGAAGACCTCAACCAGCTGTTCCCGGTGATGGCCATGCTGGAAGGCCGTTGCGCACACGAGGCGGTGAGGCACATCGACGATGCCGGCGTGCAACAGCTGGAGGCCCTGCATGCGGCGATGGAAGCGGCGGCGGCCGAGGGCAACATCGCCGAGTACTACCGCAACAACCACCTGATCCACGAAACCGTGCAGCATTACGCCGGCAACCCGTGGCTGATCCGCATCACCCACGACCTGCACCGCATCCTGAAGATGCATCGCGGCCGCCAGCTGCTGACCCCAGGGCGCACCGCGCAATCGCTGGCCGAGCACCGCGAGCTGATGGAGTGCTTCCGCCGCCGCGACGCGCAGGCCGCCGAACGCACCATGGAACGCCATCTGCTCAGCCAGGGCCAGGCCCTGGCCGCCTATGTGGCGGCAGGCGGGCTGTTGAACGTGCCGGCGCCCTTGCCGACCGAAGGCGGCGGCTGAGCGGATGTGGTTGCCGGCCAGCGGCCGGCACTACCGGGACGTGCCCTTGGTTGGACTGTTGAACGTGCCGTGGGCGCTTGCCCGCCGAAGGCGGCGGCTGAGCGGATTTGGTTGCCGGCCAGCGGCCGGCACTACCGGGACGTGACCTTGGTTGGGCTGCTGAACGTGCCGTGGCCGCTTGCCCGCCGAAGGCGGCGGCTGAGGGGAAGAGGTTGCCGGCCAGTGGCCGGCACTACCGGGACGTGACCTCGGCGGGTTAGTGCCGGCCGCTGGCCGGCATCCCGAAACGTCTGATCAATCGCCACCGCAGCTGCCGCCGTCCCCCCCACCACCATCACTGCTGCAGTCGGAGCTGCTGTAGCTGTGATGGCTGTGGCTGTCACTGGAATAGCCAACGGAGGTGTCATGGCTTCCGCCGCCATCCCCCCGGCTGCCCGAGCCACCGGCCGTGGCCACTGCCAGGCACAGGATGGCGCCGACCAGCGGCAGCAGCCAGACCAGCAGCAGCTGCACCGCGCGGCCACCCGCCGACAGGCCATCACGCCTGACGATCACCACGGTAGCCGCCACGTTCAGGCCCAGCACCAGCAGGACCAGCAGAAGGGCAACGATCAACATTCGGCGGCTCCATGCCTGGACTGGAGGGCATTATGGGCCTGCCAGCCCGGCAATGGCCCTGCCCGTCATGAAGATGGGACAATGCAGGGCGCGCCTGCCTGCTTCCAGGCCGCCGGCGCCCCCCGCACCACACGGAAGAAGAAGAACAACAACATGCTGAAAGTCATTTTCGATACCGACCCGGGCGTCGACGACGCCCTGGCCCTGCTGTACCTGCACAAGCACGCCCAGATTGACCTGATCGGCGTCACCACCACCTTCGGCAATGCCTCGGTGGAGTCGACCACGCACAACGCGCTGTACCTGAAGCAGGCCTGGGGCTTCGCCGCCCCGGTCGCGCGCGGTGCCGGTGGCCCGCTGCAGCCGGAAGCCACCCCGGAAGCCTGGCCGGTGCACATCCACGGCCACAACGGCCTGGGCAACCACCCGGTGCCGACCGAACTGGACGTGGCCGCCGACGCGCGCCCCGCTCACCAGCTGATCATCGACCTGGTCCGCGCCCATCCGGGCGAAGTGACCCTGGTCGCGGTCGGCCGCATGACCAACCTCGCGCTGGCCCTGCAGCAGGCCCCGGACATCGCCGGCCTGGTGCGCGGCGTGGTGATCATGGGCGGCGCGTTCCACGTCAACGGCAACATCACCCCGGCCGCCGAGGCCAACATCTGGGGCGATGCCGAAGCGGCCGACGTGGTGTTCACTGCCAGCTGGCCGGTCACCGCCATCGGCCTGGACGTGACCACCCGCGTGGAAATGGACCGTGACGGTCTGGACAAGCTGGCCGCCATCGGCGGTGCCGATGCCGAACTGGTGCGTGCGCTGTCGCAGGATTACGTGGACTTCTACCTGCAGGCCGGCCACAAGGGCATGGTCGTGCACGACTGCTGCGCCTGCATCGCGCTGACCCGTCCGGAGCTGTTCCAGTTCGAGCGCGCCAGCGTGCGCGTGGCCACCGACGGCGTCGCCCGCGGCATGACCATTCCCAAGCCGGAAGGCCTGGCGTTCGGCCCCAGCGTGTGGGACGGCCACGTGGTGCAGTCGATTGCCATCGGCGTGGATGCGGCCGCCGTGCTGGCCGACATCGAGCAGACCCTGAAGGTCTGACCCGCTAGCGCTTGGCCCTGCCCGGGACCGTCTCGGGCAGGGTCCACAGCACCGGCAGCACCAGCACCGCCACCAGCGCGATCATCGCGCCTGGCGCTGCTGCCCAGCCGCTGCGCTCCACCCACCATTGCGCCAGCCATGGCGTTGCCCCGCCGAAGAAGGCCGTGGCCATGGTCACCCCCAGTGCCAGCCCACTCACCCGCCCTTCGCCGGGGAACTGCTCGGCCGTGGCCGGGGCCGCGACCGCGCTCACGCCGCCGGCCACGCAGGCCAGCAGCACCGCCGCCAGCGCAATGCCCAACGGCGGCGCCTGTGCCATCCAGGCGAACAGGGACAGCGGCAACAACGCTGCCAGCAGGGTCAGGCCCAGCAGCATCGGCCGCCGCCCGACGCGGTCGGACAATGCGCCACACAGCGGCGTGATCGCAATCACTGCCACCGCCGCAATTGTCGAAAGCCACAGTGCATCGCCCTCATCGTGGCCCTGCGCGTGCAGGAACGCAGGCACATAGGTGATGCCCACGTAGTAGGTGATCGATCCCAAGGCCGAGATCGCGAAGGTGCGCGCCACCGCCAGCGGGTGGTGCTGCAGCACATGCCGCAGCGGCGTGGCAGGAATGCTGCCTTCGCGGCGCTGGCGTTCGAACTCAGGCGATTCGTGCATGCCCGAGCGCGCGACCAGGATCACCAGTGCCAGCGCAGCGCCGACGAAGAACGGAATACGCCAGCCCCAGCTGTCCAGCTGCGCGGGCGCGAGCAGCGCCACGGTGACCGCCGAGATCGCTACCGCCAGCAGTGCGCCTACTTCACTGGCGGCCGAGGCCAGCGAGGTCACCAGGCCACGCCGCCGCGCCGGTGCGCTTTCCAGCAGGTACGCCACCACGCCGGTGTACTCACCGCCCACCGAAAACGCCATCACGCAGCGCAATACCAGCAGTAGCACGCCCGCCGTGGTACCTGCGGTGGCCGCGGTCGGCAGCAACGCAGTGGCCAGCATCGCCGCCGCCATCAACGCCATCGAAGCCAGCAGCATCCAGCGCCGGCCCAGGCGGTCGCCCAGGTGGCCGAAGCACAGCGCGCCCAGCGGGCGCATCAGGTAGGACACCGCGAAGCCTGCCAGGGTGACCAGCAGCGCGTGTTCGCCGCCGCCGAAGAACACCCGCGACAGCACCGTGGCGAAATACAGGTACAGGGTGAAGTCGTACCACTCCACTACCGTGGACAGGCCCGCCACCCACATCGAGCGCTGCCGCGCCGCGGTCATTGCGTGTTCGCCTTCAACAGCCTCGGTCCCGGTTGCGCAGGTTCGGGGCAGGATGTCATGGCCCGGGTGAAATACCGGTCATCGGCCATCCGCTGCCTGCATGTACTGGGTTTCATGGCCGGTGAAGCGCTCACCGTCAAAACCGAAGCAGAAGCGCCCTTCCTCGAACACGCGGTAGACCAGCAACGCGCCATCGAGGCAGAACTGCTGCCGGTCCACGCCCGTCTCCAGTGTCCCGTAGCCGGTAGCATCACCGCCCTTTCCCGCCGGCCCGGTGAAGGCATCGAACGGCAGTGGCGTCGCCCTGCCCGTGCGGGTATCGACCAGCACCAGCGTGCGCTGGAAATACTCCGGACGATCATCGACCTGTACCAGCAGGTAGTGCCGGTTGAAATTGGGTTTCTGATGCTGGAGGGCATCTTCGATGGCTGCGCGGTGCCGCGCATCGCAGAAGTCGACCGGGCTGTAGCGGTAACTGCAACCGTCGTGGTCGTAGGGCAGGTTCATGCCGGAATAGCTGATGCTTCCCTCGCTGTCCACGTCGTGGCCCAGTTCCGGGGTGCTGCACAGCAGCCACGAACCCTGCGCATCTTCGGGATCGGCCATCAGCTTCGGCTCGCGGCCCGCCTCGTAAGCCGCACCACCCGGGAAGTCCTGGCCGAAACGCTGGCGGACGATGGGACGTGCCTTCTCCAGCGGCAGGCCGATCCTGGCCCCACGGAACGAAACGAATGTCATCGTCGGCAGGATCACCTCTTCCACCGGCAGCCCCTTCCACTGCCCCTGCACGCAGAACGTGGCGATCTCGTTCTCCCCGTCCTCCTTGCAGGGCTTCGGCGCGTTCGCCGCCAACCAGGGATGGGCCGGGCGCCCGGTCTGCTGATCGATGTACCAGCCGTCCAGCGCGCAGGTCGGCAAGGCGTCGAGCAGCGGAGAGAGGTCTGTTGCGGTGGCCGGGGCGGCAGGCGGTGTGCCCGCTGCGGGTGCCACGGTCGGCGCGTCCGGTGTGCGCTGGCAGGCCGCCAGCGCGAGCAGACCGACCAGCAGCGCGACGTGGCGCGGGCGCTGGATTGAATGCTGCGTTCCCTGCATTGCGTGTTTCCTGGTTTCGACACTCCCTGCAGATGATCGCCGATCCCAAGGCCGTGCAGGAACGTCACAGATCCCACATCGGGGTCAGAGCCCTCCGCTCCCGCAAAGGGATCCGACCCCGCCCGTTACCCCGGCAGCTGCAGCTCAGCCCTCAGCCCGCCACCCTCGCGGTTGCGCAACCGCAGCGAGCCGCCCAGCGACTGCGCCAGCTGCACCGCGATGGCCAGGCCCAGGCCAGTGCCGCCGGTATCGCGATTGCGCGAGCTTTCCAGCCGGTGGAACGGTGCCAGCACTGCCTGCAACTGGTCTTCGGGAATGCCGGGGCCACGGTCGGAAATTCCGATCCACACCCTTCCGGCCTCATCGCGGCCCGCCTCGATCTCGGCGGCACCGGCGTAACGCAACGCGTTGTCGACCAGATTGCCGACCACCCGGCGCAGCGGCTGCGGCCAGGTCTGCACGACCAGTCCAGCGGGTGCTCCGCCACTGACCGGCTTGCCCATGTCCTCGTAATCGCCGACCACACTGGCCAGGAACGCGCCCAGGTCCATCGACACCGGCGCGCCACTGGCGACGTGGCTGCTGCGCGCATAGGCCACACCCTCGCGCACCAGTTGCCCAAGGTGGTCGAGGTCGGCCAGCAGCCGCTGCTGGGTGCTGTCTTCAGGCAGGGTCTCCACCCGGAGCTTCATGCGCGTGATGGGGGTCTGCAGGTCATGCGAGATCGCGGCCAGGATCTGCAGGCGTTCACTGACATGGCCACGAATGCGTGCCTGCAGTGCGTTGAGAGCGGCTGCTGCGCCGCCCACTTCGGCCGGGCCATCTTCAGGCAGTGCAGGCCCGTCCTTGCCCGGCTGCAGATGCTCCACCGCATGCGACAACTGCTGCAGCGGGCGCATGGCCAGGCGCACCGCCAGCCACGCGCACACCAGCAGCAGCGCCAGCTGCACCAGCAGCACGGCGGGCAGCCAGCGCGCCAGCGGCAGGCCCGACGGGGTGACTTCAATGGTCAAGGGAGTGCCGTCGTGCAGGCGCAGTTCCACCTCGAACCGCTCCGGCAGGCGAGCCACCTGGCGCGCCTGCAACGGATAGCGGTGCTGCAGGCTGTCATTGATGATCGCCGTGACCTGGCGTGCACGATCGGTCTGCAGCCCCGGTCCGGCCGCGGCCGGGCGCAGCAGGTAACGGTAGGTGCGCCGCTCCAGCCGCGGCACCCAGGCATCGCGCTGGTCCGCGGGCAGGTGCTCCAGCAGCGCGACACTCACGGCCACGTCTTCGTCCAGGTTGCGCAGCATCATGCTGCGGGTGGACTGGTAGCGTTCGAAGAACAGCAGGCCGAAGGACAGTGCGTGGGCCAGCGCCAGTCCGCCCAGCAGCACCAGCAGCAGCCGCGCCGACAGCGTGCGCGGCCAGCGTGGGCGGCGTGCGGTGGCGTTCATTCGTCCGGCCCCAGCAACTGCACCGGCACGCTGAACACATAGCCTTCGCTGCGCACGGTCTTGATGTAGGTCGGCTCGCGTGCGTCGTCACCCAAGCGCTGCCGCACGCGGCTGACCAGCAGGTCGATCGAGCGGTCAAACAGTTCGGCATCGCGGCCCTGCGTGAGGCTGAGCAGCTGGTCGCGGCTGAGCACCCGATTGGCGTGATCGAGGAATACGCGCAACAGGCGGAATTCGGCGCCACTGAGTGGATACGCGGTGTCCTGTGCATCCAGCAGATGGCGTGCGGTGGTGTCCAGGCGCCACTCGCCGAAGGCCAGCTGGCGACCGGCTTCGCTCACCTGCAGATTCGGCGGCAACATCCGGGTACGGCGGATCACCGCATTGATGCGTGCCAGCAGTTCGCGCGAAGAGAAGGGCTTGGTCACGTAGTCATCAGCGCCCATTTCCAGGCCGATGATGCGGTCGGTTTCGTCGTCGCGGGCGGTCAGCAGCACCACCGGCACCGCACGATGCTTGCCGGCGCGCAGGTTGCGGCACAGGCTCAGTCCGTCCTCGCCCGGCATCATCACGTCCAGCACGACCAGATCCACGGCATGGGTATCCATCAGCGCGCGCATGGCCCGGCCACCGTCGGCCTGGCTCACGCGCAGGCCGTTGCGTTGCAGGTAATCGGCCAGCATCTGGCGGATCTCGCTGTCATCGTCGACGACCAGGATGTGCGGTACGTGGTTCATTGCGTTCTCGATGAGGACGAAGGTCAAGGCCGCGCGGTGCGGCCATGGTAGCGCGGCTCAGGGGTTGGCCAGCAGGCGCTGGATCTCGCTTTCGGTACGTGCGTAGTCGCCCTCGCCGTAATGGCGGTAGACCACCCGCCCCTGCCGGTCGAGCAGGTACAGTGCGGGCCAGAAGCGGTTGCCCCAGGCGTTCCAGATCCGGTACTGGTTGTCCTGCACCACCGGCCAGGCGATGTCCAACCGTGCGATGGCCTTGCGCACGTTGCCAGGCAGCCCTTCATAGGCGAACTCCGGCGTATGCACGCCGATCACCCTCAGGCCCTGCGACGCGTAGCGCGCATGCCACTGGTGGACATACGGCGCCACGTTGAGGCAGTTGCTGCAGGTGTAGGTCCAGAACTCGACCAGCACCACCTTCCCCCGCAACTGCTCCAGTGTGAGCGGCGGGCTGTTGTGCCAGGGCCCGCCACCGTCGAACCCGGCGGCGGGAACGGCCTGTGCCGGCTGCGCATCGGCCTCCGGGCTGGGCCAGGCCATCAACAGCGCAGCCCCACCCAGCACGCCCATCAGCAACGGCAGCACGTACGCACGCAGGCCGGCCATCGCTCAGCCCCCCTGCTCGGCCAGTGGCAGTTCCGCCGGCTTCACCCCCGCCGCTTCGAGGATACTGTCGGCCACCTGCGCCGGATGCGAAAGCAGCGACACATGGCTGCTGCCGATCGATTGCAGCTGCGCGCCAATGCGCTTTGCGGTGGCGGCCTGCAGCTGCGGCGACAGCATGCGATCGTCACGGCTGAGCACGTACCAGCTCGGCTTGCTGCGCCACGCCGCAACGTTCACTACTTCGCCCAGCGCGCTGGCCTTCAACGGGACCTGCGTGCTGTACAGCAGTGCGGCCGACTTCTTCATCACGTCCGGCGCGAAGTCCTGGGCGACAGCGTCAGCCGGCAACGTCAGGTAGCCGTCCCTTTCCTGCAGGCGGGCCAGGCCCGGACCGACCGGGAAGCCTTCGCCCTGTTGCGCCGATGATTGCCCTGCATCCGGTGCGAACGCCGCCACATACACCAGCGCCTGCACCTTCGGGTCATTGCCCGCTTCGGTGATGACCGTGCCACCCCAGCTGTGGCCGACCAGCACCACCTTGCCAGGCGCAGCGGCAATCGCACGACGGGTGGCGGCGACGTCGTCGGCCAACGAGGTGAGCGGATTCTGCACGGCCACCGCCGGCAGCTTCCAGTCATGCAGGGTGCTGATGACCTTGCTCCAGCTGGAGCCATCAGCGAACGCGCCGTGCACCAGGATGACGGTGGGCGGTGCAGCGGTATCGGCCCGGGCAGCGAAGGCAGGGGCGGCGGCGGCAAGGGCGAGAGCGGCGGCCAGCAAGCAGGTACGGATCATGGGGGGCACTCCGGAGTTGGGAGTGGCCATTTCCGCCTGCCGGTGTATCGGCGCTGTTTCTCCGCAGCGCGGAGTTGTACCGGACTGTAGGGCGCAGGCGGGTTTCTACAGTGGGATACATTCGCGCGCCGGTCCTGGCCGGGCGCTTTCGGGTGGATATCGCTGCCCGCACGCGGGCGCGCAACGCCCCGATGCGCATCAGCGCATCGTCTTTGTATCTGACTGTACGAAACCCCGGCCGCGGCCACAGTCGCTGACAAAACCCCGGGCAACGGCACACGTTGCCGATACCTGCGCCGCCTGGAATGGCTTCCATCGACCACTGGCCCGCAGGACACCACCATGATCAGCACCGCTTCTTCCGTGTATACGCCCCGCCTGGACGCCGTCGGCCGCTGGCTCTCGCCGTTGGCGCTGCGCACCCTGCTGGCCTGGGAGTTCTTTGAATCCGGCCGCGAGAAGCTGGGCGGCCAGAACTGGTTCGCCGACCTGGAAGGCCGCTTCCCGTTCCCGTTCTCCACACTGCCCGCGTCGCTGAACTGGCAGCTGGCCACGTGGCTGGAACTGGTGGGTGCGGTGATGCTGCTGCTCGGCCTGGCCACGCGCTCGGTGGCCTACGTGTTCTGGGTACTCACCATCGTTGCCATCGCCGCCGTGCACTGGCCCGACCAATGGAACGGCCTGGGTGAACTCTGGCAGGGCTATGCGATCACCGACCAGGGCTACGGCAACTTCAAGCTGCCGTTGCTGTTCCTGGCCATGCTGCTGCCACTGATCCTCAACGGCGGTGGCGCACTCAGCGTGGACCGGCTGCTGGCCGGGTCCGGCCGTGCCACGGCACGCAATGACGGCCTGGGTTGGGGCGTCAGCCTGATCGCCCTGCTGCTGCCGGTTGCCGCGCTGTTGCCCGGCATCGGCTTCGGCGGTGCCCTGCTCGGCGGTGTGCTGCTGCTGGGCCATCTGCTGCGCTGTCGCCGCGCCGCCTGAGCCGACTCCCCTGTTCCCGCGCGTTTCGCTTTCCGTCGCCTCTTCGGCGGCGTCCATCCCGCACGCCCCGCGTGCTTTCCCAAGGAGTCACCACCATGTCCATCTCGACCAAGAACACCTCTTCCTCCCGCCTGCCGCGCATCGGTGCCATCGGCATCGCCCTGGCCGGTGGCCTGCTGCTGGCCGGCCAGGCCGCGGCGATCCAGCCGCTGGCGATCAGCGCGGTGGCCATGAGCGCCGCCGCCGAAGGCAAGTGCGGTGAAGGCAAGTGCGGGGCCAACAAGGCCACCACCGGCAAGCCCGCCGGCAAGGCCAAGGTGGCCGAGGGCCAGTGTGGCGAAGGCAAGTGCGGCGACGCCTCGTTTGCCCGCACTGATCGCGACCACGACGGCAAGGTCTCGCGTGCCGAATTCAACGCTGTGGCCGCCAAGCGTGCCGCCGAGTTCGACCGCATCGACACCGACCACGACGGTTACATCAGCGAGCAGGAAGCGCACGACTACCTGCGCAGCGTCTACACCGCCAACGGCAAGCCGATGCCGAAGGGCCTGTTCTCCCGCGTTGCCGATTGATCGACGTTCACCCGGCGCCGCCTTCAAGGCGGCGCTCTCTGTGGAGCATCCGCCATGTCCCTGCCCCTGCCCACCCATGCCGCCGGTCTTGGCCTGCGCCGTGGCCTGATCGACGAACTGCTGGCCATGCCGGCCGGTGCCATCGACTTCCTCGAAGTCTCCCCCGACAACTGGATCGGCGTCGGCGGTGCACACGGCAACGCGCTGCGCCAACTCAGCGAGCGCCACCCCTTGACCTGCCACGGCCTGTCGCTGTCGCTTGGCGGTCCTGATCCGCTGGACCGCACCCTGCTGGCACAGACCCGTGCCTTCCTCGACCTGCATCAGGTGCAGCTGTACAGCGAACACCTGAGCTACTGCGCCGCCGGTGGCCATGTCTACGACCTGCTGCCACTGCCGTTCACCGCCGAGGCCGTTCACCATGTCGCCGGCCGTATCGCCCAGGTGCAGGACATGCTGGGCCGGCGCATCGCCGTGGAGAACATTTCCTACTACGCCGTTGCCGGCGCGGACATGAGCGAGATCGACTTCATCAACGCCGTGCTCGCCGAAGCCGACTGCGACCTGCTGCTGGACGTCAACAACGTCTTCGTCAATGCCTGCAACAACGGTTACGACGCCTTCGAATTCCTGGCCCACGTGCCGTCCCACCGTGTCGCCTCGCTGCACGTAGCGGGCCACTTCGATGAAGACGACGGCTTCAAGATCGATACCCATGGTGCGCCGGTGAAAGGCGTGGTCTGGGCGCTGTTGCGCGAGGCCTACATGCGGGTGGGCGTGCGTCCCACGCTGCTCGAGCGCGACTTCAACTTCCCGCCGCTGGCCGGGTTGCTGGCCGAGGTCGCGCAGATCCGCCAGGCACAGGCTGAGGCACGTTGGCCGGAGGTGGCCCATGGCTGAGCCGCTGGCTACCCTGCAACGGCGCTGGGCCGATCATGTGCGGGACCCTGCAAAGACCGCACCCGATGGCGTGGAGGCGCGCAGGCTGGCGGTATACCGCCGCCTGTGCATCGACAGCCTGGACACCCTGCTGGCCGGCAGCCTGCCGCGACTGCAACAGCAGTTGGGCACGTCGCGCTGGCGCGACACCGTGGCGCACTACTACGCCCACCACGCCTGCCAGACCCCGTTGTTCCCGCGGATCGCCGGCGAGTTCGCGGCCTGGCTGGCAGTACAGGACACGCTGGCACTGCCGGGCTGGGCGGCGGAACTGGCGCACTACGAGAGCACGCAGCAGTCGCTGCACATTGAAGCGCGTGGCGCTGGGTGTCTGCTGCAGCGCGTACCCGAGGACAGTGATGTGCTGGCGGTTTCGCCGCTGGTGCGGGTGCTTGGGTACCGGTGGCCGGTGCATGAAGACGAGGGGCTGGAACCGGTGCTGGGCGCAGCTCCCACGCTGCTGGTGATCCAGCGCCGCGCCGATTTCAGCCTGAAGGTCGAGCAACCGTCACCGCTGGCCTACGCGCTGCTTTCGGTCTTCGGTGACGACGGCGCGCGTGTGGATGAGGCACTGCAGGCGCTGTCCGAAACACATGACGTGGCAACGGACGCATTGCGTGCTGCCTGCGTGCCCGTTCTTGGCGAGCTGTGCACGGCGGGGGTGCTGGTTGCATTGCCTGCTTTCTGAGGTTGCCGGCCAGCGGCCGGCACTACCCGTTCATTGACCGGCAAGCGGCCGGCACTACCCGCCCCCTACTTCGAGGTCTCATCATGGCTGCTTCCAACATTTCCTTCCTGCACGGCTGGCGCCTGTTCGTAGCCATCGCCGTGGTCCTGATCGCGTTCGCACTGACCGCCTTCGCCCTGTATCCCGATGCAGCCGAAGGGAGCCGCGCGGCGATCCGGCTCACCGCCCGCACATCGTTCCTGCTGTTCCTGGCGGCATTCACGGCATCCTCCTTCGCCACCCTGCTGCCCGGCCCGTTCACCCGGTTCCTGCTGCGTGAACGGCGCATCATCGGTCTGTCCTTCGCGTTCTCGCACCTGCTGCACGCAGTCGCCATCACCAGTTTCGGCATCCTCAACCCGGCGTTCTGGCCAGCACGCTCCGCGCTGGCCAACCTCCCGGGCACGGTGGGCTACATCGCCATCCTGGCGCTGGCCATCACCTCGCACCGGGGGCTCGCCCGGCGCATGGGACCCACCGCCTGGCGTCGCCTGCACGTCACCGGCATGTGGATCATCGCGGCGGTGTTCACCTACTCGTACTTCAAGCGCGTGCCCGGCAACTTCTGGTATGCGGTGCCGTCGGCGCTGCTGTTCACCGCCTTCGTGGTGCGCTGGATCGCCAAGCGGGCGCAGGCCCTGCGTCGAAGTGCGCATGCGCGGCCGCCGCTGCGGGCGGCCTGACGGGCCGGGGTCAGATCCCTTTGCCAAAGGCAAAGGGATCTGACCCCACATCAGGTCAAGGCGCGCGGCGCAGCGTGATCAGGGTGATCTCCGAAGGCACGCCGATGCGCGCCGGGAAACCGGCCCAGAGGCCCGCGCCGTTGCCCACGTACAGCGTCATCCCCTCCACGTCGTAGCGGCCGGACACGAAACCGCCATTGGCCCGCTTCACCAGCTGGTCCATGCCAATGATCTGCCCGCCATGGGTATGCCCGGACAATTGCAGCTTCACCCCGCGCGCCGCCGCCTCGCGCGCGTTGCGCGGGCGGTGGTCAAGCAGGATCACCGGTGCAGAGGGATCGGCACCGGCCAGTGCAGCGTCCAGATCCGGCAGCGGCAGGCCGTAGCGTGCGGCCACCGGATCGGTGACACCGGCGATGGTCAGCGCCGCGTCGCCGCGCCGCACCTGCAGGTGGCTGTTCTCAAGCACCTGCATGCGCAGCGCGCGGAACGCCTGCATCCATTGCTGATACTGCGCGTAGTACTCATGGTTGCCGGTGATGGCAATGACGCCGTCCGGCGCCTGCAGATCGGCCAACGGGCGCGCGTCGTCACGGCGGGCCTCGACGCTGCCGTCGATCAGGTCGCCAGTGATCACGATCAGGTCCGGCTTCAGCGCGTTGCTCTCGTCCACCACCCTGCGCACCCAGTCGCCGGTCAGCAGGCGGCTGGCGTGGATGTCGGTCAGCTGCAGCACGCGATAGCCGTCGAACGCAGCAGGCAGATCCTTGATCGCCACGTCGATCTGCCTGGGCTGGGGCACGGCCATGCCCTGGCTGATGCCATAGCCACTCACAAGCAGCGCCAGCAGGCCGGCCAACGGCCGCAGCTTCGAGGCGCGCAGGGCCGATACGATGCGCGGCCAACGCAGCAGGCGCGAAAGCAGCAGGCCCACATCCAGCACCAGCATCAGCAACGCCAGCAGCAGCACCGCCGTGGAGCCGGTGGCCAGGACGGCGATGGCCATCTTCGGGATTTCCGGCGATGCCATCGTGCCCCAGAAGGTGGCCACGATGCGCAGCTGCACGGCCATGGCCACCACCAGCAGCGACAGCACGACCTTCAACCCGATGGGCATGCGCAGCGGCCAGAACAGGCGCCAGGCCACATACAGGCCCATCAACAAACCGATCGTACTCAGCACTGCAACCATCCATGACAGAAAGCGGGCCCGCCATGGTGACGGCTGCGGGTCGTGTTGTGTAGAGCCGCGCCCATGCTCGGCTTCTCAACACGCAGCCGGGCATGGGCCCGGCTCTACAACAACAGGCGGTCAGGCCATTCCGTCGAGGCGCTCCACCCGCAGGCGGGCGATACGGCGCTTCTCCATTGCCAGCACGGTGATGCGCACGCCGGCCACCTCCACCGCGTCGCCGACGTCCGGCAGGCGGCCCAGCTGCTCCAGCACCAGACCCGAGATGGTCATGTAGTCGGCACTGCGGGGCAGCGACACGCCCGCCAAACGCTGCAGGTCGTCCAGGGTCAGCGCACCATCGGCCTCCCATTGATCCTCGCCCTGCGCCACCACGCCATAGCGCTCGTCCTGGGTATCGACCAGGTCACCGGCAATCGCCGCCAGCAGGTCGTTGGCGGTCACCAGGCCCTCCACGCTGCCGTACTCGTCCACCGCCACCGCCAGCGGCACCGGATGCTGGCGGATCAGTTCCAGCGCCTGCAGCGCACTGGCAGTGGACAGAACGTACTGCGGTTCGCGCAGGTTGCCCTCCAGCTGCAGTGGCTTGCCCTGCAGCAGGTCGGCCAGCACGTCCCGGCTCTGCACCACGCCACGCAGGCTGTCCAGGTCACCGTCGCCGACCAGCAGGCGCGTATGCGGCGAGGCCACCAGGCGCGCCACCACATCCTCCTGACCACGCGCCAGGTCGATCCATTGCACGTCGGCACGCACAGTCATCACGCTGGACACCGGACGATCGGCCAGGCCCAGCACGCTGCGGATCATTTCGTGCTCCGCCGGCTGCAGGCGCTCGTCGGCGTCCACCTGCTCGTCCACGCCTTCGTCCTCGTGGCCGTTCGCTGGACGCGCGCCCAGCATCCTCAGCACGGCATCGGCGGTGCGCTGGCGGAACGGCTGGCGGCGCTCGTTGCGCTCACGGTTGAAACGCACCCACTGGTTGAACGCCTCGACCAGGATCGAGAAAGCGATCGCTGCGTACAGGTAGCCCTTCGGGATCTTGTAGCCCAGGCCTTCAGCCACCAGGCTGAAGCCGATCATCAGCAGGAAGCCCAGGCACAGCACCACCACGGTGGGATGCTTGTTGACGAAGCGGGTCAGCGGCTTGCTGGCCAGCAGCATCAGCGCCATGGCGATGGTCACGGCCGCATACATCACGCCCAGGTTGTCGACCATGCCGACGGCGGTGATCACCGAGTCCAGCGAGAACACCGCGTCGAGCACCACGATCTGTGCCACCACCATCGCGAAGCTGGCATAGACCTTCTTGCCATCCTCGTGATGCTCGCGGCCTTCCAGCCGTTCGTGCAGTTCCATGGTGCCCTTGAACAGCAGGAACAGGCCACCGCCCAGCAGGATCAGGTCGCGCCCGGAGAAGCTGTGGTCGAACAAGGTCACCAGCGGCTCGGTCAACTTCATGATCCAGGCCAGCGCCGCCAGCAGCACCAGCCGCATCAGCAGTGCCAGCGCCAGGCCGATCACCCGCGCGCGGTCGCGCTGGTGCGGCGGCAGCTTGTCGGCAAGGATCGCAATGAACACCAGGTTGTCGATGCCGAGAACGATCTCCAGCACGACCAGGGTTGCAAGGCCCATCCATATCGAGGGGTCAGCCAACCATTCCATTTCAGGTCCGTTTCGTCAGTGGGTAAGGGAAAAGGGCGTCCACTCAGTCGGCATCCTGCGCCTGCGCCGGGTCATGCCCAAGCAGGTCGCCGGGCGTGCACTGCAGCTCGCGGCAGATCGCATCCAGCGTGGAAAAGCGGATGGCTCGCGCCTTGCCGGTCTTCAGGATCGACAGGTTCGCCAGGGTGATGTCGATGCGCCCGGCCAGCTCGGACAGGGTCATGCCCCGTGCCTGCAGCATGCGGTCCAGGGTGATGACGATCGCCATCAGATGACACCATCAAGGTCATCGCGCATCGCCGCGCCCACGGCGAACACGCGTGCGAGCACGAACAGCATCAGCACCGCCACCAGCCCAGTGATCGACATGCCGCCGCCCACCTCCATCCAGGTGAAATCCGGGCCCATCCAGGCCGCGTAGGCACCGATCAGGATCGACAGCAGTTCCATTGCCAGCATCAGCCAGGCCATGCGCTGCAGGCGCTGTGCATTGGCATGGGTGAACGGCCGCTCGCGCGCCGCCGACTTCAGCAGCCTCAGCAGATGGCGCAGGAACAGCAGGCACAGCACCAGCAGCGCGACGATCGCGCCCAGGCCCAGGCAGAAGTGCAGGAACAGGTCGTTGCCATGCGCGGCGGCGGCCTCGGCGTCATGCACGCTGTCGAGCAGCCAGCGGCGGTCATGGGCGACCAGTGGCACCGCCAGCAGTGCGGCCAGGATGCCCAGCCAGCACATCGCCCGGACGGCCTGTACGGCGGCCTGGGCCAGGGTGAACAAGCCTCGCGCGGGTCTGGCGCGGGCGGGACGAGCGGTCAAGCGGCCTCCGGCATTGGGGTGGCCTCGCCGCCCCAGGGTGGATTTATCGATAAACGATATACCACATCCTGCGTGAAAGGCTGAATCGCGAGCATGGTCCACCGGCTGGGCGCGGGCCCCGGCAGGCGTTATCGGGTGGGAGCCGCGGGTTCGAGCATCGCGTCCCCCGGCGTCACCGAGGCCATCGCCTGTACGCCGGCCTCGGCCGCCTGCCGCGTCACCAGCCGGAAGCGCACCTGCAGCTTGGCCTGCCCCGGCGTGGCCCAGCCGTATTGGATCGCCACCTGGTCGGCCGACAGCGGACCACGGCCCGGCAGCGAGCGCGCCTGCAATGGCTTCGGTGCCGCCTGCACCAGCCGTGCGAAGCCCTTCTGCACCACCGCCGCTTCGGCCTTTTCCGCATACACCGAGCAGGTGCCATCGTCGGCCCAGCTGACCGCATAACGGCCGCTGGCCAGCGGCACCATCCAGGCCACGCCCGACTGCCCCTGCAGCAACGTTGCCGCTTCGGCAGGCTGCAGCGGTGACAGCCCGTTGGATTCCATCAGCGACTGCAACCGCGCCGGCGCGCCGATGTGCTGCATGCAGGCGGTATCGAACAACTCGCTGAAGGGATCCTGCGCCGGGGCCTTGGCCTTGGGAGTACGCGCGGGTTGCGCCACCGCCAGGGTGGGCAGCAGGGCCAAAGCCAGCCAGAACGCAGGACGCATCGGGATTCCACGCTACGGAAAACAGCAGGGAGGATGGCAAAGCCCGGGCGCGCCGCGCAATGGGTCATGGCTTGACAGTCCTAAGCTGCGGGAGCAACATGAATTAACGAATTAGTTAACTAACTCTCCATGGACCGCATCTTCGAAGCCCTTGCCTCCACCGCCCGCCGGCAGATCCTGGCCTATCTCAGCGCCGGCGAGCTCAGCGCGGGCGAGCTGGCCGAGCGCTTCGACTTCAGCAAGCCGGCGTTGTCCAGCCACCTGCGCATCCTCGAGGAAGCCGGACTGATCGAACGCGAGAAACGCGGCCAGTTCGTGTACTTCAGGCAGGTACCCGACCGTTTGGCCAACACGTTGTTCTCGTGGGCGGCCGAAGTCTGCCCGGTCGGCGGCCCGCTCAAGCGTGAAGCCCGCGCCCGCCGCAAGTCCCCCGCCCGCTGATCCGCCCCGCCAAGGAGCATGACCATGCCTGGTTCGACCCGCGATCGCCGTTCGTTTCCAGCAGTGCAGCTTCCGGCACAGGACGGCGGCAGTCCGACCGAAGTCACCCTGATCGCGCAGCTCGGCATCGGTGCCGGCGACGCGCTGGTGAGTGACGCCGGCCAGCGTCAGCGCCACCACCCGGCCTTCATCGATGCGTTGGATGAACCTTCGGCGCGACTGGGTGGCATGCACCTGCAGCACGGGGATGCCTCCTCGCTGTACAGCTTCACCGTCGGTGCCGGTGGCCACCCGTTTCATCGCCATGCAGGCCCGCGCATGTTCACCGCCATCGCCGGCAGCGCGGGAGCCGAGCTGCGTTTCGCTACCGCCTCCGACGCGCAGCTGGCAGCAGGTCCTGGTGCCTTCGCGCGCACGCTTCGGCGCGTCCGCATCCCACCGGACTGCCTGTTTACCGTGCGCTTCGGCGGCGGCACCTGGCACCAGTTCGCGTCGAACCATCCTGCACATCCGGCGCTGTTTGCGCTGTCCTGCCACAGCGATGAACTGGCAGGCCGAATGAGCGAGCAGACCCGTGCGCAGGTGGAGCGCAATGCCGCCGATATCCCCAGCCTGACCGAGGTGCTTCCGGAATCGTACTGGCCTTCGTGCACCTCGCTTGCGGCGGCACCGCTGTTGCAGCTGTCGCTGCAGGCGGCACCTCCCAGCGTGTGCGCACACCTGTGCGCGCGTACCCGTGCCCTGCTCGGCCCGCTGCGCCGCATCCCCATGCGGCCGCTGCGCGGGTTCGTCGAACGTGCCACACCGGCCTATCCCATCCATTCACGGCCCGCGCCCACCGATGGCCTGCTGACCACAGCGCTGCCGCACAGCCACTACCAGGACCTGACCACCCTGTGCCTGGAACCCTCGCAGGTGCTCCACCGTTCCGCGTCGGCGCTGCTGGCCGACGTACTGGAGGGCTTCCTGCGCAATCCACCCAGCGGCGTAGGCCAGCTGATGGCGCTGCGAAACCGACTGGTGGCACCGTTGCGGTTGCGCACGTCGCCGCTGGGATGCCCGGTGTCGTCATTGCTGTCGACCGATCGCAGCCGGTTGTTCGCTGGTCGATTCCCGGTGCTGGATTCGCACATCGATACGCAGGACAACGACGCCGAAGTCCTGCTCGGCGCCGACGATCGGCACCTGCGTTTCCGCAGCAGCGTGCGCGTGCAGCGGCATCGCGATGGACATGTCGAGATCAGCCTGGGCTCACGCGTGCAGACCCTCAATGCGTTCGGCGGCATGTACATGGCCCTGATCGACGCCGGGCACCGGCACTATGTCGCACCGGCACTGCTGCGGCGTGCGGTGGAGCACGCCTTGGCACCGGAACTGGCCAACCTTGAGGATCCGGCAGCACACCCTGCGCGCTGCTGACCCTGGAACGCGATGCGCCGGGCGCTGCGCGGTTCCGGTCAGATCACGATTTCGCCCTCGTCCTCGCCATCCCAGTAGTGGATGCGGCTGGCGCGCACGTGAATCAGCACCAGTCCCGGTGTATCCACGCCCTGTTCGAACCAGCGCTCCAGGTCCTTCACCCAGTGCTGGCTCATCGTGGCCCGGTCGCGCACCAGCACAGCCCTGCCCTGCACGTGCACGAACAGCGGCGGCTTGCCCAGCAGCGACTTGCTGCCGGAAAAACCCAGCGCAACGGCGGGGTCAGCTTCAATCTCGCGCACCATGTCGGTGTCTTCGGTGGTGAAGAACCAGCTGTCACCGTCATAGTCCACGTCGCCATTGTTGCTCATCGGACGGCCGGCAATCTCTCCACCGGCGTGGGTCTGCAGCAGGCTGAAATCAATGCCGGCCATTTTCCTGGCCAGTTCGGGCAGGGTGAGCTGGGTCATGGCGTCGTCCTTCATGGAATGGAATCCCAGCGTCTGCGCAGCGCGGTGACCTGGGCGTGGAGGGGTAGTTGCGGCCTCTTCACAGGAAACGAGATAGAGCGCATGGCGCGTACGTGACGCATTCCTCACCACCACACTGGCGTTAACGGCAGATGGAGGAACGGCCCTGCAAGCCGCGACACGCCCCTAACGGCGTGCTGCCCCAGAATCGCGCAACCCCGTGGCGCGACCGGCATGGCTGCCGGTACAAACGCGGCCTTTCCTCCGCAACCGCATGGCCTCCACATGGACCTGTCCGCCTGGCTCGCGTTCGGCTGCTACCTGTTGGCGTTCTTCATTGTCTGCCTGTTTGCTGCGGCCTATCTGAAACGCTCCGACTTCATGCCCTACCACGGCCAGGCCGTGGACAGGCCGTGGGCACAGATCGACCCCCGCATGCAGGTGCTGCTGATGGCACTCATCCGCGTGGTCGGCGCTGCCTGGATCGCACTGGCCGGTGCCGGCGTGATGCTGGCCTGGTTGATCTTCTTCGGAGGTCACTTCGCACTGCCGCAGCTGCTGGCGTTCCAGCTGTTCTGCCTGGTCGCCACCCTGCCGCCGGTCCTGGTCGCTTCCGGCGTGCGGCGACGCACCGGTGCGCGTACACCGGTGCCCGCCGGCGCCGCGGTGGTGCTGCTGTCGGTCATCGGATTCGTGCTGGCCCTGTTGTCGCTACCGCAGTGAGTTCTTTTTCTCCCCTCTCCCCCGCGAGGCTCCACGATGAATCCCGAATCGATCTTCTACAGCGTGGTCAACGGTGATCTTCCACGCTCCCAGGCCGGCACCCTGCTCGGCTGGCGCTTCGTCGGTTACGACGATGCACTGCGCCGCATCCAGGTCGAGTTCGAGGCCGGGCCGGTGCTCACCAACCCGATGGGCAACGTGCAGGGCGGTTTCCTGTCAGCGATGCTGGACGACTGCATGGGGCCAGCGATCTACGCCACCCTGCCTGCCAACCGCATCGCGGTCACGGTCGAATCCAAGACCAGTTTCGTCAGCCCCGCACGGCCCGGGCGGATCATCGGCTGGGGCGAAGTCGAGCACAGCAAGGGCAGCATCGCCTTCACCCGCGGCTGGCTGACCGACCCGGCCGGCAAGGTGCTGGCCACTGCCAGCGCCACCTTCCGCGTGGGTGCGCTGCGCTGGCGTGGACTCTCGGTGCCGCGTCCCATCGCGCGCCGGATGATTGCGCGCACGCTGCGGCGCGTGCATGCGCAGATCGGCTGATGGGTGCCGTCAACGTGCGTTGCGGCCGCCGCCGGCCACGCGCACGCGGTCGCGGCCCTGCGCCTTGGCCTGGTACATGGCCGCGTCGGCGGCACGCAGCAGGGTGCGCCAGCCCAGCGCATCGGTGCCGCCCTCGGCCACACCGAAGCTGGCGGTGACGCGCAGCACCTTGCCACCGACCAGGGCGATGTCCAGCCGCTGCAGCGCCACCCGCAGCGACTCGGCCAGCTGGCGGCCACCGGCCAGATCACCGTCGGCCAGCAACACGAGAAACTCCTCGCCACCATAGCGGGCAATGCTGTCGCTGCGGCGCAGGTGGCGCTGCAGCAGCTGCGCCACCTGCACCAGCACTTCGTCACCGGCATCATGCCCGTGGCCATCGTTGATCGCCTTGAAGCGGTCCACGTCCAGCAGGATCACCACCGCGCTGTTGCCACCGTCGGCATGACGCTGCTGCACCAACTCGTCCAGCGCGCGCCGGTTCAACAGCCCGGTCAGCTCATCGGTGCCGGCCAGCTGGCGCAGCTCGCTGGTCAATGCCGAGCGCTCGCGCGACTTCTCGCGCAGCACTTCGATGGCATCGAACAGGCGCTGCATCTCGGCCAGCGGGTGGGTCACATGCTGCTCCGGGCCGGGCGCTTCCGAGGCGATCTGGATGACCTGCTTCTGCGCCTGCAGCAGCGGCCGCAGGATCTGAAGATGCGCGATGCGCAGCGCCACGCCCAGCACCACCAGCGTGCCCAGCACCGTCGCCACCAGCACCACCAGGCGCGTCGCTTCGCGATTGCGGGTGCGCTCGAAACGGGCGATGGACACGCTCAGGTAGCCGTCCCGCAGCGCTTCCAGCGACCGCAGGGTCGGCACGTAGCGGGTGGTGAATTCGGCGGAGGTCCACGGCGGCGGCACGCCGCGCCGGCCATCCTCGATCAACTGTTCGATCATCGGCAGCGATTCGCCGAAGAACTGCCGGCGCGCCATGTCCCAATGCCAGGACAGCGCCGGATCACTGCGGAACACCGCTTCATGGCTGCCTGCCAGCCGCCACAGCTCCAGCAGGCGGCCTTCGGTCTGCAATGCCGCCCGCACCTGTTCGTCACGCCAGGCCCCCGGTACCGCCACCGGCGCCATCACGTTCGAGGCCAGGCGGCCGCCATGCTCGCGCAGGTCGATCAGCACCTGGCCCTGCATCGCCGGAATCGCTGCTTCGCGGTCGGCGCTGACCAGTACGTTGATCTGCGCCGAGCTCAGCACGTGCAGGCGATCAACCACGGCGAACATGCTGCTGATCGCGCGCTCCACGTCCTCCACCTGGCGCGCGCCATGCGGCTGTGCCGCCACCCGGTCCACCGCGGCCCGCGCCGATTGCAGGCGACGTTGCGCATCGGCCAGCAGCCCGTGTTCGTCGACCACGCCCGGGTCAGCGTTGAACACGGTGTCCAGGCGTTGCAGGGCGGTATCGACCCGCTTGCGCGCGACTGCCAGCTCCGCCGCCAGCCGGGCCTGTTCGCCCGCATCGGCCGTGTTGGCCCCGAGCAGGCTGTTGGCGGGGCCGCGCTCGGCCGACACCAGGTTGGCCAGGTCGAAGGTCTGCCGCAACTGGCGCAGGCTGACCAGGTTGTCCTCGGCGGCAGTGAAGCGCAGCGTGCCCTGCACCAGCGCGATGGCCATCAATGGCAGCGTACAGACTACGAACAGCCCGGCCAGGATCCAGACCCAGGTCCGCAATCCGATGGGCGACGCCTTGCGGGCCATGCACATTTCCCCTGTAGTGCACAACACTGTAGCGGCCGCCTGCACAGGCGCCAAGCCGCTACCGGATCAATCGTTGCCATGGGTATACCGCGCCCGCCGCGAACGCACCGACAAAGGCCGCACGGGTTGTCGAATCGGGGCAAATTACGTCATGCCCCGCCGCGTCAGATCCAGCGCTGGTCGACCAGTTCGCGCTTCACGTAGGCATAGAACACCGGTGCGGCGACCAGGCCCGGCAGGCCGAAGGCCGCCTCCATCACCAGCATGGCCAGCAGCAGCTCCCAGGCACGCGCCTGGATCTCGCCACCGACGATGCGCGCGTTGAGGAAGTACTCCAGCTTGTGGATCACGATCAGGTACAGCAGCGCCGCCACCGCCACATAGAACGAGACCGACAGCGCGACGATGGCGATGATCGTGTTGGAAATGATGTTACCCACCACCGGCAGCAGGCCGGCCAGGAAGGTGATCAGCACCAAGGTCTTGGACAGCGGCAGGTGCACGCCGAACAACGGCAGCACGCCCAGCAGGAAGATGGCGGTGAACACGGTGTTGAGCAGCGAGATCTTCACCTGCGCGAACACCACCTGGCGGAACGCGGTGGCCAGGCGGCTGGTGCGCCCGACCAGCTCCTGCGCCAGCGGGCCCATCTTCGGCAGCGGCAGTTCGTCATACAGCGCGATCATCGCGCCCAGCACCATACCGATCAGTACGCGCACACCGACCTGTACCACCGAGGTACCGGCCACGCCCAGCTGCCGCTGGTGCTCGGCGGCCCAGTCGTTCAGCGCCGCGCGCAACGCCGGCATGTCTTCGGGAATGTAGGGTTGCAGCAGCGCCGGCACCTGGTGCCGCGAAGTGTTGAGGATCTCCATCAGGCGCGCCAGCAATGCGTCCGGGCCGCCGGTCTCGTTGCGGAAGAACGAGGCCACGCCGATGCCGGCCAGTACCAGCCCGCTGATGATGATCGCCGACAGCACGATCACTGCGATCGCCCGTGCCCGCCCCGGCGGCAGCTTGCCCTCCACGGTGGAGGCCAGCACGTGCGTCAGCTGGAACACCAGCAGGCCGGACAGCAGGGTCACTACCAGGCCGAGCTTCAGCGCCAGCCACATGCCAAGCAGCATCATCAGCCACGCCGCGATCCTTGGAATGGGGGGTTTGGGCTGGGCAACGAGAGCGTCTTGCATGGGAGCGCGTCCGGGCGGGGTGGCCCATGGTAGAGGATTGGCATGCCGATTCCGCGTGCAGGATGAACGGGCATTTCACCCTCGTTCGGCGGCGGCGGTGCCGCACTCACTCGCCGTAGCTGGCCGTGTTCTTGCCCTGCCGCTTGGCGTGGTACAGCGCGCGGTCGGCCAGTGCCAACCAGTCCTCGACACTGCCGCCACGCGGTGTGGCGGCAATGCCGATACTGACGCTGAACTCCACGCCCGGCGTGGCCTGCTGCGCGGCCTCCAGCAGGTGCAGGCGCACCCGCTCGGCCACGTGCATCGCATCGACGGGTGCGCAGTCGCGCAGCAGCACCACGAACTCATCGCCCCCCAGCCGCGCGGGCGTATCACCGGGCCGGGCAAAGGTGCGCAATGTCGCCGCGATATGCCGCAGTACCTCGTCACCGGCGCGGTGGCCATGCGAGTCATTGATGCGCTTGAAATCATCCACATCGAGCATCAGCAGGCAGGCAAAACCGCCCTGGCCCTGTGCCCGGTCCAGCGCCTGCTGCGCACGCAGGATCAGGAAGCCACGGTTGGCCAGCTCGACCAGCGGGTCCATCCGGCTGAGCCGCTGCAGCTGACGGTTCTGCGATTTGACCCGGCGCGCCAGCTGCCAGCTGAGAATGCTGAGGCCGATGCCATACACGAACAGGAACGGGACACTCAGCACGATCGTGCGCTGCGAGGTGACCGGCTGGTAAGGGAAGCCGAGCAACCACCAGGTGAGTGCGAAGCCCAGCAGCAGGGCCAGCGTGGCGCGCATCGCCAGGCGCACGCCACCGGCGGCGATCTTGTCGGCCACCAGCAGCGCGGCGAACAGTGCGCTGGGCACCGCGCTCAACGCCATGAAGGCGATCCAGCCACCGCCGAAGAAGGAGTCGGCCACCATGCAACGGAACTGGACGACCGCCGGCTGGCGGGAGCGCTGGGTCAGCCGCAGTGCCAGTGCCGGCCACGCCAGCGCGTTGAGCAGCAGCAGGACCCAGGCCAGCCCGCCGTCATGGCGTTCAAGCATGATCGAAGCGATGGGGATCGCCCCCAGCCCATTGCCGACGAAACGCATCCAGCCGATGCGACGTGCCGCGCCAATGCCTTCGACCGCGCCTTCCGCCGAATCGGTGAAGAATGGCATTGCCGACCCCCTTGCGCGATCGCACCTGGTGCTACGGCCCTTGCCGGGCTGCCTGCGATGAGTCTGACAGCTTTGCGTCAATTCGGGATCAAGGTTGCGCGATATCGCGCGGGCCGCTGCCGCTGCCCCTCCCGCTCCCGTGGTTACCCGGGGCGGGGCGCAGCCGTCGAGCCACGCAGCTTGAAGCTGAACTCCAGCGTCTGCTGAAGCGGCACATCGACGTGCTCGATGATGGCGAGCAGCAGGTTGACCGCACGCTCGCCAATCTCCCGCATCGGCTGCCGGATGGTCGTCAGCGGGGGCGTGAGGTAGCGGGAGGACGCCAGATCATCGAAGCCGACTACGGACAGCTCGTCCGGCACGCGGATGCCCAGGTCCCGGCAAGCGGCCAGGGTTCCCAGTGCCATCTGGTCACTGAAGCAGAACACCGCGGTCGGCGCGGCCGTGCCATCCAGCAGCGCCATCGCCGCTGCATGGCCGGATTCCACGGAAAAGTCACCCGGCACGATGCTCAGCTGGCGCAGGCGGCCACGCGCCTTGCCGGCCGCGCGGACCCCTTCCAGCCGTTGCTGGTGCAGGGGGTTGTCAGGCGGCCCGCCGACCACCGCAATCCGTTCGTGTCCCAGCCCGTACAGATGCTCCATCACCGCGCGTGCGGCGGCGGCGTTGTCGATGTGGACGCTGGGGATGCCCAGCGCGGGGTCGAACTCGCAGCCGTTGACCACCGGTGCGGCGGCGCCGCGCTGCTCGACGATCTCGCGCGCGGTCGGTGGCAGGCGATGGCCCAGCACGATCATGCCGTCGGCCTCGTTGCGCCGGAGCATCTGCGCGTAGCGCTCCTCGCGGTCGGGTTGATGCTGGGTATCGCCCAGCAGGACCGCATAGCCCACCGCCTGCGCGGCCTCCTCCGCCCCCTGCAGGATCTGCGCGAAGAACGGATTGGCGATGTCCGGGACGGTGACCAGGATCTTGCCGCTGCGCTGGGTCTTGAGCGTGCGCGCCACCGTGTTGGGCACATAGCCCAGTGCGGCGGCGGCCTGCTCGATGCGCGCGCGGGTGGCCGGCAGCACCTTGTCCGGCCGGGAAAGCGCGCGCGACACCGTACCGGCGGACACGCCGACGTGTTTTGCGATGTCGTAGATGGTGGCCATGGCGTTAGTCCTCCTGCCCGCTGTGCACTGCACAACAGGTCCTGCGTAAGCCCCTGCTAGGATAATGCAATCGATTGCATCGAGGGCGAATCACGTTGAAGACGCTCAAGGGTCCAGCGCTGTTCCTGGCGCAGTTCATCGGCGACACAGCTCCTTTTGATCGGCTGGACACGCTGGCCGGATGGGCCGCGGGTCTGGGCTATTCTGGCGTACAAGTCCCCACCTCCGCGCCCCACCTGTTCGACCTGGCGGAGGCGGCGCGCAGCCAGGCGTACTGCGACGACATTGCCGGCATGCTGGCCGGGCACGGCCTGCAGATCACCGAACTGTCGACCCACCTGCAGGGGCAGTTGGTTGCCGTCCATCCTGCCTACGACAGCCTGTTCGACGGATTCGCGCCACCGGACAAGCGCGGCAACCCGGCCGCCCGCCAGGCCTGGGCGGTGGAGCAGCTGCGGCTGGCGGCGCAGGCCAGCCAGCGCCTGGGGCTGACCGCGCATGCCACGTTCTCCGGTGCATTGGCCTGGCCCTACTTCTACCCCTGGCCGCAGCGCCCGCCGGGACTGGTGGAAGAAGCCTTCGCCGAACTCGGCCGTCGCTGGCGCCCGATCCTGGATGCGTTCGATGCCTGCGGCGTTGACCTGTGCTTCGAGATCCACCCGGGCGAGGACCTGCACGATGGTGCGACCTTCGAGCGCTTCCTCGATGAGGTCGACCACCATCCCCGCGCGAAGATCCTGTACGACCCCAGCCACCTGCTGCTGCAGCAGATGGATTACCTCGGTTTCATCGACCGCTACCACGCGCGCATCGGCATCTTCCACGTCAAGGACGCGGAACATCGCCCCAGCGCAAGCAGCGGCGTGTACGGCGGCTACCAGGACTGGATCGACCGTCCGGGCCGGTTCCGTTCACCCGGTGACGGCCAGATCGACTTCAAGGCGATCTTCTCGAAGTTCGCGCAGTACGACTTCCCCGGCTGGGCGGTACTGGAATGGGAGTGCTGCCTGAAGCACCCGGAAGACGGCGCGCGCGAGGGTGCCGCCTTCATCCGCGACCACCTCATCCGCGTGACCGAACGCGCCTTCGATGACTTCGCCGACAGTGGCACCGACGCCGCATCACTGCACCGCATGCTGGGAATCTGAGCCAAGACCGCCCCGGGAGGGCAAGCCATGACGCACGCCATGTCGCGCCTGGGCGCGATGATGTTTCTGCAGTTCTTCATCTGGGGGGCGTGGTTCGTCACCCTGGGCACCTACCTGGTGCAGGGCCCGCTGCAGGCCAGCGCGAGCCAGGTGGCGACCGCGTTCCTCAGCCAGTCGATCGGTGCCATCGTGGCGCCGTTCCTGGTCGGGCTGATCGCGGATCGCTACTTCGCGGCGCAGCGCATTCTTGCGGTACTGCATCTGGCCGGTGCCGCGCTGATGTGGCTGGCGTCCACGGCAACCAGCTTCAGCATGTTCTCTGCGTGCGTCATGGGCTACATGTTGCTGTTCATGCCGACCCTGGCACTGGCCAACAGCGTGGCCATGCGGCACATGCAATCACCCGAGAAGCAGTTCCCGCTGGTCCGCGTGGCCGGCAGCATCGGCTGGATCGTGGCGGGCGTGCTGATCGGCTGGCTGGGCTGGGAACAGGCGCATCGGCTTGAGCTGACGTTCCGGATGGCGGCGGCGGCGTCGCTGGTGCTCGGGCTGTATGCGTTCACCCTGCCGCACACACCGCCACTGGCGCAGCAGCGCGATGCCGGGCTGGGGCAGATCCTGGGGCTGGATTCGCTGCGGCTGCTGAAGTCGCGCGCCTACCTGGTGTTCTTCCTGGCCTCCATCGCCATCTGCATCCCGCTGTCGTTCTACTACAACTTCACCAATCCCTATCTCAACGACCTCGGCGTGCGCGGCGCGGCGGGCCTGCAGTCGCTGGGCCAGGTTTCCGAAGTGCTGCTGATGCTGGCCATGCCGTTCCTGTTCGTTCGGCTGGGGGTGAAAACCATGCTGGCGGTCGGCATGGCCGCCTGGGTGGTGCGCTACGCGCTGTTCGCCTTCGGCGATGCAGGTGGCGGTTTCCCGCTGCTGGTGATCGGCATCGTGCTGCACGGCATCTGCTACGACTTCTTCTTCGTCACCGGCCAGATCTACACCGATGCACATGCCGGCCCTGCCGCGCGCAGCAGCGCACAGGGGTTCATCACCCTGGCCACCTATGGCGTGGGCATGTTGATCGGCACCTTCCTGTCCGGCGCGGTGGTGGAGCACTTCACCACCGAGGCCGGTCCCGACTGGCAGCAGATCTGGCTGTTCCCGGCCGCTGTTGCGCTGGTGGTGCTGGTCGCCTTCCTGCTGCTGTTCCGCGACCGGCCGGCGGCTGCGGCCGCGCCCTCCACACCCTGAGGATCCCCGTCGATGCCCAAGCTTGGAATCGCCATCGTCGGCACCGGCATGATCGGCGTCGTGCACCGCCGCGCGGCCTTGCTCGCCGGCGCCGAGGTACGCGGCGTGGCCGCCTCGTCACCGCAGCGCGCGCATGAGGCAGCGCACTCCTGGAATGTCCCGCGCGCCTACCGGGATATCGAGGAGGTGATCGCCGATCCGCAGGTACAGGTGGTGCACGTGTGCACGCCCAACCATCTGCACCGCGCCATGGCACAGGCTGCGCTGGAAGCCGGCAAGCACGTGATCTGCGAGAAGCCGCTGGCGACGACGCTGGACGATGCGCAGGCGCTGGCGGTACTGGCCGCCTCGACCGGATTGGTTGCCACCGTCCCCTTCGTCTACCGCTACCACCCGGTGGTGCGCGAGGCCCGTGCACGCATCGCCCAGGGTGACCTGGGGCCGCTGCACCTGATCCATGGCAGTTACCTGCAGGATTGGCTGCTGGACCCGGCCAGCAACAACTGGCGCGTGGACCCGGCGCTGGGCGGCACCTCGCGCGTGTTCGCCGACATTGGTTCGCACTGGTGCGACCTGGTCGAATGGGTCAGTGGCGAGCGCTTCACCGAAGTGAACGCGGCGTTTGCCACGGTGATCGCCGAACGCAGCGCCGTCACCGGCCAGAGCTTCAGCACACCGGCAGCGAACGGCGCGACGCAGGCGGTCGCGAGCGAGGACGTGGCGACGGCGATGTTCAGGACCGGCGCCGGTACGCTGGCGTCGTTGACGGTGAGCCAGGTTTCGGCCGGACGCCGCAACCGCCTCTGGTTCGAGATCGACGGCGCCAACGCCAGCATCGCCTTCGACCAGGAGGACGCCGAGCGGCTGTGGATCGGCCTGCCCGACCAGCGCGAGGAAATCTTCGTGCGCGGGCCCGGCGCGGGCACTGCCGAACAGCGCCGGTTGTCGGCGCTGCCGGCCGGGCACGCGCAGGGCTACGCCCAGTGCTTCGAGGCGTTTGTCGCCGACACCTATCGCGCCATCGACGGCGAGCGGCCGCAGGGCCTGCCCACCTTCGAGGACGGCATGCGTTCGGCGCGGATCGTTGATCGCGTCATTGCATCGGCCAGGTCACGCGCCTGGACCACCATCGGTTGAATCCCGGGAGGATCTGTTGATGAAAGCCCTTGTCCGTCGAAGTGCAAGCCTCGTCCTGCTGCTCGCGGCGCTGCCCGCCTTCGCAGTCGAAGCCGCCAGCGCGCAGAAGCCGATCGCAGTGCAGATGTACACCCTGCGCGATGCCGGCTCGCTCGAGCAACAGTTGAAGATCGTCCACGATGCCGGTGTGCACGCGGTGGAAACCGTCGGCACGCAGAACGTCAGTGCCGCGGAACTGAAGCAGCTGCTGGACCGGTATTCGATCAAGGCCATTTCATCGCATGTGCCGCTGGCCGAGCTGCGCAGCAACCTGGATGGGGTGGTGACCTTCAACCGGTCGATCGGCAACACCACGCTGGTGGTGCCGTACCTGGACAGGAAGGAACGCCCGAGCGATGCCGCCGGCTGGACCGCCCTGGGACAGGAACTGGGCCGGATCGCGAAACAGGTGCGCGGCAAGGGCATGCGCCTGGCCTATCACAACCACGACTTCGAGCTGGTCGACTTCGATGGCAGGACCGGGCTGGAACTGCTGTTCGCCGCCGCCGGCCCCGACCTGCAGACCGAGCTGGACCTGGCCTGGGTTGCGCGTGCGGGCCTGGACCCGGCGGTGATGCTGGGGAAGTTCCGCGGCCACGTATTCGCGGTACACGCCAAGGACAATGCGCTCAAGGGCCAGGCCGAAGACGAAGGCGGATTCGCTGCGGTGGGCCAGGGCGTACTGGACTGGAACGCGATCCTGCCTGCTGCGGCGGTCGCTGGCGTGCATTGGTACATCATCGAGCACGACCAGCCACGCGAGCCGGCCAAGGTCGTCCAGGCCGGCGCCGACTATCTGCGTGAACACCTGACCACCAATACGCCTGCCCGTGCGCGGCGCTGACGCATCAAGGAGCCCCACATGAAAATGATCCTGGCAATGGCGGTGGCCCTGAGCGGCATGAGTGTTGCGACAGCCGCCTGGTGCAAGGGCGACCCGGCTGCGGGAGCAAAGCTCTACACCGCGAACTGCGTGGCCTGCCACGGCGCCGATCGCGCGGGCATGCCGGGCGCGTTCCCGGCACTCACCGACATCGGCAAGCGCATGGCACCTGCACAGATCAAGGAAAAGATCAGCAAGGGCGGCGGCCTGATGCCGCCCTTCTCCCAGCTGTCACAGCAGGAGATCGACGATATCGCCAGCTACCTGGCGAAGTAAGCGGCCGGCGGCCACGCCAGCCGCATGCCACTACAGCTCGCGCACCCAGATGTTGCGGTAACTGACCCTGGAGTCATGCTCCTGCAGATAGAGCGGCGCACACGCATGGGGCGAATACGAGGGCGCCCCGATGTACTCGGTCTTGCCTGCCAGCACGGTGTCATCCTGCACCAGCACGCCGTTGTGCAGCACCGTGATGCGCGCGGGCGACACAAGCCCACCGCCCACCGAGAAGCGCGGTGCCTTCCAGATGATGTCGTAGGCCTGCCACTGGCCCGGCGCGCGCGAGGCATTCACCCGCGGCATGGCCTGCTTGTAGATGGAGCCCGCCTGGCCATTGGCATAGGTCGGGTTGTTGTAGCTGTCGAGCACCTGCAGTTCATACAGTTCCTGCAGGAAGATCCCGCTGTTGCCCCGGTTCTGGCCGTCGAAGCCCTTCGTGTCAGTGGGCGTGCGCCACTCCACATGCAGCTGGACATCGCAGAAGCGTTGCCGGGTGCGGATGCCCTTGCTGCCCGGAACGACGGTCATGGCGCCCCCGGCAACCTTCCAGGGCACGCGTCCGCCCTGCTCCGATTCCCACGCGGAGACATCCTTGCCATCGAACAGCACGATCGCGTCGGAGGGGGCCTTGCCTGGCGGCGTGGCCACGACAGCGGGCACGGGGGTCCACACTTCGGTCTTCTTCGGGTCGCGCGCAGCGTCGGCACTGTCCTGCGCGAATGCAGATGCAGCGGCCAGCAGGCCAACAGTGATCAACGCAGGGCGGATCATCAGGGTGGTGTCCATCAGCTGGTCCCCCACGCGGGCGTACCGGGGACATAGGCGAGGTCGCCGTCGTAGCGGCCGGGCACCGCGACGTACTGCAGCACGCCGGTCGCCCCGACCTTGGAGGTGAAGAAGCCGAAGATGGCCAGCTGCTTGATCATCGTGAAGTAATGCGGCATCGCCTCGCCCTCTTCAGGCGTACCGGTCTCGGTCACGTCGGCAGAGCGCGCCTTGGCTTCGGCGTCCAGCGTTCGCAGCAACTGGGTGCGGGCTTCCGGCGCAAGCGCCACAAACCGGCCGCCGGCGCGCTTGTCGATATCGACCAGGCCTGCCCGGAACGTTGCCTGCTGCCGGGCGGTGTAGCAATCGCTGACGAAGGTCGCCATGAACAGGCCAGCGCCGGCATCCTTCGCCCCTGGCGTCCGGGTCCGCGGCAGGATGGTCTCGGCGATCTCGTCCAGCGTGCCGATGTCGGCATCGGAGAACAGGGTCTTCACCGGTGCCGCAGCGGCGTTTCCCTGCGCGAGCGCAGGCAGGCCGACCATGGCCGCGCCGGTGGCGGCAACGATCATCTTCAACAGTTCGCGGCGATCCATCAGAGGTTCCCCGCTTTCAGTTCGCGTACCGCGTGGTCGGCCGCGCGCGCGGTCAGCGCCATATAGGTCAGCGAAGGATTCACGCAGGCGCTGGAGGTCATGCAGGCACCGTCGGTCACATAGACGTTGGGCGCATCCCAGACCTGGTTGTGCGCGTTCAATACCGAGCTCTTCCGGTCACGTCCCATGCGTGCGGTCCCCATCTCGTGGATGCCCTTGCCCGGGGCATAGTCGTGGTCGTGCATCTTCACGTCCTTGACGCCAGCCGCCTCCAGCATCTCGGCAGCATCGGCGGCCATGTCCTTGCGCATCGCCAGTTCGTTGGCGCGCATGGACACGTCCATCGCCAGCACCGGCAGCCCCCACTTGTCCTTGCGGTCGTGGTCCAGGCGGATCGTATTGTCGTGGTGCGGCAGCATTTCACCGAACCCGGTCATGCCGATGCGCCAGTCGCCCGGTACGGTCAGCGCCTCCTTCAGGTCGGCACCGATGTTGAGCTCGGCGATCTCGCGCGACCAGCCGGTGCGGCTGGCACCGCCCTGGTAACCGAACCCGCGCAGGTAGCCGCGCTTGTCGGCCGCGACGTTGCGGAAGCGCGGAATGTAGAAACCGCACGGACGGCGGCCGAAGTAGTACTTGTCTTCGTAGCCCTCGACCCGGCCCGAGGCGCCCGCACCGAAATGATGGTCCATCACGTTGTGCCCTAGCTCGCCCGACGAAGAACCCAGTCCCCCCTCCCACACATCGGTCGCCGAGTTCATCAGCAGCCAGGTCGAATTGAACGACGATGCATTGAGGAAGATGACCTTGGCGGTGTACTGGTAGGTCTGCCCGGTCTCGGCATCGATCACCTCCACGCCGCGCGCACGCTTGCGATCCTTGTCGTAGAGCACTTCCTTGACGATCGAGAACGGCCGCAAGGTCAGGTTGCCGGTCTTCATCGCCGCTGGCAGCGTCGCCGCCTGGGTCGAGAAATAGGCACCGAAGGGACAGCCCAGGATGCACTTGTTGCGGTACTGGCAGTTCACGCGCCCCTGCTCGGGCATCGGCTGGGTGATGTTGGCGGTGCGCGAGTGGATCATGTGCCGCGTTCCGCCAAAGGCCTTCTTGATCCGCGCGGCCACGTCCTTCTCGACGATGTTCAACGGGATCGGCGGCAGGAACTCGCCGTCCGGCAGCACGTCCAGTCCTTCGCGCGTGCCGGCGATGCCGGCGAACCTCTCTACATGGTCGTACCACGGCGCGATGTCGGCATAGCGGATCGGCCAGTCGGTGGCGATGCCATCCTTGAGGTTCGCTTCGAAGTCCAGGTCGGAAAACCGATAGCTCTGCCGGCCCCACATCAGCGAGCGCCCGCCTACGTGGTAGCCACGGAACCAGTCGAAGCGCTTGGTTTCGATGTAGGGTGAGTCCTGCTCGTTGGCCCACATTCCTTCCAGGTTCTCGGCCAGGCCGTAGTCGCGCATCAGCACCGGGAAGGCGGCCTTCATCGCCTGCGTCGGCCGGTTGCGATGCGGGAAGTCCCACGCTTCCTTCATCGCATTGACGTAGTCCTTGACGTGCTCGATGTTGCGCCCGCGTTCCAGCATCAGGACCTTCAGGCCCTTCTCGGTCAGCTCCTTCGCTGCCCAACCGCCACTGATTCCCGAGCCAACAACAATGGCGTCGTAGTGATTATCTGCCATGGTCTCTCACCTGGGTGGATATCGTTTCAGACGTCGCAGAGGCGGATCGCCTCGCGCAATGAGGCAACGGGATCGGGCGCTGCAGGCGTGAATTCCTGCGCCAGATACCCCTTGAAACCGGTGTCGCGGATCGCGCGACAGATGGCCGGATAGTGGAGCTCCTGCTGGTCTCCAATCTCGTTCCGGCCCGGCACGCCTGCAGTGTGGTAATGCTTGAAGCAGGCGTGATGCTTGCCGATGGTGGCGATGATGTCGCCCTCCATGATCTGCATGTGGTAGATGTCGTAGAGCAGGCCGAAGTTGTCCGAGCCGAGCCGCTGGCACAGCTCCACGCCCCAGGCCGAGTGATCGCACAGGTAGTCGTGGTGATCGACCCTGGAGTTCAGTAGCTCCATCACCAGCACCACGCCGCGCTTCTCGGCATGCCCGAGGATGCGCTTGAGGCCCGCCTCGGCATTGGCCATGCCGTCCTGCGGGTCCATGCCGTTGCGATTGCCGGAGAAGCAGATGAGGTTGCGGTAACCGGCATCGGCGACCAGGTCGATGTGCCGCGTGTAGCGCTCCACCAGCGGGTCGTGGAATTCGCGGCCGGCAAAGCCCTTGGTCAGGCCCAGCTCCGCGCCATTGCACATCGAGCTGTAGACGCCGTTCGCCTTCAGCGTGGGCCAGTCTTCCGGGCCGACCAGGTCGATGGCGGCGAAGCCGATGTGCTTCACCGTCGTGCAGAGCTGGGCGACCGACAGCTGCGGGAAGGTCCAGCGTGCGACGGAGTGCTTCAGGTTGCCCTTGAGCGCTGCGGTGGCGGCGAATGCAGGCAACGCTCCCGCAGTACCCAGGGCTACGCCTCCAGCAACCGCCATGCGCAACGCATCACGCCGCGTGAGGCCCGTCGCCGGAGCCGGTCTGATCGAATGGATGGACATCCACCTGCCGGCCTCCCAACCGACATCAAACACTGAGGATTCACTGCAATGCAATCGATTGCACCATAGGGGAGGAATTTGTGTGTTTGCAAGTCGCAGTGCACGAAAATCAATGCTGCGAGGCACAACTCCGCAACCGACCTGGAAAACAAAAGCCCCGCGTGAGCGGGGCTTTCCTTCTGGCGGTGGGAGCAGGACGACGCCTGTTGGCTACAGGGTCGAAACCGTGCCGCCGTCGATCCGATACTCCGTTCCGGCAATCGACGCCGACCGGGGAGACGCCAGGAACACAATCAGATCGGCCACCTCCTGCGGTGCCGCGGGCCGTCCCACCGGAATCCCGCCGAGCCAGTCCATGACCACCTTCTTGCCTCCTTCATAGTCGGTTCCCGCTTCCGCAGCGATCCGTTCTGCAAATTCCCTGGATGCTTCTGTCTCGATCCAGCCCGGCGCTACGCTCAGCACCCGCACGCCCTTGGGGGTGACCTCTCGTGAAAGCGACTTGCTGTAGGTCGTGAGTGCCGCTTTGGCGGCGGCGTAGGCGGTGGTGGACTCCGGCAGAGGCAGCATGCGCTGGATCGAACTGACGTGGATGATCACGCCAGCGCTCTGCGCGAGCATGGATGGCAGCAAGGCACGATCCAGGCGGACCGCCGGCATCAGATTCAGGTTCAGCTCGGCAAGCCAGTGCGCATCACTGATCGCTGCGAAGCCACCGGCAGGTGTCTTTGATCCCCCCAGCACATTGACCAGGATGTCTGCGCCGCCCCATGCCTGCAGCACGGCGTGGGCGAAAATGCCGGTGCCCTCGGCCGTCGACAGATCGGCGGCTACGTAGGCGACTCCTTCCACCGGGCGTGCCGGCAGGCTGCGCGCCGACGTCATTACCCTGGCCCCGGCCTCGGCGAGGGTCCTGACCACGGCCGCCCCCACACCGGCCGTGCCGCCGGTCACCACGGCCCGCAGGCCACCGAGTTGAAGATCGAAGCTCATGCCGTGATCTCCAGCGATGCGATCAGGCCCCGTTCCAGTTCGAAACGGTAGCTCAGCAGAATCGGACTGCCGGGGAAGTTACCGCTCACGATGGCACGGACAACGTGGTGTTTCTCCTGCCGTTCGATGGCGCTCGGCACGCTGGTGGCGCTGTATTTGGCCGATGCCTCGGCCAGGAAGGCTTTGATGGCGTCGACGCCGACGAGGGTGTGCCCGTCGTCCTTCAGCACAGCCTGGGCGGCAAAACAACGCGCCAGCAGTTCAGGGTCATGTTCGGCCGCGAAGTACGCGGCAATGGGTTCTGGGAGGGTCAACGCATTCATTCCTGGCTCCTGCAGTGGTCAGGCGCTCAGGATGTGCACGCAGGTCGGTTAAGTGAATGCCCTATAATCCGAATGGGTTATGTCAAGAATCTCACATAATGCGCGGATCCGAGTTCGCTGAACTGAAGGCCTTCGTGGCGGTAGTGGAACGTCAGAGCTTCGCGCGGGCGGCGGAACATCTGGGGGTATCGCCCTCGGCCCTGAGCCAGACCATCCGCCAACTGGAAGGCCGTCTCGGCACCCGCCTTCTCAATCGCACGACACGAAGCGTGGCGCCCTCGGCAAGCGGCGGGCGACTGTACGCGCGCATCGCGCCGCTGTTCCAGGAGTTGGCCGTCGCGGTCGCTGAAACCAGCGAAGCCAGCGGACGGATCAACGGGACCCTGCGAATCAATACGCTGGGCATCGCCGCGAGAACACTGATTGCCCCGCGGCTTGCCCGCTTCCACCAGGCCTACCCTGATGTCGTTGTCGACATCGTGGTCGACGACGCGCTCAGCGACATCGTCAGTGGCCGGTTTGATGCGGGCATCCGCGTGGGTGGTCAGCTCGAGAAGGACATGGTGGCCATCCGCCTCACCCCGGACCTGAACATGGTGGCCGTGGCGTCACCGGATTACCTGGCACGCCGCGGAACACCGCGAACTCCGGCGGAACTGCAGGATCACGCCTGCATCAACTGGCGGCTGCAGAGCGATGGCAGGCAGTACCGATGGGAGTTCAAGAAGCGAGGTCGCCACCTCGAGGTCGCCGTGGACGGTCCTGTCGTCACCAATCACGCTGACATCGGGATTGCGTCGGCCCTGGCCGGCCTTGGAATCGCCTATCACTTCGAACAGGATGGTGTGGGCGAACTGTTGGCACAGGGACTGCTGGTGCGGGTACTGGCGGATTGGTCGGTCTCGCGGCCCGGGCTTTTTCTCTACTACCCGAACAGGCGGCATCGCCCCGCCCTGCTGGGCGCGTTCATTGACTGCCTGCTGGACCAGGGAATGTTCGGCAATCGGTGACGAGGTCGACGAACGTCCGCATCCTGCCGCCGGGCAATGGGATCCTGCCACGTCGCCTGTAACGAGAAGGGCCCCGGGCACGCGTGCCAGGAGCCCTTGTCGGGATAAACGGAAGATACGCTTAGAACGGAATATCGTCGTCAGCGAAGTCGTCCATCGGCGGCGCCTGCTGCGGCTGCGGGCGCTGGTTGCCGCCCTGGTTGCCGTAACCCCCGCCCTGGTTGCCGCCCTGGTTGCCATAGCCACCGCCCTGGCCGCCACGCTGGCCACCGCCGCCACCGCCATACTCCTGGCGCGGCGCCTGCTGGCGCTGCGGACGATCGCCGCCGTAGTTGCCACCACCACCGCCACCGCCTTCACCGCGGCCGCCCAGCATCTGCATTTCATCGGCGATGATGTCGGTGGAGTACTTCTCCACGCCGTCCTGGCCGGTGTACTTGTCGTAGCGCAGGCTGCCTTCGACGTAGACCGAGCTGCCCTTGCGCAGGTACTCGCCGGCGATCTCGCCGAGCTTGCCGAAGAACACCACGCGGTGCCATTCGGTGCGCTCCTGCTGGTTGCCATCCTTGTCCTTGCGGACGCTGGTGGTGGCCAGGCTGATGCGGGTGATCGCCATGCCGCCCTGGGTGTACTTCACGTCCGGGTCGTTGCCGAGATTGCCGACCAGGATGACTTTGTTGATGCCGCGCGCCATAGGTACCTTCGTCCGTTGTCCAGGGGCAGACCGCCAGTGATAGCACAGCCCCGGGCGGGGTGCAGTACGCTGAGCCGCCCCTGGTGAAATTTGGGGGAATGCGAGAACGACGCATCTTACCATTGCCGCCGCCTTCCGCCCGGTCAGGAGACCCCGACCGCACCGAAGGATCAGGCTGATTTCCTTGTCCGGCAATAACTTACCTGCGCCCAGGCCGACGCCCGGAGGAGCATTCGCGTCTGCGCATGGCATCATGCCCGGGCACCTCCCACATGCCCGCTCCGCCCACACATGACGATCAAAGGCAAAGCCACCTCCCTGGACATCGCCCACCTGGCCGGGGTCTCCCAGCCGACCGTGTCGCGGGCCCTGCGTGGCAGCCCGATGGTCAACGCCGAGACCCGTGAGCGCATCCTGCGCATTGCCCGCGAGCTGAACTACAAGGTCGACAAGAATGCCTCCAGCCTGCGCCTGCGCAATGCCGGCACGCTGGCCCTGCTGTTCTTCGAGGACCCGACCAACGACGACTCGCTGATCAACCCGTTCTTCCATTCGATGCTGGGCTCGATCACCCGCGCCTGCGCCCTGCACGGGCAGGACCTGCTGGTCTCGTTCCAGCAGCTGTCCACCGACTGGCAGGCCGATTACGAGGACAGCAACAAGGCCGACGGCATCATCCTGCTCGGCTACGGCGACTATCACGAATCGCGCGACCGCCTGCAGCGGCTGGTCGAACAGGGCACGCACTTCGTGCGCTGGGGCGCCGCCCTGCCCGGCCAGCCCGGTGTCTCGATCGGCAGCGACAACTTCCAGGGCGGGCATGACATCACCACCCACCTGCTGCAGCAGGGCTGCCGCCGCATCGCCTTCCTCGGCCATGCCTCCAGCCACTACCCCGAATTCCAGGAGCGCTACCGCGGCCACGTCGCGGCTCTGCAGGACCACGGCCTGGCCCCCGAACCGGCGCTGCAGCACGATGCGATCACCACTGAAGCCTCCGGCCAGGAAGCCTGCCAGGCCCTGTTGGCGCGCGGCGAGCCGATCGATGCGATCTGCGCGGCCAGCGACCTGATCGCCATCGGTGCGATGCGCGCCCTGCGCGAGGCCGGGCTGCGGGTGCCGCAGGACGTGGCGGTGACCGGCTTCGACGACATCCCGCTGGCCGCTTCGGTATCCCCCGCGCTGACCACGGTGCAGCAGGACACCAAGCAGGCCGGCCAGCTGCTGGTGGAACGCCTGCTGGCGCTGATCGGCCGGCAGCCGGTGGACAGCCAGAGCATCCCGGTGAAGCTGGTGGTGCGCGAATCATCCCTGCGCGGGTAAGGCGCCGCTGGGCCGGCGCGCTGGCCAACGCACGACGGCGGGATTCTCCCCCCATGACCAACGGCGGATGCGCACGGAGGCGGTAGCGCGGATAACGCGCAGACATTGCCCATGGAAAGGTGTACGTCGCATGCTGAAGATCGACTCGCTGTCCAAGACGTACGCCAACGGCGTGCATGCCCTCAACTACGTCACCCTGGACATCCCGCGGGGCATGTTCGGCCTGCTCGGCCCGAACGGCGCCGGCAAGTCCTCGCTGATGCGCACGCTGTCCACCCTGCAGGAGGCCGACAGCGGCACGGTGACGCTCAGCATTCCGGGCGAGGCGCCGATCGACGTGCTGCGTGACAAGGACGCCGTGCGCCGTCGGCTGGGCTACCTGCCGCAGGATTTCGGCGTGTACCCGAAAGTCAGCGCGCTGGACCTGCTGGAGCATTTCGCAGTGCTCAAGGGCCTGACCCAACGCGCGCAGCGCCGCGAGGTGGTCGATGGGCTGCTGCAGCAGGTGAACCTGTGGGATGCCCGCAAGCGCAAGCTGGGCACCTACTCCGGCGGCATGCGCCAGCGCTTCGGCATTGCCCAGGCGCTGCTGGGCGACCCGCGGCTGGTGATCGTCGACGAGCCCACCGCCGGCCTCGACCCGGAGGAACGCAACCGCTTCCTCAACCTGCTGGCGGCGATCGGCGAGAACGTAGCGGTGATCCTGTCCACCCACATCGTCGAGGACGTGACCGACCTGTGCCCGACGATGGCGATCATGAACAAGGGCCAGGTGCTGCTGACCGGCCGCCCCAGCGAAGCGATCAACGCCCTGCAGCACCAGGTCTGGCGCAAGCAGGTCGATCCTTCGGAGCTGGCCGACCATGAAGCGCGCTACGTGGTGCTGTCGACCCGTCTGGTCGGTGGCCGCCCGGTGATCCATGTGCACAGCGCCAACGACCCCGGCGACGGCTTTACGGCCGTGGCTCCCGACCTCGAAGACGTGTACTTCCAGCGCCTGCGCCTGCAGGCCCGTGCTCGCGCAGCAGCCTGAGCGGAGCACGCCATGATCCTCGATTTCTTCCGTTTCGAGCTGCGCGAGCAGCTGCGTTCCCCGCTGCTGTGGCTGCTGGCCGGGCTGTTCGCCCTGCTCGCCTTCGCCGCTGCGTCCAGCGACGCCGTACAGATCGGTGGTGGCAGCGGCAACGTGCACAGCAACGCGCCCACCGTGATCGCGCAGATGCTGGGCATCTTCACCCTGCTCGGCATGCTGGTCACCGCCCTGTTCGTCAGCAATGCGCTGCTGCGTGACTTCGAACTGGGCACCGCCGAGCTGATCTTCGCCAGCCCGGTGCAACGCCGCGATTACCTGGCCGGCCGCATCGCCGCCGCCCTGGCTACCGGCCTGCTGTTCTACCTGCTGGTCGCTTTCGGGCTCTGGCTGGCACCGTTCATGCCCTGGGTGGACGCCGAGCGCATGGGGCCGATCAGCTGGCAGGGCTATGCCTGGAGTTTTGCGGTCATCGTCATTCCCAACCTGTTGTTCACCACCGCGCTGCTGTCACTGCTGGCAGCGGTCACGCGTTCAATCCTGTGGGTCTACATCGGGCTGGTGGCCTACCTGGTCCTGTTCGGCGCCAGCGCGGCGGTGCTGCGCGACATCGACAACACCTGGCTGGCGGTGCTCAGCGAGCCTTTGGGCATGCGCGCCCTGTCGCGCACCATCCGCTACTGGTCCACCGCCGAGCACAACAGCGGCGTTCCCGGCCTGGCGGGCTACCTGCTGGCCAACCGTGCCCTGTGGCTGGGCGTGACGGCGCTGCTGTTCGCCGCCACGTTCGCCCTGTTCCGCACCGAGCGCAGCGGCAGCGGCCGTCGTCGCTGGGGCCGCCGGCAGGCGCAGCCGGTTGCCGACGCCGCCGCCCTCCGGCCCAACCGCACCCCGTTGCCGCGCGTGGTACCGGCATTCAGCGCGACCACCGCGTGGCAACAGTTCCTGCGCCAGGTGCGCTTCGACACGCGCGGCGTCCTGCGCAGCGTGCCGTTCATCGTGCTGCTGGTGCTGGGCCTGGCCAATTTCCTGCCCAACGCGCTGTTCCGGCAGACCCTGTACGGCACCTCGATCTGGCCGGTCACCTCGCAGATGATCATGGGCCTGCAGGGGGCCTTCAGCTGGCTGCTGGTGATCATCGTGCTGTTCTTCGCCGGTGAGCTGGTGTGGAAGGAACGCAGCGCGCGCATCAACGAAGTGACCGATGCCATGCCGGTGCCGAACTGGGTACCGCTGCTGGCCAAGTTCACCGCACTGCTGGCAGTGATCATCTGCTTCCAGGCCGCCGGTGCACTGGCGGCGATGGGCGTGCAGCTGGTCAAGGGCTACACCCACCTGGAGCCGCTGCTGTACCTGCGCAGCCTGGCGCTGGACTCGGTGATCTACATCCTGATGGGAGGCCTGGCACTGGTGCTGCAGGTGCTCACCAACAACAAGTTCGTCGGTTACGCGCTGCTGATCGTGGTGATGATCGGCCAGGGCGTGCTCGGCATGCTGGACTACACGCAGAACCTGTACACCTTCGGTGGCTGGCCCAACGCTCCCTATTCGGACATGAACGGCTACGGCCACTTCCTGCCGGGGCAGCTGGCATTCCAGGGCTACTGGGCGCTGTTCCTGCTGACCCTGATGTGCCTGGCATCGGCGCTCTGGGTGCGCGGTGTCAGCCAGGGCCTGCGCCAGCGCCTGGCCCTGGCCGGCCGCCGCCTGCGCGGCCCGACCGGCGTCTTCGCCGGACTTGCGGCATTGGCCTTCGCCGGCGTGGGCAGCTGGCTGTACTGGAGCACCAATATCCGCAACGAGTTCATCTCGCCCGACCAGCAGCTGGACCTGCAGGCCCGCTACGAGCGCGAGCTGTCGAAGTACCGCACCCAGCCGCAGCCGCGCATCGTGGCGGTGGACAACCGCGTGGACCTGTTCCCGGAATCGCAGTCGATGGTGATCGATGCGAACTGGACGGTGCGCAATACCCATGCCACGCCGATCCAGGACGTGCATGTCTCGATAGGCGATGACAAGCAGCTGGTCGACGTCGACCTGGGTGGGCAGACGCTGTCGTTGCACGATGCCGATCTCGGCTACCGCATCTACCGCCTGCAGAAGCCGCTGCAGCCGGGCGAAACCCGCAGCGTGCATTTCCGGGTGATGCAGAAACCCAACGGCATCACCGCCGGGCTGGCGCCGAGTAACATCGTGGACAACGGCACCTTCTTCAACAGCCGCGTGCTGCCCTCGTTCGGCTACAACGAGGGCGCCGAGATCAGCGACCGCAACGAGCGGCGCAAGCGCGGCCTGGGTGAGCCGCGGCGCATGCCCAGGCTGGAGGACGACGCCGCGCGTGCCAACACGTACATTGCCAATGATGCCGACTGGCTCGACTTCCGCACCACGGTCTGCACCGCACCGGACCAGGTAGCGCTGGCCCCGGGCTACCTGCAGCGCGAGACCACGGTCAACGGCCGGCGCTGCTTCAGCTACGCCATGGACCGGCCGATGCTGAACTTCTATGCCTATCTATCGGCACGCTGGGAGGTGCGCAAGGCGAAGTACAAGGACATCCCGATCGAGGTCTACTTCGATCCGGCGCACGGCTACAACGTGGACCGGATGATCGAGGCGGTGCAGAAGTCGCTGGCCTATTACGAGGCGAACTTCACCCCGTACCAGCACCGCCAGGTACGCATCATCGAATTCCCGGGCTATGCCCGCTTCGCGCAGTCGTTCGCCAACACCATCCCCTATTCCGAGGCCATCGGTTTCATCGCCGACCTGCGCGACCCGGACAAGGTGGACTACGTGTTCTACGTGACCGCGCACGAGATCGCGCACCAGTGGTGGGCGCACCAGGTGATCGGCGCCAACGTGCAGGGTGCGACCGTGCTGTCCGAATCGCTGTCGCAGTACTCGGCCTTGATGGTGATGGAGCAGGAATACGGCCGCCAGCACATGCGCCAGTTCCTCAAGCGCGAACTGGACGGCTACCTGTCCGGCCGCGGTGGCGAAGCCATCGAGGAACAGCCGCTGGAACGCGTGGAAAACCAGCAGTACATCCACTACCAGAAGGGTTCGCTGGTGTTCTACCGCCTGCGCGAGGAAATCGGCGAGCAGGCGCTGAACCGTGCGTTGAAGCGCTTCCTGCAGGACAAGGGCTACCAGCAGCCGCCGTACACCACCTCACGCGAGCTGCTGGGCTACATCCGCGCCGAGACCCCGGCCGACCGCCAGCAGCTGGTCACCGACCTGTTCGAGAAGATCAGCTTCTACGACAACCGGGTGATGGCCGCCAGCGCCCGCAAACGTGCTGACGGCCGCTACGACGTGACCCTGGACCTGCATGCCGCCAAGCAGTACGCCGATGGCAAGGGCAGGGAGAGCGACGCGAAGATGGATGACTGGGTCGAGATCGGCGTGTTCGCCACCGGGCCGTCGGGCAAGGAACGCGACCAGAAGGTGCTGTACCTGCAGCGCCACCACATCACCAGCGCCGCGCCGAAGATCACGGTGACGGTGGATGAAAAGCCGGACGAAGCAGGCTTCGATCCCTACAACAAGCTGATCGACCGGGTGAGCGATGACAACCGGCGCAAAGTGACGATGTGAAGCAACGGGGCGCCGGCCGATGTGCCGGTGCTCCGCGCGACGCGTGCGGGCTTGGCTTGGCCTTGCTGTAGTGCCGAGCCATGCCCCGCACACCGTCCACGACAACCGCGAAGGTTCAGCGCACCGGGGCCTTCGGCCCCAGCAACGCCAGCAGCACGAAGACCACGATCGAGGCGACGGTGCCAAGCACCGCCGGCAACCCGAATGCCCACGCCGGACGGCCCTGCTGGCGCGCCCACTGGCCCAGATGCCAGGCCGCCCCCAGGTTGATCAGCCAGGCAATGGCGAACACCGGCCACAGCACCATGCCCACCGCACGCAGAACAGGCATGAACACCAGTGCGGCGACGATGGCCGCGAACAGGAAGACCAGTGCGGAGCGGGAATGGCGTGATCGTGCCGGTGCGTCGGCGGGTGATTCGCTGAATTCCATGGAGAGTGCCTCGATCCCGATGTAGTCCAAAGGGGATCACGTACGGTGCCCGAAGGGAAGCTCTCTGTAGTATCGAGCCGTGCTCGACTGATCCGGCATTGCGCGAACGGCAGCCGAGCATGGGCTTGGCTCTACATGACAATCAACCCTGGGCGAAGTCCTTCAGGATCTCGCCGACGCCGCTGGGCGAGATCTCGAAGCCCAGCGAAGTGCCCGGGTTGATCACCACGCCGTAGCCACCCGGCACGCGGCGCAGCACGTCCAGCATCCGCCAGCGGATCTGGTGTTCGGCCTGCTGGCTGTAGATGCCCACCCGCGACGGATCGGTGAACACGGCCACGTGCAGGGTGCCCTGCTTGTCGAACAGCAGCGGGTCGAAGCCGCTGCCATCGGGGGTCACCAGGCTGCCGGTCAGCAGTACCACCTCGGAGGCGACGAAGGCCTCCATGAAGGCGCGGATCGGCACCGACCCGTCCATCGCCGCCTTCAGCAGGGTTTCGATCGGGGTCTGCGGGGCGAGGTCGGTCATGGCGATACGGCGGGGCGTGAGGGGGGGCCTATTGTGCCGGATATGGTCACCCCGGTAGTGCCGGCCGCTGGCCGGCACCTGAAGGTGCCATGGATTCATGGGTTGCCGGCCAGCGGCCGGCACTACCGCCCCAGACGCACGTCCCGCGCCCGCTGGTCGGCCATCGCCTTGTCCAGCTCGGCCTGCAGCGCCGGCTGCTGCACGGCGGCATCGAGCACGTACACCTTCACCCCGTGCGCCGGCACTTCGGCCTTCAGGGAAGCATCCACCTGCAACGAACCGCCGTCCAGCGCATCACGCCAGCGGCCCGCCTGGACGTACCGCGCCACGGTGAAGGTCTTCGCACTGTCGCCCTTGTTCAGCAGCACCAGCGCGGTCTGCGCCACCTCGCCATGCTGCAGCACGCGGAAGAACACCGCCTCATCACCCTGCAGGCGCTCGTTCACCTGCAGGCCGCGCTGCAGCGCCGGAGTGGCTGCGCGCAGCCGGGCGATACGCTGCAGCGGCGCGAAGATCGGACTCTTCGGCGCAGCATCCACACGCGGCTGGCCGAAGTAAGCGCGATTGCCGGCATGCTCGGCACGGCCACGCATGAAGCCCGTCTCCGAGCCGTAATAGACCACCGGAATGCCGCGCGCGGTGAACAGCCAGTTGTGCGCATCGATGAAGCCGTTGTCACTGGCCTGCAGGCGCGGCATGTCGTGGTTGTCGTAGAAGCTCATCAGCTCGTACGGGTTGGCATACGCCCCCCCCCTCAGGTGCAGCGGCTCGGCCAGGGTTTCAAAGCCCTTGCCGGCGGTGCCGAACGCCTGCTCCAGCGCACCGCGCAACGGGAAGTCGAGCACGCTGACGTTGGCGTTGGCCGGCCAGGTGTGCTCTGCAATGCGCGCGGCATCGTAATCGAACGCTTCGCCGAACATGAACATGCCCGGGTGCTCGGCGCGGATACGCTTGACGAAGGCATGCCACCACGGGTGCGGCAACCAGCCGATGGTGTCGATGCGCAGCGCATCCACGCCCTGAGCGGCCCATTGCAGGTAAGCACCGACCAGGTAGTCCATCACCGCCGGATTGTCCTGGTTGAAGTCGGACAGCTCGGCAAGGTTGCCATCGAAGATCGAGCCGTCCTTGCTGTCGACCGGTCCAATGCTGTTGTAGAACGCGTGCAGCGGGTTGTGCTTCGGATCCAGTTCCTGCGGCGGCAGGTTCTGGTGGTCGGCGATCAGTTTTCCGTCCTTGTCGAAGATCTGCCCGAACTGCGGCTGCCGTGTCGGCATGGTCCAGGCCGGCGAACCGTGGTTGCCTACGATGTCCAGCACCACCTTCAAGCCGGCACCGTGCAGGCCCTTGGTCAGCCCGGCGAAATCCAGGTCTTTGCTGGGCAGGTGCTCATCGAGCTTGTAGAAGTTGATGCCCCAGTACCCGTGGTAGCCGGTCTTGCCGCGGTCGGTCAGCGTGCTGGTGCAGCTGATCGGCTTGCTGCCGGTAAAGGCCTCGTCCGGGTTGTCGACGATGGGCGTGATCCACACCGCGCCGAAGCCGAGGTTGCGGATGTACTGCGCATTGTCGAGCACGCCGCGGAAGTCGCCGCCGAGATAGCCGATGTTGCCGTCCACCTTGTCCGGGCATGGCACCGGAATATCGAAGGTGCGGTGCACGCCGCCCTGGTCACGGTGATCGTTGGACGGATCACCGTTGACGAAGCGGTCGGTGACCACGAAGTACACCGCATCGCTGGCGAACGGTTCGGTGGTGCCCACATAGTCCGGGCGCGGCGCGGCCGCCGCATGGCCGGCCAGCAGCATCAAGGAAACAGCAACAGACAACGCAGCACGCATCACACCACCTCCGGACGGGACGGAACCCACAACACGCACAGGCCGGCAATGAACAGGCTGCAGCCGCCCAGCACCAGCACATGCATCGGCTGGCCGCCCAGCAACGTGCGCAGGGCGAAGCCGAGTGCACTGGCCGCCACCAGCTGCGGGATCACGATGAAGAAATTGAAGATGCCCATGTACACGCCCATCTTCGATGCCGGCACGCTGTCGGACAGCAGTGCATACGGCAGCGAGAGGATGGACGCCCAGGCGAAACCGACGCCGACCATCGACAGCAGCAGCCAGTGCGGGTCGCGGATGAACATCAGCGAGACCAGGCCGGCACCGCCCAGCCACAGGTTGACCAGGTGGCTCCAGCGCAGGCCGATCGCACGCACCATGAGTGGAATCAGCACCGCCGCCAACGCGGCGAACCCGTTGTAGGCGCCAAACAGCACGCCCACCCAGTTGGCGCCCTCGTTGTAGGCCGCCGACTCTGGTTCAGTCGAACCGAAGTGGGCGCCAGCCACCGCGGCGGTGGTGTAGATCCACATCGCAAACAGCGCGAACCACGAGAAGAACTGTACCCACGCCAGGCGACGCATGGTGACCGGCATCGCGCGCAGGTCGCCGACGATGGCGGCCAGCATGTGCGTGGCCGGCAGCGTACGCGCGAGCGCCAGCAGCAGGCCATAGCCGGCACACAGGCCGGCCAGCACGTACAGCATCCGGTCGCCCTGCCGCCAGGTGATCAGCAGCGCCAGCAGTACGCCCAGCCCCAGCCATCCGGCCACCTGCACCCAGGGCGCCGGGCCGCTGATCGGCGCTGCTGCGTGACGTGCCGGAGGTTCGGCGTCATCGAAACCGGCCAGCTCCGCCGGTGAGTATTCGCGGGTGCTGACCACCGTCCAGGTGATTGCCGCCAACAGCACCACCGCGCCGAAGTAGAACGCATAGCGCACGGTATCAGGCACCTCACCTGCGGCGGCCGTATTGGCGACCCCGAAGTGGGCCAGGATGAACGGCAGGAAGCTGGCGACGATGGCGCCCACGCCGATGAAGAAGCTCTGCATGGCATAACCGGCCGGACGCTGGCGCGGCGCCAGCTGGTCGCCGACGAAGGCGCGGAACGGCTCCATCGACACGTTGATCGAAGCATCGAGTACCCACAGCGTGCCGGCGGCGATCCACAACGTCGGCGAGTTCGGCATCACCAGCAGCGCCAGCGTGGTCAGCACCGCTCCGATCATGAAATAAGGACGGCGGCGCCCCCAGCGCGTCCAGGTGCGGTCGGACAGGTAACCGATCACCGGCTGCACCAGCAGGCCGGTCAGCGGCGCGGCGATCCACAGCCCGGGCACCGCGTCGATGTCCGCGCCCAGCGTCTCGAAGATGCGGCTGGCATTGGCGTTCTGCAGGGCGAAGCCGAACTGGATGCCCAGGAAGCCGAAACACATGTTCCAGATCTGCCAGAACGACAGCTGCGGCTTGGCGGTACGATTCATCGTGCGCCCTCTGCCGCGGCCACCGGCGCCACCATCAGCGCCTGCACCTGGGCCTGGTTGAGCACGCCATCGCGTCCGCCCTTGCCCCCGGTGTAGTGCGCGAAGTGCTGCAGCGCGCTCATGTTGAAGCCTTCTTCAAGCGTGACCGTGCATCGGCCCTTGGGCACCGTGAATGTCGCCGAGGTCGAGTCCTGCACGGCCACGCTGTGCGGCAGGGTGACGGTGTGCCGCTGCAACGGCTGGCCCGGGCACTGCAGCACCAGCTGCTTCACCGCAGCGGTGACGCCGGTGTTGATCGGCCCGTTCGGATTCCGGTACTGCAGGCGCAGGCGCACCTGCCCGGCCCTGGCGGAGGTGAACTGCCAGCGCTGCGTACCCTTCAGTCGCTGCTGCGGACCGACGCAGACCATCGGGCTGTGCAGCGATTCAATTGCACCGTCGCGCCGGGTCAGGCTGAGGCAATGCTGCAGGCCATCGTCACCGATGCGTGCCAGGCCATTGCTGGCGGCGAGCGCCCGGCCGTCCTGCCACAGCACCTGGCCGGCAGCGACCACGACATTCCAGCCCCTGCCCTTGCGTTGCACCTGCGGTGCGGCCGGCGTGGCCGGTGCGCGCGCATCTGCGCCGGCCGTCGTCGCCGCGCTGCGTGGCGCCGCTGCGGCGGGCACCAGCTGCACGGTGGTGGTGGCGCCACGGGTCTTCACCTTGCCCGCCACCAGCAGGCCATCACCCACCTGCTTCGGTCGCTCCAGCACATAACGCCTGCCATCGGCCTCCAGGGAGATGCGGCGCTGATTGCCGAACAGTTCGGGCACCAGCACGGCCGGCAGCTTGGGCTGCACGCGGCCATCGTCCTGCACGCCGAACACGCCCTCGACCACCATCGACAGATAGCCGGCCACCGACCACAGCTGGCGTTCGGAGTTGACCACCGGGCCGCTCAGCACGCCCTCTTCAACATGCACCGCCTGGCTGACCAGCTCGTAGTTCTCCATGTTGGAACCGGCCAGCGCGGCGCCCTGCATCAGCGAGCGGATCTCGGCGGCGATGCGCGGTGCATCGTCCAGCTGGCGCGCCGCGCGCAGCGAATAGGCACTGACGAACGGCCAGATCGCGCGGTTGTGGTAGATCGGCTGCTGCGCCTCCTGCGGCCACACCACCGGGCTGCCGGCCGGGCCCATCGGATACGCCGCCAGCGCACGCCGCGCGCGCTCGGGCGGCAGCACCTCGGCCAGGATGCCCAGCGACAGGCCGAGCAGATCGACCTTGGCGTACGGCACCGGGTGCGCGGCCTCGCCGATGTAGCTCATGTACTGGCCGATATCCTCGCGCCAGAAGCGCGCATTGATCTGCTGCGCCAACGCATCGGCCCAGGCCCTGTAGTCGGTCGCGCGGGCATCGCCGTGCTGCCCGGCCAGGCGTTCGGCCAGGCGCAGTGCCTGGTAGTGCAGCACGTTGGTGGACAGTGCGTAGGAATCACCGATGAAACGCACGTCCTCGCGGGTCCAGTCTGGATAGGTCTGCTCGCGCCAGTCCAGGAAGGAGGTCTCGCCGCGGTACAGACCCATCTGCGCGTCGAACACCATCGCGCGGTCCTGCGCCAGCGTGCCCTGCAGCGCCTGCCAGACCTGATCGGCAAACGCTCGGTCCTCCAGCAGATGGCGTGCCGCCAGGAACCACACCACGCGATCACTGCTGATCGGCCAGCTGCCGCCGGAACCGGTGTCCTGCGCCACGAACAGGCCGGGCGTACGCCCGTCACGGGCTGCCGACAGCTTGAACTGCAGCGACTGCCGGGTGCGCTGCGGGTCCAGCCGCGCCAGCGCCAGGTCGGCGGCGAAGCTGACATCACGGGTCCACACATAGGGCCAGCGTGCACCGGTCTGGAAGCACTCGCACGGGACCGGCCGACCCTCGTCGAACGCCGGATCACGGATCGCGTCCACGCGGTCCTGGGACATCTCCTGCTGGGCGAGCGCGAACAGGGCATCGAACATCACGCTGCCGGTCTGGCTGCGCATCGGTGCGGCTGCGATCTGCACTGCGCCCTTCGGCGCATGCAGCACGAAGCTGCCCTTGGCAGCGGCTTCGGCGCGCGCATGGCGACCGTCGAATTGCAGGTCGGCCGCCTGCGCGGTCGATCCCAGCGCTGCCCCCAGGGCAGCGGTCAGGCAAATGATCTTCAGCATCGAAGCGGCGGACCGGCTTGCGCCCGTCGGCCTCCCTCCCTCTCTGCACGCGTTGTAGGTCCGCACCGTCGTTGCCGGCGGGCGGGCGCGGCCCCTCCCTCAAGGTGCCTGGGCCCCATGGTAGACGCGGGGCTGTCGGCTGCGTCCAGTTGCATACGTATTCATGGCATCGCGCGGTGGCGCGCCCGCCGCGCTGGCTTATGGTCCGGGTCTGCCAACGGCGCCTTGGGAGGGGAATTGCCGATGTCATCCACTGCTGTACGCGCGGTGTTCGCGCACATGCTTGGGCTGGCCCTGATCGGGTGGTCCACGCTGGTACAGGCCACGCCGCAGGTGGCCAGCGTCGAATCGCCGGGCAAGGTATTGAAGGTCAGTCTGCTGCTGGACGGCGGCACCGCCCGCTACCGTGTCGAGCGCCTGGGCGACACCGTGGTGGAGGATTCGAAGCTTGGCTTTGCCCTGCGCGACGGTCGCCTGGACCGCGATTTCGCCCTGCTGGGCCAGCAGCGGCGCAGCGTCGACGACACCTGGGAGCAGCCGTGGGGCGAGCGCCGGCTCACCCGCGACCACTTCAACGAGCTGACCGTGCAGCTGACTGAAACCACCGGCCGCAAGCGGCGGCTGGATGTGGTGTTCCGCGTCTACGATGATGGCCTTGGCTTCCGCTATGTGTTCCCTGAGCAACCGAACCTGCGCGAAGCCATCATCGATGACGAACTGACCGAATTCGCCATCGCGCCCGAATCAACCGCCTGGTGGATTCCCGCCGGCGAACCGATCCACTACGAATACCTGTATCAGCGCACGCCGCTGCGCGAAGTGCCGCTGGTGCATACGCCGATGACCCTGCGCAGCCGCGATGGCCTGCATCTGGCGATCCACGAGGCCGCGCTGGTGGACTATGCCGGCATGTGGCTGCGGCGCACCGAGGGGCAGCGCCTGCGCGCGCAGCTGTCGCCCTCGGCCGAAGGCTGGAAGGTACGCCGCACCCTGCCCTTCGCCACGCCGTGGCGCACGCTGCAGATCGCCGATCGTGCCGGTGGCCTGGTCGAATCGGACCTGATCCTCAACCTCAATGAACCCAACGCGCTGGGCGATGTGAGCTGGGTGAAGCCGGCCAAGTACCTGGGCGTGTGGTGGTCGATGCACCTGGACAACGAGAGCTGGGCAACCGGACCGAAGCACGCGGCCACCACCGCCAAGACCAGGAAGGTGATCGACTTCGCGGCCGCGCACGGCTTCCGCGGCGTGCTGGTGGAAGGCTGGAACCCGGGCTGGGATGGCATGTGGGTGGGCAATGGCTACGACTTCGATTTCACCCGCGCCACGCCTGATTTCGACATTGAAGCGCTGACGGCGTATGGCCTGAAGAAGGGCGTGCACCTGATCGGCCATCATGAAACCGGCTGCGCCATCGAGCACTACGAGGACCAGCTGGGTGCCGCGCTGGACCTGTATGCACGGCTGGGCGTGGACCAGTTCAAGACCGGCTACGTCTGCGACGACGGCCAGGTCGACCGCCGCAATCCGGCCGGGGGCCCACTGTGGCGCGAGTGGCACGACGGGCAGTTCATGGCCCGCCACCACCTGAAGGTGGTGCAGGAAGCCGCGCGCCGGCACCTGTCGGTCAACCCGCATGAGCCGATAAAGGATACCGGCCTGCGCCGCACCTATCCCAACTGGATCTCACGCGAAGGCGCGCGCGGCATGGAATACAACGCCTGGGGCCAGCCGCCGAACCCGCCGGAGCATGAGGTCAACCTGGTGTTCACCCGCATGCTGGCCGGGCCAATGGATTACACCCCCGGCATCCTCAGCCTGAAGGGCCGCCACGGCCAGGCCATTCCCAGCACGCTGGCCCGCCAGCTTGCCCTGTACGTGGTGCTGTACAGCCCGATCCAGATGGCCGCGGACCTGCCCGAACACTACCTGCAGCATCGCGAGGCGTTCCGTTTCATCGAGGACGTGGCGGTGGACTGGGAGCAGAGCCGCGTGCTCGATGGCGAAGTGGGTGACTACGTGACGATCGTGCGCCGCGACCGCAACAGCCGCGACTGGTTCCTCGGCAGCATCACCGACGAACACGGCCGCGTGCTGCCGGTACCGCTGGGCTTCCTGGAGCCAGGCGTGCGCTATCGCGCCGAGATCTACCGCGATGGTGAAGGCGCTGATTTCCGCAGCAACCCGTTCGCGTTCGCACGCGAAACCCGCGAGGTGACCAGTGCCGATGCACTGACGCTGGTGCTGGCACCGGGCGGTGGGCAGGCCATTCGCTTCACGCCCATCCACTGAACGTTTTCCTACCTGCGCTCCCGTAGCGCCCGAGCCCATGCTCGGGCGGCGGTGCGTAGCACCGAAACGCAGCCGAGCATGGGCTCGGCTCTACCGAACAAGGCACCTGAAAGCGATTACAACCCTGCAGACGCCATTGAATACGTATGCAGGGTGATTCCCGCGAAGAACGCGCTGCCTACCATAGCGGCGACGACAGCGGCCACCGCGTCGCACGTTCTCGGCCCCGCCGGAACGCTCACAAATCGATCTGCAACATTGCCTGGGAGGGGAAAATGTTGAACCACAAGCGCAGCGCGCTGAGCATCGCGCTGGCCGTTGTCCTGGCGCCGACGCTGGCGTCGGCACAGTCCACGCAGAACACCACCACGCCGGCCGGCACCGCCGCCACCAACCTGGATACGGTGCAGGTCACCGGCATCCGCCGCGGCATCGAGAGCGCGATCGCGGTCAAGCAGGACGCCACCTCGGTGGTCGAGGCAATCTCCGCTGAAGACATCGGCAAGCTGCCCGACGTCAGCATCGCCGAATCCATCTCGCGCCTGCCCGGCCTGGCCGCCCAGCGCGTGGCCGGGCGTGCGCAGGTGATCAGCGTGCGCGGCCTGTCGCCGGACTTCGCCACCACCCTGCTCAATGGCCGCGAAGTGGTCAGCACCGGCGACAACCGCGGCGTCGAGTTCGACCAGTACCCGTCCGAGCTGGTCAACGGCGTGACGGTGTACAAGACCCCGGACGCGGCGCTGGTCGGCCAGGGCCTGTCGGGCACCATCGACATGCAGACCGCGCGCCCGCTCAGCTTCGGCGAGCGCGTGATCGCGGTCAGTGGCCGCTACCAGAAGAGTTCGCTGGGCCGCGCCGCCAATGTCGATCCGTACGGCAACCGCTTCAGCGCCAGCTACATCGACCAGTTCCTGGACAAGACCCTGGGCATCGCCATCGGCTATGCGCACAGCGACATGCCGATCCAGGAGAACCAGGTCGGCCTGTACGAGCCGTGGACCACCGAGCACACCGACAAGGGCGACCGCCCGGGCGTGGGTGCCGGCACCTACTTCTCCGATGGCATCAAGGCGCTGCGCCGCACCGGCAACAACAAGCGCGACGGCGTGATGGCCACGATCCAGTTCCGCCCGAACAACAGCTGGACCAGCACCTTCGATGCCTTCCACACCGAAGCCGAGCAGATCGACACCGCCAACCAGTTCGAGCTGAACCTCAGCAACTACAACGGCAACTACACCCCGGGCCTGCTGGTCAGCAACCCGCAGGTCAACGCCAACGGCTCGTTCACCGGCGGCGCCGCCAGCGGCGTGTATCCGCTGGTGCGCGGCATGTACAACAAGCGCAAGGACAAGATCGATGCGTTCGGTTGGAACAACGAGTTCAACTTCGGCGGCGTCAAGCTGGTCGCCGACCTGAACTACTCCAAGGCCACGCGCGACGAGCTGAACCTGGAAAACAACCTGCAGCTGACCCCGATGCCGCAACTGGATACGGTCGGCGTGTCGATCCGCCAGGACGGCTTCTCGCAGATCACCCCGGGCCTGAACTACTCCAACCCCGATGCGCTGTTCCTGACCAACACGATCTACGGCTCCGGCTACGGCAAGGTGCCCCAGGTGGAAGACCGCCTGAAGGGCGGCAAGCTGGCTGCCACCATCGCCCTTCCTGATGCCATCGCCTCGTGGGCACCGGATATCGACATCGGCGTGAACTATGCCGACCGCCGCAAGGTGAAGACCCAGTCCGAAGGCAACATCCTGCTCGGCGCACAGGGCGATGCCAACATCGCCTCGGACCTGCAGTACCGTCCGGTGGACCTGGGCTTCGCCGGCCTCGGCACCATCCCGGCCTGGAACGTACCGGCCGCTGTGGGTCGTTACATGACCTTCAACCCGGTCGACAACCTGGACTACCTGATCCCCAAGTCGTGGACGGTCGAAGAGAAGATCACCACCGCCTGGGCGCGCCTGAACATCAACACCGACATCGGTGAAGTGGGCGTGCGCGGCAACATCGGCGTGCAGATGCAGCACACCGACCAGAGCTCGGATTCGCGCTACTGGGACAGCTCGCAGTCAGCCGGCAACAACGTGCAGCCGTATTCGAACGGCCGCGCTTACAACGACTGGCTGCCGAGCTTGAACCTGGCCTTCATGTTCCCCCACCAGCAGACGCTGCGCTTCGCCGCCGCCAAGCAGGTCGCGCGCCCGCGCGTGGACCAGATGCGCGCCGGCCTGGAGTTCGGCGTGGATACCGGCACCGGCCGGCCGGGCGGCAGTGGTGGCAATCCGCTGCTGGATCCGTGGCGCGCCACCGCGCTGGACCTGTCCTATGAGAAGTACTTCGGCGAGAAGGCCTACGTGGCTGCCGCGATCTTCTACAAGGACCTGAAGAGCTACGTCTATACCCAATCGGTGGACAACTACGACTTCACCGCGCTGCTGGGCAGCTACGTGCCGCCGCCGGGCATGACCGCGCCGGTGCTGACCACCGGCACCTTCTCCGCGCCGCAGAACGGCAAGGGCGGCACGTTGAAGGGCCTGGAACTGACCGCATCGTTCCCGCTGGACATGCTGACCGACAGCCTGCGTGGCTTCGGCCTGCAGGCCAGCGCGACCTTCAACAAGAGCGACATCACCATCCTGGATCCGGAGAGCGCCTCCAGCGTGGGCAGTGACCCGATCAGCCTGCCGGGCCTGTCCAAGCGCGTGTACAACTTCACTGCCTATTACGAGCGCAGCGGTTTTGAAGCACGCGTCAGCCAGCGCCGGCGGTCGGACTTCATCGGTGAGATCGGCAACTTCAACGGCAACCGCAGCCTGCGCTATGTCGTCGGCGAAAACGTGACCGATGCGCAGGTCAGCTACACCTTCAGCGACAGCAGCGCCCTGCGTGGCCTGACCCTGCTGCTGCAGGGCAGCAACCTGACCAACGAGCCGTACCGCACCTACGCCGGCAGCAAGGACCGCCCGCTGGAGTACATCGAATGGGGCCGCACCTACATGCTGGGCGTGAACTACAAGTTCTGAGGCAGCGCCGGGCCCTGCCCGGCAGCCCGGACCCGGTAGTGCCGGCCGCTGGCCGGCAACAGAAAACAGGGAGCAGGACCGGAAACCCGCTGCGCAGGCAGCGGGTTTTCCTTTGCGCGGATGCCGGCCGCTGGTCGGCAAGGCCCAGCCACAAAAAAGGGACGGGGCGCTTCGGCCCCGTCCCCGCAAGTACCGCCACCGGAGAAAACGGTCAGCTGCGTCGGGCGCAATACACCGCGCGTGGCGGCAGCTGGAGTTCATTGCCCTGCACCGTGCCCGCATCCGGGCCCGGTACCACCACCTGCTGCCAGTTGCCCGGCGGCAGCGGATGGCTCACCGCTTCGGCCGACAGGTTGAAGGCCAGCAGGAGGGTTTCATCTGCAAGCATACGCTCGAACAGCAGCACGGGCTCGGCGCTTTCAAGAAATCTGATGCTGCCATGCAGGAGGGCCGGCTGGGTATGCCGCCAGGCCAGAAACGCGCGGAACGCCGCCAGCACCGAATGCGGGTCGCGCTCCTGCACGACGACCGCCGCGGCCCGGTGTTCGGCCGGGATCGGCAGCCAGGGCTGGCCAGTGGTGAAGCCGGCCAGCGGTGCATCGGTCCACGGCAGCGGGGTACGGCAGCCGTCACGGCCCTTGAAATTCGGCCAGAAGGTGATGCCATAGGGGTCCTGCAGGGCCTCGAACGGCACCTCGGCCTCGGCCAGGCCCAGCTCCTCGCCCTGGTACAGGCAGACCGAACCGCGCAGCGAGCACAGCATCGCCACCAGCATCCGCGCCAGGCGCGGGTCGGCGGGGTGGCCGCCCCAGCGGCTGACCGCGCGCTCCACATCGTGGTTGGACACCGCCCAGCACGGCCAGCCTTCGGTCATCGCTGCTTCCAGGCGCGAGACCGTATCGCGGATGTAGGCCGCACTGTAGTCGTCCACCAGCAGCTCGAAGCTGTAGCCCATGTGCAGGCGGCCATCGCGGGTGTACTCGGCCGTGGTGGCCAGCGAGTCTTCCGAAGAGATCTCGCCCAGGCTGACCGCCCCCGGGTATTCGTCCAGCAGCGCGCGCAGGCGCTCCAGGAACGGCAGGTTCTCCGGCTGCGTGTTGTTGTAGTAGTGGTACTGGTAGGCGTACGGGTTGTCCGGGCTGAAGCCGCGCCCCACCCGCTTGTCGGCGGGCTTGGCCGGGTTGTCACGCAGCTGTGCGTCGTGGAAGCAGAAGTTGATCGCATCCAGGCGGAAGCCATCCACGCCGCGGTCGAGCCAGAAGCGCACGTTGTCCAGGGTCGCCTGCTGCACGTCCGGGTGATGGAAATTCAGGTCCGGCTGGTCGACCAGGAAGTTGTGCAGATAGTACTGCTCACGGCGCGGCTCCCACTGCCAGGCGCAGCCGCCGAACAGCGACAGCCAGTTGTTGGGCGGGGTGCCATCCTCGCGCGGGTCGGCCCAGACGTACCAGTCGGCCTTCGGATTGCTGCGGTCCTGGCGGCTCTCGCGGAACCACGCATGCTCGATCGAGGTGTGGCTCAGCACCTGGTCGATCATCACCTTCAGGCCCAGGCCGTGGGCCTTGGCCAACAGGCGGTCAAAGTCGTCCAGGCTGCCGAACAGCGGGTCGACATCGCGGTAATCGGCGATGTCGTAGCCGAAGTCGGCCATCGGCGACCTGAAGAACGGCGAGATCCAGATCGCATCCACGCCCAGCGCGGCAATGTGGTCCAGGCGCTGGATGATGCCGGGCAGATCGCCCACGCCATCGCCGTTGGCATCAAGGTAACTGCGCGGGTAGATCTGGTAGATGACGGCTCCGCGCCACCATGGATAGTGCGACATCGACAGCCCCCCTCCGGGCATGCGGGACCCGCCGGCAGCGGGCCGAAATCCTGATCCGGCAAGCTTAGCGGCGGGCTCCCAGGCATGGCGCAACCTGCATACGTATTCACGCGGAGGGCCGCGCAGGCCGGGCTGGAATTGCCGCTCGGGCCGGTTTGCGCCCGAATTCACGGCCAGCGCCTATAATCGGTGGTGAGCCTGAAAGCCTGATCGCATGACCATCACCGAAGACACCCGTCCCGCCCTGGGCCTGCCCCAGATCCAGTCGCTTGCCGCGGCCGACATGGCCGCCGTCGACGCCCTGATCCGGCGCCGGCTGTCCTCGGACGTCGTGCTGATCAACCAGATCGCTGACCACATCATTTCCGCCGGCGGCAAACGCCTGCGCCCGATGCTGGTGATGCTGGCCGGCCATGCAGTCGGCCAGGCCGGCCCGGAGCACCACCAGCTGGCGGCGATCATCGAGTTCATCCACACCTCCACCCTGCTGCACGACGACGTGGTGGACGAATCCAGCCTGCGCCGTGGCCGCAGCACCGCCAACGCACTGTGGGGCAACGCGCCCAGCGTGCTGGTCGGCGACTTCCTGTACTCGCGCAGCTTCCAGCTGATGGTCGAGCTGGAGCGCATGCCGGTGATGCAGATCCTGGCTGACGCCACCAACCGCATCGCCGAGGGTGAAGTGCTGCAGCTGCTGCACGTACACAACCCGGACACCGACGAAGCCGCCTACCTGCGCGTGATCGAGCGCAAGACCGCGGTGCTGTTCGCCGCCGGCACCCGCCTGGGCGCGCTGGCCAGCGGCGTGGATGAAGCGACCCAGCAGGCCCTGTTCGACTACGGCATGCACCTGGGCTACGCGTTCCAGATCGCCGACGACGTGTTGGACTACTCGGCCAACGCCGAGGAGCTGGGCAAGAACCTGGGCGACGACCTCGCCGAGGGCAAGGCCACGCTGCCGCTGATCCACGCGATGGCCCACTCCGACGACGCCACCCGCGAGCGCCTGCGCACCATCGTGCAGGACGGTGACGCCTCGGCCATGCCGGAAGTGCTGGCCGCGATCCGCGCCACCGGCGGCCTGGAGTACAGCCGCGCGCGTGCAGAGGAATATGCCGAAGCCGCCGAGCGCGCGCTCGATGGCCTGGGCGACAACGATGCCGTGGCCGCCCTGCGCGGCCTGGCCCGCTACGCGGTGCAGCGCTCGCATTGACCGGCTGAGGTGTGCCGACCAACGGTCGGCACCCACCAAACCGGCATTCCGGTGGGTGCCGACCGTTGGTCGGCACTGAAGCATCGGTAGTGCCGGCCGCTGGCCGGCATTCCCGATGACATCCGCAGCATCATGAGGTTGCCGGCCAGCGGCCGGCACTACCACTGCACGAATCAACTTTTCTCGAAGCGTTCCTCGAAGAACTCATCCAGCGCCTTCCACGCGCGCTTCGCCGCCCGCTCGTTGTACTGGCACCCCGGCGGACTGTTGGCATCGCGCTCGGCGAAGCAGTGCACGGCACCGCTGTAGTTGGTGAACTCCCAATCGACCTTGGCCGCGTCCATTTCCTTCTGGAAGCCAGCGATGTCCTCGGCAGTCACGCTCCTGTCGTCGGCGCCGTTGAGCACCAGCACCGACGGATGGCTGCCACCGGCCTGCGCCGGCAGCGGTGAACCCAACCCACCGTGCAGGCTGACCACACCGGCCAGCGGCGCACCGGCACGGGCCAGTTCCAGCACCGTGGTGCCGCCGAAACAGAAGCCCACCGCGCCGATCCGGCCGGCATCGAGCGGCACCTTGCCCGCCTGCGCCCTGAGCACGTTCACCGCCTCCAGCGCACGTGCGCGCAGCAGCGGCCTGTCATTGCGCAGCTTGGTTGCCACCGGCCCGGCCTCGGCATCGGTCTTCGGCCGCACGCCCTTTCCGTAGACATCGGCCACCAGCACCACGTAATCATCGCCGGCCAGCTGCTTGGCCTTTTCGACCGCCGATTCGTTCACGCCCTTCCAGTTCGGCACCATCACCAGACCCGGGCGCTTGTCGTTGTCGCCGTCGTCATAGACCAGCACGCCACTGAAGGTCGTGCCCTGGTGTTTCCATTCCACCGGCTGGGTCTTCATCGCCGCCCACGCCGGCATCGCCGCCAGCCCCAGGATCACCGCCACACCGCATCGCCAACGATTCATGCGCCTGCTCCACCGAGAGGGAACCCGGAGTGTACGGGGCCGGCGTGAAGCCGAAGCACGCAATGCAGCCCCCACTTCAGATCCAGACGAACAGGCCGATAGCTAGTGTCCAGCTGTGTGCCCCCCCCTTCCCCAACAAGGATGTCCCGTTTCGTGAAAAACCTGGGTTCCACTTCGCTTGCCTCGCTTGCCCTTCTGCTGCCTGCTGCCCAGCTGAGCGCCAGTCCGCTGGACGAGACTTTCACCGCGTTCAGCCGCTGCGACGCCAGCTTCTTCTCCAGCCTGCACACGCACGCAGATGCATGGGCCGCGCACGCATCGTTGGGTGGGACAGGCACGATCAACTGGATCGAGACCAAGGATCGTTCCGAGACCACCAACGAGGTCCAGCTCCGTGGCGGACCCCGCATCGGCGGCCCGCCGGTCGCCACCTACTTCGACAACACGTCGGACCTGGGCGTCCTGGGTCGTTATATGAGCTGGGGGTTCACCTTCGATGCGCCACTGGACACGGTTGTCAAGCACCTGTCGCCCTTGATCGAACATGCCGAGCGCCTGCAGGGCGATCGCGGAATGCATGCCCGTAGCGAGGTCCGCGCAGGCGATCAGTGGCTGCCCACTTCCAATCGCGGCGGCATTGCCTCCGGACGCATGCTTCTGGAACGGGTGCTGATGGTGGAATCCAGCGGCGGCAGGACCATGGTGGGATGTTCGCTGCAAGGGGCGGTAGATGCAGATGTCATGGCCCAGCTCCGCCCCGACGTACCCGCTGCCGATCGCCCGCAGCCGCAGGCGGCCGGCCGGCAACTGGAAGATGTGCCGGTTATCAAGGCTGTTGTTGATGGCGTGGACAACCCGTTGCTGGCCCCCCGGTTCACATCGCTGACCTACCGCTACCGGATCAAGGGAAGGGCCCCCTCCACTACTCCGACCACCATTACGATGGTGGCCGACAACGGCCTGTTGAAGATCACCGAGGACTACACCTCGTTCACCATGCATCGGCTGTCAAAGGCAAATCTCTTCCAGCTGGCATCCATGCGCGACGCTGCGATGACCCTGCAGACCCGGTCGCTGAAGCAGGATCTTCCCGCAGCGTGGACACCCGGCAGCCGGTTCCGCGCAGAGACGACGATGGTCTTCTATCCGGAACGCAGCACTTCCAAGCCACTCACCACCACGCTGTCCTGCGTGATCGGAGAACGCTTCCCGGCACGCGATGTATCAGCCTCGCTTTCTGGCGATGCGATCCGGCTGGAGTGCAAGGTCGACGGCGATCGCAGTGTTCGTGCCTTCATCGAGGACCTCGGCATCGCGATCTCCCTGGAATCGCATGGCAAGTACGGCTCATCGGTCTACGACATCATCGATTTCCAGGTGGTACGCTGATACGCCGCGCCGCACGGCCGGCCTCGATGCGCGAAGCCGGCTGTGCCTGCCCTGCTCTTGGCATCTTCCGATGACCCTTGTTGATCGCTTTCTGTCTGGCCTGATTCCGCGCTTGCCCGCCGAGGATGCTCCGCAATGGGCGTGGGTACAGGGTGCCACTGTCGAAGACCTACAGCGCCTGCGGGCGCAGTGGCCACAGGTCCCTGACAGCCTGATGGAACTGTTGTCGCGCGTGGATGGCACCCATTTCCGCGAGTATCCAGGCGGCGAGGTGTGCGTGCTGATGCTCGGCTCCGATGTCGGCGACTATCCGTACTACCTGCGCTCGGTCGCACAGATCTTCGAAGACCAGCAGCAGTGGGACGACAGCATCCGTTCGATCTACGAAGAGTGGCTGGATGACGAACCGGAGATCCTGGGTGAGGGCATCGACGCCGATCTGCCGATGAACCGCCGCCTGTGCTTCTCGCACTGCATGAACAACGGCGGCACGTCGATGCTGTACCTGGATTTCGACCCGGGGTCGGGCGGCACGGTCGGCCAGGTGGTGCGCTACCTGCACGATCCGGACAGCTACGCGGTGATCGCGCCCAGCTTCGACGCCTACCTGCAACAAATGATTGATCGCGATTACGCGTTCATCGACCAGGACGAGGATTGAAACCCAGCCGAGCATGGGCTCGACTCTACAGTAGATCCACGCCATGCGTGGATGGCGCTCTCACCCGCGTTCGATCCAGTGCAACGTGCCGGGCGCGAACGCCAACAGATCCGCCGCGGCGAGCTGATCCCGCGACCAATGATGTTCCGGCGGCTTCGGCTGCCGGCCCCCCACAGAGCCGTCGTAAACACGCACCAGAAGTCCGATACGCGCCGCACCCACACCCAGCAGGGCATCAATGCGCTGCAGCCATTGGCCGGCGTCGGCAAGAGCTCTATCGCGGCACACCTGCTGATCCTGTTCATGCCGCGCCAACTGCTCGGACAGCGCGCGAGCGATCCTGGCCTCACTCCAGCCCTTCTTCCGCCAACGTTCGGCATCGCCCTTCCATTCCGGCTGCACACTCGTCGAGGCCAGCGCGGTGCCGCAATCGCAGTGCGCGGCACTCAGCCACGGCTGCCAATCCGGGCCCACCGCCGCCTGCAGGCTCGGTGATGCCTGCGCGAACAGGCGCCGGCCGCTACGGGTGAAGACCGCGGCGGCCGCGTCGTGCGGCAATGACGTGGGCAGGAACACGGTGATGAAGGTGCACATGCGGGCATCCGGGTCCGTCCGGGGATGCCTGCATGATAAATGCACGATGGGGTCAGAGCCCTTTCCTGCGGAAAGGGATCCGACCCCTTACCCGATGCCCAACCCCGGAATCGCGCTGATGCTGTCCGGATCGAAGCCGGCCAGCTCGGCGAAATGACGGCCACGCGCCACGTAGTCGCGGTACGCACCAAAGCTCGGTGCACCCGGCGACAGCAGCACCACCCCGCCCTGTTCGCCCAGCGCGGCGCGCGCCAAGGCCATCGCCTCGGCGAGATCGCCCGCCGCATGCAGGCCGAAGCGACCGGCGTCGGCCAACGGCTGCAGCATCGCGTGGATGCGCGGGCCGTTGCTGCCCATGGTCACGATCTCCACCGGCGGCACATCGTGCGCCATGTGCTGCATGAAATCGGTCCAGTCCAGGCCACGGTCATGCCCCCCCACCAGCAGCGCGATGCGCTGGCCGGCGAAGCACTCCAGCGCGGCCAGGCTGGCATGCGGCGTGGTGCTGATCGAATCGTTGACGTAGGTCAGGCCATCGGCCATGCCGATGCGCTGCAGGCGGTTGGGCAGCGGACGGAAGTCCTGCACCGCCGGTGCCAGCGCTACGGCATCCAGCCCCAGCGCTTCCAGCGCGGCCAGCACCGCGCACAGGTTGCCGCGGTTGTGGCGGCCTGGCAGCGGCGTGTTGCAGGTATCAAACACGGCCTGCTCACCGCGATGCACGATGTCGCCGCGCATGTGCCAGCCCTGCGGCTGGTTGAACCAGACCACTTCGCTGTCGGGCAGCGACAGCGCGGCCAGGTGCGGATCGGCGGCGTTGAGCACAGCGATGCGCGGTGCAGCTTCAGTCACCAGCCGCAGCTTGTCTTCGATGTAACGCTGTTCGCTGCCGTGCCAGTCCAGGTGTTCCGGGAACAGGTTAAGCACCACCGCCACCTGCGGGCGGGCGCCACTGCGTGCCACCTCACCGGTCTGGTAGCTGGACAGTTCCACCGCCCAGTACTCGGGCGCGGGCTGGGGATCCAGCACTTCCAGCAGCGGCAGGCCGATGTTGCCGACCAGGCCGGTGCGATGGCCGGCGGCACGCAGCAGGTGCGCAACCAGCGCGGTGGTGGTGCTCTTGCCCTTGGTACCGGTCACGCACACGGTGTCGTGCACGATGCCATCGTCGGCCGCGTGTTCGGCGAACCACAGCGCGGTGCCACCGATGAAGCTGGTGCCCTGCCCTGCAGCCGCCATCGCGATCGGCTGGTAGGGGCTGATGCCGGGCGATTTGATCACCACGTCGAACGCGGCCAGCGCTTCAGCGGAAGGCTCGCCACGCACGTCCAGCGCGCCCTCCGTTTCCGCACGCGCCGCCTCGACCTCGGACACCGGGCAGAACAGGCTCAATGCCAGCGTGGGCAGGCGCGCGCGCAGCACCGCAAACGCGGCGCGGCCCTCACGGCCCCAGCCCCACAGCGCGACGCGCTTTCCTTCAAGCTTCGAAATCTTCACGCACCCGTTCCCACAGCGCAGCTGGAACACGGTGCTCGCCCTGCAGCTGCAGCAGCGGTGCCAGTTCCAATTCGGCGGCATCCAGCTGCGGCTGGATCTCGTTGCAGAAGCGCTTCACCAGCACGTCTTCCTTCCACTCCGGGCGCTGTGCCAGGGTCGCCATCGCCGCACGCGATTCGCGGCCTTCGCCCACGCACTCGAACGGCTTGTGGTCCTGGAATTCCAGCAGCGCATCGAAGCCACCGGCCTGCTCGGCATCGTCCAGCAGGTTGCGGCCGAAGATGCGCACCAGGCGCGTCTTGGGCATGAACGGGGCCAGCGCCAGGAACACGAAATGGCATTTCGGGCAGACGCCGCACCAGCGGTTCACCGGGCGCTCGCCGAGGATGTGGAAGTTGCGGTTGCAACTGGAGAAATGCGCGTCGTAGAAGTCACTCTTGGCGAACTGGCGGGCCACCGCCAGCTCGGACATCGGGCGCAGCAGCGAGTAGTACTGCAGGTCCGCCGCCACGTACTTCTGCACATGGCTACCGAAGGCCTGCTCGCAGGCCCACCCCTTGGACCACTGGTGGTTCACTTCGCCGGTGCCTGGAATCTGGCTGCCGTAGCTGGCCGAGCGCTCGTTGGAGAACACAACCTGGTCCACGCCGTGCAGCAACGCGGCCAGCACCATGATCGCCGAGTTCACCACCGTCACCGGGATATGGCCGTTCCAGGCGCCCTGGCGGTTCAACTCGAACAGTTCCGGTGCCAGCGTGCGGCCCAGGTTCAAGGTCGGCAGGCCAGTGCGCTCGGCGCACGCACGGATCAGCTGCGAGCCACCGATCCAGGTCACGGTCTCGTCCACGCCGGCACGGCGCAGCGCTTCGATGCTGACCAGCGAATCCTTGCCGCCGCCGATGGCCACCAGCGCGTGCGGCTGCAGGCCCAGCGCCGGCGCCTGCGCAGCTACGCCCTGCACCGGCAACCGGAAGCGGCCGCGCAGGTTCAGGCCGTTGCGGTAGGCGAATTCGCCCAGGCCGTTGAGGTAAATGGTCTCCACCAGCGCGGCGGTATCGGCATCGATGCTGTAGCTGTCGATGCTGACCGTATCCGGTACGCCGGCCTTGTAGTAGCTGACACCGGCGATCAGGTGCAGCAGCTGCAGCGCGCGCTGCACGGCGGCGCTACGCGCTTCGTCCAGCACGAACGGGGCGCCGGGCACGGTGATGGTTTCCACCATCTCCGGGCCGTCATCAAAGGCGTAGACCAGCCTGGCCACGCCGGTATCCGCGGCGAATTCGCAGCGGACGAAGCGGAAGCGGGAAACCTGGTGTTTGTCGAAAGCAGTCATGGTGTATCCGGTCAGGCACGGGCCCGCGCGATGGCGCGGGGCGTGTCGGTGGGCGGGTGCAGGGCGCGCGCGGTGGTCATTCGATCACGTCTTCGCGCGGCAGCATCCGCTGGTTGTAGGTGTTGGCCATCACATAGCCGTACGCGCCGGCGTCGGCGATCAGCATCACGTCGTCCGGCGCGGTCGACACCGGCAGCTTGCGGCGCTTGCCGAACACATCGCTGGATTCGCAGATCGGGCCGACCACATCGAACGCCGCTTCGGCATAACCACCCTGGCGGCTGAGGTTCTCGATGTCGTGCCAGGCGTCGTACAGCGCCGGGCGCATCAGCGTGTTCATGCCGGCATCCAGGCCCACGCGGCGCACGCCGTCCTTTTCCACCACCTGGGTGGCATGGGTCAGCAGCACGCCCGATTCGGCCACCAGGTAGCGGCCCGGCTCGATCGCCAGGCGGAATGCCGGGTGCAGCGCCTTGACCTCGGCCAGGCCCTCGGCCCAGGCGTCCAGGTCGAACGGCTCGTCTTCGTCGCTGTACGGAATCGGCAGGCCGCCACCGATGTCGATGGTGTGCACGCTGCCGATGCGGCGGGCGAAGCCGGCCAGCTCATCGCACATCAGGCGCCAGTGCTGCGCGGTTTCCACGCCACTGCCCAGGTGCGCATGCAGGCCGACCACGCGGCTGCCCAGCTCGGTGGCCGCGCGCACGAACTCGTCCACGCGGGCGATCGGCAGGCCGAACTTGGACTCCTTGCCGCCGGTGCGGACCTTGGCATGGTGGCCTTCGCCACGCCCCAGGTCGACGCGCAGCCACAGCTCGCGGCTGCGGAACAGGTCCGGCCAGCGCTGCAGCGCTTCGACGTTGTCGACGGTGACGGTCACGCCAAGGGCGAACGCCGCCTCGTACTCGCTGCGCGGGCAGAAGCTGGGAGTGAACAGCACGCGCCGCGGCGACAGCTCCGGCAGGTGCTGGAACACATGCTTCAGCTCGCCGTACGAGACGCACTCCAGCCCGAAGCCCTCGGCTTCCAGCAGCTGCAGGATGGCCGGGTGGCTGTTGGCCTTGATCGCGTAGTAACGCTGGTCGATCGGCTTGATCGCGGCCAGCGCGCGGGCGCGGGCGCGCACCGTCGGCAGGTGGTAGACATAGCGCGGCGTACCGGCATCGGCCAGCTGCAGCAGGTGCGCACGCTGGCCGCGCCACCACGGCGTGCCGCGCGGGCGCACGGTGCCGGCAATCTCGCGCCAGCGCGGGCCGAACACTTCGGTTTCTTCCACCGGCATCGCACCGCTGTCGATCAGCTCGGCATGCAGGATCGGCAGCAGGCCATCGGCATCGGCCTCGTCGATGACGAAGGTCAGGTTCAGGTCGTTGGACGACTGCGAAATCATGTGCACGCGCTCGCGGCCGAAGGTGGCCCACACGTCCGACAGCTTGTGCAGCAGAGAACGCATGCCACGGCCGACCAGGGTGATCGCCGCGCACGGCACGATCACCTTCACCTTGCAGATCTGCGACAGGTCGGCCGACAGCGCGGCCAGCACATCGGTGTTGACCAGGTTCTCGGACGGGTCCAGCGACACGGTGACGTTGGTCTCGGCCGAACCGATCAGGTCCACCGACAGGCCATGCTTCTTGAACAGGTTGAACACATCGGCCAGGAAGCCGACCTGCTGCCACATGCCGATGCCTTCCATCGACACCAGCACGATGCCGTTGCGGCGGCTGATCGCCTTGACGCCTGGTACCGGTGCAGCACTGCCGTCAATGCTGGTGCCCGGCAGTTCCGGACGCTCGGTATCGAGGATGGCCATCGGCACGCCTGCATCGCGGCACGGCTTGATCGAGCGCGGATGCAGCACCTTGGCACCAGTGGTGGCGATTTCCTGCGCCTCGTAGTAGTCCAGGCGGGTCAGCAGGCGCGCGTCCGGCACATCCTTCGGGTTGGCACTGAACATGCCCGGCACATCGGTCCAGATTTCCACGCGGCTGGCGCCGAGCAGCGCGCCGAAGTACGCCGCCGAGGTATCCGAGCCACCACGGCCGAGGATGGCGGTACCGCCATCGGCATGCCGCGAGATGAAACCCTGGGTGATCAGCAGGCGGGTCGGCTGCGCGCGGAAGCGCTGCATCCACTCCGCGTCGGCACGCCACTGGCAGTTCACCGACAGGCGCTGTGACCAGTCGCTCTGGTTCGGCTGCGGCGGCATCGCGTCCAGCCACTGGCGGGCATCCATCCAGCCCATGTCCAGGCCCGAGGCGTGCAGGTAGGCCGCGCCCAGCGTGGACGACAACAGTTCGCCCTGGCCCAGCACTTCGGCCTGCCACTGCAGCGGACGGGTGGCCGCACGCGGGTCGTCGAGCAGGCCCTGCAGTGCCGCCAGGCGCTCGGCCAGTACTTCGCGGCCCAGGCCCAGTTCGGCCAGGAAGCCTTCATGGCGTTCGACCAGCGCGGCCACGCGATCGCGGCTGTCCGGCGCGCCATCGGCGATCGCGGTCAGTTCGTTGGTGACCCCGGACAGCGCCGACACCACCACCAGCACGCGCGAGCCGGTCTCTTCCGCGCGTTTTTTCGCCAGCTTCCCGATCGTGTCCCAGCGGTGACGACGCGACACCGAGGTGCCGCCGAACTTCAGTACGATCCAACGATCGACAAGGGGGGAAGCTGACATGGATTGGCTATGTAGAATGTGGGGAAGCCGCCCTCGGGGGCGGAACCTTTGATTCTAAGCGCAATATCCCCGTAGATGGCCCTCCTCCGTTACCTGCAGCTCGATGTCTTCGCCTCCCGCCCCGGAACCGGGAATCCACTGGGTGCCCTGCTGGACGCCGATGCGCTCTCCGGCGAGCAGATGCAGGCCCTGGCCGCCTGGCTGAACCTGTCCGAGACGGTGTTCTTCCTGCGCCCCAGCGCGCCCGGCGCCGACTACCACATCCGCATCTTCACCCCGACCCGTGAGCTGGCCTTCGCCGGCCACCCGAGCGTCGGCGCGGCCTGGGCGGCGGTGAGCTGCGGCCTGGCCCAGCCTCGCGACGGCGCCCTGCTGCAGCAGTGCGCGGCGGGGGTGCTGCCCGTGCGGGTGAGCGGCCCGGCCGAGGCACTCCAGATCCAGTTGGCCAGCCCACCGGCGCGGCAACTGGCGACTGGCGCAGATGCGGCACCCGAAACACTGCTGGCCCTAGCCGCCAACGGGCACGTGCCCGAACTCTGGGACAACGGCGCGCGCTGGTGGCTGCTGCCGCTGCGCGATGCCGCCGCTGTGCGCGGCCTGGCGCCGGACATGGCCGCCCTGCGCGACTGGAGCCTTGCCACCGAGGCCACCGGCGTGGCCGTATTCGCCGACGAAGCCGGTACCGACCACACCCGTGTGGTGCGCGCATTCTGCCCCGCCGATGCGGCCAGCGTGCCGGAAGATCCGGTCACCGGCAGCGCCAATGCCCTGATCGCTGCCTGGCTGCGGCAGCGCAACGCCCTGCCCGGCCGCGAGGGCCACTACGTGGCCAGCCAGGGCCGCGAAGTCGGCCGCGATGGCCACGTGCAGGTGCAGGTCGACGCGCAGGGCACGGTCTGGATCGGCGGCCAGGTGCAGCCGGTCATCGACGGCCACCTTCGCTGGTAGCGCACGAAAAAAGGGGACGGAGGGAATTAAGTCGCTTATGGCACTTGGGGCACAAGCGACTTAATTCCCTCCGTCCCCTTTTTTGTGCCCCGCGCTACGCTATGCCGCCTGTCTACTGGAGTCCCGCCCGATGTCCACCCGCCGTTTCCTGCAGCTGGATGTGTTCTCCCCGCGCGCCGGTGCCGGCAATCCGCTGGCCGTGGTGCTTGATGCCGAAGGCCTGGACGATGCCAGCATGCAGGCCATTGCGCGCTGGACGCGCCTGCCCGAGACCACCTTCGTGTTCCCGCCGCAGGTCGCAGGCGCCAGCTACCGGCTGCGCATGTTCAGCCCGCAGAAGGAGGTCCCGTTCGCCGGCCATCCCAGCGTCGGCACCGCGCATGCGGTGCTGCAGGCGGGCCTGGCCGCGCCAGTCGACGGCGTGCTCGTGCAGGACGGCATCGCCGGTGCGCTGCCGCTGCGCGTGAGCGGCGAGGGCGCGCAGCAGCGCATTGCCATCCGCACCCCGCGCGCGCAGCTGGCGGAGATCGCCGAGGCCACCGACCCGCGCCTGCAGGCGGCGCTGAAGGATTGGCCGCTGGGCTCGCTGCCGCCGGCGCGCATGCAGGGCGGGCGCAGCTGGTGGGTGGTGCAGGTGGCCGATGAAGCGGCACTGCGCGCACTGCGCCCGGACTGGGACGCGGTCGCGGCTCTGGCCGAATCCACCGACAGCATGGGCGTGTTTGCCTACGCCTTCAGCGATGGCGGCGAAGGCTTCGATCTTGCAGTACGTGCCTTCGTCGGCAATGGCCGCCGCTTCGAGGACGCCGCCTCCGGCGCGGCTAATGCCGTGCTGGCCGCGTGGCTGGACCTGCGCGATGCGCTGCCCCGAGGCCGTGCACCGTTCGAAGTCAGCCAGGGCCGCGAAGTCGGCCATGACGCGCGCCTGACCCTGCGGGTCGATGAAGACGGCGAGGTCTGGTCGGGCGGGCAGGTGCAGACGGTGATTACCGGCACCCTTGATTGGTGATCGCGCTGGCGGGTGGTAGAGCCGAAGGCAGCGGCAGGAGCCGCTGCCAACGTCGGACGCGACGGCCCGGAGGGTGGGGACCAGGAAGGCCGCCATAACGCTGGCCGGCTGCTACATGGACCCCGGCATCATGCGGTTGCCGGCCCGCGGCCGGCACTACCGTGGCTCAGCCCAGTTCGGCTTCCAGGCTGATCGGCACCGCGCTCAGCGCCTTGGACACCGGGCAGTTCTGCTTGGCGTCATCGGCAATGGCACGGAACTGTGCGGCGTCGATGCCCGGCACCACGGCCTTCACCTTCAGCCGGATCTGCGACAGCTGCGGGCCGCCCTCCAGGGACAGATCGACCTTGGCCTCGGTGTCCAGCGAGGTCGGGGTGAAGCCGGCCTCACCAAGCTTGGCCGACAGCGCCATGGTGAAACAGCCGGCGTGCGCGGCGGCGATCAGCTCCTCCGGATTGGTGCCCTTCTCGTCGCCGAAGCGGCTGTTGAAACCGTAGCGGGTCTTGTCCAGCAGCCCGCTCTGCGGCGTGCTCAGCTGTCCCTTGCCCGACTTCAGATCGCCTTCCCAGTGCGCGGTGGCGTGTCGCGAGATTCCCATGTGCTGCTCCTGCGTGGCGGTGATGAACGGCCACTCTCGCACGGGACGCGTTAGCCCTGCGTCGCTCCGCCGCATGCCGCACGTCCGCCGGACATCGGACAGCTGGTCACTTCTTCGCCAGACTGACGCGGACTTTTCCCTTGTTTTCAGTGGTTTCGCACATTCCAGCAACGGGCAGGCAGCAGCCATCGCGCACGCTGCAGCGCCCCCGCCCCCCACCGCCGGCCATGTACTGAATCGGCCTGGATATGAAAAAACATGCACTTTCCGCGCTTCGGGCTATTGGCGGCGCCCGAGAGTTGCCCTACATTGCGCTTGCCGACGGGGTTCGGCGCCGACCACACAACCAACCGTTCACGGAACAGGAAACCATGGCAAAGACCGCTAAGAAGGCTGCCCCGAAGAAGGCAGTGAAGAAAGTCGCGACGAAGGCAGCCGCCAAGCCGGCCGCTCCGAAGCCGATCAAGGAAGTGCTGACCAAGTCCGGCCTGGTTGCACACATCGCTGAAGCCTCCGGCGTCATCGCCAAGGACGTCCGCGCTGTGCTGGCCTCGCTGGAAAGCGCCGTCGCCTCCTCGGTGCACAAGAAGGGCGCTGGCTCGTTCACCCTGCCGGGCCTGCTGAAGATCACCACCGTCAATGTGCCGGCCAAGCCGAAGCGCAAGGGCATCAACCCGTTCACCAAGGAAGAGCAGTGGTTCGCTGCCAAGCCGGCCACCACCAAGCTGAAGGTGCGTCCGCTGAAGAAGCTGAAGGACGCCGCGCTGTAAGCGCGCGCCCCAACGCGGATTCCGACGGGACGGCTCTGGCCGTCCCGTTTTTTTTTGTCCGCACCACACCCCGCAACACAGCGTTGCCGCGGCCCCGGCAATCCCCGTACAGGCCCGCCAGCATTGGCTGCCGGTGCTCCGCAAAGGGCGCGGAACGTACCGGGTGGAACACTGCGTGCAGCGCCGGCCGTCGCCGCCAGCCGTGGCCTTGCCTATGGTGGGCACATCCTCCACAGCTACGGCGAGCACACCCTCATGGCCAGCCCCTCCACCCGCTACCGGATCTCGGTAACCCCGATCGAAAAGGACGGGCTGCAGTGCACCGGGCGCTGCACCATCGAACTGGAACACCGCGCCGGCCGCGACCTGATGCGCCTGCTGGAAGCGGCCCCGCGTACCGCCGGCATCAGTGGCGACGAGCGCGCGACCCTGGTGATCGCCACCCAGCTGCTGCGCGACATCGTACAGCGCCACGCCGAGACCGACGGCCACGCACTGGCCGCCATCGCCGGCCAGGTCCTGCCGGCGCTGGACGCGCTGGAGCAGCTGCCCTCCTCCCGCTGATAGCGGCGCAACCGATACACTGCCGCCCTCCAGGTTGCCTCGGGGAGGAGGCGGGCATGCGCAGGATCCTGTTCCTGATCGCACCACTGGTGCTGCTGGGTTGTTCACGCCCGGCGGCACAGACGAATGATCACATCACGGCAGCGTCCGCTCCCGTCGCCGCAGCAGCGGACACCGGTACCGGCCCCGGTCCCGCAGCATTGCAGGCGAGCGATATGACGCTGCTGTCCGCCGTCGACGACGGCGCAGAGCCGCCGTCGACGATGCTCAACCGCTACGTCGCCGCACTGCTCAACCGCGACCGCGCCGCCAGCGATGCTGCCTGGACGATCCCACCCGGCGACCCGCGGCATGCAGACGACGCCGCGCTGCGGCAGCTGCAGGACCTGCGCACGCTGCGCCTGCACAGCGATACCCCGATCGCCCGAGATGACCGGCAGCCACCGCGGCTGCTTGAAGTCCCTGTGCAGATCCGTGCGGTCACCGCCAATGGCACGTTCCGCTTCGGCGGCTGGTACCGCGTGCAGCCCAGCAGCGACGGCAGCGCCTGGCAGATCCAGTCGGCACAGCTGCGTCCAACGCTGGACTGAACCGTTGCAGCGGCATGCACGCGCGATTCAGCCTGCGCGGCTACTCTTTGATCCATCCATCTGCTTCCCACCGGTCACCGACATGCGCCTGCGTTCCCTGATGACCCGCCTCGCGGCCTCCACCGTGCTGATCGCCGCTGCGATCGGTGCACAGGCGGCTCCCTCCATTTCCGGCCGCGAACTGTCGGTGGGCGCCAGCGACGTGCAGCAGTACCTCGATGGCAGCTTCCCGCGCACCCAGGACGCCCTCGGCGGCCTGATCGCCCTGACCATGAGCCATCCGCAGCTGAGCCTTCCGGCCGGCGAACGGTTGAACCTGGGCATGGACGTCGCGCTGGCCACCGCCGGCGGCAACCCGGCCCGACTGGGCACGGTGAAGCTCAGCAGCGGCCTGCGCTACGACGCGCAGACCCAGGGCTTTCACCTGCAGCAGCCGAGCGTGGATGACTTCACCCCGGCCAACCAGGGCGGCCGCCTCGACTCGCGCACCCGTGGCCTGCTCAATGCGTGGCTGAGCGACTACGCCCAGCGCGAACCGATCTACAAGCTGGACCCGGCCGTGGCCGGGGTGCTCGGCGCCCTGCAGGTGCAGTCGGCACAGGTGAAGAACGGCAAGCTGGTGGTCACTTTCAACCAGAACCTGGGCAACCTGGTACCGGCAGGCCTGCTGGGCAAATGAGGTGGTGCCGGGCGCTGGCCGGCAGCACGTCACTGCATCTGCCGGCCAGCGGCCGGCACTACCGGTAGCGCATCAGGCGGCAAGCGCTTTTACCACCGCCTCGCTGAAAGCCGGAATGTCATCCGGCTTGCGGCTGGTGATGACGTTGCCGTCGACCACCACCTCGGCATCGCGCCATGTCGCACCCGCGTTCGCCAGATCCTGCTGCAGGGAAGGCCAGGAGGTCAGCTCGCGGCCATCGGCCAGGCCGCTGTTGATCAGCAGCCACGGGCCATGGCAGATCGCCGCCACGGGCTTGCCGGCTTCATCCACTGAACGGATGAAGGCCAGTACGGCATCATCGGTGCGCAGTGTGTCCGGATTGATGACCCCGCCGGGCAGAACCACCGCATCGAAGCGTGCAGGATCGGCCTCATCCAACGGGATATCCACCGCGACGGCGTCGCCCCAGTTCTTCTCCTTCCAGCCCTTGATCGTCGCTTCCTTTGCGGGCGAGACCACGCTGACGCGCGCCCCTTCCGCTTCCAGCAAACGCTTGGGTTCGATCAGTTCAGACTGTTCGAAGCCGTGGGTGGCAAGGATGGCAATCTGCTTGCCCTTCAATCGCTCTGCCATGGAGGCACTCCGGTTGGGGGAGCCCACAGAATGGAAGAACGGCCCTTGCGCGGCGGTGACCCTGTCGTGCACGGCAGGTGGAGAGCCGCCGGGTGGTGCCGGCCGCTAGCCGGCACCTGGATTGCGCCTTGCCGGCCAGCGGCCGGCACTACCCGGTACCGATCAGCGCTTGGGCTGCAGCATCGTGCCGGTGCACTTGGGCGAGCCGCAACGGCACTCCCAGATCTTCTTCAGCTTGGCGGTGTGGCGCTCGGCCAGGGTGATGCCGTAGTTGTAGGTCAGCTCCTCGCCGGCCTTGATATCACGCAGTGCCTCGATGAACACCTTGTCGCCCCGGCTGTCGCCGTCCTCGTCCTCCTCGATCACCGCCTCGCAGTTCGGGTCGCAGCTGTGGTTTATCCAGCGCGCGTCGTTGCCCTTGTAGTTGGCGTCGATCACCCAGTCATCGTTGAGGGTGAACAGGAAGGTATGGCCACTTTCGACGTCGCCGCTGTCATCGGCATCGACATCACCGTGGCTGCGCAGCAGGCCCTTGTACTGGATCACGCGCTCGCCCTGCTTGATCGGGGCCACGGCGAACACGCCGTTGCCATGGATGGCGGACTTGCGGGCTTGGATCTTCTTCGGCATCGGCGCGGGCTGTTTGCAGCGAATGGAATGGGGATTCTCGCCCATTCCGGGTGATTGCGAAAATCACCCCGTTGGCGCAGCATTGCGCCCCGGCAACGGCCGCGGTGTGTCCTCCCGGCCTGGCCCAAGCGCCGGCTGAATGCCCGGCTTGGATGGTGGCGAATAAAAGCGTACAATTTCAGTCCGCTTTAAGAACCACTCGCATCCCCATGTTGCGCGTCACCAAACTCACCGATTACGCCACCGTCGTGCTGACCGTGCTGGCCGCCCGTCCGGGCGAAGTGCTCAGTGCCACCGAGCTGGCCGAATTCACCGGTCTGGAGCCGCCCACCGTCAGCAAGGTGCTCAAGCCACTGGCCCAGGCCGGCCTGGTCGAAGGCCTGCGTGGCGTCCGTGGCGGCTACCGCCTGACCCGCCCGGCCATCGAGATCTCGCTGTTCGAAGTGGTCGAAGCGATGGAAGGGCCACTGGCCCTGACCGAATGCAGCCACGACCACCACCAGTGCGGCATGGCGCCCAAGTGCGGCGCGCGCAGCAGCTGGCGGCTGATCAACGACGTGGTCTCCGAGGCCCTGCGCGATGTCACCCTCGCGCAGATCCTGCCCCCTCTCCCCCTTGCCGATGACGAACAGCGCCGCACCATCGCTGTCGACGTCGTCTCCTGATCCGTAGGCAGCCCCCCCATGGCCACCGAAACCATCGAAAACGTCGCCCACGGCGACACCCCCAACCGCGAGATCCACGAGCAGCTCGGCCGCAAGTATTCGGCCGGCTTCATCACCGAGATCGAGTCGGACTCCCTGCCGCCGGGTCTGGACGAGGACACCATCCGTGCCCTGTCGGCCAAGAAGGACGAGCCGGAGTGGATGACGCAGTGGCGCCTGGATGCCTACCGCCACTTCCTGACCCTGCCGATGCCGGACTGGGCCAAGCTGGAGATCGCGCCGATCGACCTGCAGGCGCTCAGCTACTACTCCGCGCCGAAGGGCCCGAAGTACGCCTCGCTGGATGATGTGCCGAAGGAACTGCTCGACACCTACGACAAGCTGGGCGTGCCGCTGCACGAGCGCGCCAAGCTGGCCGGCGTGGCGGTGGATGCGGTGTTCGACTCGGTATCCGTGGGCACCACCTTCCGCAAGGAACTGGCCGAGAAGGGCGTGATCTTCTGCTCGATGTCCGAGGCCATCAAGGAACACCCGGCGCTGGTGCGCCAGTACCTGGGCACCGTGGTGCCGGTCGGTGACAACTACTTCGCCGCGCTCAACTCGGCGGTGTTCTCCGACGGCAGCTTCGTGTTCATTCCCAAGGGCGTGCGCTGCCCGATGGAACTGAGCACCTATTTCCGCATCAACGCCGGCCACACCGGCCAGTTCGAGCGCACCCTGATCGTGTGCGAGGACAAGGCCTATGTTTCCTACCTGGAAGGCTGCACCGCGCCGATGCGCGATGAGAACCAGCTGCACGCCGCGGTGGTCGAGCTGGTCGCGCTGGAAGATGCGGAGATCAAGTACTCCACGGTGCAGAACTGGTACCCGGGCGACGAGAACGGCGTCGGTGGCATCTACAACTTCGTGACCAAGCGTGCCGAATGCCGTGGCGCGCGCAGCAAGGTCACCTGGACCCAGGTCGAGACCGGCTCGGCGATCACCTGGAAGTACCCCTCGTGCGTGCTGCTGGGTGACGATTCGGTCGGTGAATTCCACTCCGTCGCGCTGACCCATCACCGCCAGCAGGCCGACACCGGCACCAAGATGATCCATGTCGGCAAGCGCACCAAGAGCAAGATCGTCAGCAAGGGCATCAGCGCCGGCCGCGGTCAGAACACCTACCGCGGCCTGGTGCGCGTGGACCGCAATGCTGATGGCGCGCGCAACTACACCCAGTGCGATTCGCTGCTGATCGGCAAGCAGTGCGGCGCCCACACCTTCCCCTACATCGAGGTGAAGAACCCGGGCGCCACCGTCGAGCACGAGGCCACCACCTCCAAGATCTCCGATGACCAGCTGTTCTACTGCCGCGCCCGTGGCATCAGCCAGGAAGACGCGGTGTCGATGATCGTCGACGGCTTCTGCAAGCAGGTGTTCCGCGAACTGCCGATGGAGTTCGCGGTGGAAGCCAAGAAGCTGCTGGAAGTCTCGCTGGAAGGTTCGGTGGGCTGACCGCCCGCCCCTGCCCCTCGCAAACGCATTCTCTTTACCGGCGGGCCCTGGCCCGCCCCACGGAAACCCCCACCATGCTGAAGATCGAAAACCTCCACGCCCGCATCGGCGACAAGGAAATCCTCAAGGGCCTGTCGCTGGATGTGAAGCCCGGCCAGGTGCACGCCATCATGGGCCCGAACGGCGCCGGCAAGTCCACCCTGGGTAACGTCCTGGCCGGCCGCGACGGCTACGAAGTGACCGAAGGCAGCGTGCAGTTCGACGGCGTCGACCTGCTGGAGCAGGACCCGGAAGCACGTGCCGCCGCCGGCCTGTTCCTGGCGTTCCAGTACCCGGTGGAAATCCCGGGCGTGAACAACACCTACTTCCTGCGCGCGGCACTGAACGCCCAGCGCAAGGCGCGCGGCGAAGAAGAACTCGATTCCATGCAGTTCCTCAAGCTGGTGCGGCAGAAGCTGGCCGTGCTGCACCTGAAGGACGAACTGCTGCACCGTGGCGTCAACGAAGGCTTCTCCGGCGGCGAGAAGAAGCGCAACGAGATCTTCCAGCTGGCCGTGCTGGAACCGAAGCTGGCGGTCCTGGACGAGACCGACTCGGGCCTGGACATCGACGCGCTGAAGAGCGTGGCCGACGGCGTCAACGCACTGCGCGGCGCCGACCGTTCGTTCCTGGTCATCACCCACTACCAGCGCCTGCTGGACTACATCAAGCCGGACGTGGTGCACGTGCTGGCCGATGGTCGCATCGTCAAGAGCGGCGGCCCCGAGCTGGCGCTGGAGCTGGAAGCGCACGGCTACGATTTCCTGAAGGACCGGGTCGTGCCCGAGGCGGCGGTCTGATGAGCGCCCTGCTTGACTCCATGGCCAAGGCCTTCTGTGGCAGCGATGCGCGCCGCGAAGTGCTGGATGCAGCCCTGCGCGACGGCCTGCCCGCCGCCCGCAATGAAGCCTGGAAGTACACCTCGCTGCGCCAGCTGGAACGCCGTGCGTTCGCTGCAGCGCCGCTGCAGGGCCCGGCGCTGGACGCCGCGCTGCTGGACGACATCCCGGCGCCGCGCCTGGTGTTCGTCAACGGCCGCCTGGATGCCGCGCTGAGCGATGTGCAGGCCCTGCCGTCCGGCGTGCAGCTGCAGCCGCTGTCGGCCGCGCTGGCCGCTGGCGAAGACGCCGTGCGTTTCCTTGGCCGTCGCTACGAGCGCAGCGAAGAGATCTTCGCCCGGCTCAACGCCGCACTGGCCGATGAAGGCGTCGTGCTGCGCGTGGATGAAGGCGTGCAGGTCGAAACGCCGCTGCAGCTGGTATTCGCCAGCGTCGCCGGCGAAGCCGACCTGGCCTGGCACCATCGCCACCTGATCGAACTGCGCGCCGGCGCCAGCCTGGGCGTGGTCGAGCACCGCTTCAGCGTGGGTGACTCCGCCCACCTGGACAACACCGTGCTGCATGCCCACGTCGCCCGCGATGGCGTACTCAAGCACGCCCGCGTGCAGGCCGGCAGCGCCCGCCAGACCAGCTTCCTGCGTACCGACGCGGTGCTGGCCCGCGACGCGCAGTACCACCGCGTGGACCTGGAACTGGGCGCCGCGCTCAGCCGCCACGAACTGAACGTGCGCCTGGAAGGCGACAACGCCCGGCTGACCGCCAACGGCGTGCTGCTCGGCAATGGCCGCCGCCACGTCGAGACCCGCCTGGGCATCGACCACATCGCGCGCGATACCGCCTGCGAGCTGCTGTGGCGCGGCGTTGCCGCCAACCGCAGCCGTGTGGTGTTCCATGGCGGCATCCAGATCCGCGAAGGCGCCGACGGCACCGACGCGAACCTGTCCAACAAGAACCTGCTGCTGTCGGCCGATGCCGAGATCGACACCCAGCCGACGCTGGTGATCGACGCCGATGAAGTGAAGGCCGCGCACGGCGCGACCGTCGGCCAGCTCGATGCCAATGCGCTGTTCTACCTGCGCTCGCGTGGCCTGCCCCAGGTCCAGGCGCAGGCACTGCTGAGCGCTGCGTTCTGCCATGAACCGCTGAAGATCCTGCCGGACGCGTTGCGCGAGCAGCTGGCACGCCGCCTGGACAAGGCCCTGGCCGAGGCGGGTGTGGCATGAACCTGTCCACGCCACGCCCGATCGAAGAACGCACCGGCGCCCCGGACTGGGATCGCGTCCGCCTCGACTTCCCGCTGCTGATGCGTGAAGTGCACGGCAAGCCGCTGGTCTATTTCGACAACGCCAACACCGGCCAGAAGCCGGTACAGGTGATCGGCGCGGTGGATGAGTTCTACCGCCGCTACAACGCCAACGTCAGCCGCGCGGTGCATGCACTGGGCAGCGAAGCGACCGACGCCTACGAAGGCGCACGCAACAAGCTGGCACGCTTCCTCAACGTGCGCGCCAGCGACCTGGTGCTGTGCAGCGGCACCACCTTCGCCATCAACCTGGTGGCCTACTCGTGGGCGCTGCCGCGATTGAAGGCCGGCGACGTGATCCTGATCACGCGCATGGAACACCATGCCAACATCGTGCCGTGGCAGCTGGTCGCGCAACGTACCGGCGCCACCATCCGCGTGGCCGAGATCACGCCCGATGGCGCGCTGGACCTGGATGCGCTGCGTGCGGCGATGACCCCGGAGGTCAGGCTGCTGGCGGTCACCCATGTCTCCAACGTGCTGGGCACGGTCAATCCGGTGCGCGAGATCTGCCGTGAAGCGCGCAAGCGCGGCATCATCACCGTGGTCGATGGCTCGCAGGCGGTGCCGCACCGCAAGGTCGACGTCGCCGCGATCGGCTGCGACTTCTACGCCATCACCGGCCACAAGATGTGCGGTCCGACCGGCACTGGTGCGCTGTGGGCGCGCCGCGAGCACCTGGACGCGATGCCGCCGTTCCTCGGCGGCGGCGAGATGATCAAGGAAGTCAGCTTCGACGGCACCGTGTTCAACGATGCCCCGCACAAGTTCGAAGCCGGCACCCCGAACATCGCCGGTTTCATCGGCCTGGGCGTGGCCGCCGACTACCTGCAGCAGCTCGGCCAGGAGAACGTGGAAGCCCGCGAAGCCGAACTGCTGGCGCACTTCACCGAGGAGCTGCGCCGCGTCGACGGCCTGCGCATCATCGGCGAAGCGCCGGAGAAGGCCGCCGTGGTCTCGTTCCTGATCGATGGCGCGCATGCGCACGATCTGGCCACCCTGCTCGACCTGGAAGGGGTGGCCGTGCGCTCGGGGCAGCACTGCGCACACCCGCTGCTGCAGTACTTCGGCGTCGCCGCCACCTGCCGTGCCTCGCTGGCGTTCTACAACACGCACGCCGAGATCGAGCGCTTCATGACCGCGCTGACCAAGGTACGCAAGCTGCTGGGCTGAGCCGGCACACCGGGGTCAGATCCCTTTCGCGACGCGAAAGGGATCTGACCCCACCAGTATTCCCGACAGCCGCCGCTGCGACCGCAATGCCCGCCGGATCGCGACCAGATGAACGCGGCATACCGCCCGCAGCACACCGGGGTCAGATTCCTTTCGCCACGCGAAAGGGCTCTGACCCCACCAGCATTCCCAACAGCCGCCGTTGCAACTGCAATGTCCGCCGGATCGCGACCAGATGAACGCGGCATACTGCCCGTAGCACACCGGGGTCAGATCCCTTTCGCCACGCGAAAGGGATCTGACCCCACCAGCATTCCCGACAACCGCCGTTGCGACCGCAATGCCCGCCGGATCGCGACCAGATGAACGTGGCATACCGCCCGCAGCACACCGGGGTCAGATCCCTTTCGCCACGCGAAAGGGATCTGACCCCACCAGCATTCCCGACAGCCGCCGTTGCGACTGCAATGCCCGCCGGATCGCCAGCAGATCCCCCGCCGGAATACCCGCCTCGATGAACTCCACATAGCGCCTGCACCGTTCATCCGCATCAGAACCCATCAGCTCAAATGCCGAATGCGGCTCGAGCAGCGCATTGGGCCTGCCACGCGCATTGGCACGATAACTCGACCAGCGATAGTCACCGGGATGCGCCACCTTCCCCGCCCGAACCGGGTTGAGCTCGATGTAGCGCTGGCAGGCCAGCAGATAGCGATCCGTATCCACCACCGTGGAGTGGAAGCGCCCTTCCCATAACGTGCCGGTGCGGCCCTGCCGATCATTCACCCGACGTACGTAGGTCCGGTTCACGGCCTGCATCATCCGCGACAGCCCGCCGCAGAGATCAGGCGTTGCCAGAAGATGGACGTGATTGTCCATCAGCACATAAGCGTGGACCCGGCAGTGCTGCTGGTCTGCGTGATGACACAGCAGGCGCAGGTAGGCGACGCGGTCGCCATCCGCAAAGAACACGGGCTGGCGATTGTTGCCGCGCTGGACGACATGTTGCGGATATCCGGGCGCATCGATGCGCCGTGGCCTTGGCATGGGCTGCTCCTGGTAGCAGGGGGTCAGGGCCCTTCGCTGCGCAAAGGGATCTGACCCCGAGCATCTGCCGATTCCGGGCCCGTGCCAGTCGGTCCATGGCCTGCCGTTGAGTCAGTAGATGCCGGGGTCAGATCCCTTTCGCGTTGCGAAAGGGATCTGACCCCACTCCCCCATTTGCGCCCGCCCACGCCCCACCTAGAATGGGGCCATGAGCACCCTGACCTTCCGCGCCGCCACGCCGGCCGACATCCCCGCCCTGATCGCCCTCGTCACCTCGGCCTACCGTGGCGACGCCAGCCGCGTTGGCTGGACCACCGAAGCCGACCTGCTGGATGGCGCCCGCATCGACGCCGAAGGCATCCAGGCCGACCTCGACCGCCCGCGCTCGACCATCCTGCTGGCCGAGCGCGAAGGCGTTCTTGTGGCCTGCGCCCACGTTGCCGACGTCGACGGCAACGGCTACTTCGGCATGTTCTCGGTCGATCCTGCCCAGCAGGGCGGCGGGGTCGGCAAGCAGCTGATGGACGCCGCCGAAGCGCACGCCGCACGCGAATGGAAGGTGCCGGTGATGCAGATGACGGTGATCGACGTACGCGACGAACTGATCGCCTTCTACGAGCGCCGCGGCTACCAGCGTACCGGCATCAAGAAGCCGTTCCCGTATGGCGACGAACGCTTCGGAATCCCCAAGCGCGACGACCTGCGCTTCGAGGTCCTGGAAAAGCCACTGGCCGGAGCCGCCGCGTGAGCGATACCTGGACCTTCGTGTGTGCCGGCAACGAGCTGCTGCCCGGTGAAATGAAGAGCGTGTTCGACGAAGTGACCGGCACGCCGATCGTGGTGTTCAACCTCGACGGCGAGCTGTACGCGCTGGAAGACCAGTGCACGCATGAGGAGTTCGAGCTGTCCTCGGGCGAGTTCAACACCGACGAAGGCAGCGTGGAATGCGTGCTGCACGGCGCGCGCTTCGACGTGCGCGATGGCCGCGCCCTGTGCGCCCCGGCCTATACGCCGGTACCCAAGTTCCCGGTGAAGCGCGAACACGACGCCGTCTGGACCCGCGACGACCGCGATTGACGCGGCGTTCGGGCGCCGGCGACTCCGCCCAGGGGTGGAAGCCAGCGGAGCGCGCTGAGAGGCGTTCAGGGGCCTCCCCGGGCCTCCAGACTGCTCGTTCGCCCGCGCATATGCGAATCATTATCGTTGATGTTATCCTACGTAACATCTTCGTAACGACTCCGTCCCCTGCGCCATGGCTTTGCCCGCGCCCGCCGCCACGCTGTGCCAGCTTGCCCGCCATGGGTGGCCGTTGGCTGTGGCCCTGCTGCTGACGCTGCTGCTGGGCTGGTCGGCCCTGCACGAAGGGCGCGATGGACCCGCCACCTACGGCTGGCAGGCACACGCTGAAGATCTTCAGCAGGCTATGCCGATGCCGGCCCCGCCGGCGGACGAGTGCCCGCGCCATGCGGTGCCAGCACCGGAGCCGCCGCTGGATGGCGAGGGCACAACGCCCTGTACCGGACTGGCTCCCCCGCGCGCCGCCCTGGTCGCGCATGTTCCGCTGTGGCGCTCCGATGCCCTGCACTGGCAGCTGCACGATCCCGCACTGCGGTTGAACCCCGGCCACGCACCGCCCGCACCGCACGCCAGCTGAGGCGCCCTGCGGCCATTGCCGTGCGCCTGGAGTCGTCCGCCGCCCAGCCGAGCATCGGCTCGGCTCTACAGAAGACGCCCTCTACATGCCGTCGCGCTGTCTGCGCTTCGGCCCTCGCCCCTTTCCGATCCCAGCCACTACCACCCAAGCCATGACCCACATCACGTCCCGCAAGCGCGCCCCGCGCGTTTCCCTGCTCGCCACCGCCACCCTGGCCGCCGGCTTCGCGCCGTTGGCCGCACAGGCGGCCGACAGCGCTGACGCAGCCTCCTCCCGCAAGGCCACCGAGCTGGACAAGGTGCAGGTGCGCGGCAGCTGGTTCAATCCGTCCTCGCCGAAGTTCACCGCTGAACTGCTGGACACCCCGAAGTCGGTGTCGATCGTCTCGGAAAAGCTGATCGCCGAAACCGGTGCGACCAACCTGCAGGATGCGCTGCGCATGGTGCCGGGCATCACCTTCGGTGCCGGCGAAGGCGGCAATCCGACCGGTGATCGCCCCTTCATCCGTGGCTTCGATTCGCAGAGCAACGTCTTCGTCGATGGCCTGCGCGACGTCGGCTCGCAGACCCGCGAGATCTTCGACCTGGAGCAGGTGGAAGTAGTCAAGGGCCCGAGCTCGGCCTACGGCGGCCGTGATTCCGGCGGTGGCAGCCTGAACCTTGTGAGCAAGACGCCGAAGCTGAAGAACGAGACCAGCGCCAGCATGGGCATCGGCACCGACAGCTACGCGCGCGGCACCGTGGACGCCAACTACGTGCTGGGCGATGGCATCGCCGCGCGCCTGAACCTGATGAAGCACGAATCGGACATCGCTGGCCGTGACGCCGCCAATGTCAGCCGCTGGGGTATCGCGCCGTCGATCGCGTTCGGCCTGAACGGCCCGGCCCAGCTGATCGCCAGCCACTACCACATGCAGAGCGATGATCTGCCCGATGCGGGTGGTTTCCCGTATGGCAACCCGAACGGTGCGCCGGCCTCGAAGTGGGTCGACGGCCGCCCGATGGTGCCGGACCGCAACAACTACTACGGCCTGGTCGACCGTGACTTCCAGCGTACCCGCGCCGACATCAGCACCCTGGATGCCAGCTACGACTTCGGCGGCCACAAGCTGCGCAACATCGCGCGCCTGGGCAACACCAGCAACGACTACCTGTGGACCCAGCCTGACGACAGCCAGGGCAACCCGAACAACTACGGCACCCTGTGGCGCCGGACCAACAGCCGTGCCGTCGACGTCAAGAGCTTCGCCGACCAGCTGGGCCTGACCGGTGCCTTCCAGACCGGTGCGCTCAAGCACAGCTACAGCGCGGGCGTGGAATACAGCGACGAGAAGATGACCCGCGGCAGCTATCTGATGACCCCGGGCACCAGCAACCCGCTCACCGGCAACAGCAAGTGCCCGACCACCGGCGCGGCCACCGGCTACAACTGCACCGATTTCGCCAATCCGAACCCGCGCGATCCGTGGGCGGCCACCCATTCGGTGTACCGCAGCGACAATGCACTGGACGTAGAGCAGCGCACCAGGACCACCTCGGCCTACGTGTTCGACACCATCGAGCTCAATGAGCAGTGGATGATCAACCTCGGCCTGCGCTACGACGACTTCCGCACCACCCTGACCACCCCGGTGGCCGGCAAGGCACCGACCCGCGTGCGCAACAGCAACGACTTCCTGAACTACCAGGCCGGCGTGGTGTTCAAGCCGGCCGCCAACGGCAGCATCTACCTGTCGTGGGGCACCTCCTCGACTCCGCCGGGCATGGACGGTGGTGATGGTTCGGACGGCCTGAGCGCCGCCGTGGCCGACCTCAAGCCGCAGGATACGAAGAACCTCGAGCTGGGCACCAAGTGGGACCTGTTCGACCAGCGCCTGAACCTCACCGCGGCGATCTTCCACACGGTGATGAACAACGCGCGCGTGACGGTCGACAACGGCACCAGCCAGAATGCCGGCAAGAAGGAAATCAACGGCTTCGAGCTGGGCTTCACCGGCCAGCTGACCGACGCCTGGAGCCTGTACGGCGGCTACACCTACCTGGACTCGGAACTGAAGGACAACGGCTTCGTCTGTGGTGCACCGGTCGGCCGCACCTGCCCGTCCAACGTCTACGTGCCCTCGCCGTACAACGGCAACGTATTCCCGAACACCGCCAAGCACAGCGCCAACCTGTGGACCACCTACCGCTTCCCCATCGGCCTGACCGTCGGTGCCGGTGCGTTCTACTCGGACAAGCAGTACGGTGATGTCGCCAACACCAAGTGGATCGCCAGCTACACCCGCTTCGACGCGATGGCCAGCTACGCGATCCAGGACAACATCAGCCTGCAGCTCAACGTGCAGAACCTGACCGACAAGACCTACTTCACCAAGGCCTATGCCTCGCACTACGCGAGCATCGCCCCGGGTCGCTCGACCACCCTGGCACTGAACGTGAAGTTCTGATGTAGCTTCGCTCCACCACGGCGGCAGGCTCTCCTGCCGCCGTTTTTGTTTCCGGCGATACTCACCCCATGGCAACCCGTACCCCCATCGACAGCGACGCCCTGGCCGAGCTGCTGCAGCACGATCCGCAGGCCGCGTTCGCACGCGTGCGCGACGCTGCGCAGGCTGGGCAGGTCGATGCACAGCTGCTGCTCGCGCAGATGCACATGGAAGGCAAAGGCACCGCACAGGACGCCTCGGCGGCGCTGCTCTGGTACGAAACCGCCGCCAACAACGGCGCGCCGATGGCGATGAACATGCTCGGCCGCTGCCATGAGCTGGGCCACGGCACGGCGGTCAACCTGGCGCTGGCGGCGGTGTGGTACCGGCGCGCGGCCGACACCGGCCTGGACTGGGGCCTGTACAACCTGGCCAACCTGCTGGCCACCGGCCGCGGCATTGCGCAGGACCGCGCGCAGGCACTGGCCCTGTACACCCGTGCCGCGCACCTGGGCCACGCCAAATCGATGAACCTGCTGGCCCGCCACCTCGAAGACGGGCTGGATACCGCACCCGATCCGCAGGCGGCGCTGGCCTGGTACCAGCGCGCGGCCGAGGCCGGTGATTTCCGCGGCCAGGCCAACTACGCCTCGATCCTGCTGCAGGCCGGCCAGGTCGAGCAGGCCGTGCACTGGCTGCGGCTCGCACTGGCGCACGGCAGCCCGGCATTCATGGCGCACATCGTGCCGGAGCTGGCCGCGTCACCGCATCCACAGGTGCGCGCCCTGGTCGCACCGCCGTCCCTCTGAGGAGTCCCGCATGCTGCTGCACATCCCCGACATTCTCAGCGCCGACCAGGTCGCCGACTTCCGCCGCCGCCTCGACGCCGCCGACTGGACCGATGGCCGCGAAACCGTGGGGCATCTGGGCGCACAGGCCAAGCACAACCAGCAGCTGCCCGAGGCTTCGCCGCTGCGCCGCGAACTGGGCGAGATCATCCTCGTCGCGCTGGCCCGGCATCCGCTGTTCTTCAGTGCCGCGCTGCCGCTGAAGTACCTGCCACCACGCTTCAACCGCTACAGCGGTGGCGGCACCTATGGCTACCACGTCGATGGCGCGGTGATGAACCTGGCCAATGGCGAACAGCTGCGTTCGGACATCTCCTGCACCCTGTTCCTGTCGGCGCCGGACGAATACGAAGGCGGCGAGCTGATCATCAGCGATACCTACGGCGAGCACGAAGTGAAGCTGCCGGCCGGCGACCTGGTCGTGTATCCGTCCAACAGCCTGCACCAGGTGCGGCCGGTCACCCGCGGCGCGCGCGTGGCCTCGTTCTTCTGGGTGCAGAGCATGATCCGCGACGATGTGCAGCGCCGCCTGCTGTGGGAAATGGATGGCGCGATCGAGCGCCTGCGGCAGACCGGCGGCGACGCCGAGGCGGTCCTGCAGCTGACCGGCGTGTACCACAACCTGTTGCGGCGCTGGAGCGAAGTCTGAGCCTTGCCGGGCCGGCCTGCGACATTTTGGCAATCATTCTCATTTGCAACAGCTAACAGCTCTCATTACAATCACGCCCCGTTGATGCCGGCCGCTGCCGGCAGCCCCAGGGAACCCCCGCTTGCTGCGCCCGCTTCGCCCTCGCCCACTCATCCATCGCAAGATGGGCACCGCCATGCGCGGCCAGCGTCCTGCGCTGGCCAGCCTGCTGGCGTGGGTGGCAATGCTGGCGTTGCTGCTGGGCACCCTGCCGCTGCTGCCACAGGCCCAGGCCGGAATGGCCGTGCAGATGCCACTGGAAGAACGTGGCGGCGAAACACCCCTGCAGGAAGAGGCGCCGGCCAAGCTGCGCCGCTGCGCCTCCGCTCCGGTGAAGGCGGCCGAGAAGGCACGCCCGCCGTTGCTGCTGGCCAGCCACTGGCTGCGCACTGAGCTCGACCTCGTACCCGCCATGCCGGCCATGCCCGGCGTGCGCCCGGACTGGCCGCTGGCCGCTCCGGACACGCCCTGGGCCGATGCGCCCGGGCGCCGTCAGCAACGCGGCCAGGCGCCGCCGCTCGCCTGATCCACGGCCCGACGTGACCGCCTGCGCGGTCGCGCCTGCACGCCGCTGCCTGCTTCATCCCTGCCGCCCCTGACCGGCCCTTCCGTGCCTGCCGCGCCCTTCGCGCACGGCACCGCGCCACCCTGCATCCTTCGAGGTAACTGCCATGGCCCAGCGCCATCGTGTCCGTTCGTCCCTGTCCCGTACCCTGCTGACCAGCGCCGTGCTGGCGGCTTTCGCCAGCCCCGCCTTCGCCCACGGTGACGCCGCAGGCGCGCCGCAGACGCTGGACAAGGTGGTGGTCACCGCCGCCGGCTTCGAGCAGAAGGTGATCGATGCCCCGGCCAGCATCAGCGTGGTCAGCCGCGAGGAACTGAGCAAGCGCCCGTACACCAGCCTGGTCGATGCGCTGCGCGACGTCGAAGGCATCGACGTCGGCCTGGAAGCGACCGACAAGAACGGCCGCGCCGCCGTGTCGATGCGCGGCCTGCCGTCCGAGTACACCCTGGTGCTGATCGACGGCCGCCGCCAGAGCAATGTCGGCCAGATCTATCCGAACAACTTCGGTGGCGGCCAGTTCGCCTACCTGCCCCCGCTGGACGCGATCGAACGCATCGAAGTCGTGCGCGGGCCGATGTCCACGCTGTACGGTTCGGACGCGATGGGCGGTGTCATCAACATCATCACCCGCCGCAACCAGGACAGCTGGCACGGTTCGGTCAGCCAGGGCTTCACCGTGCAGCAGGACGACCAGTTCGGCGATGCACGCACCACCGACCTCTACCTCAGCGGCCCTTTGCTGAAGGAGCGCCTCAGCCTGGCAGTACGCGGCAGCTACTACGACGCGAAGGCTTCCAACCCGGAATGGGATGCGTTGTCCCTGCCCGACGGCACCCTGTGGGAGCGCAGCATCGGCTTCGGCGGTGGTGGCAAGTCGGTGGCCAACACCAACTGGAACAGCGGCGTGCGGTTGGACGTCCGCATCAACGACGATCACGAACTGTGGCTGGACTACGACGTGTCGCGGCAGAAGTTCGACAACAGCGAAGGCCAGACCGGCACCCTCGACAGCCTGGCCAGCCTGTGGCGCGTCGGCAATGCCGTCATTCCCAACCCGAACGGCAGCGGTACCGTCACCCGTCGCGTGGTGCAGCCGCGCGTGGGCTACACCGCCTACCAGCGCTACGAACGCGACCAGTTGTCGCTGACCCATCAGGGCCGCTACAGCTTCGGTACCTGGCAGACCTCGCTGACCCACAGCAAGAGCAGCAACCTGGGCCGTTCGCTGCCGCTGACCCTGGAAGAGCGCGCCAACCTGCAGACGCTATGGAATGACGTCTGCCGCCGCACCGGTGCTGCCAACAACTGTGCGGCCGGCCGCGGCAACGCCCTGGTTGCCCTCAACCCGAGCGAGATGGCGCGCCTGCAGGCGTTCCTGCCGCGCCCGCTGCGCACCATGGAACTGGAAGGCTACGTGCTCGACACGATGCTCGACCTGGACTTCGGCGCGCACACGCTGACCGTGGGCGGCCAGTACAACGACACTGACATGGTCGACGGTGTGTTCGGCATGGATGGCGCCGGCTACCGCAGCAACGTCAAGCAGATGCACCGCATGTGGGCGCTGTTCGCCGAGGACAACTGGGCGCTGACCGACACCCTCACCGCCACCTTCGGCCTGCGCTACGACGACCACAACGTATTCGGCAGCCATGTCAGTCCGCGTGGCTACCTGGTGTGGAATGCCAGCGATGCGTGGACCTTCAAGGGCGGCGTCAGCACCGGCTACAAGACCCCGCGTCCGGACCAGCTGTTCCCGGGCATCACCGGCTTCGGTGGCCAGGGCGTGCTGCCACTGGTCGGTTCGCCGAACCTCAAGCCTGAAACCAGCACCAACTACGAACTGGCCGCCTACTATGAAGGCCAGCGCTGGGGCTTCAACGTCACCGGCTTCTTCAACACGTTCGAAGACAAGATCGCCAGCGGCGGCACCTTTGCGAACTGCGAAGTAGCCCGCGCCGGCAGCGGCTACTGCGTGGACATCGGCCCGGGCTGGGCGGCACTGGGCTACAGCACGTTCACCCAGAGCGTGAACATCGACAAGGCCGAGACCCGCGGTGCCGAACTGGCCGCGCATGTCGACCTGCTCGACACCCTGCAGCTGCGCGGCAACTACACCTGGACCAGGAGCGAGCAGACCAGCGGCGCGCAGAAGGGCCTGCCGATCAGCGGCACGATGCCGGCCAGGCACATGGCCAATGCCAGCCTCAACTGGCAGGTCAACGAAGCGATCAGCCTGTCGCTGATCGGCGAAGGCCGCTACGACCGCTACCGCGACACGCTGCTGGACGCCAACGGCGCCAGCCACACCCGCTACTACCAGGACTACACCATCTTCCATCTCGGTGGCAGCTGGAAGGCCACGCCATGGCTGACGGTGAACGCACGGGTCAACAACCTGTTCGACAAGGACTTCGTTTCGCAGTCGTGCCTGCTGATCAGCCAGAGCGAGTTCAACTGCGTGGACGACTACGCGACCAAGGACCAGCGCCGCAGCTACTGGATCTCGTTGAACGCGAAGTTCTGATCGCCGCGCCCGGCCCCGGTGGGTGCCGACCTTGGTCGGCACCGCTTCATCCACGCGTGGCGTGGATCTACCGATCGGTAGTGCCGGCCGCTGGCCGGCAATCGCCCTCCAGCGATACAGAACGACACGCAATTGCGAGCTATTCTCATCAATGATGTAATGGGCAGTCCCCGTCCGCCTCGAACCGTGCCGTGAGCCGTCCTGCCTCTTCCACCGTGGCGCAGCAACAGAACCGTGGCTTCTGGCTGCGGACGCTGCACCAGTGGCACTGGATCAGCTCGGCGGTGTGCCTGATCGGCATGCTGCTGTTCGCGGTGACCGGCCTGACCCTCAACCACGCCGCGAAGATCGAAGCCAAACCCCAGGTGCAGAACCAGCATCTGGAACTGCCGGCCGATCTGCTCGGCCAGCTCGGCACGCGCGAAAACGGCAATGCACCGATTCCGCGCCCGGCCCGGCACTGGCTGGACACGCAGCTGGGCATCGCCATCGGCGGGCGCCCGGCAGAGTGGTCGGCCGAGGAGATCTACCTGTCGCTGCCGCGCCCCGGCGGCGACGCCTGGCTGAGCATCGATCGCGGGACCGGCGCGGTGGAGTACGAATCAACCTCGCGCGGCGCGGTGTCCTACCTCAACGACCTGCACAAGGGCCGCAACGCGGGCCCGGCGTGGGGCTGGTTCCTGGACCTGTTCGCCGTGGCCTGCCTGGTGTTCTGCATCACCGGCCTGTTCCTGCTGCACCTGCATGCACGCCAGCGGCGCATGACCTGGCCGCTGGTCGGCCTCGGCCTGATGATTCCGCTGCTGATCGCCCTGCTGCTGATCCACTGACTTTCCTTCGTTTCCGGAGCCGCCCCATGCGCGTCACCCTGACCATCGCCCTCAGCGGCCTGCTGGCCACCTCGCCGGCGTACGCCACCACCCTCGACATCAACGTCGAAGTGCCCAAGCTCAACGTGGCCGAGTACCACCGCCCGTACGTGGCGGTGTGGCTGGAAGGCGCCGACCAGAAGGTCGCGGCCAACCTGTCGGTCTGGTACCAGCAGACCAGCAACAGCGAAGGCCACGGCACCAAATGGCTGCCGGACCTGCGCCAGTGGTGGCGCAAGAGCGGCCGCACCCTGCAGGTGCCGGTGGACGGCGTGACCGGCCCGACCCGCCCGGCCGGCAAGCACGCGCTGTCGTTCAACGACAGGCAGCCGGCACTGAAGCAACTGGCCCCGGGCAACTACACCCTGGTGGTGGAAGCGGTGCGCGAAGTCGGTGGCCGCGAACTGCTGAAGATCCCCTTCACCTGGCCGGCCACCGCCGCGCAGAACGGCAAGGCGCAGGGCGCCACCGAACTGGGCCAAGTCACCCTCGCCGTCAAACCATAACTGCCTGAGCCGGGGTCGGATCCCTTCCGCAGGAAGGGCTCTGACCCCATCGCCCTATCCCTCGGGGTCAGAGCCCTTTCCGCTGGAAAGGGATCCGACCCCTTCCAACTGGAGTCTTCCGCATGAAGCGCACGCTCGTCCTCGCCGCCGCCCTGGCCGCTGCCCTTCCCTTCTCCGCCCTGGCCCACAAGGCCTGGCTGCTGCCCTCGCAGACCGTGATCGCCGGCAACGCGCCGTGGATCACCGTCGACGGTGCGGTCTCCAACGATCTGTTCTACTTCAACCACGTGCCGCTGCGCCTGGAATCGCTGGTGATCACCGCGCCGGACGGCAGCACCGTGCAACCGCAGAACGCGTCGACCGGCAAGTACCGCAGCGTGTTCGACATCGAACTGAAGCAGCCGGGCACTTACCGCATCGCGTCGGTCAATGACGGCCTGTTCGCCACGTACGAGCAGAACGGCGAGCGCAAGCGCTGGCGCGGCAGCGTGGCTACCTTCGGTGAACTGCCGAAGGACGCGAAGAAGCTGGAAGTGAGCCAGTCGATCGGCCGCGTGGAGACCTTTGTCACCAACGGTGCGCCGAACGACACCGCGCTGAAGCCGACCAACCGTGGCATCGAGCTGGTCGCCGTCGGCCACCCGAATGACCTGTTCGCCGGCGAGGAAGCCACCTTCCGCGTGCTGGTCGATGGCAAGCCGACCGCCGGCCTGGAGTTCGAGATCGTGCGTGGCGCCACCCGCTACCGCAACGCGCAGGACGAGCTGAAGCTGACCAGCGATGCCAAGGGAGAGATCAAGGTGACCTGGCCGGAAGCCGGCATGTACTGGCTGGAGACCGGCACCGAGGACAACAAGACGTCGGTGAAGCAGGCCGCCAAGCGCCGCCTGAGCTACGTCGCCACGCTGGAAGTGCTGCCGCAGTAATGTGGACCGCGATGCCGGGCATTCCCCGGCATCGCCACCGCAACGCATCACCATGACCGATTCCCATCTCGACATCGCCCGCCTCGGTGGCACCACCATGGGCACCACCTGGAGCGTGTCGCTGGTCGCGTCGCGCCAGCGCGACCTGCACCCGCTGCACGCCGGCATCCAGGCGCGGTTGGACGACGTGGTCGCGCAGATGAGCACCTGGGAGCCCGGCTCGGATCTGAGCCGCTACAACCGCGCCGACGCTGGCCAATGGTGCGTGCTGCCGGCGGAGACCCGCCACGTTGTGACCTGCGCACAGGCCATCGCTGCCGCCAGTGACGGCGCCTTCGATCCCACCATCGGTCCGCTGGTTGCACTGTGGGGCTTCGGTGCACAGGCCGGTGAACGCCGCCAGCCCGACGCCGCTACCCTGCAGGCCACCCGTGAGCGTTGCGGTTGGCAGCGCCTGCAGTGGCAGGATGATGCGCTGCTGCAACCGGGCCGGCTGGAACTGGATCTCTCTGCGATCGCCAAGGGCTTCGGCGTCGACCACGTCGCCGCCTGGCTGCGTAGGCAAGGGATTGGGGCGGCGCTGATCGAAGTGGGTGGCGAACTGGCCGGCTACGGCAGAAAACCGGACGGCCAACCGTGGCGCGTGCTGGTGGAATCCGCACCGGAAGAGGATGTGCACACCGAAACCCCGCCACGGGTGCTGGCGCTGGACGGCAAGGCGGTGGCCACTTCGGGCGATCGCTGGCACCAGTACCAGGCCGATGGCGAGGCCTACAGCCACAGCCTCGACCCGCGTACGGGCAGGCCGGTGCAGCAGGTCGCCGCAGCGGTCACCGTCGTGGCCGACGACGCCATGCACGCCGATGCCTGGGCTACCGCACTGACCGTGCTGGGTCGCGAACAGGGCATGGCGCTGGCCGAGCGCGAAGGACTGGCCGCGCGCTACCTGCAACGCACCGCAGACGCCCCGCAGGAATTTCTCAGCAGCGCCTTCCAGCGCCTGCTCGACGGGCAGGACGCATGAGCACTCGGCCATCGCGTGCGTGGCTCGGCAACACACTTGTACTGATCGTACTGGCGCTGATCGCCTGGGCGCTGCTGCGCCTGCACCTCGGCGAAGCCTGGTGGCAGGGCGCACCGCCGGCACGGCAATCGCAGATCGCCATCATCGCCACCGCGCTGTACGCGCTGGCCTGCGCAGCCCTGTGGTGGCGCACTCGTCCGCGCGATGACGCGGCGTCCGCCGATACCGCACCGCTCCTGCTGGTCTGGTCCAGCCAGACCGGCTTTGCCCGCGAACTGGCCGGACGCAGTGCCGAGGCCCTGCGTGGTGCCGGCGTGCCGGTGCGTGTGCGCGGGCTGCATGAGGTCGACGCCGCATTGCTGGCCGACAGCCAGCGCGCGCTGTTCATTGCCAGCACCACCGGCGAAGGCGATCCGCCCGACCACGCCCTGCCGTTCCTGCGCGGGGTGATGGCCACGCCGCCTCCGTTGCAGCATCTGCAGTACGGCGTGCTCGCGCTGGGCGACCGCAGCTATGGCCACTTCTGCGGATTCGGCCACCAGCTGGACCAGTGGCTGCGCCAGCATGGCGCGCACCCGCTGTTCGATGCGATCGAGGTCGACAATGCCGATCCGGCGGCGCTGCGACATTGGCAGCAGTTGCTGGGACAACTTGGCGGAGGCGCCACTGAACTGCCCGACTGGAGCCCGGCCGAGTATCAGCCGTGGACGTTGCTGCAACGCCAGCATCTGAATCCGGGCAGCCCCGGCGGCCCGGTGTACTGGGTGCGCCTGCAGCCACCGCCTGGCGTCGATGTGCAGTGGCAGGCCGGCGACATCGCCGAGATCGGCCCGCAGCACCCACGCCACAGCGCGCGCGCCTGGCTCGATGCACAGGGCTTCAATGCAGACACCATGCTGGATGACGGGCAGGCGTTGCTGGCCCGTATCGAGCGCTCGCATCTGCCCTCGCTGGTTCCCCCGGGTGATCTGCCCGCACTGCTGGCAACCCTGCAACCGCTGCCGCATCGCGAGTACTCGATCGCCTCGGTGATGGCCGACGGCGCGGTGGAGCTGCTGGTGCGCCGCCAACTGCGCGCCGACGGTACACCCGGCATCGGCAGCGGCTGGCTGTGCGACCACGCGCCCATCGGCGAACCGGTGCAACTGCGGCTGCGCCGCAACGACAATTTCCATGGCGTGCCCGCCGATGTACCGCTGCTGCTGATCGGCAACGGCACCGGCATCGCCGGCCTGCGCGCGCACCTGCACGAACGTGCCCAGCGCGGCGCGCGCCGCACCTGGCTGCTGTTCGGCGAGCGCACCGCCGCGCACGACTTCCATTTCGGCGAAGAACTGCAGGCGATGCTGGCCAGCGGCACGCTGGCACGGCTGGATGCAGTGTTCAGCCGCGACGGCGGCGCGCATCGCTATGTGCAGGACCGGCTGCAGGCCGAAGCGGCGACGCTGCGGCAGTGGGTCGATGAAGGCGCGACGATCCTGGTCTGCGGCAGCCTGCAGGGCATGGCCCCGGGCGTGGATGCAGTGATCGAGCGGGTGCTGGGTACCGCAGGCAAGGAAGCGATGCTGCTGGCCGGTCGTTACCGCCGCGATGTGTATTGAACGAACCGTCGGGGTCGGTTCCCTTTCCGCAGGAAAGGGCTCTGACCCCAACCACAGCCGCACCATGACGGCGTGCCCAGGCATGGTGGCAACCGCACAGCAGTAGATCCACGCCATGCGTGGATGGCGCCCACCGGCGCCCAGGAATCATGCCCCCGCCGCGCTCACCCGTATCGCCAACAACTCGCCACCACCGCTGAGCGCATGCCGTTGCCTCTCGCCCGCCGCCAACCACGCGGTGTCTCCCGCCTGCAGCGCCGGCAGGCCACTATCGGCACCGAACTGCGCCTGTCCGGCCAGCAGATGCAGCGCCCACGCAACGCCCGGTTCGCAGAAGAAGAACATCGATCCCACCAGCGGCCGGTGCAGCAGTTCGGCCTGCAGCAGCTCGCGCTTCCACATCAGGTTGAAGTCGTGGGTGGTGCCATCGACCAGTTCACCGTGCAGCGCTTCTTCACCGGCAAAGCGCACCCGCCCGTGCGGCGGCAGCACCTGGGCCACGCGGCCATCCTCGAAACGCAGGCGCACGCCATTGCCCTGCAGCAGCACCAGTTCTCGCTCCACGCCGGGGAAGGTGGAGAACGCAGCGTCCTGCTCGATCTCGGCCACCGACAGGCGCAGCGCCCAGTCATCACCCTGTGCGGGCAGGCGCAGGATCTCGCGGGTCCAGCCAAGTCCATTCCGCCAGCGTTCGCGACGATAGTCCAGGCTGGAAATGACCTGGCTCGGAGTGTGCAACTGGGAGTCGACGTTCATCGGCGCATTGCATCACGCCACGCGCCATCATGCATCACCGCGTAGCGAGCGTGCCCTGGCCACCGCATCCGCCGGCCAGCAGCTGCGAGTGCTTCAGCCAATCCTGGTCAGGGTAGTAAGCAAACACCATCGTGCCGCCACGCAACGCATCGATCAGCGGCTTGGCCACCGAAAGGCGCACCGCCGGGCAACCCAGGCTGCGACCCAAGCGCCCCTGCAGCTGCGCGGTGGCCGGGTTCACGTACGGCGCACCGTGGATGACGATCGCGCGTTCGCGCGCACGGTCGTTGAAGCCCGGCTCCAGCCCGGCCAGGCGCAGCGAATATCCATTACCGCCCATGTAGGTCTCCTGCGCGGTGAACGCGCCGAGGCTGGACATGAAACTCCCATCGCGGTTGGAGAAGTGCTGGGTGCGGTTCTCGCCGCTGTTGCGGCCATGCGCCACCCATTCCTCGAACAGCAGGCGCTGGTGGGCCAGGTCGAACACCCACAGGCGCGGCTCGGTGGACGGCCGCGAATAATCGATCACGCTGAGACGATCACCGTTGATGCCCAGCTCCGGACGCTGCAACGCACAGCGCATGGCGTGCGCCGCCAGCTGCAACACGTGGCGGTCAGCCTTGGGCGCACTGCGCGACAGCAAGGCAGCCAGATCATCAGCGCTGGTGGCAAGGGCGGGCGTCTGTGCCAGCGCCGGGGCGCTGGCCGAGGTCGCCAGCAGGCCGAACGCGGCCAGCCGGCACAGGCGGGATGCAGTCATGGGCACAACGAGGGGACTCAGTTGCCCTTGAGGGTGGACCCTGGCGGCTCGGATTCCAAGACCGGCTGCATTCCGGATTCAGCCGGGCTTGGGCGGACCGCCGGCAACGAGGTCACCAGCAGGGTCGTGCCCGGCACCAGCACCTGGTACAGCTGGCGGGCAAAATCGGCCGGCAGCGCCATTGGCAACGAGGGCGTGGCCAGCAGGTCCGGGGTGGCCTGGGCACGATCCTGGCCCAGCAGCGGATAGGCCGTCCACTGGTGCAGGCGCTGGTTCACGTCCAGCGGGCTGGGCGTATCGCTGTAGCCCTGCCCCATCACGAACAGCGTGGTGCCCTGGAATGCGGGCAGGGCGTCGGCCTTCAGCGGCGACTCGCCGATCATCACGCCATCGCGCAGCACGTACAGGCGCTGGTCATGCAGGCTGACCAGGATGCCGACCTGCCCGGCCGGGGCTGCGCTGTCGTCCCACCAGGCCTGCGCCGGGGCCCCGCCCTCGGTTTCCGGCAAAGCCTGGCCGCGCGCGTTGACCGGGGCCAGCACCGAAGGATAGGCCAGGGTCATCGGCGAACTCTTGGCGTCGGCCACCACCACCGTATCGCCGCGCTGGGTTTCGCTGAACAGCTTCTGCGCGAACGCCTGCGGCAGGCGCACGCAGCCATGCGAGGCCGGATGCCCGGGCAGGCTGCCGCCATGCAGGGCGATGCCATCCCAGGTCAGCCGCTGCATGTAGGGCATCGGCGCGCTGTTGTAGAGGTTGGACCTGTGGTCCTTGTCCTTCTGCAGGATGGTGAACACGCCGGTCGGCGTCTCGTGCCCGGCCTTGCCCGAGCTGATCGTGGTCAGGCCGATGGCGATGCCGTTGCGGTACACGTAGGCGCGCTGCTCATCGAGGCTGACCACCAGCACGATCGGGCCGGTCGGTGAGATTTCCGGATGCCACAGGTACTCGCCCGGCTTCAGGTCGGTCGGTCCGCGCACTTCAGCGGTGCTGGCTTCGGCCGCAGGCTTGGCTGTCGGCGTCGGCGCAGCGGCATGGGCCAGCAGTGGCAGGGTCAGTGCCAGGGCGAGCATCAGGGTCGTGGGGCGGTGCGCAAGCATCCAGCGGGGTCCTTTCCATGCGGAGCGGCCACCGTACACCATCGGCCCGTGGTGGCCGCGGCAAAACCAAGCGCCGGAAATGAAATTGCCCGGCGACACAGCCATGTGTCGTACCGGGCAATCGTTACGTCCTTGTCGGCCTGCTGCCGCCCCCTCGCATCCTGCGCTGTGGGGGTAGCGTTGCATCCTGCACGCGGCCGCGTCTGTCCTGTTTGTATCTCAGCCCCTTCCACAGGTCTGTGATGCCACCATCCTGGTGATTGGTGCCGCGTCCTGCGGCGGTCGGTGGTCACAGCCTTCCTGTCCGTGACCGGTGAACCAGCCTCCTGCCGGTTCCGACGATTCCTGCTGTCAGCGCCTGGGTACGGTCCGCACCGGTACCGATCCGGGTACCGGATCCGCCGGCAACAACCTGTTGCCTACGGTGATCCGCTGTCGATTCCGTTCGACGATCGCTTTCCCTATCCCCTTCACCTGCGTCAGGTCCTCGACGCGATGAAACGGGCCGTGTCTGCGCCGGTGCTCGACGATCGCCTCGGCCTTGGCGGCTCCGACCATCGTCAATCCCTGCTGCAGCGCCTGGGCATCGGCGCGGTTGATGTCGATCGGTTCGGCGGCATGCGCCCCAGCGATCCCCACTACCAGCACCAGCGCCCTCAACACGACAAACCAAGGCACGACGTGTATCTCCCTGTGATTCTGGCCGCCCCGACCGGCAATCCCGTCGGCAGGAACAGTGTCCGTCACCACATGTGCACAGCCTATCGGTTTCCCGGATTTCCGTAAGCCAGCCAAATACCCGACGTGATGTAGGAAAAACCCTACCCGCGGCACAGGCGTAGAATGGCCGGATCAGCCCATGCAACCGGAGTTTCAGATGGACAGCGCCAAGCTCGGCCAATTCGTCAATGACAAGTGGGACAGCGAAATCGTCCCGCAGTTGGTCGACTACATCCGCATTCCCAACAAGTCGCCGATGTTCGACGCCAATTGGGTGCAGAACGGCTACATGGAACAGGCGGTCACCCTGATGGAGAACTGGGCCAAGGCCCAGCAGCTGCCCGGCCTGAAGGTTGAAGTGGTGCGCCTGGAAGGCCGTACCCCGCTGATCTTCCTGGAAATTCCGGCTACCGGCGCCGAAACCGGCGACGACACCATCCTGCTCTATGGCCACCTGGACAAGCAGCCGGAAATGACCGGCTGGGACGACGACCTCGGCCCGTGGACCCCGGTCCTGCGCGGCGACAAGCTGTATGGCCGCGGCGGTGCGGACGACGGCTACGCGATCTTCGGCTCGCTGGCTGCGGTACTGGCACTGCAGGCCCAGGGCCTGCCGCACGCCCGCTGCGTGGTGCTGATCGAAGCGTGTGAAGAGTCCGGCAGCTATGACCTGCCGGCCTACGTCGACCACCTGGCCGACCGCATCGGGAAGCCGTCGCTGGTGGTCTGCCTGGATTCGGGCTGCGCCAACTACGACCAGCTGTGGTGCACCACCTCGCTGCGCGGCCTGACCGGCGGCAATTTCACCGTGAAGGTGCTCAACGAAGGCGTGCATTCCGGCGATGCCTCCGGCGTGATCCCGTCCAGCTTCCGCCTGCTGCGCCAGATCCTTTCGCGCATCGAGGACCAGGATACCGGCCGCATCCTGATCGACGGCATGAACGTGGAGATCCCGGCCGAGCGCCTGGAACAGGCCAAGCGTGCCGCCGAAGTGGTGGATACCGAGATCTTCGAGAAGTTCCCGATGGTCGACGGCCTGCGCCCCATGAACGAGGACCTGACCGAGCTGGTGCTCAACCGCACCTGGCGCCCGGCGCTGTCGGTCACCGGCGTCGGTGGCATGCCGCCGCTGGAATCGGCCGGCAACGTGCTGCGTCCGCAGACCTCGGTGAAGCTGTCGCTGCGCCTGCCGCCGACCGCCGATGGCAAGACCTGCGGCGAGCTGCTGAAGGAAGCACTGCTGCGCGACCCGCCGAACGGCGCGCAGGTCACCCTGGACCTGGAAAAGGCCTCCACCGGCTGGAATGCCCCGGCGATGGCGCCGTGGCTGACCCAGGCCATCGACGACGCCAGCCAGGCCTTCTTCGGCAAGCCGGCGATGTACATGGGCGAAGGCGGCTCGATCCCGTTCATGGGCATGCTGGGCGAGAAGTTCCCGGGCGCGCAGTTCATGATCACCGGCGTGCTCGGCCCGCACTCCAATGCGCATGGCCCGAACGAGTTCCTGCACATTCCGATGGGCAAGAAGGTCACCGCCTGCGTGTCCAAGGTGATCAGCGAGCACTACGCCGCCAGCCTGCGCGGCGAGACCAGCGGCTCGCCGGTGGCTGCCGACAGCGGCACCCGCCACGGCGACCACGGCTGCTGCTGATCCGGCACTCGTGACGGACGCAGCCTGGCCTTGCTAGGCTGCGTCCACACTCAAGCGGAATCCGCGCGCATGAATGGTCTGTTCGGCAGCAGCAGCTGGCTGTACATCCTGCTGGTCGGCTTCTTCGTCGGCCTGCTCGGGCGTTTCTTCATGCCCGGCAACAACCGCATGGGCTGCCTGCTGACCATCGTGCTGGGCATCCTTGGTGCCCTGCTGGCCGGTTGGTTCGGCCAGTACATGGGCTGGTACGCCCCCGGCGAACCGGCCGGTTTCCTCGGCGCGGTGGTGGGCGCGGTGGCCGTGCTGGCCGTCCTGCGCCTGTTCAGCGGTCGCCGCTGACGCCGCTCCCCCTTCCCTTCCTGTTGCCGACGTTGGCGCGCCCGGCGCGCCCGGATATGCCCGCATGACCGAACCCGCCTCCGATCCCCAGCGCAGCGCGCAGCGCCTGCAGTGGGCCCGTACCCAGCTCGATGATGCCAACGCGGTGGTCGAACGCGCTTCGGTTGACGCCGGCATGCGCAGCTACTGGCGCGCCACCAGCACGCGCGGCAGCCACATCGTGATGGACGCCCCGCCGGGGCTGGAAGATCCGCGGCCGTGGCTGCGCATGCGCGGCCTGCTGCACGACAACGGTCTGCGCGTGCCCATGCTGCTCGCGCAGGACCTGGATGCCGGCTTCCTGCTGCTGGAAGATCTCGGCGGCCCGACCTTGGCCAGGATCCTCGACGAGCGCAACGCTGACGAATGGTTCGGTCGTTCGATCGAGCAGCTGCTGCGCCTGCAGGCGATCCCGGTGCCGGCCGACTTCGGCCAGTTCGGCGAAGCACTGCTGCAGCGCGATGCCGGCCTGTTCGACGAATGGTTCCTGCAGCGCCACCTGAACCTTGAACTGGACTGCGGCGAGATCGAAGGCCTGCAGCTGGTGCATCGCCGCCTGATGGACAACGCGCTGGGCCAGGCCCAGCTGATGACCCATCGCGACTACATGCCGCGCAACCTGATGCCGGTCGACGATGGCCCCGCAGTGCTGGATTTCCAGGACCTGGTGCGCGGCCCGATCGCCTACGATGCGGTGAGCCTGTTCAAGGACGCCTTCCTGAGCTGGCCACTGCAACGCGTGGACGAATGGCTGGCGCAGTATCACGAGCGCGCCCGCGACACCGGCCTGCCGGTGCCCGACCGCGCCACCTTCCTGCGCGATGCCGACTGGATGGGCATCCAGCGCCACGTGAAGATCCTGGGCCTGTTCTGCCGGCTGCGTTACCGCGACAACAAGGGCCATTACCTCGACGACGCACCGCGCTTCATCACCTATCTGGATGAAGTGCTGCCGCGCTACCGCGAGCTGGCACCGCTGCAGCAGCTGCTGGACGACCGCATCAAGCCGGCGCTGGCCGAGCTGGGTGCACCGATGCGCGTGGCCCGATGAAGGCACTGGTCTTTGCCGCCGGCCTCGGCGAGCGCATGCGCCCTTTGACCCTGCACACGCCCAAGCCGCTGCTGGAAGTAGCTGGCAAGCCGTTGATCGTCTGGCACCTGGAACGCCTGGCCGCACTCGGCGTGCGCGAGGTGGTGGTCAACACCGCATGGTTGGCCGAACAGTTCCCGGCGACGCTTGGCGATGGCAGCCAGTGGGGCCTGCGCCTGCATTTCCTGTACGAAGGGCAGACCCCGCTGGAAACCGGCGGCGGCATCCTCAACGCCCTGCCGGTGCTGGGCGATGCCCCGTTCCTGGTAGTGAACGGCGACATCTGGACCGATTTCGATTTCGCCACGCTGCCGCGCGAGCCGCAGGGCCAGGCGCACCTGGTGCTGGTCGACAATCCGGTTCAGCACCCGAATGGTGACTACCGCCTGGATGCACAGGGGTTCCTGCACCACGATCGCGAAGGACCGTGCCTGACCTATGCCGGCATCGGCCTGTACCGTCCTTCGATCGTGGCCGACTGGCGCGCGGTGATCGGCGATGCGCCGGGCAGCGAGCGGCTGCCACCGAAGTTCTCGGTGGTGCCGCTGCAGAAGCACTTCATGGCGCAGGGGTTGATGACCGGGCAGCACCATCGCGGGCGCTGGACCGACGTCGGCACCGTGGATCGCCTGCGCGCGCTGGATGCGGAGTTGGCGGCGAACGGCTGAGCCCCTCGTGGTTGGTCGCGTAGAGCGGATCGCGTGCTTGGCCGGGCGGGTGGGCCATGCAGGGGACGCTGCAAGTACCCCTCCGGGGCCCGGCCCAGCCGCTGGCGGCTGTACGTTCAGGCGCTTGCGAAGCAGTGCTTCGCAAGCAAAGCGCCCTCACCCCTGTAAGCTCGATGGCGCCATCCATGGCGCCAACGCCCTTGCATGGCCCACCCGCCCGGCCTCTGACAGTTTCCGTGCGCGTCCAGCCACGGAAGAAAGAAAGAAAAGCAAAAGCGGGTCGCTTCGCTGCGCTTGCTCGGGTGTCGACCAAGGTCGACACCCACCAACAGCCGCGGGAACCTGTCGAAGGCGGGGTGGCTCAGGTTGCGGGGGCGTGAGCGCCATGGATGGCGCGACCGAGGCTACAGGGACGTACTTGCGCCGTCCCCCGCAACCTGAGCCACCCCGCCCCCCTCAGGAAGCCACTTCTGCCGTTGACGTTGACGTTGCCGGCCAGCGGCCGGCACTACCGCGGGTGCAGGGCGCAGCCCTGCCGAACAACATCCCTCAGTAACGAGGCCGGCCTTCTTCCAGCACCTGGCGCAGGAACGGCACGGTGATCCGCCGCTTCGCCGCCAGCGATTCGCGGTCCAGCCAGTCCAGCAGGGTGATCAATCCACCCAGCTCACGGCCGGTGTGCGACAGCAGCCACTCGATGGCCGCTTCGTCGATGGCCAGGCCGCGTCGCAGTGCACGCTCGCGCAGCACGGCCGCCCGCCCTTCCTCATCCAGCGGCTGCAGCAGCACGCGTACGCACTGGCCCAGCCGCGAGCGCAGGTCCGGCAGCACCAAGCCCAGTTCGCCCGGCGCCTTCTGTGCCGTGTACAGCACGGTCACGCCCGCAGCGCGCGCACGGTTGTGGAAATCGAACAGCGCGATCTCATCCTCGCGGTTGCCGGCAACCTCGTCCAGGCCGTCCAGCGCCACCAGTTCGCGCGCTTCCAGCCCATCAAGCGCCGCACGGACACGGCCGGCGGCGCTGGCCAGCGGCACGTACGTCGGCAACCGTCCGGCCTGCTCGGCGCTGGAGCACATCGCCAGCGCCTGGTGGGTCTTGCCGGTTCCCGCCGCACCTTCCAGGTAGACCCAGTCGTGGCTGGCGCCAACCGCGATCGCGCGCAGCTGCGCCAGCGCGCCATCCGGCGCGCCGATGAAGGTCTCCAGGCGCTGGTCCCGCGGGTAATGCAGGGCCAGCGGCAGTTGCGGCACACCCATCACTTCAGGTCGGGGCCCTTGTCGTCCGGAACGATGATATGGGGCGCGTCGACCACGCCATCAAGCACGATCGCCGGCTTCTCGCCCACGTACAGTTCGCTCTGCCGATAGCGCTGGTGGGCATAGCGCAGCAGCACGTTGGTCACCGCCGCTACCGGCAGCGCCAGCAGCATGCCGAGGAAGCCGAACAGCTGGCCGCCGGCCATCACCGCGAAGATCACCGCCACCGGGTGCAGGCCGATCTTGTCGCCGACGATGCGCGGGGTCAGCACGTAGCTTTCCAGCAGCTGGCCCACGGTGAACACCACGCCGACCAGGATCAGCAGCTTCAGGTCGAAGCCCTGCGCCTGCACCAACGCGGCGATCACCGCCATCAGCACGCCGGTGGTCGCGCCCAGGTACGGGATGAAGCTGATCAGGCCGGCAATCAGGCCGATCAGCAGGCCCAGCTTGAGGCCGACCAGCGACAGGCCACCGGCGTAGATCACGCCCAGCGCCAGCATCACCAGGAACTGGCCACGGATGAACGCACCCAGCACCTCGTTGGATTCACGCGCCAGCGCGCTGATGGTGCCGATCTGGTTGCGCGGAATCACCGAGGCCACCCGCTCGACCAGCTTGTCCCAGTCGCGCAGGAAGTAGAACGCCAGGATCGGCAGCAGCAGGATGTTGACCACCCAGGTCACCATCGCAAAGCCCGAACGCGAGACGTAGCCCATGAACGTGGTGGCGAAGCCGCCGGCCTGCTGCCAATGGCTGCGCACCCATTCGATCAGGCGGTCCGGATCCAGCCACTGCATCACTTCCAGGCCGGTCTTGTGCTCGAACCAGGGGATGCCGGTCTGCATCAGCCACGCCTGCGCCTGCGGCGCGGCCGCGATCAGGGTGGTGATCTGGCGCTCGATCATCGGCACCAGCACCAGCAGCAGTGCCACGATCACCAGCACCATCGCTGCGAACACCAGCACCACGCCGGTCATGCGCGAGCGGCCGGTGGCCTCGATGCGGTCCACCAGGGGGTCACCCAGCCAGGCCAGCGCCAGTGCCAGCACGAACGGGGTCAGGATCGGCGCCAGCAGCCACACCACCCAGCCGATCAGGCCGGCGAACAGGATGTACTTCAGCCGGCGCAGGAACTGCGCGATTTCAGCTTCCGGGCTCAGGATCATCGCAGGCGGTACTCGTTGCTGACCGGCGCGGCCACCGGGGCACCGGTGGTGTCATCGATCGGGGTCGGCAGGGCCGGCAGCGGCGCGCTTGGCACCAGCACGCCGTTGTCGCCAAGCATGCGGTTGAAGCCGGCCAGGCCGGTGGTCATCTCCACGCTCAGCTCCAGTTGGCCGGCCGAGGCGTGCAGCGGGGTGACGTTGCGCACCACCGGCACCTCGCGCAGGCCAGCGGCCAGCCGCAGGTAGTCATCGGCGCTGTTGATGCCGGTCACCACCAGGCGGTAGGTGCCGGCCTGGCCGACGGCCACGCCGGCCTTGGCATAGCGCTTGACCAGCGCATCGGCGGCACCGTCGGCACCGGCGGCCATCGCGCGCATGGCGTTGGCGTCCTTGCTGGTCCACTTGTTCAGTTCGCGGCCGTTGTCGACGAACACCCAGTCCGCCTGCCAGCCACCGTTGGCGCGGTACAGCTTGCCGATCAGCTGCATCGGCGGCGAGTAGCGCGAGGAGGCACGGGCCACGGCCGCGCTGTCCTGGCGCCAGATGGCACCGGCCAGGGCCTGTTCGGCAGCACCGCCGCTGGGCAGGCCCAGCTTGTAACCCCGCTCGATGGCGCGGTTCAGCAGCGGGCGGGCGGCATTGGCCTGCTGCACGCTGACCAGGCGCGGGCCACTGCCGTCGTCGACGGCCAGCCACAGCACCGGCTTCGGTCGCGGCTGCGGCCACAGCGGCAGGCCCAGCGCCGAGACCAGCGAATCGACGTCATCCTCGCGGAAGCGGGCCACCAGCAGGGTCCGGAAGCTCGGTGCGCCGCTGGCACCCACGCTCTGGTCCTGCTTGTAGTCGTAGTTGGCCACGTAGTCCTTGGCATTGCGCAGCGCCTGCACCACGCCGGGGCGTGACATCACGTTGCGGTCGCCGGACAGCTTGCCCAGCACCACGCTCAGGGCACGGGCCAGGGCACCGTTGCGATCGGCCTCGGCCTGGCTGTTGACGGGCACTTCGGCCTCGTAGGCCCCCGAAGCGGTGGCGACATCTCCCTCGGTGCGCAGGCCGCTCTGGGCCATCGTGGCCACCGGCAGGCTCAGTGCAAGGAGCAGGGTCAGAATCAGGCTGCGGCGCATCAGGACATCCATTGGCTCGACGAATCCGGGGGAATTGTTGCCCGAATACGGCCTTTGCGCCAATGCGGCCTGTTAAAATCGCTCATTCAACCCCTGCCAGCGCCGACGCCCGTGACCAACACCCCGTCTTCCGCCCCTTCCCCCCTCACCTACCGTGACGCGGGTGTCGACATCGACGCCGGCAACGCGCTGGTCGAGCGGATCAAGCCCCTGGTCAAGCGCAGCTTCCGCCCGGAAGTGATGGGCGGCCTGGGCGGCTTCGGCGCCCTGTTCGACCTGTCCAACAAGTACCGCGAGCCGGTGCTGGTGTCGGGTACCGATGGCGTGGGCACCAAGCTGAAGCTGGCCCACCAGCTGAACCGCCACGATACGATCGGCATCGACCTGGTCGCCATGTGCGTGAACGACGTGCTGGTGCAGGGTGCCGAGCCGCTGTTCTTCCTGGACTACTTCGCCACCGGCAAGCTGGACATCGACACCGCCGCAGCGGTCGTGGGCGGCATCGCCAACGGCTGCACCGAGGCCGGCTGCGCGCTGATCGGCGGCGAAACCGCTGAAATGCCCGACATGTATGCCCCGGGCGAGTACGACCTGGCCGGCTTCACGGTCGCCGCGGTCGAGAAGAGCGAGCTGAAGGACGGCGCCAGCGTGGCCGCCGGCGACGTGCTGATCGGCATCGCCTCGTCCGGCCCGCACTCCAACGGCTACTCGCTGGTGCGCCGCATCTACGACCGCGCCGGCCGCCCGGCCGACCTGGAGCTGGAGGGCGGCGTGAAGCTGGTCGACGCGCTGATGGCACCGACCCGCCTGTACGTGAAGCCGATCCTGGCACTGCTGAAGTCGCACGGCGAGGCCATCCACGGCATGGCCCACATCACCGGTGGCGGCCTGACCGAGAACATCATCCGCGTGGTGCCCGACGGCCTCGGCCTGGACATCCAGGCCTCGTCCTGGACCCTGCCGCCGGTGTTCCAGTGGCTGCAGAAGGAAGGCGCCGTGGCCGACAGCGAGATGTGGCGCACCTTCAACTGCGGCATCGGCTTCGTGCTGATCGTGGCAGCCGACCAGGTCGCCGCCGTGTCCGAGGCGGTCAAGGCGCAGGGCCTGGACCACTGGACCATCGGCCAGGTGGTCACTGCTGAAGGCGCCGAGCGCGTCCACATCGGCTGAACCCGGCCCCGAGGAGCCCGCATGGACGCAATGCCCCCGCTGCCCCCTACCCCCGTGCCGCCGCCAACGACGGCGGTACCGGCGTTCAGCCCCCAGGACGCCGACCACCTGCGCATGCTGTCAATCGCGCACTACGTGGTCGGCGGCCTGATCGCGCTGTTCTCGCTGATCTTCATCGTCCACATCGTGCTCGGCGTCACCGCGCTCACCGGCAACCTGCCGATGAACTCCGGCGGCCAGCCCTCGTCGCCGGCCGAACAGCGCGTGTTCGGCTGGATGTTCGTCGTGATCGGCTGTGTCATCGTGTTCGGTGGCGTCACCCTGGGCGCGTTCGTGGCCTACGCCGGCCGTTGCCTGGCCCGCCGCCGCCGCTACCTGCTGTGCCTGATCGTGGCCGGGCTGGCCTGTCTGTTCACGCCGATCGGTACCGTGCTGGGAGTACTCAGCCTGATCACGCTGCTGCGTCCGCAGGTCAAGGCCGCGTTCGACACAGCGGGCACGGCGGCATGACGAGCCCGGGCGCACCGCCGCCGCTGCCGCAGCAGACCCTGGCGCACCTTCAGCTGGGCAGCCACCTGCAGACGCTGAAGGTGCTGTTCTACGCGCTGGCGGTTTTCCACTGGATGGCCGCGCTGGCCTTCCTCGGTTTCATCGGCCTGGTTGCCAGCTCGCGCGGGCTGGACGATGGCGCGGTACTGGCCACCGTGTACGGCGTCGTTTCAGCGCTGGCTGCCGCGCTGGGCTTCGTGCAGCTGCACACCGCGCGCCTGCTGTCGCGCCGCACCGGGCTGGCCTGGTGCCAGCGCGCGGCCTGGCTGGCGGTGCTGGCCGGCCCGCTGGGCATGGCCCTGACCGCCTATGCCTGGGTGTTCCTGTCCAAGCCTGACATGGCCGCCCTGTTCGACCGCGGCGACCATCTCCGCGTCTGAACTTCCCGGCAGACGCCCCGCCCTTTCCTGATCGACTTCCCATGTCCGCGCCTGCCCTCCCCACGACCGCTTCACCCAGCGCCTTCCGTGTCTCGCGCCCCAAGAAGCTGGCCTTCGCTGCCGTACTGGCGGTATTCGCGGTCAGCTGGATCCAGCCGCTGTGGCCCACCGAGCAGGCGCTGCACAGCACGCTGACCGTGATCGGCCTGGGCGCCCTGCTGTGGGTCGACCGCCGGGGTGGCTGGCTGGGCAACGGTGCCTTCATCGCGATCTGCGGCTTCATCGCGCTGCACTGTGTGGCCGCCCGCTGGCTGTACTCGAACGTTCCCTACGACGCGTGGACGCAGGCGCTGATCGGCTGGTCGCCGAATGCGGCGTTCGGCTGGCAGCGCAATCATTTCGACCGCCTCATCCACTTCCTGTTCGGCGTCTGTTTCACGCCGGCACTGCTGCAGCTGGCACGTCACGCCTGGCCGGCGCTGCGCCGCGGCCAGGCCTTCGCCCTGGCGGTGATGACGGTGATGTGCGCCAGCCTGGTCTACGAGTGGTTCGAATGGGCCATCGCGCTCGCCCTGTCGCCGGACGCCGCCGAGGCCTACAACGGGCAGCAGGGCGACATGTGGGACGCCCATGCCGACATGCTGATGGCCACCGTGGGCAGCCTGCTGACCTGGCCGCTGATCCGCCGGAGTACCCCGCAATGACCGCGCCCACCCGCATTGCCGTGCTTGCCTCCGGCCGCGGCAGCAACCTGCAGGCCATCCTCGATGCCATCGCTGCGGGACGCCTGCGCGCCGAGGTCGTCGGCGTATTTTCCGACCGCCCGGCCGCCGCCGCGCTGCAGCGGGTCAGCGCCAACCTGCGCTGGGCGCATGCGCCGAAGGAATTCGACGACCGCGCCGCCTACGAGCAGGCACTGGGCGACGCACTGGCCGCGGTCGCACCGGACTGGATCGTCTGCGCCGGCTACATGCGCATACTCGGCGCCGCCTTCGTGCAGCGCTTCAATGGCCGCCTGGTCAACATCCACCCGTCGCTGCTGCCGCTGCACAAGGGGCTGGACACGCATGCGCGGGCACTGGATGCAGGCGATGCCGAGCACGGTGCCAGCGTGCACCTGGTCGTACCCGAGCTGGACGCCGGCGCCGTGCTGGCCCAGGTGCGGGTACCGGTGCTGCCCGGCGATGACGCGGACACCCTGGCCGCGCGTGTGCTGGCGGTGGAGCATCCCCTGCTGATCGCCACGCTGCAGCTGCTGTGCGCCGGCCGCCTGACTGAACGGGAGGGCCAGCCGCAACTGGACGGTCACCCCCTGTTTAGCCCGCTGGCCCTAGATTCCGCCGGGAACCTGAACCGGTAACGCCCACGCACACGCCCCGCTGACTGCGGGGCTGGCATCCTGCCCACCTCCTGCGGCTCCTCTCTTCCATGAAGACCACGACCCTGCTGTCCACTTCGCTGCTGCTGTCGCTTGTCGTGCTCCCCGGCGTGGGTTGGGGCCAGGCGCAGGCGCCTGCCGCCTCGCCGGCTCCGGCGCCGGTGCCAGCGGTGCAACCGCCGGCCGAAGCGGCGGCCCCGGCCCTGCCGGCCTTGGCGTGGGAACCGCCGCCGCTGCAGCCGTTCAGCGCCACCTACCAGGCCTTCTACAAAGGCAAGGAGGCCGGCGACGCCAGCATGCAGGTCACCCATACCGGCGGCAACCAGTGGCGGGTCGACATGCAGGTGGTCGGCCGCCGCGGCTTTGCCAGCGTGCTGGGCCTGAACATCGAGCAGAGCACGGTGTTCGAGGAGCGCGCCGGCGCCTATGCACCGCTGAGCCAGAGCACGGTGCGCAAGGGCCTGTTCCTGGGCAAGAAGGCGGTCGGCACGTACAACTGGCAGGCCGGTACCGCGCAGTGGACCGGCGACGTCGAGAAGAAGCGTGCGCAGCCGATTCCGCTGCAGCCGGGCGACCAGAGCGCCCTGCTGATCAACCTGGCGATCATGCGGGATGCCCGTCCGGGTGCCACCATGCACTACCGCTACGTGGACATGGGCAAGGTCCGCCAGCACGACTACCAGGCCGCGCCGCAGACCGAGAACGTCGAGGTCGGCGACCTGTCCTACAACGCGCTGCGGGTCTACCGGACCAACGGCGGCAACAACGAAACCATCCTCTGGATCGCCAACGGTGTCCCCACCCCGGTGCGCATCCTGCAACGCGAAGACGGCGAAGACCGCGTCGATCTGCGCCTGATCGAATACCAAGGAGTCTGAGCATGAGCACCCTGACCCGCCCCCTCACCTGGATCGCTGCAGCCGCGCTGTCGGTGGCCAGCCTGCCGGCCATGGCCCTGCAGCCGTTCAAGGCCGATTACCTGGCCAGCTACATGGGCATGCAGGCCAATGGCAGCATGACGCTGAGCAGCGAGGGTGCCAACAAGTGGCGCTACACGCTGCAGGTGAAGAACCAGCTGGCCGACCTGAGCCAGAGCACCGTGTTCGAAGAAGTGCGCGGCCAGCTGCGCCCGCTCAGCAGCCAGGACCGTTCGGCGCTGCTGGTGAAGAAGCGCAACGTGCAGGCCAACTACAACTGGACCAGCAACCAGGCCACCTGGACCGGCGACATCAAGCCGGACCGCGCTGGACCTATCGCACTGAAATCCGGTGACATGGACGCGCTGCTGATCAACCTGGCGATCGCCCGTGACCTCGCCGCCGGCAAGCCGCTGACCTATCGCATGGTCGACGAAGGCCGCATCAAGAACATGACCTACCGCGTGATCGGCAAGGAGTCGATCACCGTGGGCGGCAAGAGCTACGAAGCGACCAAGGTCTCGCGTGCCGACGGCAACAAGGAGCTGATCGCCTGGATCGTGCCGGAGTTCCCGGTGCCGGCGCGCATGCTGCAGCGGGAGAACGACCGCGATGCACTGGACCTGACCATCAAGGCGATGAACTGAGTGCCGGGGTCGGATCCCATTCCCTCGGGGATGGGCTCCGACCCCAGGCCCCGCGAAAAGAAAACGCCCGCTTTCGCGGGCGTTTTTCTTACTTCTTTTCTTCGGCCGCCGCCGGCTTGAACTCGGTACGGCAGTCCACGCGGATCTGCTCGCCGGTGCTGCGCCAGACGAAGGTGCGGCAATGGCGGTTGCCGTCCTGGCTGTCATTCACCGCAACCGCATAGAACGACTCGATGATCTCGTCGCGCGAGACCGTGCCATCGCCATTCCAGTCCATGTCCTTCTGCTCGATGCCCTGGGTGATGGCGATGTTGGCGTACCAGGCGTAGCCCAGCCACGCCAGCACGATCAGCACCAGCGCCAGCAGCGCCTTGCGACGCGGGCTGAACTTGCCGCGCAGGATCATGGCACGCGCCGGATGGTGGCACCGAGCGAAGACAGCTTCTCTTCGATGTTCTCGTAGCCACGGTCAAGGTGGTAGATGCGGTCGATGGTGGTCTCGCCGCTGGCCATCAGGCCGGCCAGGATCAGCGAGGCCGAGGCACGCAGGTCGGTGGCCATCACCGGTGCGCCACTCAGGTGCTCGCTGCCCCGCACGATGGCGGTGTGGCCTTCGACCTGGATGTCCGCACCCAGGCGCAGCAACTCGTTGACGTGCATGAAACGGTTTTCGAAGATCGTTTCGTTGATCACGCCGACGCCGTCGGCCACGCAGTTGAGCGCCATGAACTGCGCCTGCATGTCGGTCGGGAACGCCGGGTACGGCGCGGTGGTCAGGTTGACCGCCTTCGGCCGCTTGCCCTGCATGTCCAGGGTGATGGTGTCGTCGGTGGTCTCGATCTTCGCACCGGCTTCGACCAGCTTGGACAGCACCGCGTCCATGGTGTTCGGGCGCGCACGGTTGACCGTGACCTTGCCGCCGGTCATCGCCGCAGCCACCAGGAAGGTGCCGGTCTCGATGCGGTCGGGCAGCACTTCATGGCGGCCGCCGGACAGGCGCTCGACGCCTTCGATGACCAGGCGGGCAGTGCCCAGGCCTTCGATCTTCGCGCCCAGCGCGATCAGGCAATGCGCCAGATCGGTCACTTCCGGTTCCATCGCACAGTTGTCGAGGATGGTGGTGCCTTCGGCCAGCACCGCGCCCATCAGCACGTTCTCGGTGCCGGTAACGCTGACCATGTCGAAGGTGAAATGGCCGCCCTTCAGGCGCTTGGCCGTGGCCTTGATGAAGCCGTTCTCGACCACGATCTCGGCGCCCAGCGCCTGCAGGCCCTTGATGTGCTGGTCGACCGGACGCGAGCCGATCGCGCAGCCGCCGGGCAGCGACACTTCCGCCGCGCCGAAGCGGGCCAGCAGCGGGCCCAGCACCAGGATCGAGGCGCGCATGGTCTTGACCAGCTCGTACGGGGCAACATGCTGGTTGACCGGACGCGGGTCGACCACGATCGCACTGCCGCGCGACAGCGTGCCCTGGTCGATGGTGACCTTGGCACCCAGTTCACCCAGCAGCTTCACCGTGGTGACCACATCGTGCAGGTGCGGCACGTTGGTGATCTCCACCGGCGCATCGGCCAGCAGGGTCGCGCAGAGAATGGGGAGGACGGCGTTCTTGGCGCCGGAGATGCTCACTTCACCGTGCAGCGCAGCGCCGCCGGTCACAACGATCTTGGCCATGTATTCGGGATCTTCTGCGGTTCAGCCGGCTTCGGCCGGGGTCACGGTTTTCAGCGCCAGCGCGTGGATCGCGCCGCCCATCAGGTCGCCCAGGGTGGCATAGACCATCCGGTGGCGGGCCAGCGGCATCTTGCCGGCAAAGGCCTCGCAGACCACGGTCGCTTCGAAATGCACGCCATCGTCGCCCTGCACGTCGGCGCGGGCGCCGGGCAGGCCGGTTTCGATCAGGTTGCGGATGGTGTCGGCGTCCAACGGGCTTTCCTAATAAAATGTGCCTCCATTCTACTTCCGCTGCGTGGCGTCCGCATGGCCGAATCCCTGTTGCCCCCCCGTTCCGTCGACCCTGCCGGCCTGGTCGCCAGCGGCCGCCGCGTCTTCGAGATCGAGCGGCAGGCGCTGGATGCCGTGGCCGACCGCCTCGGCGAGGCCTTCCAGCAGGCTTGCCAGGCGATCCTGGCCAGCCGCGGCCGGGTGGTCGCCACCGGCATGGGCAAGTCCGGGCACATCGCCCGCAAGATCGCCGCTACGCTGGCCTCCACCGGCACTCCCGCGTTCTACGTGCATCCGGGCGAAGCCGGCCATGGTGACCTGGGCATGATCACCGAGGCCGACGTGGTGCTGGCGCTGTCCTATTCGGGCGAATCGGACGAAGTGCTGATGCTGCTGCCGGTGCTCAAGCGCCAGGGCAACGTGCTGATTTCCATGACCGGCCGCCCGCAGTCCAGCCTGGCCACCGCCGCCGATATCCACCTGGACGTCAGCGTGCCGGCCGAGGCCTGCCCGCTGGCGCTGGCGCCGACCTCCAGCACCACCGCCTCGCTGGCGATGGGCGATGCGCTGGCCGTGGCCCTGCTCGACGCACGCGGCTTCACCGCCGACGATTTCGCCCGCTCGCACCCGGCCGGCAGCCTCGGCCGCCGCCTGCTGCTGCATATCACCGACGTCATGCACACCGGGGAGGACCTGCCCAGCGTGGGGGCCGACGCCAGCCTCAGCGAGGCGCTGGTCGAAATGAGCCGCAAGCGGCTGGGCATGACCGCCGTGGTCGATGCCGACGGTGTGCTGATCGGCCTGTTCACCGACGGTGACCTGCGCCGGGCGCTGGACAGCGCGCTGGACGTGCGCACCGCGAAGATCGCCGATGTGATGACCCGCAACCCACGTACCATCGGCGCCGACCAGCTGGCGGTGGAGGCTGCCCGGCTGATGGAGACCCACAAGATCACGGGCCTGATCGTGGTTGACGACCAGGGCCGGGCGGTCGGTGCCCTGAACATTCATGACCTGTTGCGGGCCCGGGTGGTTTAACCGACAGTCCGTAGACCCCATTCAGTCTGTACCGTCCCAACCCGAATCCACCGAGCCTGCCACCCTGATGCCCTGGTCCCCCCTGCCCGCCTTCCCCGCCCACCTGCATGCCGCCGCGGCCCGCGTCCGCCTGGCCTGCTTCGACGTGGACGGCACCCTCACCGACGGTCGGCTGTACTACGACAAGGACGGCAACGAGAGCAAGGCGTACTTCGTGCAGGATGGCCTGGGCCTGAAACTGCTGCAGCAGCACGGCATCCACCCCGTGCTGATCACCGCGCGCAACAGCCAGTCCGCGCTCAGGCGCGGCGCCGACCTCGGCATCGATACCCAGATCGCCGTGGGCGACAAGCTGGCCAGCGTGCAGGCGCTGTGTGCGCAGCACGGCATCGGCCTGGAGCAGGTGGCCTTCATGGGCGACGACCTGCCGGACCTGGCACCGCTGGGCGCGGTCGGCCTGGCGGTGGCGCCGGCCAACGCCCACCCGTGGATCGCCGAGCGCGTGCATTGGCAGACCCGCGCCGATGGCGGACGTGGTGCAGCCCGTGAGCTGTGTGACATCCTGCTGGCCGCGCAGGGACATGTGGACGCGGTCCTGGCGAGGTTCGGCGCATGAACCTGCCGAGCCTGAACTGGCGCACCCTGCTCGGCATCGGCCTGCTGCTGGCGGCCCTGCTCAGCAGCTGGGCGGCCCTGCGCAACCGCGACAAGGGTCCGGCCACTGCCGGCCAGGATGTCGGCGTGGACTACGTCCTGCACGACTTCCAGGTCGTCGCCCTGGATGAGCACGGCAAGGAATCGACCACCCTGCGCGCACCGTTGCTGGAGCGCCAGCGTGGCGACCAGACCATCAACATCGCCACGCCGCTGTTCGAGATGCCGGACAAGGATGGCAAGCACTGGACCCTGCGTGCCGAGACGGGCTGGCTCAGCGCCAAGGGCGACCAGATGAAGCTGCGCGGCAATGTCGCCGGCGACAGCCCGGCCGATCCGGGCGTGGTGCCGACCACCTTCCGCACCGACCACCTGGACGTGTTCCCGAAGGAGAACCGTGCCCGCACCGATGCGCTGGTCACCATGACCCGCCCCGGCATGGAACAGTCCGGCGTTGGCTTCGAGGTGGATTCGAAGAACAACACGTATCATTTCCTCAGCCAGTCCAAGGGCCGTTACACGCCCCGACGCTGATTCCGCCGCCCTCCTGCGACGTCCCCGGACAGGCGCAAGGCAGGCAGCCCACCCATCCGCCCCCGGTTTCCCGGGCGGCCCCACCGGTAGAACGGACCCCGATGAAGATTCCCTTTGCAGCCGTACTCGCGCTCGGTCTCCTTGTTCCCAGCGCTGCCTTTGCCAAGTCCACCGACCGCAACGAGAACATGAACATCGACTCCGGCGCGCAGTCGGGCGTGCTCACCGGCGATGGCAAGACCGTGCTCTCGCAGGGCGTGACCGTCACCCAGGGCTCGCTGGACATCCGCTCGTCCGAAGCCGAGATCTACCTGAAGGACGGCGAGGCCGTGCGTGCGGTGTTCACCGGCAAGCAGGCCACGATGAAGCAGCAGCTCGACGATGGCACCTGGATGGACGCGGTGGCTGATCGCATCGACTACGACATCAAGACCGAGATCATCACCCTGACCGGCAACTACAAGGTCACCAGCGCGCGCGGCACTAATGCCGGCCAGCGCATGGTCTACAACACCCGTAGCGGCGAAATGAATTCCGGTGGCGATGGCAGCCGCGTGCGCACCGTCATTCCGCCGAAGAACAAGAACGCGGCGGCACAGCCGGCGGCCACGCCCAAGGCGGCGGCGCCGGCCAGCACGTCGGCCAAGCCGGCCGGGAGCAAGAAGTAATGCTCGTCGCCAAGGGCCTGCGCAAGCGCTACAAGCAGCGCGAAGTCGTGAAGGACTTCGGGCTGACCCTCGACGCCGGTGAAGTGGTGGGCCTGCTCGGCCCCAACGGTGCCGGCAAGACCACCTGCTTCTACATGATCGTCGGCCTGGTCGCCGCCGATGCCGGCAGCATCGTGCTCGACGGCAAGGACATCACCAGCGATCCGATGTACACCCGTGCCAAGCAGGGCGTGGGCTACCTGCCGCAGGAGCCGTCGGTGTTCCGCAAGCTGACGGTGGCCGACAACCTCCGCCTGGTACTGGAGCTTCGCGAAGACCTGGATTCGGCCGGCCGCGAACGCGAATTGAACAGCCTGCTCGACGAATTGCAGCTGGGCCATGTGGCCGACCAGCTCGGCGCCAGCCTGTCCGGTGGCGAACGTCGTCGCTGCGAGATCGCCCGCGCACTGGCCGCGCAGCCGCGCCTGATCCTGCTCGACGAACCGTTTGCCGGTGTCGACCCGATCTCGGTGGGTGAAATCCAGCGCATCGTCACCCATCTCAAGCAGCGTGGCATCGGCGTGCTGATCACCGACCACAACGTGCGCGAGACCTTGGGAATCTGCGACCGCGCGTATATCCTCGCCGAGGGCACCGTGCTGGCCCAGGGCTCGCCGGAGGCGATCCTGGACAACGCCGACGTACGTCGCGTCTACCTTGGGGATTCCTTCAAGCTGTGACCGCAGGCGCCGGGTCCCTTTCCTTCCGTTCGGCACAGGCATGAAGACTCGGCTGCAGACATCGTTGGGACAACAGCTGGTGCTCACGCCCCAGCTGCAGCAGGCGATCAAGCTGCTGCAGATGTCCACGACCGAGCTGGAGCTTGAAATCGCCCAGGCCGTGGAGAGCAATCCGCTGCTGGACTGGGCCGACAGCAACGACAGCAGTGCCGCCAATGAGGCCAGCGACAGCACCGATGCCGACGCGCCCGCCGAACGCACCGACAACGGCGACGACTGGGCGCCGGCCGAACTCGACTGGAGTGCCGCCGGCAGTGGTGGCAGCTTCGACGATGACGATGACACCGGCAGTGCCGCCGAGCGCGTGGCGGAAACCGAAACGCTGGCCGACCACCTGCTGTGGCAGCTGCACCTGTCGCATCTTTCCACGCATGACCGCAGCATCGGCGCTGCACTGATCGATGCGCTGGACGACGATGGTTACCTGCGCGAACCGCTGGCCACCATCGCCGAAACCCTGCTGCCGGCGGTCCATGCCGGTGAGGATGAAATCCTCGCGGTGCTGCATCGCATCCAGCGTTTCGACCCGGTCGGCGTTGCCGCGCGCACGCTCGGCGAGTGCCTGCAGCTGCAGCTGGACGTGTTGCCTGCCGACACGCCGGGGCTGGCGCTGGCGCGACAGATTGCCGCAGGCCCGCTGGAACGGCTGCCGCGCAGTGGCGTCTCCGGGCTGGCGCATGAACTGAAACAGCCGCTGGACGAGGTCGAGACGGCGGTCGCGCTGCTGCGCTCGCTGGACCCGCGTCCGGGCACGCAGATCGCGCCGCTGTCGCAGGACACCTATGTGGTGCCCGACGTGGTGGTGTGGCGGCAGAACGGCATCTGGCGCGCAGCGCTGGCGGCCCATGCCGGGCCGAAGGTGGTGATCCACCGTGGCTACGAACAGCTGATCCGCCGCTGTGGCGAGGCCGACGCCGGCTACCTGCGCGGCCAGCTGCAGGAGGCGCGCTGGCTGCTGAAGGGCCTGCAGCAGCGCGGCGAAACCCTGCTGCGGGTGGTGCGCAGCCTGATCCTGCAACAGGCCGGCTTCCTCGAATTCGGCGAGCAGGCGCTGCGCCCGCTGACCCTGCGCGAGATCGCCGCCGAGCTGGGCCTGCACGAATCCACGGTGTCGCGCGCGATCGCCCGCAAGCACGTGCGCACGCCGCGCGGCACCCTGCCGCTGCGCGCCTTCTTCGCCTCGGGTATCGATACCGAAGGCGGTGGCGAGGCGTCCAGCACGGCCATCCAGGCGATGATCCGCCGCCTGATCGACGACGAGAACCCGCGCAAGCCGCTTTCTGACGCCAAGCTGGCTGACCTGCTCAAATCGTCGGGAATTCCAGTAGCGCGACGCACCGTGGCGAAGTATCGTGAAGCCATGAACATTTCCGCCTCGCACGAAAGGGTCAGAATCGCTTGACGCGCCGCCGCGCCCGGCGGAGAGGTTCATTGGCACATCCGAACACAGGAGAAACCCGATGCGCATCGAAACGTTTGGCAAAGACGTCGAAGTCACCCCGGCCCTGCAGTCCTATGTAGAGGAGAAGCTGGCCCGGATCGGAAAACACTTCGACCAGCACTGCGAAGCGCGGGTGACCCTCAAGCTGCAGAAGACCGAACACCACGTCGACGCGAGCCTCAACATTCCGGGGCAGACCCTGCACGCCGAGGCCGGCGGCCAGACCATGTATGCCGCGATCGACCTGCTCGCGGACAAGCTTGACCGCCTGGTCATCAAGCACAAGGAGAAAAAACAGCAGCACGCACCGCTGCCGGTGGGCGACAATGGTGGCTGATCGCCACCGTTCCCCGCAGACATGCCCCTGACTGACCTCCTGGCGGCCGTGCAGACCCAGCTCTGCACGGCCACCGACCGTGACAGCGTCCTGCAGGCCGCCGCCGGGTTGCTGGCCTGCCGCCAGGCCAACGCCGAACAGATCTATCTGAACCTGTGCCAGCGCGAAGCCCTGGGCAGCACCGCGATCGGCCACGGCATCGCCATCCCCCACGGCCGCGCGCCGACCCTGGACCGCCCCCGTGGCGCCCTGCTGCGACTGGCGACCCCGGTCGATTTCGGCGGCGACGAACCGGTGGACCTGGTGTTCGCGATGGCCGTCCCCGCCCACTACACCCACCAGCACCTGATGCTGCTGTCCGAGCTGGCCGAGCTGTTTTCCGCACCGGACATCCGCCAGGCCCTGCGCGAAGCCGGCGATGCCCGGGCGCTGCGCGAGGCGCTGGAGATGACCCCACCTGCGAGTGCCGCATGAATACCAGCATCACCGCCCGTGAACTGTTCGAACAGCAGCGCGAGCGGCTGGGGCTGCGCTGGGCCGCTGGCAAATCCGGTGAGAAACGCGAGCTGGAGGCCGGCAACACGGTCTCGCGGCGTCCGTCGCTGGCCGGCTACCTCAATGCGATCTATCCCAACAAGGTGCAGATCCTGGGCACCGAGGAACTGTCCTGGCTGGACGCGCTGGAACCCCGCCAGCGTTGGGAGACCATCGAGAAGATCATGCAGTCGCATCCGCTGGCGCTGGTGCTGACCCGCAACCAGGCGTGCCCGGAAGACCTGCGCGCGGCCGCCGATGAATCCGGTACACCGCTGTGGCTGTCGCCCAAGCGCGGCCACGAACTGCTCAACCACCTGTCCTACCACCTGGCGCGCACGCTGGCGCCGCGGGTGATCCTGCATGGCGTGTTCATGGAGATCTATTCCATCGGCGTGCTGATCACCGGTGAGGCCGGGTCGGGCAAGAGCGAGCTGGCGCTGGAGCTGCTAAGCCGCGGCCATCGCCTGGTGGCCGACGATGCGCCCGAATTCACCCAGATCGCCCCGGACGTGCTCGACGGCACCTGCCCCGAACTGCTGCAGGACCTGCTGGAAGTGCGCGGCCTGGGCGTGCTGAATGTGCGCGAGATGTTCGGCGACACGGCTGTAAAGAAGAACAAGTACCTTCGGCTGATCGTCCACCTGACCAAGCCGATGACCGAACCCACCCCGCATGGCTACGAGCGCCTGACCGGCGACTCGGGCACCCGCCATGTGCTGGACCTCGACGTTCCGCTGATCACCCTGCCGGTGATGCCCGGCCGCAACCTGGCCGTGCTGACCGAAGCCGCCACCCGCCTGCACATCCTGCGCACCAAGGGCATTGATCCGGCAGCGATGTTCATCGCCCGCCACAGCAATCTGCTGGAACGGCGAACACCCTGATTCCCCTGCCCCTCGAAGAGCCTGTCCATGAGCACCGCCACCCCCTCCGCCCCGACCCTGATCATCGTCAGCGGCCTGTCCGGCTCGGGTAAATCCGTCGCCCTGAAGACCTTCGAGGATCAGGACTACTACTGCTCGGACAACCTGCCGATCCACCTGCTGCCGGACTTCGTGCGCAGCCTGCTGGCCAACCACGATGGCAGCGCGCCGCGCCGGCTGGCGGTGGGCATCGACGTGCGCGGCCAGGCCGACCTGAGCCAGCTGGGCGACTGGCGGCAGCTGGCCACCGACGCCGGCGTGGAAGTGAAGGTGCTGTTCTTCGAGGCCAGCGACGAAACGGTGCTCAAGCGCTATGCCGACACCCGCCGCCGCCATCCGCTGAGCCAGCTGGGCCTGTCATTGCCCGAGGCGATCGCCCGCGAGCGCGAGCTGACCGCGCCATTGCGCCGCGAGGCCGATGCGGTGATCGATACCAGCAACCTCAACGTGCACCAACTGCGGCGGCGGATCATCACCGAGTTCGCGATGGACCATGCCACCGGCCTGTCGCTGCTGTTCGAATCATTCGCCTACAAGCGCGGTGTACCCGCCGAGGCGGACTTCGTGTTCGATGCGCGGGTGCTGCCCAATCCACACTGGGACCCGGACCTGCGTGCGCTCAGCGGCCGCGAACCGGGTGTGCGCGACTACCTGGAAGCGCAACCGGACGTGCAGCGCTACCTGGCCCAGCTGATGGATTTCCTCGATACCTGGCTGCCGAAACTGGGTGATGGCACCCGCAGCTACGTGACCGTGGCGTTCGGCTGCACCGGCGGCAAGCACCGCTCGGTGTTCCTGGCCGAGCGCATGGCCCGGCATGCCCGCGAGATGGGCTGGCAGGACGTGGCGACGTACCACCGCGAACAGGATTGAGGGTGGCCGGCCGGGCTGCGCCCGACACCCGTCGGTAGTGCCGGCCGCTGGCCGGCAACAGCAACAGCAACAGCAAAAGCGGCATTCCGTGGGATGGCGGGGCGGTGTGGGTAGGCAGGACACGCCGTGAACCCCCCTCCGGGGTCCGGCCCAGCCGCTGGCGGCTGGGCGTTCGGGCGCTTGCGAAGCAGTGCTTCGCAAGCAAAGCGCCCTCACCCATGGGGGCTCGATGGCGCCAACGGTCCTGCCTACCCACACCGCCCCGCCTCTGACAGATTCCGTGCGCTGTTGGTAGGTGTCGACCTTGGTCGACACGATGGATCCACACCATGCCTGGATGAATCGCTGCCAGGCATCGAAAAACGCATGGGGTCGGATCCCTTTTCCAGGGGAAAAGGGCTCTGACCCCGATAACGCTGAATACGGGACACAGTGCCCCTCATCTGCTGCTATCGCCGATTCACCTTGACCTGTTAACGTGCAGTAATGACCTGTGGCATTCTCCTCGTAACACATCCCGGGGTCGGGACCGCCCTGCTTGACGTGGCGACCCGGCTCCTGCGGCAATTGCCGCTGAAAACCGAAGCTTTCGAAGTACCGTTCGACGCAGACATGGACGCCCTGCTCCCGCTCGCCTCGGCCGCCCTGCGGCGGGTCGACAGTGGTGAGGGCGTGCTGATCCTGACCGACCTGTACGGCGCCAGCCCCGCCAACCTTGCAGGGCAGCTGGCCCGGCTGGGGACCCCGGTTCGCCGGGTGTCGGCACTGAGCCTGCCGATGTTGCTGCGGGTGATGAATTATCCGGAACAGGGACTGGATCAACTGCCCGCCACAGCCGCGGCGGGTACCCGTAATGGAGCGATAGTCGACGATGCTTGAACGAGAACTCACCGTCAGCAACCGCCTGGGCCTGCATGCCCGGGCCACCGCCAAGCTGGTGCAGACCCTGGCGCCGTTCCGCTGCAACGTGACCATGGCCGCCAAGGGCCGTGAGATCAACGCCAAGAGCATCATGGGCGTGATGCTGCTGGCCGCCGGCCAGGGCACTCCGGTCACCGTGCGCATCAACGGCGAAGATGAAGCCGCCGCGATGGAGGCGGTGGTGGGCCTGTTCGAACGCCGCTTCGACGAGGACAGCTGAGCGTGCCACGCGCACGCGCCGGCCAGCTCCCTTCCGGCCAACGGCCGGTACAGCTGTTGGCCGGCCATGGCGCGGCGCGCGGAACGGCGATGGGCCGGGCGCGCGTGCGGCTGCCGCATGCACTGGAAGTGGCCGAGCAACGCGTGGCCGCCCACCAGGTCGAGGCCGAACTGGCCCGCCTGCACCGTGCGCTGGATGCCGCGCGTACGGAAATGCACGAACTGCGTCAGCGCCTGCATGGCGCACTGAACCAGGAAGTGGGCGAGTTCCTCGACCTGCACGCGTTGCTGCTGGACGACCCCGAGCTGCTGTATGGCCTGGACGAACTGATCCGCAGCGGCCCGTACAGTGCCGGCTACGCGCTGCGCCTGCAGCGTGACCGCCTGGCCAAGGTCTTCGATGGCATGGACGATGCCTACCTGAAGAGCCGCATGGACGATCTCGACCATGTGATCGGCCGCATCCACGCCTTCCTGCAACCCGAACGCCCGCCGGTGATGAAGGGCCTGGCCGGCGAGATCCTGGTCTGCGACAACATCGCCCCATCCGAACTGGCGCAGCTGCAGGCGCAGGGCGTGGTCGGCATCGTCACCGCCGCCGGCAGCGCGCTGTCGCACAGCGCGATCCTGGCGCGCAGCCTGCACCTGCCCCTGATCGTCAATGTGCCGCAACTGCTCAGCCGCGTCGCCGACGGCGACGTGCTGATCATCGACGGTGCCGACGGCAGCATCACCGTCAACCCGCTGGCCGACAACCTGCGTGACTACCGCGCACGCCTGAAGGAACACGCGCGCGAGCAGCGCGAGCTTGGCCGCCTGCGCAGCAAGCCCAGCCGTACCCGCGACCAGGTCGACATTGCCCTCCTGGCCAATGCCGAATCGCTGGAGGACGTCACCCAGGCGCATGCGCTGGGCGCGCAGGGGCTGGGCCTGTACCGCACCGAATTCCTGTTCCTGCAGCGCAACGAGCTGCCGGACGAAGAAGAACAGTTCCAGACCTACCGTGATGCCGCACTGGGCATGAGCGGCCGGCCGGTGACCATCCGCACGCTCGACCTGGGTGCGGACAAGGCCGATCGTACCGGCCTGACCCTGAGCAACGAAGAGAACCCGGCACTGGGCCTGCGCGGCGTGCGCCTGTCGCTGGCACGGCCCAAGGTGGCCGACACCCAGCTGCGCGCGATCCTGCGCGCCTCGGCCTACGGCAAGCTGCGCGTGCTGGTGCCGATGGTCAGCACCCGCGAGGAACTGCTGGCGGTGCGCCGGCGCATGCTCAAGCTGAGCGAACAGCTGCGCAGCGAAGGCCATATGGTGTCCGAGCACGTGCCGCTGGGCGCGATGATCGAAGTCCCGGCGGCGGCATTGGCGCTGGAGAGTTTCATCGATCTGGTCGATTTCCTGTCGATCGGCACCAACGACCTGGTGCAGTACCTGCTGGCCGCCGACCGCAACAACGAGGCGCTGGGTGAGTTGTATTCACCGTTGCACCCGGCGGTGCTGCGGCTGTTGCAGATGGTGATCGAGACCGGCGCACGCCACCGCATTCCGGTGGCGGTCTGCGGCGAGATGGCCGGTGATGCGCGGATGACCCCGTTGCTGCTGGCGCTGGGCCTGAGCGAGTTCAGCCTGCATCCCGGTACGTTGCTGGAGGTGCGCCGTGCCATCCGCGAAGCCGATCTGGGTGCGCTGCGCGCCCGTGCCCCGAAGCTGCTGGCCGCGCGCGACCGCCGCGCCATCGAACGCTGGCTGGCGCTGGTGGCCGATACGCCCTGACACCACCCGCTCGCCGGGCATGCACGCCTGGGGTCAGATCCCTTTTCCGCGGGAAAAGGGATCTGGCCCCGTCTCGTTGAAGGCCAAGAGGTTGCCGGCCAGCGGCCGGCACTACCGCCACCCGGCGGCTATGCGCTGAAACATCCCCTTGCGATAATGACGCGCTGAACACCCCTGTTGCCGCATCCTTGCCGGGATCGCGGCTTTTCTTATCCCGCGGGAGCTGCGATGGCTGAAGCTGTACGCCACGACAAGACTGCGCGCCAACTGCGGATGTTGTCCGATGCACTGGACAGCGGCCGGCTGGGCCCGGTACGTCGGCTGGTCAACACCCTGGCCCCGGCCGAGATCGGCAACCTGCTTGAATCGCTGCCGCCGGGCAAGCGCGAGGTGGTGTGGGGCCTGGTTGATCCGGAAGATGACGGCGAGGTGCTGGTCCACGTCGGCGAAGACGTGCGCGAGAGCCTGCTCGCGGACATGGACCCGGACGAGATCATCGCCGCGGTCGAAGACCTGGACATCGACGACCTGGCCGACCTGGTCGAAGACCTGCCCGATACGGTCATCGACGAGGTCCTCAAGTCGATGGACCGCGAGAACCGCGAGCGCCTGGAGCAGGTGCTGTCCTATCCCGAGGACAGCGCCGGCCGCCTGATGAACCCGGACGTGGTGACCGTGCGCGCCGACGTCAATGTCGACGTGGTGCTGCGCTACCTGCGCCTGCGCGGCGAACTGCCGGACCATACCGATCACCTGTTCGTGGTCAGCCGGCGCCATCAGTACCTCGGCCGGGTGTCGCTGGCGGCACTGGTGACCCACGAGGACACCACCCCGATCAACCGCCTGATCGACGACGAGCAGCCGGCCATTGACGTCGGCGAGAGCGACCAGGAGGTCGCCCGCCAGTTCTCCGACCATGACTGGATCTCCGCGCCGGTGGTGGACGACAACAACATCCTGATCGGCCGCATCACCATCGATGACGTGGTCGACATCATCCGTGGCCAGGCCGAGCACCAGGCACTGGGCGCCGCCGGCCTGGACGAGGACGAAGACCTGTTCAGCCCGGTCTGGCGCGCCATGCGCCGACGCTTGATGTGGCTGTCGGTGAACCTGTGCACCGCCTTCCTGGCCTCCAGCGTGGTCGGCCACTTCGAAGGCACCATCGACAAGCTGGTGGCGCTGGCCGTGCTGATGCCGATCGTGGCGGGCCTGGGCGGCAATGCCGGTACCCAGGTGCTGGCGCTGATGGTGCGCGGCCTGGCACTGGGCCAGGTGGGCGCGTCCAACGCACGCACGCTGCTGTGGAAGGAGGTGCGGGTCGCCTTGTTGAACGGCGTGATGCTGGGTTCCGTGCTGGGGCTGATCGTGCTGGCCTGGTTCCACTCGCCCGGGCTGTCGGCAGTGATCGCCATCGCGCTGACCTGCAACCTGCTGTTCGCCGCACTGGCCGGCGTGCTGGTGCCACTGACCCTGAAACGCTTCGGCTTCGACCCGGCGCTGGCCAGCGGCATCTTCCTGACCGCCGTGACCGACTCGATGGGCTTCTTCACCTTCCTCGGCCTGGCCACGCTGGTGCTGCTGCACTGAACCCTGCAGGGTCCGATCCCAACTGGAACACCCATGGCAACAACGATCGAAAACTATTTCCAGCCCGGCTGGCGCGACCAGCAGCACACCTGCCCGGCCTGCGAATGGAAGGGCAGCTCGCGTGCCATGGAGATGGAGCTGGACGAGGACGCCACCGAGTACGCCTGCCCGGTCTGCGAGAACCCGCTGCTGGTGGTGCTGCATCCGGACATCGCGCAGGTGCAGGCGGCCGCCGCCGAGGGCAATGCCGAAGCGCAGGAGCAGCTGGACATCATTGCCAGTTTCCCGCGACCGGAGTGACGCGCCGCACGATGCCGCGTTGACCTGCGGCGGGCTAGGATGCAGCTGACCCTGCCGCCCCGGGAAATCCCATGGTCCGATCGATGTCGCGCTGGCTGCTGCTGCTGGCCTTTCTGATGATGAGCGGTTGCACTTCGCTGCCGGACAGCGCGCGCGGCCGCTTCGAGGGCCGCGCAGTGAAGGTGGACGGCGAGACCGCCTACTACCAGGTGTTCATTCCGGCCGGCGTTCAGGCCACCGCTCCCACCAGACTCCCGGTCATCCTGTTCCTGCACGGCTCCGGCGAGCGTGGCGGCGACGGTGTCAAGCAGACCCATGCGGGGCTGGGGCCGCACCTGCGCAGGCACGCGGCCGACTTCCCCGCATTGGCCGTATTCCCCCAGGTGCCGGGCCACCAGGAATGGAGCGGGCGCAACAACCGCGTTGCGCTGGCCGCCCTGGACGCCACCATCGCCGAGTTCGGTGCCGATCCCTCACGGCAGTACCTGACCGGGATGTCGATGGGCGGCTATGGGAGCTGGAACATCGCGCTGGATGACCCCGGGCGCTTCGCCGCGATCGTGCCCGTGTGCGGCGCGGTGCTGGCGCCACGCGCGGTGCGCCCGACCCTGTTCGTCGAGCAGGTCGCCCAGGAAACCGATCCGTATGCGGCCATCGCCCAGCGCCTGAGAGGCACGCCGATCTGGATCTTCCACGGTGCGCTGGATGATGTAGTGCCACCGGACGACGATCGCAGACTGCACGCCGCATTCCGGAGCGCCGCTGCACGCGACGTGCGCTACACCGAGTACCCGGACGGCAACCACAATGCCTGGGACGCCACCTACGCCGACCCGGCGATGTGGGCATGGCTGTTCGCGCAGAAGCGCTGAGCCGCAGCTTCAGTAGTTGCCAACCTTGGTTGGCATTGACTGCCCTGGCAGTTGCCAACCTTGGTTGGCACTGGCCTACCTGAAACCAACCCATTCCCCGATGTTCACTGGAAGCAGGCCCGTCCATGCTTGCTCCATGCAGAACACACGTCTCCTGCTCGGTCGTCGCTCCAGCATCGGCCTCAGCTATATCCTCACCGCCGTCGTCCATGACCGCGCGCCGCTCTTCACCAACGCCGCAGCGGCCGCCTTGGCAGTCCGCGAATTCCAGCGACTGGATCAGGAAGGCTTCACCCGCTCGATTGCGTACGTGGTCATGCCCGACCACATCCACTGGCTGGTCGAACTACGTGCGGGAACGCTGGAAACCGTCATGAAGCGTTTCAAGTCGCGCACAGCCCAGCAGGCAAACCGGTTGCTGGGGCGAGTCGGGCGCTTCTGGCAGGCCTGCTATCACGATCATGCGATCCGCTCTGACGAATCGTTGCACCGGCGTGCGATGTACCTGATGGGAAATCCGATCAGGGCCGGACTGGCGACGCGGCTTGGGCAATATCCCCATGCATGGTGCGAATGGGAGCTTGGGGCTTCGTGTGATCCGCTCGACAACTTGGGCGCGGATGGATAGTGCCAACCAAGGTTGGCATCTACCAGAGCGGTGCGCGGACAAGCCGCGCGGCAAGTGTGTCAACCAAGGTTGACACCTACCAGAGCGGGTGGTCAGCCCAGCAGGGTTTCCAGCACGGCCATGCGCACGGCGACGCCGTTGGCGACCTGGCGCAGCACCCACGACTGCGGGCCGTCGGCCACGTCGTCGGTCACTTCCACGCCGCGGTTGATCGGGCCCGGGTGCAGCACCGCGGCATCCTTGCCGGCGCGCGCCAGGCGCTCGCGGGTCAGGCCGTACTGGGCGTGGTACTGCTCCAGCGACGGCACCAGGCCTTCTTCCATGCGCTCGCGCTGCAGGCGCAGCATCATCAGCGCGTCGACGCCTTCCAGCATCGCGTCGAAATCATCGCCGACCACGCAGCCCTTCAGGGTCTCATCGTCCGGCAGCAGCGACTGCGGGCCGCACACGCGGATCTCACCCACGCCCAGCGTGCGCAGCGCATGCAGGTCGGTGCGGGCCACGCGCGAGTGCTTCACGTCGCCGACGATCACCACTTTCATCTTCGAGAAATCCGGGCCCTTGGCCTGGCGCAGGGTCAGCATGTCCAGCAGGCCCTGGGTCGGGTGCGCGCTGCGGCCGTCACCGGCGTTGATCAGTGCGGTGCCCTCGCCCGCCGCTTCTGCCAGTGCGGCTACCGCGCCATCCTCCGGGTGGCGCACCACGAAGCCGCGCACGCCCATCGCTTCCAGGTTGCGCAGCGTATCGCAGGCGGTTTCGCCCTTGCGGGTGGACGAGGTCGAGGCATCGAAGTTGAGCACATCGGCGCCCAGGCGCTGCGCGGCCAGCTGGAATGAGCTGCGGGTGCGCGTGGACGGCTCGAAGAACAGCGTGCACACCGCCGAACCGGCCAGCACGTGGCGCTTGTTGCCGACGCGGCCGACTGCGGCATCGCGGATCTGACCTGCCCGGTCAAGCAGCTGCAGCAGGGTCCCGCGCGGCAGGCCCTCCAGGGTCAGCAGGTGGCGCAGGCGTCCGGAGGCATCGATTTGCTGGGCGGTCATGGCGGTGTCGGGCAGTCAGGGAATGGGGGTGGCGTCGTCGGGGGACGACAGCCAGCGGTCGATGATCACCGCCGCGGCCACGGCATCGAGCGCGGCCGCATCACGGCGGCGCTTGCGCCCTTCGGCGCGCTCGACGGCGAAGCGGCGGGCGGCCTCGACCGAGCTGGAACGCTCGTCGATCATCACCACCGGCAGCTTGAAACGTTCCCGCAGCTGGCGGGCGAAGCCCTGCGCGCGCTTGCGGTTGGGTTGGTCCTGGCCGTCCAGGGTCAGCGGGTCGCCGACCACCAGGCCGTCGGGCTTCCATTCCTTGAGCAGGCGTTCGATCGCGGTCCAGTCCGGGCCATTGCCGTGCACATCGACCACCGCCACCGCGCGCGCATGCGCAGCGAAGGCACTGCCGATGGCCACGCCGATCCGCCGCGAGCCGACGTCGAAACCCAGAACGGTGCCGTCACGGCGGATCGCCGGGGCAGCAGGAGCCGGTACGGGCGTGGCCGGCTCAGACATGGCCGCTGTAGTCGGTCAGCCGGAACAGGTCCACGCCGATGCGCGAGGCCGCACCCTGCCAGCGCTGCTCCAGTGGCAGCTGGAACACCAGCTCGGCATCGGCCGGCACGGTCAGCCAGCTGTTCTCGGACAGCTCGCTTTCCAGCTGCCCTGCGCCCCAACCGGCACAGCCGAGGGTGACCACGGCATTGGCCGGGCCTTCGCCACGCGCCATCGCTTCAAGGATGTCGCGCGAAGTGGTCAGGTACAGGCCGTCACCCACGATCAGGCTGGAATCCCACGCGCGCGCGTCGTCATGGATGACGAAGCCGCGCTCGGGATGCACCGGGCCGCCGTTGAGCACCATGCGCGCCTGCAGGTCGCCGTCACCGGTGGTGATGTCCATCTGTGCAAGCACTTCACCCAGCGTGTACTCGGAAGGCTGGTTGACCAGCACGCCCATCGCCCCGTTCTCGTCGTGCTGGCAGATCAGCGCGACGCTGCGGGCAAAGGTCGCGTCGAGCAGCGACGGCAGCGCGACGAGGAGGTGATCGGCGAGGGAGGTCGGCGTTACAGGCATGGTCCCATTCTACCTGCTGGGGGCGGGATGGTCGCGCAAAGGCGGCGAACCGCGATGGGCTAGGATGGTGCTTTGCCATGGAAGGTCATCGATGCAGTCTTCATCGCCCCTGACCCTGCCGGCACGCGGCGCCATCGTCCTGATTGCCCTGCTGCAGGGTCTGATGCTGTATGCCGCGCAGGAACTGTCCGATGCGTGGCCGTTCCGCGATATCGGCTGGCGCTACTGCTGGTACGCCTGGGTGCTGGCCATTCCCAGCGCGGTGGCGCTGAGCCTGGTCGACCTGGGCCAGCGCCGCCTGTGGCTGCAGGCCGTGCTCGGCTCGGCGGTGGTGCTGGCGCTGGCCGCCTGGATCGGCTGGAACCTCACTGGCGAGACCGCGCTGGAGTCGAGCGCGCTGCAGTTTCCACTGACCCTGGGCATCGCCGTGGCGGTGTTCGTGGCCCTGCCCTGGTGGCAGTTCCAGCTGCAGCACGGGCATTGGCGCGCCAGCTACCCCGAGCTGTTCGAGCGCGCCTGGCAGAACGGTTTGACCCTCGCCCTGGCGGCACTGTTCACCGGGCTGACCTGGCTGCTGCTGTGGCTGTGGGCGGCGCTGTTCCAGCTGCTGGAGGTCACCGTCTTCCGCGACCTATTCCGCCAGGATGCCTTCATTGCGCTGGCTACCGGCAGCCTGGCCGGGTTCGGCGTGCTGATCGGGCGCACCCAGCACCGCGCGATCCAGATCACCCGCCAGGTGCTGTTCGCGATCTGCCGCGGACTGCTGCCGCTGCTCTCGTTCATCGCCGTATTGTTCGTGCTGAGCCTGCCGCTTACCGGGCTGGAACCGCTGTGGAAGACCCGCTCGGCCGCCAGCCTGCTGCTGGTGCTGTCGCTGTTGCTGTTGACGTTCACCAATGCGGTCTACCAGCAGGGGGACGACACCGCGCCCTACCCCGTCGTGCTGCGCCGTCTGGTTGAAGCCAGCCTGCTGGCGCTGCCGGTCTACGCCGCACTGGCGCTGTACGCACTGGGGCTGCGCGTGGTGCAGTACGGCTGGACCGTGGACCGGTTCTGGGCGGTACTCGTCGCAGTGGCCGTGGCCGGCTATGCCGTGGGCTACGCGCTGGCGGTGCTGCGCCGGCAGCGCCGCTGGTTGCAGATGCTGGAGCCGGTCAACCGCTGGATGTGCTGGGCGGTGCTGGCACTGGCATTGCTGGGCAACTCGCCGCTGCTGGACCCGGTGCGGCTGACCCTGTCCAGCCAGCTGGCGCGCCTGCGTGCCGACCCGCCCGCGATCACCAGCAGTGACGTCAACGTGCTGCGCTTCGATCTTGGCCACCGCGGCGTGCGGGCGCTGCGCGAACTGCAGCGTGATCCAGCCATCACCGCCGATGCCAACGCGCCACAGGTGATCGCTGCCGCGCTGGCACGTACCTCGCGCTGGGATGACGGCCAGCGCCTCGACAAGGGGCCGCAGGACGTCGTCGCCCTGCAGCGCGCGTTGAAGCTGGCCAAGGGATCCAGCTCGCCACCGGACGACTGGTGGCAGGCACTGGCCACGCGCGCGATCGATGGCGAATCCTGCGCCCAGAGCGAGCGCGACTGCCTGATCGTGCATCGCGATCTGGATGGCGACGGGAACACCGACGTGCTGCTGTGCGAGCTGTACACCATCCGTGGGCCGGACTGCGTGCTGTACGCACGTGGCAGGGACAACCACTGGCGCCGGGCCGGTTCGCTGTTCGGCACCGCCAGCGGCCAGGCCGAGGCGATCAACCAGGCGCTGCGTGATGGCAAACTCACTCTTGAACCGCCGCGCTGGCCGATGCTGTCCATTGGTGGGCGCCCCGCAGTGGCCATCGATCCCGAACCCGAATCCAGCGAGTCTTCCCCATGAGCGGCTACTGCCTCATCGCCCCGGGCCATCCGGTGCACGACTACTACCACGCCAACGAGTACGGCTTCCCGCAGCGTGACGAGGGCGAACTGTTCGAGCGGCTGGTGCTGGAAATCAACCAGGCCGGGCTGAGCTGGGAGACGATCCTGAAAAAGCGCGAGGGCTTCCGCGCGGCCTATGACGGCTTCGATGTCGACCGCGTGGCGGCCTATGCCGAGCAGGACATCGAGCGCCTGCTATCGGACGCGGGCATCATCCGCAACCGGCTGAAGGTACTGGCCGCCATCCACAACGCGCAGGTGATCCAGCAGCTGCGGGCCAGTCATGGCAGCTTCGCGGCGTGGCTGGATGCGCATCACCCGCGCAGCAAGGCCGACTGGGTGAAGCTGTTCAAGAAGACCTTCCGCTTCACCGGTGGCGAGATCACCGGCGAGTTCCTGATGAGCCTGGGCTACCTGCCCGGCGCGCACGCCGAGGATTGCCCGGTGCATGCGCGGCTGCTGACGCTGTCGCCGCCGTGGTTGCAGGCCGCCGTCCGCTGAGGGATCTCCGCGCGTGGATGCCGGTAGTGCCGGCCGCTGGCCGGCAACCCCGTTGAACGGTCACACGCCCATGTAACGGCCGGGGCGGTGGTTGAACATCAGCACCAGGCTGAGCACCACCGCGCCGATGGCCGAGTACAGCACCTTCGATGGCGACAGCACGAAGAACGCGGCCACCATCAGGCAGGCGTCGTAGGACATCTGCACCTTGCCGGCGCTCCAGCCTCGGGTGCGCTGCAGGTATACCGCCAGGATGCCGATGCCGCCAAGGCTGGCGCGGTGTCGGATGAAGAACAGGATGCCGAGGCCGGACAAGGCACCACCGACGATCGCCGAATACAGCGGGTTGATGTGCGAGAAGTCGATCCAGCGCGGCAGCAGGTCGGTCAGCACGCCACAGGCGGTGACCGCAGCGAAGGTCTTCAGGGTGAATTCCCAGCCCATGCGCCGCAGCGCCACCCAATAGAACGGCAGGTTGACCAGCACGAACACCAGGCCGAAGTTCCAGCCCATCGCGTAGTGCAGCAGGAAGGCCATGCCCGCCATGCCGCCGATCATCAGCCCGCCCTTGGCGAAGATGGCCAGGCCCAGCGAGGCCACCATCGTGGCCAGCACCATGCCCTGCACGTCCTCGGCGATCGAGTGACGCAGCGCTTTTTCGTCGGCGGTGGTGCCAGCACTGTCGGGCGGCGGGGTCAGCGGACCGGCGGTGACCAGGTGGCCGTCAGCGTCGTCGCACGGCGCGGGGCCATGGGAAGGAAGGGACATGCGGTGGGGGAACAGCAGGTGGGGAGCGGTATTAGACACGATCTGCATGACAGTTGCAGATGAAATCGTTCAGCTGAATGCGCCTCGCACTGCCCCGGGCTCGGCGCTGCTCAGCCCTTGCCGGCCAGATGGTGAGCCACCAGTGCGTTGGCATGGCCATGGCCCAAGCCATGTTCACTCTTCAGGAAGCTGACCAGTTCCATGTGTTTCAGGCCCTTCTTCCCGGCCAGCAACCCGAACCAGTGCGCCACCGGCTGCCCGTAGGTCTTCTCGATGGAGGGGAAATACGAGGCCGGGCCTTTCGGCTTGGTGTCAGTGCTCATGTGCAGCTCCCGTTGAAGTCATTCATTCGACGAACCACAGACGCAGAAATCGACACACCCAAACGTCCGACCCCGCCTCGCCCGACAGGCCGCAGCCAACTGTCGAAGGCGGGGTGGGTCCGGTTGAGGGGGTGTGAGCGGCATGGATGCCGCGACCAAGCCCTCATGGATGGGTTTACGGCGTCCCCCTCAACCGGGCCCACCCCGCCATCTCACGGATAGCCAGTTTTTGAAGTTGACGTGGCCGTTGACGTTGCTTCGGCAGGTGCCGGGCGCAGCCCGGCCGTATCATTCCAGCATGCCCCGCGAAAACCTCAACGACCTGCAGGCCTTCGTCCACGTTGCCCGCGAGGGCAGCTTCACCCGGGCCGCCGCCCAGCTGGGCGTGTCCCAGTCCGCGCTCAGCCATGCCATGCGCGGCCTGGAACAGCGCCTGGGCGTGCGCCTGCTGACCCGTACCACCCGCAGCGTATCGACCACCGAAGCCGGTGCCCGCCTGCTCGACACCCTGGGCCCACGCCTGGCCGAGATCGAGGACGGGCTGGCCGCACTGGCCGAGTACCGCGAACGCCCGGCCGGCACCATCCGCATCAATGCCACCGGCCATGCCGCCGAGTACATCGCTTGGCCGCGGCTGGCGCCGTTGTTGCAGCGTTATCCGGACCTGAAGGTGGAACTGACCACCGACTATGGCCTGGCCGACATCGTCGCCGAGCGCTACGACATCGGCATCCGCCTCGGCGAGCGCCTGGCGCGCGACATGGTCGCGGTGCCGATCAGCCCGCCGCTGCGCATGCGCGTGGTCGGTGCACCCAGCTACTTCCGCCAGCACGTGGTGCCGCAGCATCCGGACGACCTGGCCAAGCACAACTGCGTGACCCTGCGCCTGCCTACGCATGGGGGACTGATGCCGTGGGATTTCGGCCAGGATGGCAACGAACTGAGTGTGCGCGTTGGCGGGCAATGGACGTTCAACACCATGGGCATGACCCGCGCCGCTGCGCTGGCCGGCAGCGGACTGGCCTGGCTGCCGGAAGACCAGGTGCAGCCGATGCTGGACGATGGCCGCCTGCAGTCGGTGCTGGACGACTGGTGCCCGCACTTCGATGGCTACTACGCGTACTACCCGTCGCGCCGCCACGTCACCGTGGCGATGCGCACGGTGCTTGATGCGCTGCGCGGGCCGCTGGGGTGAGGGGCAAGGCGTGCGGACCAACGGTCCGCACCCACCACCAACGGTCCGCACCCAGCTGGTGATCAGCCCTTGGCCTGGGCGGCACGCTGCGCGTTGTAGCGCTCGCCGACGATCGACACTTCGTCCAGCGCCTGTGCGATGCGTTGCAGCTCCTCCGGTGCCAGCTGCAGGTCGGCCGCGCCCAGGTTTTCTTCCAGGCGATGGATCTTGGTGGTGCCTGGGATCGGCACGATCCACGGCGCCTGTGCCAGCAGCCAGGCCAGCGCCACCTGCGCCGGCGTCGCGCCCCGTGCTGCGGCAATCGTACTGATGCGATCCACCAGCGCCTGGTTGGCGCGGCGCGCCTCCACTTCGAAACGCGGAACGCTGTTGCGGAAATCGTTGGCATCGAAGGTGGTGTCGGCGTTGATCGTGCCGGTGAGGAAGCCGCGGCCAAGCGGGCTGAATGGCACGAAGCCGATGCCCAGCTCCTGCAGCGTCGGCAACAACTCGCGCTCCGGTTCGCGCCACCACAGCGAGTACTCACTCTGCACGGCGGCAACCGGCTGCACCGCATGCGCGCGACGCACGGTGGCAGCGCTCGCCTCGGACAGTCCGAAGTGGCCGACCTTGCCTTCGGCGATCAGGTCGCGCACGGTGCCAGCCACATCCTCGATCGGCACGTTCGGGTCGACGCGGTGCTGGTAGAACAGGTCGATATGGTCGGTGCGCAGGCGCTTGAGGCTGGCTTCGGCAACGGCACGGATATTCTCGGGGCGGCTGTCCAGGCCGTCATCGGTGCGCGCGCCCTTGAATCCGAACTTGGTGGCAATCACCAGCCTGTCGCGGTAGGGCGCCAGCGCCCGGCCGAGCAGGTCTTCGTTGGTGTACGGACCATACACCTCGGCGGTGTCGAAGAAGGTCACGCCGCGCTCGACGGCGGCCTGCAGCAGGGCGATGCCCTGGCCCTGCTCCACCGGCTGACCGTAGGCATGGGTCAGGCCCATGCAGCCCAGGCCGAGGGCGGAAACCTTCAGGCCACTGCGGCCCAGTTCGCGTGTCTGCATCGTCGTGCTCCAGAGGGGGAGTGATGACGATACGCCTGTGGTGGCGCTGGATTGAGCCAGCCCGGCCGCAGTCGGTCATGACCGGAATTCATCAATCCAGCCACGACCGATGCCGGCCAGGTCAACGGATCTCGGAGATCTCCACGCCGTCCAGCCCCTGCGACAGGGTACGTGCGTCGCCGCCCTGGCTGAGCTTGATGCGCAGGCGCACCTCGTTCTGCGAATCGGCGTAGCGCAGCGCGTCCTCGTAGCTGATCTCGCCGGCCTGGTACAGCTCGAACAGGCTCTGGTCGAAGGTCTTCATGCCCAGCTGGACCGAGTCCTTCATCACTTCCTTCAGCTTGTGGATCTCGCCGTCGCGGATGTAGTCCTGCACCAGCGGCGTGCCCAGCAGGATCTCCATCGCCACCTTGCGCGAGCGGCCATCGGGCGACGGCACCAGCTGTTGCGCGACCACGCCCTTGAGATTCAGCGACAGGTCCATCAGCAGCTGGTTGCGGCGGTCTTCCGGGAAGAAGTTGACGATGCGGTCCATCGCCTGGTTGGCGTTGTTCGCATGCAGGGTGCACAGCACCAGGTGGCCGGTTTCGGCGAACGCGATGGCGTGATCCATGCCTTCGCGGGTACGCACCTCGCCGATCATGATCACGTCCGGCGCCTGGCGCAGGGTGTTCTTCAGCGCGGCTTCCCAGCTGTCGGTATCGATGCCGACTTCGCGCTGGGTGATGATGCAGCCCTCGTGCTTGTGCACGAACTCGATCGGGTCTTCGATGGTGATGATGTGGCCGGTCGAGTTCTGGTTGCGGTAACCGATCATCGCTGCCAGCGAGGTCGATTTACCGGTACCGGTGGCGCCGACGAACAGGATGATGCCGCGCTTGGTCATCGCCAGCGTCTTGATGATCGGCGGCAGGCTCAGTTCTTCCACGGTCGGAATGCGCGTCTCGATGCGACGCAGCACCATGCCGACCTGGTTGCGCTGGTAGAAGCAGCTGACGCGGAAGCGGCCGACGCCGGACAGGCCGATGGCGAAGTTGCATTCGTGCGTCTTCTCGAATTCCTCGCGCTGCGCCGGGGTCATCACGTTGAGGACCAGGTCGCGGCTCTGCTGCGGCGTGAGCGGGGTCTGGGTGATCGGCGAGATCTTGCCGTTGACCTTCATCGCCGGCGGCATGCCGGCCGTGATGAACAGGTCCGAGGCGCGCTGGTGCGCCATCAGCTTGAGGAACGAAGTGAAATCGATGGTGGTCGCGGTGCTGTTCACGGCGGGCTCCCAAGAGGGCATGTACCAGGAAACGGTCGGTGGAGGAAACGGCACGGGGACGGCGCCGCACTGGTGCACGCCGCCCGTGGTTGTCCCGCCTTACTCGAACAGGCGCTTGTCCTTGGCGTACTCGCGGGCCTGGTTGCGGGTGATCAGGCTGCGCTTGACCAGGTCCTGCAGGTGCTGGTCCAGGGTCATCATGCCGTACTGCTGGCCGGTCTGGATGGCCGAGTACATCTGCGCCACCTTGTCTTCGCGGATCAGGTTGCGGATGGCCGGGGTGCCGACCATGATTTCCCACGCTGCGGTACGACCGCCGCCAACCTTCTTCAGCAGCGCCTGCGAGATCACCGCACGCAGCGACTCGGACAGCATCGAACGCACCATCGGCTTTTCGCCGGCCGGGAACACGTCGATGATGCGGTCGATGGTCTTGGCCGCCGAGCTGGTGTGCAGGGTTCCGAACACCAGGTGGCCGGTTTCCGCGGCGGTCAGTGCCAGGCGGATGGTTTCCAGGTCGCGAAGTTCGCCCACCAGGATGATGTCCGGGTCCTCACGCAGTGCCGAGCGCAGCGCTTCGTTGAAGCCATGCGTATCGCGGTGCACTTCGCGCTGGTTGATCAGGCACTTCTGCGAGGTGTGCACGAATTCGATCGGATCCTCGACGGTGAGGATGTGGCCGTATTCGTTCTTGTTGATGTAGTCGATCATCGCCGCCAGCGTGGTCGACTTGCCCGAACCGGTGGGGCCGGTCACCAGGATCAGGCCCTGCGGCTGCTGGATCACCTCGCGGAACAGCGGCGGGCAGGCCAGGTCCTCGAGGGTGAGCACCTCGGACGGAATGGTACGGAACACCGCACCGGCGCCACGGTTCTGGTTGAACGCGTTCACACGGAAGCGCGCCAGCGACGGGATCTCGAAGGAGAAGTCCACTTCGAGGAATTCCTCGTAATCGCGGCGCTGCTTGTCGGACATGATGTCGTACACCAGCGCATGGACCTGCTTGTGGTCCAGGGCCGGGATGTTGATCCGGCGAACGTCGCCGTCCACGCGGATCATCGGCGGCAGGCCTGCGGACAGGTGCAGGTCGGACGCTTTGTTCTTTACGGAAAACGCCAGCAGTTCGGCGATATCCATGAGCGGCTACTCCCCAATAACGGCTTCGACTGGAAGGATCTTTCCCCGGGCGGCAGTATAGCCTCCTGATTCAACGGAACGCGTTACGTGGCCACTCCCCTGCCCCAGATCCTGAGCAACCTGCATGCCGCCGCCGAGGCGGCCGGCCGGGCCGATCCGCGCCTGCTGGCCGTTTCCAAGACCCAACCGGCCGAGGCCGTGGCTGCGCTGGCCGCGCAGGGCCAGCAGGCCTTCGGCGAGAACTATGTGCAGGAAGCGCTGGCCAAGATGCAGGCGCTGCAGCACCTGGCGCTGGAGTGGCACCTGATCGGCCACCTGCAGTCGAACAAGGCCGAGGCCGTGGCCACCCACTTCGATTGGGTGCAGAGCGTGGACCGGCCCAAGCTGGTGACGGCGCTGGCGCGCCATCGCCCGGCAGCGCGTGGTCCGCTGAATGTGCTGATCCAGGTCAACATCGACGATGAATCCAGCAAGCACGGCTGTGCGCCGGAGGATGTCGAGGTGCTGGCCGCTTCGATTGCCGCCGAGCCCACCCTGCGCCTGCGTGGCCTGATGGCGATTCCCGCGCCATGGCCCGAGGCGGAACGCCGTCGGGATGCGTTCGTGCGCATGCGCACACTTTTCCAGTCGCTGGCCGCCCAGCACGCGCAGGTCGACACGCTGTCGATGGGCATGAGCAGCGACTACGCCGACGCCATCGCCGAGGGCGCCACTTTGGTGCGCATCGGCACCGCCCTGTTCGGCGCGCGTCCTCGCCCGGCCTGATCTTGCAAGGAGAGTTTCATGACAGCTGATTCCATCACCTTCATCGGCGGCGGCAACATGGCGCGCAGCCTGATCGCTGGCCTGATCCGCCAGGGCGTGCCCGCCGCACACATCCACGTGGCCGAACCGGTTGCAGCACTGCGCGAGTCGCTGGCCACCGATTTCGGCGTGCAGGTGCACGACAATGCCGCCGATGCCGCCGCACAGGGCCGCACCTGGCTGCTGGCGGTGAAGCCACAGGTGCTGCGCGAGGTCTGCCAGTCGCTGCAGGCACTGGCCCAGGCAAGCCGGCCACTGGTGGTGTCGATCGCCGCCGGCATCACCAGCGCGCAGCTGGAACGCTGGCTGGGCGGCAACCTGCCGGTGGTGCGTGCAATGCCCAACACGCCGGCCCTGCTCGGCGCCGGCGTGACCGGCCTGTATGCCACGCCGTCGGTGGATGCACAGCAGCGCTCGCAGGCCGAACAGGTATTGGCCAGTGCCGGCCGTACCGTGTGGATCGAGCGCGAGGCGCTGATGGATTCGGTCACTGCCGTGTCCGGCAGCGGGCCGGCCTACGTGTTCCTGCTGGCCGAAGCGATGGAAGCGGCGGGCATTGCCCAGGGCCTGCCGGCCGACGCCGCGCGCACGCTGGTGGTGCAGACCCTGCTGGGCGCCTCGCGCATGCTGGATGAAGCCGGCGAAAGCCCCGCCGAGCTCCGCCGCCGTGTGACCTCGCCGAACGGCACCACCCAGGCCGCGATCGAGAGCTTCCAGGCCGGAGGTTTCGAAGTGCTGGTGGACAACGCGCTGCGTGCTGCGCAGGTGCGCGGGCAGGAATTGTCTGCGGCGAATGATTGATCCCGATGTGTGCCGACCAACGGTCGGCACCTACCATCATCCACGCATGGCGTGGATGCTCATTGCCCAAATGTGGCCATGACGAAATCGACGAAGCACTGCAGCCGCGGGCGCGGCCGTCGATCCGGCAGGTAGATCAGATGCATCGGTCGCGGTTCGGGCAGGTAGTCGCGCAGCAGCGGCTTCAGGCGCCCTGCTGCGATCTCCCCCGCCAACAGCGCGGTGGGCTGCAACACCAACCCGGCCCCGGCCACGGCGGCTTCGCGCAGCGCGAACCCGTCGTTGCAGGTCAGCCGCGCCTCCCAATCCACCTGTTCACCGTTGGCCAACTGCCAGCCATGGCCACCACGCCAGGCAAGATGGCTCAGGCAATCATGCCCCTGCAGGTCCGCCGGCGTGCGTGGCGTGCCGCGCCTGCGCAGGTAAGACGGCGCCGCGCACAGGCTCATCGCATACGGCGGCAGCGGCCGCGCCACCACCTCCTGCGATGGCAACGGCCCGACCCGGATCGCCACGTCGAAGCCGTCCTCGATCAGGTCCACACGGCGGTTGCTCAGATCCAGTTCGATGTTCAACTGCGGCTGCGCGCGCAGCAGGCCGGCCAGCTGCGGCGCCAGCACGCAGCTGCCCCAGGTGGTCGGCGCACTGACCCGCAGCAGGCCACGCGGCTGTACCTGCAGACCGGCCACATCGGCCTCGGCCTGCTGCACCTGCTCCAGCACTTGCCGGCATCCGGCCAGATAGGCGCTGCCGGCTTCGGTCAGGCGCTGGCGGCGGGTGTTCCGTTGCAGCAGCGCGGTACCCAGATGCGCCTCCAGCTGCTGGATGTACTTGCCCACCATCACCGCCGAGACCTGCAGCTGTTCGGCGGCGCCGGCGAAGCTGCCACGCTCGGCCACGGCAACGAAGGCCTGCATGCATCGAAGGGTATCCATTACTAATCCTTAGTTAGGAATCTGCGAATCATACGCCGCTTACCTAACCCCATTGTGAGGGCGCAGACTGCGCTCACTCCCTTACGCAAGGAACGGCCATGAAGATCCTCCTCGTTGGTGCCAGCGGCACCCTCGGCCAGGCAGTCGCCCGCCAGCTCGGCCAACAGCATCAGATTCTCGCCGCCGGCCGCAGCAGCGGCGAACTGCGCGTGGACCTGACCGATGACGCCAGCGTCGCCGAACTGTTCGCACGTACCGGCCCGGTCGATGCGGTGATTTCCACCGCCGGCAAGCTGCACTTCGGCCCGCTGCAGCAGATGACGCCGGCGCAGTTCAACCTCGGCCTGCAGGACAAACTGCTGGGCCAGGTGAGGCTGGCACTGGCCGCGCAGCATCATCTCAACAGCGGCGGCTCGATCACCCTGACCAGCGGCATCGTCAGCGCACAACCGATCCGCGACGGCGTCAACGCCACCTCGGTGAATGCCGCACTGGAAGGCTTCGTGCGCGCAGCCGCACTGGAGCTGCTGCCGCGCGGCCTGCGCATCAACGTGGTCAGCCCGAACGTACTGATCGAATCGATGGCCGCCTACGGCCCCTACTTCCCGGGCTTCGAGGCGGTAAGCGCACAGCGCGCGGCACTGGCCTTCCAGCGCGCGGTGGAAGGCATCCAGAGCGGCGAGACGATCACGGTCTGGTAAGAAAAAGGGGACGGAGGGGATTAAGTCGCAAGTGCACAAACGACATAATCCCCTCCGTCCCCTTTTTGTCGCTCACTCCCAGCGCATCGGGCCGTCGCCGCGTTCGCCGAGGACGTCGCCGGGATTGGCCAGGCGGCAATGCTGCAGCGACAGGCAGCCACAACCGATGCAGCCGGTCAGTTCGTCGCGCAGCAGCTGCAGCATGTGGATGCGCTCTTCCAGCTCGGTGCGCCAGCGCGCGGACAGCCTGGCCCAATCCGCTTTGGTCGGTGCGCGTCCGTCAGGCAGGCTTTCGAAGGCACGGCCGACTGCTTCCAGCGGCATGCCCACCCGCTGCGCCACGCGGATCACCGCCAACCGGCGCAGCACGTCCCGGCTGTAACGACGTTGGTTGCCCGAGGTGCGCAGGCTGCTGATCAGCCCCTTGCGCTCGTAGAAATGCAGTGCGGAAACGGCCACGCCACTGCGCTGGGAGACCTCGCCAACGCTGAGTTCCTGGGATGCCATTGCTTGACCTCAACTACAGTTGAGGTGGCATGCTGCTACCTTCGCCGCCCGTTGACAAGCGCGGCCTGCACCTGACCCGTATGACCCCGACCCTCTCTCCCGCCGACACCCACCTGCCGGCTGACAGCTCGATCCTGTCCGCGCGCTACCGCGCCACGACCATCGGCATGGTCGCACTGGTCGCGCTGCACGCCTTCGAAGCACTGGCCGTCGCGGCCGCGATGCCCACCGTGGCCGAAGCACTCGATGGACTGCGCCTGTACGCACTGGCCTTTGGCGGCACCCTGGCCACCAGTGTGATCGGCATGACCCTGGCCGGGCGCTGGGCCGATCGCCACGGCCCCGCGCGGCCACTCTGGTACGGCCTGGGCTGCTTCGTGCTGGGCCTGCTGCTGGCCGGCTTTGCGACGCGCATGGGCATGCTGGTGGCCGGGCGCCTGATGCAGGGCCTGGGCGCGGGCGCGATTTCGGTCTCGCTGTACGTGATGGTCGGCCGCAGCTACCCCGAACACCTGCGGCCGAAGGTGTTCGCGGCGTTCTCCGCAGGCTGGGTGGTGCCCTCGATGGTCGGCCCGGCGTTGAGTGGCCTGATGGTGCAGCACCTGGGCTGGCGCTGGGTATTCCTGGCAGTGCCACTGCTGGCGATACCGGCCGCACTGCTGCTGCGCCCGGCACTGGCGCGCATGCAACCTCCCGTTGCGGTCTGCAACGATGGCGAACGCAGCAACGTGGTGCGCTGGGCCTCTGGCGCCTCACTGGCCGCACTACTGCTCTACGTCGGCGGCCAGCAACAGGGCATGGCCGCCCTGCTCTGCATCGGCGTGGCGATGCTGGCGCTGCTGTTCTGCGTGCATCGGCTGCTGCCGGCCGGAACCCTGATCCTGCGCCGCGGCCTGCCCAGCGTGATCGCGTTGCGCGGCATTGCTGCAGCGGCGTTCTTCGCCTGCGAGGCCTATCTGCCCCTGCTGCTGCAGCGCGAACGCGGGCTCTCGCCCAGCTGGGCAGGCGCCGTGCTCAGCCTCGGTGCGCTGGGCTGGTTCGCCGGTTCATGGCTGCAGGGCCACCAGCAGCGTGGCTGGTCACGCCAGCAGCTGCTGCGCGTTGGCACGGTGATGATGACGTTCGGCATCGCCGCAACGCTGTCGGTGCTGTTCAACCCGATGCCGCTGCCGGTCGCGCTGGTCGGCTGGGCCGTCACCGGCTTCGGCATGGGCATGATCTACGCCAGCCTGTCGGTGCTGACCCTGTCGCTGTCAGCACCGCATGAGCAGGGTGCCAATACCTCGGCGCTGCAGCTGAGCGAGGCGTTGTCGGTGACCACCGCGCTGGCGGTGTCCGGCGCGTTGTTCGCCATGTTCGTGGAAAGCGCGCCGCACACCGGCTACCTGCTGTGCCTGGCCATCACCTTCGGTCTGGCGGTGCTGGCCGCAGTGATCGCGCGGCGGGTGTAGCGCCGCCGGATTCCGGTAGTGCCGGCCGCTGGCCGGCAACCTCCGCGCACGCGGGAATCCCATGATGGCGACGGCCAGAGGCCGGCATTACCGTGTACCGGCTCCCACATCATCGATATCCCGATGCAGGATGCGGCGCACTTCCAGCACGGCCTGCGGGGTCTCCTGCACGCTGTGGCCGGAAATGATCACCTTCTCCGACAGCGCGCCCGGCAGATGCGCGCTCCAGTACGGCACCAGCCCGTCATCGGACTTCTCCACCGGCAGCTCCGGCTTGCGCTGGGCGATGATCGAGTGGTACTTCAGGCCCGCTTCGATCGGCAGCTGTGCGGCGGCCTTCACGAACGGATCGCTGGCCTTGAGGTTGTCGATGCTGTTGGGAATCTTCGGCTTGGCGGTGCCGTCGACCTGCTGCTCGGCCTGTGCCAGCGCCATGAACACGTCCTCGAACTTGCCGAGAATGGTCAGCGGCAGGCGTACCAGGCGCCCGATCAGCCGCCCGACCTTGTTGCCTGCGATATCCGTGCCCTGGTGCGGCGCGGCGATGAAGATCGCGCGTTCCACGTTCGGCTGCGCCTTGAAATGCAGCAGTGGCCCCAGCTTGGCCTGCACCCGCTTCAGCCGCTCGCCCTTCAGGTCATAGTTGGCCAGCAGGTCATCCCACAGCACATCACCCGAGTCGCTCACCAACAGCCGCGCGAGCACGCCGCCCATGCTGTGGCCGATATAGACCATGTCCTTCGATGCGCGTGTGCTGCCGTTGGGGTCGAAGTGCTTGAGCGTGTCATTGAACGCGTTGGCGATCTCGTAGCGGTTCAGCGCGATCGGTGCATTGGTCGGGTAGTAGACCTGCCACACCTGGAACTGCTGGCGCAGCTCGGGGTCGCCCATGATCTCGTTGGCCAGGTTCACCCAGGCTTCCGGGCTGCTGGCCAGGCCGTGCAGCATGAAGATGATGCGGCGGTTCGGGTCCCACGGCTGCATCAGGTAGATGTGCGGTTCGCCGATGCCCTCACTCATGCCGAACAGGGTGCGCAGTGACTGCCGGGCGAAGCCACTCTGCGCCAGCCACAGGCCGTAGGCAGCGGTGAAATTGCCGGCCAGCGGCACCTGTTCGCCGTGCAGGGTGATGCGTTCAGTGGCCTCCGGCGAATAGGCGTCCAGTTCAACCCGGCGCGTGCGCATCACGTCTTCCAGGCTGCTGCCTTCGAAACGCAGCAGCGCGGTGACGTTGATCGAGGACATCTCGCTGAATTCCGGCACCGAATCGTCATGCCGATGGCGGCGGCCACGGCGCTCGTCGTCAGCATCATCCGCCGCTGTTTCCGCCTTCGGCCCATCGCCCGCGATCACCGGCGCGACCAGCTTGGGCGGGTCCATCACCATCACCAGCTCGGCACCGAAGCCATCGCGGCGATAGGTGCTGCGCAGGCCGACGAAGCTGACCGTGCCGGCCGGCACCAGCTGCGCCGGAATGCTCTTCAGGTTCAACTGCTGGTAGTTGGAGGCCAGCGACCAGCTGCCGACCGAGATCGGCTTCGTATAGTCCTCGCCGGCCAGTGCCGCTGCACGCGCGCGCACGAACAGCACCACCGCCGCCTTCTCGGCGGCGTAGTTGTAGTAGTCGCGCACCTGCGTCTGCCGGTCCTCGAAGGCGCGGTCGGACGGCGAGCGGCCGCTGTAGAACAGGTAGGCATAGGCATAGCGCGCGGCTTCCAGCCAGGCATCCAGCGCCGCATCGCTCATCGGCGGATCGCCGGCGGCGGTCTTCTTCGGCGTCAGCGCCAGTGCGGCCTTCACCCACAGTTCGGACAGCGCCGACAGCCGCTGCTCGACGTTGAGGTCATCGGTCATCAACAACGTGCTGCGGCAGACCAGGAAGTCCTTCTCGCACTGCGACTCATCCAGGCCCGCCGCGCTGAGCGTCTCGCGCGCGGCCGGGCTGAGCTTGCCGGTGTTGAGCACATCGGCGCGCTTGTTCACCAGCGAATCGCTGGACTTCACCTGCTTGACAGTCACCATCGCGCAGCCGCTGCTGCCCAGCAGCAGGAAGGCGGCGAACAACACCGGCAGCGCGCGCTGCCAGCGGATCAGGAAGAGTCGGGTCATTACTGCGGGTCCTGCTCGGTGCCGGGCACGCCCTGGCGGATCACGGTGGAGAAGTGGTCGCCGCTGCCCAGGTCCAGCGCACGCTGGGTGATGCGGCCCTTGTCATGCAGTTCGGCATAAGGCACGCCCGGCGTGAGCGCGCCGACCTCCTGTGCGTATTCGGCCAGGTAGCCGGACAGCAGCAGGCGGTAGTCCAGCGGCAGGCGCGGCGCGATGTGGCGGGCCAGATCGAAGACGATGGTGGTGCAGTTACTGGTGAGAGTGTTGTAGAAGCCCGGCTTCGCATCCAGTTCGCGCGCCTGCGCGATGTACGCGGCGAACAGTTGCTTCAGCTGCGCCTGGTCCATGCCGTGCAGGCGGTACAGGTAGACATCCTCGCCACGCGCGTTGGCGCGGGTGCGGATGATGTCGGTCTCCTCCGCGGCCACCAGGGTCATCTCGAATTTGCGGAAGAAGCCGCCCAGCGCCGAGAACGATTCGCCGCGTTCCTTGCGGATCTCCAGCGAGAACACCACGTGGCGCCCATCCTCGAAACCGAACGAGATCAGGGTGTGGGCGATCGCCGGGCCCATCCAGTACGACAGCACCAGATCGGCCGAGCGGAGTTGGTCCAGGTCGTACGCGCGGCGCACCCAGTGCGCGTCGTAGTCGGTCTCGCTGCGCCAGGTGAAATCACGCACGTTGTCGAGCACCACGTGGCGCCCGTCGAAGGACACCACGTGCAGGCGCTGGGCCACGTCATCGGCCCAGACGCGGTCCTGGCGCGGGGTGAGCAGCAGCCACCACAGGCCGGCCAGCGCCAGCGACGCGCCGAACGCCATGCCCAGGCGACGATGGCCACGGCCACGCGCGACCTGCCACGACGCCCACAGCGCAACCAGCAGCCACAGCACCGCAATGCCATTGGCCAGCCAGCCCGGCCCCGGCATCTGATAGGCCAGCAGCCCGGTCACCCACAACGCTGCCAGCGCCATGGCACTTCCTGTCATCCAACGTCCTGCGGCTCTCACTGGCATCCTGTCGCGGTCCCGAAGCCGCATAGTTAGCCACAAGCGGGTTCACCGTGGCATCTACGGCCCGTTCAGGGACCGCGGCGCACCGTCTGCGGCGGTCCATGCGGCCAGGTTCACCTCACAGGAGCAACGATGGGCATCACTTCCGTGGCCGGCGTTCCGGTCCAACCCCAGCACCGCGCCACCTGCCACTGCGGCACGGTCGAGCTGTTGCTGGACCTCCCGGACGGCATCGTCGACCCGCGCCGCTGCGACTGCTCGATGTGCCGGCGCCGGGGTGCCATCGCCGCCAGCGTCCCCCGCCAGGGCCTGCAGGTGGTGCGCGGGCAGCATCACCTGCAGAAGTACCAGTTCAACACCCATGTGGCCGAGCACTACTTCTGCGGGGTGTGCGGCATCTACACCCATCACCGGCGCCGCTCCAACCCCGACCAGTACGGCTACAACGTGGCCTGCCTGGAGGGCATCGACCCGTTCGCGCTGGGGGTGATCCCGGTCAGCGATGGGGTCAACCACCCATCAGACCGCACCGGCTAGTGGCGCATGCGCCGCGGTGGCGTGGCCACCTTCTGCCAGGGCGCCATGCCGCTGCGCCCGGCCCGCGCCGGGCGTTTCAGCCAGGGCCGGCGTGACGGTGCCTGTGGCGCGTCCTCGACCGGGGGAGGAAGGGGTCGACGGCTGGGCCAGAGATGGTCGAGCAGCCACATGGCGGGTCTCCGTGGGGGACGGGGACGATCAACACTAGGCCCGGGTGGGCATAGGCGGCGTGAGCGGGACACGACAACGGGATGACGGCGGAGGCGGCGATGAGCCAGCTACACCAAGTTCCCGACCAAGGCACCTGTCCTTTTCCGCAGCAACAGGCGCAACACGGCGGCACAGGCGGCGGTCAGCAGCGCCAGTACGCGCAGCAGTGTCGCCAGCGCATCACTACTGGCGTGCTGCAGCTGCATGCGGCTCATCGTCGGTAGCAGTGCCTGCGCCTGTTCCCGCGCCCCCGTGGCCAGATAGGCACCGGCACGCACCAGCGATGCCGGCGACGCGCCCTGCAGCTGACGGCCGATCAGCAGCGCAAGCAAGGCAGTGACTGCGGCCAACGCGATGCCTTCGCCGGCCACCCGCACGGTTCCGAATATGCCTGCGGCCATGCCGGCACGTTGCACCGGTACCACGCTCACCGACAGTCCATCCATCAGCCCCCACGGCAAAGCCGTGCCTGCGCCGACCAGCATCAGCAGCGGCACCCACTGCAAGGGCGACGGGTGCGACGCCTGCCGCGACAACAGGTACAGGCCGGCGGCACACACCAGCAGACCCAGCGTGCACAGCCGCGCACTTCCCACGCGCTCCGCCCAACGCGCGGCCAGCATCGGCAGGACCAGCATCGGCGCGGACAGCGCCAGCATCTGCAGTCCCACCAGCGTCGCGCTCTGGCCATGCACGCCCAGCAGTTGCACAGGTAACACGACCAGCAGCACCACGTAGCCGAAGCAGGTCGCCACCGGCAGCAGCTGGACACCGAGGAACGCCGGTTGTGAGAACAGTGAGAGGTCCAGCAACGGTGAGGGGTGCCGCCGTTCGATGAAGACGAACACCCCGCCCAACAGCAGCGTCACCAGCAGCGCCAGCCGCACGCGCGCGGCATGCAGGCCGAACTCGCCCAGCCACAGCAGCGCCAGGGTCAACGCCGCCAGCGTCAGGCTGAAAATCAGCATGCCGTCGATATCCAGCGGTCGGCGCTCGCCATGACTTTCAGGCAACGCGCGTGCCCCCAGGCCGAAGGCCACCAACGTGAGCACACCGCCCGCGGCGAACACGCTGCGCCATCCCAATGTCTGCAGCAGCAGGCCCGCGAGCAGGGGCCCCAACGCCAGCCCCATGCCGAACGTGGTGCCCAGCAGGGCGAAGACACGGGCACGCGCCGGCCCCTGCCAGGCCTGTGCCAGCAGCGCCGTGCCGGATGCCAGCGCCGCCGCCGCGGCAACGCCCTGCAACCCGCGCGCCAGATCCAGCCATAGCAGCGTGCGAGCAAGGCAGACGGCGGCGGTGGCGGTGGTGAAGCCCGCCGTGCCCAGCAGGAACAGCCGCCGACGGCCATATCGATCGGCCAAGCCGCCCGCAGCGAGCAACAGACTGCCGAAGGTGAGCATGAAGGCGTTGGTCACCCAGGCCAGCGCGGTGGGCGATGCCGCCGCGGAACGGGCCAGCGCCGGCACCGCGACTGCACCGGCAGAGAAGGACAACGGCAACGCCAGCGCGGCCAGGCAGACCGCAAGCAGCGCCCAGCGCTGCTGCGCGCGGACAGGTACAGGGAGCATCGAATCCGGGGCCATGCGGGCCTCCATCCATCAGGGGCATTGATGATGGACAGGCCGCTATTCCAGAAAAACAGGCTCGGTGGACGTTGATTGCGGCGAGATGTTCCGCAATCATCCAAGCATGGACTCCATCTCCGCCCTGCTCGCCTTCGTCCGCACCGCGGAGTCAGGCAGCATTGTCGGTGCCGCCCGCGTACTCGGCCTGTCAGCCTCGGCCGTCGGCAAGCGCATCGCCCGGCTTGAACAGGAACTCGGCACGCGCCTGTTCCAGCGCACCACCCGCCGCGTGCATCTCACCGACGAAGGCGAACTGCTGCTGCAACGCTGCCGGCGTGCGCTGGACGAGCTTTCCGAAGCACAGGCGGACCTGGCGCAGCGACAGCACGCCCCCAGCGGGCTGCTGCGCATCGGCCTGCCCACCATCGGCTACCGCTTCCTGCTGCCGGTGCTGCCCGGCTTCCAGCAACGCTATCCGCAGGTGCAGCTGGAACTGGACTTCAACGACCGCATCGTCGATGTGGTCAGCGAAGGCCTGGATGCGGTGATACGCAGTGGCGAACTGGCTGATTCCAGCCTGACCGCACGGCGGCTGGGGGGTTTTCGTTTCATCCTCTGTGCGGCGCCGGGCTATCTGCAGATGCATGGAACGCCCGGCGATGTGGGCGACCTGCGCATACATACCGCGCTGCGCTTCCGTTACCCCACCACCGGAAAGCTGCATCCGTGGCAGCTGCCCGGCATCGAAGGCGACGCCGGGGCGCGCCTTCCCACGGCGATGACCTGCAACAACATGGAGGCCGTGCTGGCCGCTGCGATCGGATGCATGGGCCTGGCCTGGATGCCTGACTTCCTCGCCGCTGACGCGCTGGCCGATGGCCGCCTGCAACAGGTGCTGCCCACACTGCCCACGCACCAGGGGCAGTTCTCGCTGCTGTGGCCCGGCGGGCGCCATCCCAGTGCACGCTTGCGGGTGTTCATCGACTACGCCGTTGCGCACCTTTTCCGCCCGGAAAAGGGGACGGAGGGGATTAAGTCGTAATTGGTCCTGCTGTGCCTGAAACGACTTAATCCCCTCCGTCCCCTTTTTCCTAGCGGATGAAGCGGCGCGCGCCGGCGACGCAGATCACCGCGACCAGAGTCACCAGCACCATGCTGAGGCTGACCGACTCGTGCAGCAGCAGCGCGGCCAGGGCCAGGCCGAAGAACGGCTGCAGCAGCTGCAGCTGGCCGACGGCAGCGATGCCGCCCTGGGCCAGCCCGCGGTACCAGAACAGGAAGCCGATCAGCATGCTGAACACTGCCACGTAGCCCAGTGCCCACCACGCCGAGGCACCGACCGCGGTGAACGAGGCCGGGCGCATCAGCACCGTCAGCGGCAGCATCACCGGCAACGCCAGCAGCAGTGCCCAGCTGATCACCTGCCAGCCGCCCAGATGACGGGCGAGCCGACCACCTTCCGCGTAGCCCAGCCCGCACACCACGATCGCCGCCAGCATCAGCAGGTCGGCCTGCAACGAGGCTTCGATTCCGTTGCGCGCGGCATAGCCGACCACGCAGGCACTGCCCAGCAACGAGAACAGCCAGAACGCCGGGCGCGGCCGATCGCCACCGCGCAGCACGCCGAACACCGCTGTACTCAACGGCAGCAGGCCAAGGAACACGATGGTGTGCGCCGACGACGCGTGACGCAGCGCGAGCGCGGTCAGCAGCGGGAAGCCGACCACAACGCCGAGGCTGACCACCACCAGCCCCGGCAGGTCGCCGCGCCGCGGCCATGGCTGGCGCAGCAGAAGCAGCAGCCCCAGACCGAGCACCGCGGCGATGGTGGCGCGTGCGGCGGTGACGAACCCGGCATCCAGCTGCAGCACCGCCAGGCGGGTGGCCGGCAATGAGCCGGCGAAGATCACCACACCGATGAAGCCATTGATCCAACCACTCGCCGACCGTTCCACGCCTGTACTCCTGAAGGTGCCGGACGATGCCCGGCTGCAGCTGTATGGAAGCATCCGGCGCGGAACGACCCCAGCTACAATCCAGTACAGCCGCAAGTAACTGTACTGCCCACACTTCCACTACGGTTCCACCATGCCGCGCCCGCTCACCCGCATCGAATCGGTCATCCAGACCGTCCGCACCCGCATCAGTGCACGGGTGGATGGCCCCGGCTCCCGCCTGCCTTCGGTACGTGCGCAGGCGGCGACCATGGGGGTTTCAGTCTCCACCGTGGTCGAGGCCTACGAGCGCCTGGCGGCCGAAGGCCTGATCAGTGCGCGCGCAGGCTCGGGCTTCTACGTCAGTGGCCCGGCCGCACCGCTGGCGCTGGCTGAAATGGAGCCGCGGCTGGATCGCGCGGTGGATCCGCTGTGGGTATCACGGCAATCGCTGGAAACGCCCGCGGGCGATCTCAAGCCAGGGTGCGGCTGGATGCCCAGTGACTGGCTGTATCACGATGGCGTGCGCCGCGGCCTGCGCCGGCTGGCGCGTGCCGATGCCATGCAACTCGTGGACTACGCCGGTCCGCTCGGGCTGCCCGCGTTGCGCCAGCTGCTGCAAAGGCGCAGCGCCACGCTTGGCATCGATGCACCGATGGAGCAGATCCTGCTGACCGAATCCGGTACGCACGCGGTCGATCTGCTCTGCCGTTTCCTGCTCAAGCCCGGCGACTGCGTGCTGGTCGATGACCCGAGCTACTTCAATTACCACGCGCTGCTCAAGGCGCACCAGGTGCAGGCCATCGGCGTGCCGTACACGCACAGCGGCCCGGACCTGGAGGCGTTCGCGCAAGCCCTGCAGGCGCATTCGCCGCGGCTGTACATCACCAATTCCGGCCTGCACAACCCGACCGGCGCGGTGCTTTCGGCCAACACCGCGCACCGCCTGCTGGGCCTGGCCGAACGCAGCGAGTTGATCATCGTCGAGGACGACATCTTCGCCGACTTCGAACTGCAGCCGGCACCGCGGCTGGCCGCGCTCGATGGACTGTCACGGGTGATCCACGTCGGCAGTTTCTCCAAGACGCTGTCGGCAGCGTCGCGCTGCGGCTACATCGCTGCGCGCCACGACTGGATAGAAGCACTGACCGACCTGAAGCTGGCGACCAGCTTTGGCGGCGGCCATCTGGCCGCGCAGTTGATGCACATCGCGCTGACCGATAGCGGTTACCGCCGCCACATGCAGTCGATACGTTCGCGCCTGGCCGATGCACGCCGGCACACACTGCGGAAACTGCAGGCGCTGGGCATCACGCCATGGCTGCAGCCGGAAGCCGGCCTGTTCCTGTGGTGCCAGCTGCCCGACGGCCGCGACGCCGCCGCACTGGCGCGGCAATGCCTGCGCGAGGGCATCGTGCTGGCGCCGGGCAACGCGTTCAGCCAGTCGCAGCGCGCGGCCGACTATCTGCGCTTCAACGTCTCGCAGTGCCAGGACCCGAGGATCTGGCAGGTGCTGGCGCGGGCGTTGCGCTGAGCTGGATGCAAGCCGGTCAGCGCAGGCAGGAGCGACCCGCGGCAAAGGCACTTGCATGCCACGGTACAGTGGTATGTCCCTGTTGCAGGAATGCACGCATGTCTTCGTTCTCCGATCCGCAGGCCGTTGCCCGCTATGCCGAGGGCCCGCTGCGCCAGGTGCCGGGCTTCCTCGCGTTGCAGCAGATGAGTCGCCTGTTGCTGGCCGAACACGTTCCTGCGCAGGGCCGCGTGCTGGTGCTGGGCGCCGGTGGCGGGCTGGAGCTGAAGGCATTTGCCGAGGCGCAGCCGGGCTGGCAGCTGCTGGGCGTGGACCCGGCTGCACCGATGCTGGCCCTGGCCGAACAGACACTGGGCCCGCTGATGTCGCGCGTGCAGTTGCTGGAAGGCTACATCGACGATGCCCCCGACGTGCGCTTCGATGGTGCCAGCTGCCTGCTGACCCTGCACTTCCTCGACGGCGCGCAGCGCCTGCACACGCTGCGGGAGCTGCACAGGCGCCTGCAGCCCGGTGCGCCGCTGGTGGTGGCCCACCACAGCGTGCCGCAGGATCCGGCCGGCAAGCTGCGCTGGTTGCAGCGCTACGCCGCGTTCGCCGAAGCCTCCGGCGTTGCCCACGCCGATGCACAGCGCGCGATCGACGCCATTGCCGAGCGGCTGCCGCTGCTGGCCCCCGAACAGGAAGTGACGCTGCTGCAGGAGGCCGGCTTCGACGATGTGGAGCTGTTCTATGCGGGCTTCAGCTTCAAGGGCTGGGTGGCGTACGCCGGCTGATGCCTACGGCACCACCGTGATGCCGATGCGCTGCATCAACAGCGCCACCTGCTGGACATCCAGCGTGGCGCCACGCAGGTTGGTGCTGCGCAGGTCCAGCTCGCCCAGATCGGAATTGGTCAGGTCGCAGTCGGTGAAGTTGGCGCTGTTCCAGTCGATTCCCTCGAACTGGCCACCGGACAGGTCCGAGCCGGCAAAGCTGGCGCCGCTGACGTTTGCACCGTCCCAGCGGTTCTCCCACAGTTCGCATTTCTCCAGCGTGACCCGCGAGAAATTGGCATAGCGCAGGTTCGACTTCTTGATGAAGGCGCTGCAGAACCAGCTGCGCGTGGTGATCTGGTTCATGAAGCTGGCGTTGCTGAAATCCGCACCCTGCGCGCGGCACTCGCTGATCTCCAGGCCCAGCGCCTTGATGAAGTTGAAGTGGCACATGCTGATGTCGCAGCTGCGGAAGCTGGCCTCCTTCAATGTGGCGCCATTGAAGCGGCAGCCGCTGCGGCTGTCGGCATCGTAGAAGCTGCAGTTGATGAACTCGGTGGCGGTCAGGTCGGCACCGGAAAAATCGCACTCATGGAACTGCTGGTCGACCACTTTCTGGCGGGTGTACTGGTCGCCGGCAATACGCAGGCGGTGATGGACAGCGGGGGTCATGCGATGAAATCCAATCGGGTTCGGTCATTGCGCCGCGTCAGCGGCCACGGGTCGCCAGCAGGCCATTGGCGCCGGCCCACTGGTTGATGTCATCGCGTCGGATGGCAGCAGCCATCAGGCCGGGGAACGCATCGGGCGTGCAGGCGAACGAGGGTACGCCCAACGCGGCCAGCTTGCCTGCCAGCTGCTGGTCGTAGGACGGCGTACCTTCATCACTCAGCGCCAGCAGCACGATGAACTGCACGCCCGACTCCACCAGCTCGTGCGCACGCGCCAGCAGCTTGTCCTCCACTCCACCTTCGTAAAGATCGGAAATCAGCACGAGGATCGCGCCATGTGGTTCGCGGATAAGCCCCTGGCAATAGCTCACCGCGCGATGGATGTCGGTGCCGCCGCCGAGCTGCACGCCAAACAGCAGATCGACCGGGTCGTCCAGCTGCTCGCTCATGTCCACCACTTCGGTGTCGAACACCACCAGCCGCGTGGACACTGCCGGCAGCGAGGCCATCACCGCACCGAAGATGCTCGAATACACCACCGAAGCCGCCATCGAGCCGCTCTGGTCGATGCACAGCAGCACCTCGCGCTGCGGCTTGCGCGCCTTGCGCCCATAACCCACCAGTTCCTGTGGCACCACCGTGCGCAGTTCCGGCTGCCAGTGCCGCAGGTTACTGCGGATGGTGCGGTGCCAATCGATCTCGGCCAGGCGCGGCCGGCGGTTGCGGCGGGTACGGTCCAGTGCACCGGTCACCGCCGAACGCATGGGCTCTTCCAGCCGCCGCAGCAGGTCGTCGACCACCGCGCGCACCACCATGCGCGCGGTGTCCTTGGTCTCCGCCGGGATGACCTGGCCCAGGCCGATCAGGTTGGCCACCAGGTGCACGTCCGGCTGCACCTGCTCCAGCATTTCCTTCTCCAGCAGCATCTGGGTCAGGTTGAGCCGCTGCAGGGCATCGCGCTGCATCACCTGCACCACCGAGGAAGGGAAGTAGCGGCGGATGTCGCCCAGCCAGCGCGCCACGTTCGGCGCCGATCCACCTCGCCCGCCGCGCCGGTTGAGGCCGCCCTGGCCCTCCGGTTCGTATAGCGCGGAGAGCGCCTGGTCGATGCCCTGCAGGGGCTTGGGCAGTGCGCCGCAGCTGCCATCGGCCTGCTGGCCCAGGATCAGCCGCCAGCGCTGTTCGCGCGTGGTGGGCAGCTGGCCCACTGTGTCATTGGACAGGTCGTCTGGCGTGCTCATCCGGCAATCCCCAACAGTTCGCGCAGCATCGGCAGCGCGCGCTCGGCGCGTGCCAGGTTCCAGTCCGGGGCTTCGCTGGCCACCGCCTTCGTCACAGTGGCCCGCGCAACCCGGGTGCCCAGGTCGCGGCGGTCAGCCGCCTCGAACGCGGCAAAGGTGCGCCGCACCAGCGGCAGCACGCGCACCAGCTGGGTTTCATCCAGGCTCACCACCCAGTCATCGATCATCCGCCACACCGCATCGTCATGCAGCAGCACGGTAGCGTTGCGGTTGAGAAAGCCATCCAGCCACTGCGCGGCCTGCAGCGGCTCGGCACCCGGCGAGAGCTGCTGCTGCAACTGGGTGTGCACGGTGCCGGCGTCCAGCGCGCCAGTATCGAACAGCAGGCGCAGGCTGACACCACGCAGCAGTGCCGTGCTGGCCTGCGACAGCGCGACCCGGCGCAGCGCCTGCCGCCACGCATCGCGGCCGTCGGCATCGTCGCGCAGGCTGATCGCCCGCTCGGCAGCCAGCACGACCTCGCGGGCCGCTTCCGCGCGTGCTTCGTCCAGTCCGGTCAGCGCCAGCGACAGGCCGATCACCGCGCGTTCCAGCATGCTGTCAAACAGGTGCGCGACCTGCACGCCCTCGGTCTGCCGCACGTTGCCATAGCGATGGATGTTGGCCAGCGGCGGCAGCGCGCCAAGCAGGGCCAGCGGATCGGCATCGGTGGCCGCGCGCGCTTCCAGTTCGGCCGCAATGGCCTGCACGGCCTGCGGCAGATCGGCCAGCAGCACCTGGTCGACCAGCTCGGACAACGCCGGCAGGTCAGCCGCTGCGCGTGCCTGGCTGACCGCCAGGTTCGACGCCGCATCCACCAGCGTCTGTCCATGGCGGCTGGCTTCCACCAGCGCCACCAGGAAATGCGGCTGCCAGGCCAGCTGCCAGAGTTCGTGGAAGGTGCCACGTGCAGCGTGGCCGGAGCGCGCCAACCGGCCCCATTCAATGCCCAGCAGGCGCAGGCGGTGCAGCAGGTGGCTGCGGGCCAGATCGTTGTCCTTGCGCAGGTCCAGGTCGAGGGTCTTTTCCAGTGCCTCGGGCTTCAGCCGCAGGCGCTTCTGCTGCGCTTCCAGGTCACGCTGCAGCGGTACCACCGGCACGCCGTCAGGCACCTGGCCCAGCGCATTGCCAATCAGCAGCTGCTCGCGGATCAACCGCATCGGCGCATCGTCGCCATTGCAGATGATGCTGCGGCTGGCCTCGCCGATCTCCTCAAGGCCAGGCGCCGGGCGCCCGCGCAGGGCCGCCAGGGTATCGGCCAGGCGTGTCGCCTCGATCAGATGCGCGGACGAACAGTCCAGGCCGTGTTCGCGCAGCAGGCGGCCCACCCGCGCATACCAGCCCACCGCACGCTGGCCATGCACCCCGGCATTGCGCCACAGGTGGTCGTACCAGCCCGGTGCATCGACACCGGCGCCGTAGCCGCTGCCTGCGCTCAGGTGGCGGTAGGTCCACGGCACCCACGTGCTCTGCGTTTTGCGCCGGCTCTGGCCCTTCAGCAGGCGGTTGTCGGCAGCCGCACTGTTGGCGCGCAGCGCCGCCGGCTGCAGCGCCGGCACGTGCCACGCGCCGCAGACCACGGCCACGCGGCTGAAGTTCTTGCTTGCCGCGCGCAGTGCCGCGCGCATGTGCGCCTCGCGCATCGCTTCCTGCTCGCCGCGGCGGCCGGGATAATCCAGGGTGTGTTCGCGCAGCGCGGTCATCGCTTCGGCAATCGCCTCGAACAGCCCCTGGCCATCGCCGCGTTCCTCCACCATGTGGTTCCACCAGGCCTCGCCATCGGCGTGGCCGGCGACCCGTGCCAGCCAGTCCAGCGGATCGGCCGGGCGCTCCTCGGCGGCCTCTTCGGCGGCGGCCTCAGCAGCATCGTCTGCCTCGGCATCCTCGGCATCCTCGTCCTGCGGCGGCGCCTGCCGCGCCTGCTCCAGCCACTCCAGCGACAACGCCGGTGGCACGTCCATGAAGCGCACCTCGACCGCATTGCGCGCGGCCCATTGCAGGGCCTGCCATTCCGGCGAGTACAGCGCGTACGGATGGAACACCGCCAGCTGCGGGTCGTCCACGCGGTAGGACAGCAGGGCCACGGGGGGCTGCATGGCCGCATCCAGCACGTGCGGCAACAGGTCCTCGGTACCGGCCGGACCCTCGATCAGCACGCAGTCCGGCTGCAACGCGTCCAGCGCGGCCAGCAGGCTGCGCGCGCAGCCCGGGCCGTGGTGACGGATGCCGAACAGGGAAGTCCCTTCACTCATCGGCGCGGGCCTGCTCAGGCGTGTTCGCGGAAGGCGCGGTACAGATCCTTCCACTCACTGCGTTCCTTCACCACCGTCTCCAGGTATTCCTTCCACACCAGCGCGTCCTGCACCGGGTCCTTGACGATGGTGCCGATCATGCCAGCGGCCATGTCCGCCGGGCGCAGCACGCCATCGCCGAAGTGGCCGGCCAGCGCCATGCCATTGTTGATGACCGAGATGGCCTCGGCGGTGGACAGCGTAGCGGTCGGGCTCTTCAGCTTCGACTTGCCATCCTCGGTGACGCCGTTGCGCAGCTCGCGGAAGATACGCACCACGCGCGCCACTTCCTGCAGCGCCGGCGGCTCGGCCGGCAGGTCCAGCGCCGTACCCAGTTCACCCACGCGCTTGAGCACGATGGCCACTTCGTCTTCCTCGCGGGACGGCACCGGCAGGATGACCGTGTTGAAGCGGCGCTTGAGTGCGCTCGACAGCTCGTTGACGCCCTTGTCGCGGTTGTTGGCCGTGGCGATCACGCTGAAGCCGCGCACGGCCTGCACTTCGCTGCCCAGCTCGGGCACCGGCAGGGTCTTTTCCGAAAGCACGGTGATCAGCGCATCCTGCACGTCGGCAGGAATGCGGGTGAGTTCCTCGATGCGGGCGATCTTGCCCAGGCGCATCGCGTTCATCATCGGGCTGGGCACCAGGGCCTTTTCGCTGGGGCCGTTGGCCAGCAGCTGCGCATAATTCCAGCCGTAGCGGATCTGCTCTTCGCTGGTGCCGGCGGTGCCCTGCACCAGCAGGGTCGAATCACCGCTGATGGCCGCGGTCATGTGCTCGGACACCCAGGATTTGGCCGTGCCCGGCACGCCGAACAGCAGCAGCGCGCGGTCGGTGGCGATGGTGGCCACGGCGATTTCCATCAGCCGGCGGTCACCGATGTACTTGGGGCTGACCACGAAGCCGTTGTCCAGCGTGCCACCCACCAGATAGGTGACGACCGCCCACGGCGACATCGTCCAGTTGGCCGGGCGCTGGCGGTTGTCCTGGCGGCGCAGCTCCTCCAGTTCCTCGGCGTATTGGTGTTCGGCGTGCTGGCGCAGGACGGCAGTGGTCATGGTGGCTCCGTGTGTAAGGGGTTCGATCAGAAGGGGGAATACAGGGCCTGGCGCAGGGCCAGCAGCGCACGCGCCTGTTGCGCGCAGTGCAGCATCGCGTCGGTGGCCGTGGCCGGCGGCTCGGCGATCTGCACGCCGGCCAGCGTGGACGGATGCAGCACCGCCAGCAGTTCCAGCAGGCGGTCGCGCAGCAGGTAGTCGTAGCGCAGGCGTTCATCGCCGAACAGTGCGCCCACGCTGGGGGCCAGCGCCTGCGAATAGGCCGCACTCAACGACTGTGCCGCGCCGGTGCTGTCCAGCACATCATCGAGCACGCCCTGTGCGATCAGGTCCTGCAGCTTGGCCGGCCAGTACCGCTCGCGCTGCGCCGCAGGCAGCAACGCCAGCAGCTCGCTCTTGCGCGCATGGGTTTCCTTCAGCGCGACCAGCGCTTCCACCCACTCCGGTTCGCTGGCATCCACGCGCTCCAGCCACGCGCGCAGCAACGCCTGGTACCAGTCGCCCTCGCGCGCCCAGGCCACGACCTCGGCGGCCGGCTTTTCCAGCGTGCGGCACCACCAGGCCAGCGGCAGCTGGCGCGCCAGCTGGTACAGCCACCAGGCCCGCTCGCCCAGCACTTCGCCGTTGGGCCGCTTGCCGTCGATCGCCGCTTCGGCCCAGCCCGGGTCAAGCGTGGCCGGCGCCTCCAGCGTCCACGCCAGGCGACGCAGCAGGCCGCTGCGCGACTGCTGCAGCAACGCCGCCATCTGCGCCTGCAGGTATGCCGCGTGCGCCGAGTCGGGCAGTCGCGCCAGCATCGGCCCGGCCAGCGCGCGCACCTCGCGGCTGCGGTCCTTCAACAAGGCCTGCAACAGCGGCGCATCGTCCGCGCCCAGGCCCGCCTGCAGCGCGGCCACGAACGCGGCACGCTCGCGTGCGGGCAGTTCCTTCAGGCTGTCCTGCAACCGCGTACGCGCCGCCGCTACATCCTCCAGGCGCTGCTGCTGGAACACGGCCAGGCGTGCCTCGCTGCTGCCCTCGTTCCAGACCTGCTCGACCTCCTCCGCGCTGGCCTGCGCTTCCAGCGGTGCAGACGCATAGCGCCACTCCGGATTGCAGGCCGCCAGCCAGTAACCGCGCACCCCCAGCACCGCACGCAGCGCCTCGCGCAGCACGGCCAGGCGCGCGCCTGCCTCCAGCGCCTGTGGCAGCACCGCCACCGGCAGGTGCCGGCCGTGCGCGGCCAGCTGCGCGCAGGCCTGCAGCCGCAGCCGCTTGCCCCAAGGCGAGAACTGGCCGGGCTGGAACACCGTGGCCAGCAACGCAACCCACGGGTGGTCGGCCGCCAGCTGCAGCGGGTCATCCGCCACTGGTGGCGGCACGCTCACCGCTGCGGCCGTGCGCACGGCGGCGCGCTCGCAGGCGGCCAGCACGCCCACTTGGCGGCTGTAGGCCAATGCCGGTTCGTCCGCATCGGCTACCGCCTGCAGCAGCACATCCAGCGCGCCACCCACGGCAATCACCTGCGGGCGGTCAATGCCCAGCAACGCCGGCTTCAACCAGGCCTGGTTCATGCGGCACTCCTTTCCCAGCGCTCGTCGCGCGCATTCCATGCCGACAGTGGCAACAGCACCTGGCCGTCCCACTCACCCATCACGCACACCGGATGGCCACCGGCAAACGCCATCAACGCCCACGCCTGCAGGCCCGGCAGCTGCAGCGGCAGCGCGCCTTCGGCATGCTGCAGCCAGCACTGCGTGCCGTCATGGGCGATGTGGACGTCCTGCAGGCGCATCGGCACCTGCGGCAACCAGGGGTTGCGCGCGTACGCCTGCGAGGCCGCGTCGAAGGTATCGGTGCGGGGCGTGGTGGTTTCAGCGCGGGCCGCTTCGAATTCGCTCACCAAAGCACGCAGCGGCACACTACCGGCATGGAAATGCAGCCGCGCCGCATGCACGCTGCCAGTGCGCCATTGTTCCTGCCAGCCGCGACCGCCGTGGCTGAAATCCTGCACCAGCGCACTGCGCCCGCTGTCCAGCCCATGCAGCCAGACGCGGCGCTCGACCAGGTTGCCCGGCTGTTCCAGCAGCCATTGCCCCTGCACGTGCCAGCGGTCGTGCACCGCCTCGCCATCGCGCTGCACCGCCTCGCGGTCTACCGGCCAGCCCAGCGCGGCGCGCAGGTCGGCCAGTCGCGCCGGTTCGTACTGCGCACGGCGTGCCACGGCCTGGGTCAGCAGCTGCAGCAGCCCCAGCCGCGCGCCCAGTTCGCCCAGGCCAGCCAGGCCCGGTATGCCCTCGCCCAGCGCAGCCTCCAGCTGGCTGGCCAGCCCCGGCGCCTGCGCATCAATCATGCGCGCGACCATGGTCTGGCCCTGCGCGTGGAAATCGGCGGGCAGGTTGGCCAGGCCATGGCGGAACTGATCGGCAATCCAGCGCTGCAGCTCGGCTGCACCGGCTTCGATGCGGCCCCAGCGCACCTGCTCGCGCTTGGCGGTAGCCGCGGCCTGCGCCTGCGCATCCGGGGGCGGCGCAACAGCGGCCGCCTCCACGGCAGCCTCCTTGCGCGCGGCGCGGTCGCGGCGTCCGTTCAGCCATTCGTCCACCCACGCCGGTCGCGCCTGTGGCACGCAGCGCGGGTTGCCGGCGGCATACAACAGCAGCAGGGCCAGCCCGTGCTTGCAGGGAAATTTGCGGCTGGGGCAGGAACACCGGCTGACCAGCGCGGCCAGGTCCACCTGGGTCTGGTAGGGCTTGGAACCGCTGCCCTGGCATTCGCCCCACAGCGCCTCGTCATCGGCACCCAGCAGGCCCCATTTGCCATCGATGGCCAGGCCGCCGCCGGCCTTGGCCGACGCCGCATCCGGCGCAAGCGCGAGTACCTGCTCGCGCGTGAGTCGTACTTCCATATGCGTACCCACTTCAGATCGACCCATCATAGCGAAGGCGGATGACAATGACTGTGGCAACGATCATCACGCACGGGCGTATCACCACGCGAGACCGGCCGCCATCATCCCCTTCGCTGGCGCGGCCGGCCGAATTTCATCCGCAGGCGACGGTAGCCGATCACCACGCCAGTCGCGCACAGCCCCGTACCCGCGACGCTCAGCAGCAACAGCACGCCCAGCCGCGTGTTCTCCTGCCGTAGCATGCCCGGCAGGTCCCAGCTGTGCAGGAAGTAGAACAGCCAGCGGCCGACGCGTTCGCGATGGCCCAGGATCAGCAACGGATCGCCGGTGGCCAGATCGATGTACACCCGCGTGGCGTGTTCATCGCCGAAGTCGGCCACCGCCACCGGGAAGCGCCGCACCGCCGCACCGTTCATCGCCTCAGGCGCGCGGGGATAGAACCAGGCATCCGGTGTATGCAGGATCGTGAATGCACGCAGCGGTGCGGTGCCCAACACCGGTGCACGCTGCTGCAGCCACGCCACCGGCAGTTGCTTCGCAAGCTGCAGCTGCCCATCTACGCGCGAGACGATGCGCGTACCGCCCTGCCCGTCCAGCAGCACCGCAAACAGCTGGCCATCGATACGCCGCCACTGGATCTCCACCGGCGCAAACCCCGCCCGTGCCGCGGAGGCCAGCAACGCCTGCGGCTGGGCCAGCGCATCATCCAGCGCCACCACCGCACCGCGATAACGCTCGGCATTCGTCGCATCCGCCGGGCTGCTGAACACCTGCAGCGGATTCATCGACATCAGCCCGCTGAAGATCCAGGTGAACACGAAGGCCGCAGCACACAATCCGATCAGATGGTGCCAGCGCATCCACGACTCCACGTACGGCGTCTTCGCACCGGAACGATAGTGCCCACGGAAACGCCAGCGCCATACGCCCACCACGATGCCGCTGATCGCCGCCACCGTGCACAGTGCGGACAGCACGATCACCACCCACGTCCACACCGGGTCGACCGACTGCATGCGCAGGAAGTACAGCCAGTGCAGCCAGGCGCCCACATAGTTCCAGCGCTGCTGCACATGCGGGGCGTCCAGCACCACTTCACCGGTACGCGAGGACACATACAGGTCGCCCGGCTGCGCGCCGCCCACCTCCACCCGATACAGCGGCCGATGCGCGTCCAGTGCACGCGAATGCGTCCAACGATCCTCATTCACGCGCATCGCACCCACGAAGGCCTGGCCGCCCGCGAACTGCGCAGCGGATGCTTCGGCGCGCTGTGCCGACACCGGCAGCAGCGCCTGGCCGGTCACGGCAGACCAGGCGCCCACGTTGCTGCCACTTCGCACCACATAGGCAGGCGCTCCACGCAGCGTGGTCAACGCCACAGCCTCCGGCTCGGCCTGCACGGCGGCAGGCAGTACCGACAGCCCCTGCAGGTCGCGGGCCTCATCCAGCACCGGCAACGCCGCCAGCCGCTCGTCGGGCGTCAGCTTCGGGTAGCCAATGAACAGCATCACCATGCCGCTGACGAACCACAGCAGCATCAGCAGGCATCCGCCGATGCCCAGCCAGCGATGCACCAAGTAGGTCCAGCGCTTGGCGGTGGATCGCAGCGTCATCGCCAGCGCCCTCAGAAGCGATGGTCGACGGTGAATTCGACGCGCCGGTCCGCACCCAGCAGCCACTGCGTGCTGGTGTAGTACGCGGTGGCGTAGTACGCCTTGTCGAACACGTTGAACAACCGCGCGGACAGCTGAGTGCGCGGTGCCGCCTGCCAGGTCAGGGCGAGGTCGGTGGTGCTGTAACCGGGCAACTCCAGCGTGTTGGCATTATCGGCGTAGCGCTTGCCGACGTAACGCACGCCACCCGCCGCACTCCAGTCCGGTGCGAACTGCCAGCTCAGCCACACGCTGGCCAGGCGCTCGGCCACGTTCGGCGGCACGTTGCCGTCGCGCGATACCAGCACCGCCGGCGAACCCGTGGTTTCCAGGAAGTCCTCGAACTCGGCCTTCAGCACCGTCGCGTTGGCATCGAGCGACCAGCGCGGCGCGAAGTTCCAGTTCAACGACGCTTCAATACCGCGCGAGGTCTGCGCGCCCACCTGCACGCGGCGATCCGGCACCAGCGGATCGCGGCTGAGCAGCCCGGTCTTGCGGATGCGGTATGCCGCCAGCGTCCACTCGCCACCGTCGAAGGCCTGCTTCAGGCCAACCTCGATCTGCCGGCCCTTGGCCAGGTCAAAGGCGCCGTTGGCCGGGCTGATCATCAGCAGGCCACTGACCGGGTCCGCCGCCTGCGAATACTGCGCATACAGGCTCAGCGTCGGCTGCAGCGCGAGTACCGTACCCGCACGCCAGCCTGTGCTGCTGTAGGTCTTCGAGAACGCATTCTGGCCACTGATCAGATCGGTACGATCGATGCGCGCGCGGTCGTGGCGCAGGCCACCCAGCACCGACCAGCGCTCGCTCAGCGCCAGCCGGTCTTCCACGAACAGCGCGTACTGCTCGGCAAGGTTGCGGTAGCGCGGCAGGTTCGGCGCGTCGCTGGCGAACTGGCCCGGGACAGGATCGAACGGATCGACCGGGCCCGAGCTGCCGGCATAGGTGTTGTTGGTGTGCTTGAAGTGCGCGCGGTTCGCGTCCAGGCCCACCGCGAAGCTGTTCTGCAGGCCACCCGCCATTCCCTGCACGCGCAGCGTCGAGGTCAGTCCGGTCTGGTCTTGGTTGTGGGTGATCTCGGTATTGCCAGAGCGATCGATCAGGCCGGTAGCGCGGTTGTAGACATAGGCCTCGGCATTGCGCCAATCGCGCTGGCTGTCGATCTGGTAGACGCGCGTGCGCCATTCCACGTTTGCGTTCGGTGTCCACAGTGCATCGAGCTGGGTCCAGCGGTCGCGGAAGCGGATCTCGCTGTCGTCCACGTTGTAGTTGCGGTGGCGCAGCGCCTCCAGCTGGCGGCCCTCGACCAGCGGCGTGCCGAAGTAGCGCATCGGTTGCTGGTAGCCCTGCGCATGGGTGAGCGTCAGCTGCAGATCCGCACGTGGCTGCCACAGCAACGCACCGGAGAAAGTCGCGTCGCTGTTGCGTCCACGATCAACCCAGCCACCGCTGTAGTTGCCGCTCACATCAACCCGATAGGCCAGCTCAGGCGTCAGCGCGCCACCACTGCCGAAGCCCAGCCGCGCGGTGTCCTCGCTGCCCACGGTCATGCTGATCTGGTTCTCGATGGCGCCGCGCGTGGGCTTCTTCGGCACGATGTTGATCACGCCGCCGATCGCCCCGTCGCCATGGATCACCGAGGCCGGGCCGCGCAGCACTTCGATGCGCTCGATCGACCAGGTATCGAACGGGAACGTGATGCCCACGCCGCCGTACTGGCGCAGCCCATCGTACAGCCGCATCACCGAGGCACCGTCGGTGAAGCCGCGGCTGGACAGCGCACTCAGGCCATTGCCCGGATGCGGCATGGCACTGATCGCACCCGCCCGGCTGATCGCATCGTTGAGGTTGCTGTCGCCGCGCTGCTCCAGCTGCTCGCGCGAAATTACCGTCAGGCTGGCCGGTGTCTGCAACACGCTCAGGCCCAACGCAGAGCCCGCGCTGGCGGTGGACGACAGTTCACCGCTGCGGGTATCGACCACCCGCACGGTATCCAGCGTGGTCGGTGGGGCCGCGTCAGCGGCAAGTACGGGGGTGGTGTGCAGGAGCAACGCGCACAGGACAGGCAGCGTCGCCCGGCGCAGGCGCGCGGAGTTGGGGTTCGTTTTCATTTTTTCACGGCATGCAAGGCCACCCCGCAATGGCAGGGCAGCAATCAGAAAGGGACAGACACGCGCGTGCGGGCACCGGCCGTGGCCGGCAACCTCATGGAAGAACGTTCAATGCAGCGCGCGTGCGGCTCAGGCGGCCATCAAGGCCGGCGGCCCACGCGCGCCCAATGTGCCGCTGATCCGTTGCGGCAACGCCCGCACCGCGCCGCGCAGTGCGCGGCACACCGGTGCCATCGGCGCCAACAGCAGCACGGCCGCCACCAGCAGGGTGATCAGCCGTGCAGCGATCAGGCAGTAATCGCAGTCCACGCCCATCTCATGATCGGCATGTGGATCGGCGGGCGGCTTCTTCGTGGCCCCGCCGTGCGGCATCGCCATCGCGTGATGGTCGTGGTGCCCTTCCATCGCGTGCTGTGCATGCTCTGCGTGCATCGCATGGTCCATGGCTGCCACCGGCGCAGCGGCAGCCACGTGACCATGCGCCAGCCAGCGGCTTACCAGCGGGGCGAGCAGCACCAGCAGCATGGCAAGCCATGCCAGGGCCTGGAACCGGCGGTGGAGAGCAGAACGGCGCACGCCGCCATTCTACGGGGCCATGGCCAACCTTGGACCCCGTTCAGGGTTTGGCCCCTGCGACACGGTGACGCAGGGGTTCGCCTCCAGCGGCGACATGTGAATGCAACGCACCGCGGTCCCTGCGCTTGCAGGCCCCGCCTCGCCAACGTTAGGGTTCAGATGGCCACGGCAAGGAGCCAGAGGGATCGGCATGACCACCCGAATCACACACCGGCTGCGCATCAGCCTGCTCGGCCTGACCGCGCTGCTTGCCGCCTGCGCCGACAAGGGGCCGCCCCCACCGCCAGAGCCGCTGGAACTCTCACAGCCCATCGCCGTGGACACGCCCGGCCAGCAGGTGCAGTTCGAGTTCGAAACCACGGCGCGCAATTTTGCCAGCTACCTTACATATGCGGTGGAGCTGGATCTGCAGCACCTCTCCCCATCGCCAGATGCTGCTTCTCCGCGCGACCTGCACATTCCTTTACGCGTCGGACTTCAGCAATGGTCCGGCGGCACGTGGCAGTCGCTGGCAAGCCCCGACGCCTACCAGATCGCACAGTCGCAATCTGGCCAGCCACTGCCAGACTGGCACCGCGATGCGGGACTGAACTACGCTCAGACCCAACGAGGCAGCGACGGGGCCTATCGACTCCATGTCGCGCTGCTGCCGTTGCAGGCGCGACGTCGCTACCGCGTCCAGATCAGCACGGTTGAAGACATCGCACCGCTTCGTGGCGCAAGCGCCAGGATGCTGATTCACGAATCCCGTCCGCTCGCCAAGTAGCACAGCGCCTTGGCACGCCCTAAAGAAACAGCGCAGCGCACCCGCATCAACTCACGTACTGCGCCTGACCGTTCCCGAACGACCAGTTCTCCTTCTTCACTTCCACCAGATTGATGAACACGTCTTCGCGGCGGATGCCCACCGCCGCATGCAGGCCGTCGGCGATGCCCAGGTACAACGCCTTCTTCTGCTCCAGCGTGCGCCCTTCGTTCCAGGTGATCTGGATGCAGATGAAGTCATCGGTACGGTCCACGCCCAGGTAGCCGGGGTCGTAGATCAGCGTGCCGGGCGCGTGTTCCTGGAAGATCTGGAAACGGTCGTTTTCCGGCACGCCCACCGCGCGCATGGCCTGGTAGATGGTTTCGCCGACGCGTTGCAGGTAGTCGGCGGATTTACCTTTGCGAAGATCGATGCGGGCGAGCGGCATGGTGGTACTCCGGGGTGGATGGGCACGGCAATGGGCTGAGACTACGCCTGCCCAAGGCGGTGGGACAGCACAGGGATGGAACCCTCTGGCTCCATGCGTGGCATGGTCCCGCCTCCGCCGCGCGGGGTGACGCGATTGCCGTGGTGGCTCCGCTGTGGAGTCGTCTCGTGCACGGTCGGCAGGTGCGGCGATGTGCGCCATCAGTGATGGGCCGCACTACTCGCGGGTGCTGGACTGCACACATTGGGAAACATCTGGCCTGCCTAGGGACAGTTGAGAATTTTCCTTACAGACCGATGTGATTGCCCGGCTTGAAGATCGCCGCGCCGAGGCAAGACGCCTTGGCCGGGATTGGCGTCTCGAATAAACAAACAAGATTTAGGGGCTGCAGGAACAATCGCAGCAGAGAGAATGCACCGACTGCCTTCAATGGCGGCCGGTGCGTGGGGATCGCCAGATCCGCCAGGCATTCTTCTCCCCTGAAGCTTGTTTGCCTTGGTACGCCAACCCGCACCGTCCGCCACCTTCACTCCTGAAGGTGGCCCTACGCCAGTGAGGGTTTCGCCATGACCAACCGCACCGCCGTCCATCCCCGCCTGCACACCCTGATCGGCGACGTCGCAACCGATGTGCCGGAAGACCTCGCACGCGAGATCGAGTGCGCCCTGAACGCACAGAATTTGCCCGCGCAGCTGCCCACTTTCTTCGCCCGTCTCAATGCGATCAACCATGCTGACGGCGATGACGGACAGCCATGCATCAGCCTCACCCTCGGCGCCAGCAATCACGCTTCGTTGCGCCGCTCGCTATCCGGGCTCGGCGCATTGCTCGATCTGCTGCAGGCCGCCGATCATGCGCGCAACGAAGGCGGCCCGGACGAACAGTTGGGCGCCTTCCATATCGACGGACTGATCGTGGCCGCACGACAGCTGGTGCGCGAGGCGCATCATTGCCTCTTCAGCGGCGATGCCTGACCGGCCCGGATGTGCTGCCGCTACAATCGCGCAGGGAGCGCAGGAGACCGCAATGGACGCCGAACACCTGGAGTACTTCAAGGCCGCACTGGAAGGCCGCGCAACCGTGGGCTGGAACGTCTGGTTCGCGGCCAACCAACACGCGCTGGCGCAACAGCTGAGCCGCCCTGCACTGCTGCGCTTGAAGTTCAGCACACTGGATGAAGCCGAACGCCTGCTCGCCGAAGCCGGCATCGTGCCCCGCAGCACAGCGGGCAAGCGCTACGAAATGTACTGCGCGCAGTTCTCGGCGGACGTGGTGGACGCGAACGGTCGCCCGCTACCGGCCATCTGGCGCGCGGCGCACGGCGGTGCCATCGGCCTGCTGGCCGATGGCGAGCAGGAGGCCGGCCAGGCGAAGCTGCTCGCGGAGTTCCGCCGCGTCCGCAAGCGCGGGCTGCAACAGGCCAACGAATGGTTGGCCGATCTGTGCTTTGAAGCAGAGATGGAGCTGACCAGCGGCAATGCCGAGGTGGGCCGGACTCTGCTGGCGGTGGTGGTGCAGGCCGGCAGCGGCCACGACCTGCTGGATGCTACGGCGATGATCGCGCGCGAGCTGCTGGAGCGGCACGGCTGAAAGGGTGTGCGCTTCCGGCTGATCCTGCTGGATCGCAGGCAACAAAAAAGCCCCCATTGCTGGAGGCTTTTTTCGTTCTGCAACATGGTGGGCGGTACAGGGATCGAACCTGTGACCCTTGCCGTGTGAAGGCAATGCTCTACCGCTGAGCTAACCGCCCGGTGTGTTGCTGAGCCGCTCATTATAGGGGCTTTTCAGAGGCCGTCAACAGTTTTTCACAGTCGTGTTCACGGGCATTTCGGGGCACGCAGCCGGGCATGACCCGACGCTACCGGAATCACATCGTATGGGTCGGTTTGTCCGAACCGGTCAGCCCGGCCAGCAGGGTCTCGATCTTGTGGCGTACGCCCTCGCCTTCAGCACCGTCGGCCAGCTGCACGCCGATGCCGGCGGTACGGTTGCCCTGCGCGCCGGCCGGGGTCACCCAGATCACCTTGCCAGCCACCGGCAGGCGCTCGCTGGAATCGGGCAGCGTCAGCAGCAGGAACACCTCGTCGCCCAGGAAGTAGCGCTTGGGCGTGGGCACGAAGATGCCGCCATTCTTCACGAACGGCATGTACGCGCTGTACAGCGCGGCTTTGTCCTTCACAGCCAGGGACAGGATGCCCTGGCGGGCGTTGCTGGCACTCATCGATTTCCCCTTGCGGCAGGCCGCTCGTTCACCTTGTTCCAGGCCAGCAGCAACTCGACCACCGCAAGGTCTGCACGCACCGTGGTGCGCAGCAGGTCGCGGGTGCGGTTGGCCGCATCGAACCAGGCTGCAAGCTTGTGCAATCGCTCCGGCGTGGTCAAGGCATCGGTGCTGGCCTGGGCCAGCGCCAGGTCGGCAGCGAAGCGCAGGCGCAGCGCCGCGTTGTCATCACCACACCACTTCTGCGCCAGCTCCACCGCGCCGGTCTTGCCGGCGGCCAGCTGTTCCAGATCTCGACCAACTTCGCGGCGCAGGCTCAGGCCGTCTTCGCGCAGCCAGTTGTCGGCCTGGCCGGGATGGCCGCGGGCGGCCTCCAGCGCTTCGCGCGCCGATGCTTCACTGTGGCCCAGCTGCTGCAGCCAGGCCAGTGCTTCGTGCTGCGGCGGCAGCTTGAATTCCAGTCGCTGGCAACGGCTGCGGATGGTCTGCGGCAGGCGTGCCGGGTCGCTGCTGATCAGCCACAGGTAGCGGCCGGGCTGCGGCTCTTCCAGGGTCTTCAGCAGCGCATTGGCCGCCGAGCGGTTGATCGCATCGGCCGGATCGACGATCACCACCTGCGCCACGCCGTACTGCGGGGTCAGCGCCAGCTTGTCGGTGATCTCGCGCACCTGCTCGATGACGATCTCGGTACGCAGCTTGTCGCCGCTCTTGTTCGGAATGAAGCTGACCAGCTGCAGGTCCGGATGGGTGCCGGCGGCGATCAGCTGGCGCGTACGCGTGGCGTGCGTTGCATCACCCTGCGCCAGCACGTGGTCGGCCAGCGCCAGCGCGACCTCGCGCTTGCCCAGCCCGGCCGGGCCGCAGATCAGCAGGCCATGACCGAGGCGACCGGCGTCGAGCGCAGCCACGGTCTGGTCGAACGCGCGCTGCTGCCACGGCGAAAACGTGCTCATGCGCCCTCCCCGTCCTGCAGCCAACGCTCGATACGTGCGACCACATCGGCGGCCACGCGTTCCTGCACCTGGCCGGCGTCGATCAGCGCGAAGCGCTGCGGGTCCTGCTGTGCGCGGCTGCGGAACACGGCGCGCACGCGCTGGAAGAAATCGTCCTGCTCGCTCTCGATGCGGTCCGGCCACAGGTCGCGGCCATTGGCGCGTGCGCGACCGACCGCTACGTCCACATCCAGCAGCAGGGTCAGGCCCGGCAGCAGGCCGACCGCGCGGCGCTCCAGGTCGGCAATCCACTGCGGGTCAAGCCCGCGGCCACCGCCCTGGTAGGCGTAGCTGGAATCGGTGAAGCGATCGCTCAGCACGTAGGCGCCGCGCTGCAGCGCCGGCCGGATCACCTGGCGCACATGCTGCGCGCGCGCGGCGAATACCAGCAGCAGCTCGGCTTCGGCGCTGAGCGGTTCGGCGGCGATCTCGGCATCGGGCTTCAGCACCAGGCCGCGGATGCGCTCGGCCAGCGGCGTACCGCCCGGCTCGCGGGTCAGTACCACCTCGTGGCCGTGGCGTCGCAGGCAGTCACGGATGGCATTGATGGCGGTGGTCTTGCCTGCGCCCTCGCCGCCTTCCAGGCTGACGAAACGCGGGTGGCGAAGCAGCGCGGGACTCATTGCGCCGGGGTCTCCTGGGTACGTTGCTGGCGCAGCTGCTGCAGGTAGCGGGCTACGGCGGCGTTGTGCTGGTCCAGGCTGGGCGAGAACACGTGCGCGCCGCTGCCGTCGCCCGCGGCGACGAAGTACAGCGCATCACCGGCGGCCGGCTGCGCCGCGGCCATCAGCGCGTCGCGACTGGGCATGGCGATCGGGGTCGGGGTCAGGCCGGCACGGGTATAGGTGTTGTACGGCGTATCGGTGGTCAGGTCGCGGCGGCGGATGTTGCCGTCATACGCGGCACCGATGCCGTAGATCACGGTCGGGTCGGTCTGCAGGCGCATGCCGATCTTCAGGCGGCGCATGAACACGCCGGCGATCTGCGGGCGCTCGCTGGCCAGCGCGGTTTCCTTCTCGATGATCGACGCCAGCGTCAGCAGTTCGTAGGGCGTGTTGATCGGCAGGTCCGGCGCGCGGCTTTCCCAGGCTTCGTCCAGCGCCTTTTCCATTGCGGCGTGGGCGCGCTTGAGCACGTCCAGATCACTGTCGCCACGCTGGTAAACGTAGGTCTCCGGCAGGAAGCGGCCTTCCGGGTGCTGGCCACCGAAGCCAAGGCGCTGCATCAACGCGGCGTCATCCAGGGTATCGGTGGTGTGCAGCAGCGGCTCGGCGCGCTTGAGTGCGGCACGCAGCTGGCGGATGTTCCAGCCCTCGACAATGGTGACGCGGTGCTGCAGCACCTTGCCGGCGCGCATGCGCAGCAACAGCTCGCGCGGGGTCAGCTCGCCACTGAGCGCGTACTCGCCCACCTTCAGCTTGCCGGCCGCATCGAGCTGGCGCGCCAGCAGTTGCCACTGGGTGTCCTGGCCCTCGTCCACGCCGGCATCGCGCAGCTTGCGCAGCACGCTGTTCATGCCATCGCCGCTGGCGATGACCACGCTCTCGGCGGTCGGGGTGATCGGGGCGTCGGCGAAGCGGGTCTGCTGGTAGAAGAACCACGCGCCCGCGCCGGCCACGACGGCGGCCAGCACCACCACCAGCGTTACCACGAACAGACACCCGCGCTTGGCTCGCGCCATGGACTACCTCTGAACTCGATTCCGTCGTGCAGGATACCGTGCCGATGGATTGGGGTCATGACCGGGGTGGCGCCTGCGTGCCGACCAACGGTCGATCAGTAGATCCACGCCATGCGTGGATGAACGCCCGGCGGCATGACTGCGGGGGTCAGAGCCCTCGCGCGGTGCGCAAGGGATCCGACCCCGACCGGATCAGCCCTGCTGGCCGAGCGCGCGCAGCAGGCCGCGGGCCTTGGCGCGGGTCTCGTCCAGTTCCCTGTCCGGGTCCGAATCGACCACGATGCCGGCGCCGGTGCGGAAGCTGACCTGGTGGCCATCCACTTCGGCGGTGCGGATCAGGATGTTCAGGTCCAGGTCGCCATCGCGGTTCAGCCAGCCGAACGCGCCGGTGTAGGCACCACGCGGCACCTGCTCCAGCTCGCTGATGATCTGCATGCAGCGCACCTTGGGGCAGCCGGTGATGGTGCCGCCCGGGAACGTGGCGGCGATCACCTCGCCGGGGGTGACCTCCGGGCGCAGGTGGCCGCTGACGTTGCTGACGATGTGGTGCACGTGCGCGTAGCTCTCCACGGTCATCAGCTCGTCGACCACCACGGTACCGGGCATGCAGATGCGGCCCAGGTCGTTGCGCTCCAGGTCGATCAGCATCACGTGCTCGGCGCGCTCCTTGGGGTGGCCGACCAGCTCCTGGATGCGTGCGGCATCATCGTCCCCCTCGAAGCGCGGACGCGTACCGGCAATCGGACGGGTCTGCGCGTGGCCGGCATGCACCGACACCAGCCGCTCCGGCGAGGAACTGACCACATGGCGGCCGTGGGCGCTGAACAGGCCGGCGAACGGTGCCGGATTGGCACGGCGCAGCTGCGCGTACAGCGCCTGCGGGCTGACCGGCGCAGCGAACTGCGCGCTCCAGCGCCGCGACAGGTTCACCTGGAACACGTCGCCGGCACGCAGGTACTCGATCACCCGACGCACGCCGTCGGTGAAGCGCTGCGGCGCATCCTCGCCCACCGCCTGCGGCGGCTGCCAGCCCTGCCCGGCCTCGGGCAGCGCGGCCGAGGCCAGTGCCACCAGCGCATCCAGCAACGCCTGCTCGCCGGCCTCGGCGATGACGAAGCTGGCGCCGTTGTGATGGTCATGCAGCACCGCGGCCGGGCAGCGCAGCGCCAGCGCGGTCGGGCGGCCGTCCTCGCGCGCACGCGCCGGCAGCACCGGTTCGATCTGGCTGGCCACTTCGTAATCGAGCATCAACGCCCAGCCGCCGCGGAACGGCAGGCTGTGGCTGCCGTCATGCGGCAGGCGTTCGCGCTGCCAGGCACGGTCCAGCACCTGCAGGAAGCTGCCGGCGTGCACCGCGTCGTGCTGGTCGCGCACCTGGCCATCCGCATCCAGTCGCAGGCCATCGCCCTGCGCGGCCAGCAGCAGGCTCCAGCGGCCCTGCGCGGTGCCCGAGGCAGTGGATTCCATCAGCAGCGGAAAGCGCGCCGGGTCATGCTGCTGCAGGGCCAGCAGATCGATCGGGTGCGGCAGCGGGTGGATCAGCGGTGCGTGGGTCATGGCAGCCAGTTCTGGGGTTCAGATGCACGGAAGCCGCCTTGCGGCGGCTCCGTAGAACGCGGCGTCGAGCATGGCCCGACGCTACAACTCGGTCAGACGCGCTTGAAGACCAGCGTGCCGTTGGTGCCGCCGAAGCCGAAGCCATTGGACATCACCACGTCGACCTTGGCCTGGCGTGCTTCGTTGGGCACGTAGTCCAGGTCGCAGCCTTCGCCCGGCTGCTGCAGGTTGATGGTCGGCGGGATGACGTTGTCCTGCAGTGCCATCACCGAGAAGATCGCTTCCACGCCGCCGGCAGCACCCAGCAGGTGGCCGGTCATCGACTTGGTGGAGCTGACCATCATCTTGTAGGCGTGGTCGCCGAAGGCGGTCTTCATCGCCATGGTCTCGCCCAGGTCGCCCAGCGGCGTGGAGGTACCGTGCGCGTTGAGGTAGCCCACCTGTTCCGGGGTCACGCCCGCGTCCTTCATGGCCATGGCCATGCAGCGCGCGGCGCCTTCGCCGTTCTCGCTCGGTGCGGTCATGTGGTACGCGTCGGAGCTGGCGCCGAAGCCGGCCAGTTCACAGTAGATCTTCGCGCCACGCGCCTTGGCGTGCTCGTACTCTTCCAGGATCAGGATGCCGGCGCCGTCGCCCAGCACGAAGCCGTCACGGTCCTTGTCCCATGGGCGGGAGGCCTGTTCCGGGGCGTCGTTGCGGGTACTCATGGCCTTCATCGCGCAGAAGCCACCCAGTGCGGTCGGCGACGAGCCACGTTCGGCACCGCCAACCACCATCACGTCGGCGTCGCCGTACTGGATCATGCGCATCGCGGTACCGATCGAATGGTTCGAGGTCGCGCAGGCCGACACCGCCGAGAACGACGGGCCCTTCAGGCCGGTGATGATGCTCAGCTGGCCCGGCAGCATGTTGATGATGGTCTTGGGCACGTAGAAGGGCGAGATCTTCTTGCCCTCGTGGAACTCGATGGTCTGCTCTTCGATGCCGAGCAGGCCGCCGATGCCGGCGCCGACGATGGCGCCGATGCGCTCGGCATTGGCGTCGGTGATCTCCAGGCCCGAGTCGTGCAGGGCCATGAACGAGGCACCGAGGCCGTAATGGATGAACGGGTCCATCTTCTTGGCATCCTTGCCGCTGACCCGGAACTTGCCGAACAGTTCATTGTCGGCGGTGATGTCGAATCCCTTGACCTCACCGGCAATCTTGGTGGTGAACCGATCCAGATAGGCATCCGCAACGTTGGTCAGCGGACCGATGCCCGAACGACCGTGGGTGATGCCTTCCCAGCTGCTGGCCAGATCATTGCCCAACGGCGAGACGATACCCAGGCCGGTTACGACGACGCGACGCTTCATTGCTGATTCTCCTGACCCGGCTGATTTCAACGGGCAACTCGGTTTGCTTCGGTGTGATGCTCAAACACACGGGGCCGCAACTGCGGCCCCATGGGGTGCGGTGCGCGGCGAGCGTGGGCCCGCGCGCGCACTGCCGTCTGACATCAGGCCTTGACGTGGGCCTTGATGTAGTCGATGGCGGCCTGCACGGTGCTGATCTTCTCGGCTTCTTCGTCCGGGATCTCGCACTCGAATTCTTCTTCCAGGGCCATCACCAGCTCGACGGTGTCCAGCGAGTCAGCGCCCAGGTCATCGACGAACGATGCGCTGTTGGTGACTTCTTCTTCCTTGACGCCAAGCTGTTCGACGACGATTTTCTTGACGCGTTCTTCGATGGTGCTCATGGGATCTCGCTCCAGATGGAGTTGTGGTTCAAAAGTGGTCGCCATCAAAGGCGATGGCCGTGGGATAGTGTAGTGGAAACCGGCGCGGCCATGCATTGCAGCAAAAACCTCCGCAGATCAACCACTTGCGGCGCAATCCCTGCGCCCCTTGCTTACGGCATGTACATGCCGCCGTTCACATGGAGGGTTTCGCCGGTGATGTAACCGGCAGCCGGGCTGGCCAGGAAGGCCACCGCATGGGCGATGTCTTCCGGCGACCCCAGGCGTTCGAGGGCGATGTCGTTGATCAGCGCGGTGCGCGCTTCTTCCGGCAACGCCTTGGTCATGTCGGTGTCGATGAAGCCAGGTGCGACAACATTGACGGTGACGCCGCGCGAACCGATTTCCTTGGCCAGCGACTTGCTGAAGCCGATGATGCCCGCCTTGGCCGCGGCGTAGTTGGCCTGGCCGGCATTGCCGGTCACGCCCACCACCGATGCGATGTTGATGATGCGGCCCTTGCGCGCCTTCATCATGCCGCGCATCACCGCCTTGCTGGTGCGGAACACGCTGGTCAGGTTGGTGTCGATGATCGACGCCCAGTCCTCGTCCTTCATGCGCATGAGCAGGTTGTCGCGGGTGATGCCGGCATTGTTGACCAGGATCGAGATCGGGCCGAATTCCTTGGCGATGCCATCGAGCACGCTGTCCAGCGCGGCGGCATCGGTGACGTTCAGCGCGCGGCCGTGACCACCGTGGGCGGCCAGGCGTTCGCCGATCGCGGCAGCGCCGGATTCAGTGGTGGCGGTACCGATGACGGTGGCGCCCTGGGCGGCCAGCAGATCGGCGATGGCGGCACCGATGCCACGGCTGGCGCCGGTGACCAGTGCGATTTCACCCTGCAGGGGCTTGCTCATGATGTTTTCCTCAGGCTGGGGCGACCGCCGCACCCGTGCCGCTTGCCGCGGCCACCGGTACGGTCGGCAGGAACAGGGGGGATCAGGCCGACCATGCCTCGCGGGCGGCTTCGAAGTCGCCCGGCGTGGCCAGCGAACGGCCGTCGATGGCCTTGTCGATGCGCTTGACCAGGCCAGTCAGCACCTTGCCCGGGCCGCACTCGGCGATCCGGGTGACGCCACGGGCAGCCAGCGCCTGCACGCACCCGGTCCACTGTACCGGCTGGTACAGCTGCTGGACCAGCGCGGTGCGGATCGCGTCGATGCCGCTGTGCACCTGGGCGTCGACGTTCTGCACCACCGGCAGCTGCGGCGCGTGCCAGGACAGGCCGGCCATCACTTCGGCCAGGCGGTTGGCGGCTTCGCGCATGAGCGGGGTGTGCGAGGGCACGCTGACGGCCAGCTTGACCGCCTTGCGCACGCCCTTCTCGGCCAGCAGCGCCAGCGCACGGTCGACCGCGTCGGCGTCGCCACCGATCACGATCTGGCCCGGCGAATTGAAGTTGGCCGGCACCACCACCTGGCTGCCTGCCGCTTCGGCGCAGACGTCCAGCACCAGCTGGTCTTCAGCGCCGAGCACGGCGGCCATGGCGCCGACACCGGCCGGTGCGGCTTCCTGCATCAGCTGGCCGCGCAGGCGCACCAGGTGCGCACCGTCATGCAGGCTCAGTGCGCCTGCGGCAACCAGGGCGGTGTACTCGCCCAGGCTGTGGCCGGCCAATACCGACGGGCGCGGACCGCCCACGGCGTTCCAGGCGCGCCACACGCCGATGCTCGCGGCCAGCAGGGCCGGCTGGGTGTATTCGGTACGGTTGAGCATTTCCTCCGGGCCGCCCTGGGACAGCGCCCACAGGTCGACGCCGGCACCATCGGATGCCTCGGTGAAGGCTTCACGCACCTGTGGGTGCAGTTCGGCCAGCTCGGCCACCATGCCCACAGACTGCGAGCCCTGGCCGGGGAAGACAAAAGCGAGGGTGGATACGGTCACGCGGTCATCCGCTTGTTGCAATCGAAGCGGGCCATGATAAGGGGGAACATGCCGTGTCGTCTGTACGTGCGCGTATGCACGCGTATGGTGAATGGCCGGGCAAGCGCAACGGGGTCAGATCCCTTTTCCTGCGGAAAAGGGATCTGACCCCTATCAGCCTCAGCAGAACAGCTGCAGGACGTCCAGGTCGCCGTCGGCGAGGAAATCCACGCACAGGCCCACCAGCATCAACACGCCGGCGGTGCTGGCGCCGTGGGCGATGAAGATGGAATGGGCCAGCGCGCGCGCCGAACGGCCCAGCTTCATGCAGACCCGGGCCAGGCTGCGCAGGCGGCCGCTGACCGCATGCACGTGCTCGCGCACCGGTGCCTGAACGTCACCCATCGCCTCGGCCATCATCGCCTGCAGGTGCCCGGGGCGGTCGGCGTAGTACTTGGCCACGCCGTAGCCGAACATCAGCCAGTCGCGGGCCTGCGCTTCGGACAGATCCATCACTTCCAGCGGATCTTCCTCGAAATCGATGAAGCCGACCTTCTCGCCATCCCATGTGAGGTTGCGCGGCAATGGCTGCCCGAAATAGGCGCCGCGGGCATGAGCTTCAGCAATGGCCAGCATCGCCGCCATCACCAGCTGATCGCGACCGGCTTCGTCGGCTTCGCGCAGGCAGGTGTTGAACGAGCTGCCGTTGTCGCCGATCACCAGCGCGGCATGACCGGTGCCCAGTACGTCCGGCACGTTCACACCCTGCGCCTGCAGTTCCGCGAGGCGGCGGGCCTCGGTTTCGCGTGCGGCGTCGCCACCGCGGTGCGGCGGCGGGCGCAGCGCATCCAGATGGAAACGGCGCGCAACAAAATTGAGCAGGCCCAGGGCCATTGCCCGGCTTCCCTTGCCGTACTGCTTCAGCCAGGCACGTTGCCCTTCGATGACGATGGGCTCAACCATGACAGGTCCTCCTTAAACGCGTTACGGCCCCGGAGGGGCCGTAACGACAAGACTTCACATTGTCGTAACTTGCACTATCAATAGCGCAGCAGGGCCGAACCCCAGGTGAAGCCGCCGCCGAAGGCCTCCAGCAGCAGCAACTGGCCACGCTCGACCTTGCCCGAACGCACCGCGGCATCCAGCGCCAGCGGCACCGAGCCGGAGGAGGTGTTGCCGTGCTTGTCGACGGTCACCACGACCTGGTCCATCGACATCTCCAGCCGCTTGGCGGTGGCTTCGATGATGCGCAGGTTGGCCTGGTGCGGGATCAGCCAGTCCAGGTCGGATTTGTCCAGGCCGTTGGCAGCCAGGGTCTCGTCCACGACCGAGTCCAGCGCCTTGACGGCGTACTTGAACACGTCGTTGCCCTTCATGTTGATGGTGCCGCCACCGTTGGCGCCGTCCTTGAAGCCGGTCGAAACGCCGACCGGGTTCCACAGCAGTTCCTTCTTGCTGCCATCGGCATGCAGGTGGGTGCTGAGGATGCCGGTGTCTTCGTCGGCCTTGAGCACGACGGCGCCGGCGCCATCGCCGAACAGCACGCAGGTGGTGCGATCGTTCCAGTCGACCATGCGGGTCAGCGTTTCGGTGCCGATCACCAGCACGTGCTTGCAGTCGCCGGAGCGGATGAACTTGTCGGCCACGCCCAGCGCGAACACGAAGCCGGAACAGGCTGCGTTGACGTCGAAGGCGGGGCACCCGGCCACACCGAGCTTGGCCTGGATCAGGCACGCGGTGGACGGGAAAATGAGATCAGGGGTGGTCGTGCCGACCACGATCATGTCGAGCTGCGAGGCATCGATGCCTGCGGCTTCAAGCGCGCGCAGGGCGGCGTTGTAGCCAAGGTCGCTGGTGGTTTCGCCTTCGGCCGCGATGTGCCGTTCACGAATGCCGGTGCGCGACTGGATCCACTCATCCGAGGTTTCGACCATTTTTTCCAGGTCGGCGTTGGTCAGGACTTTTTCCGGCAAATAGCTACCGGTGCCCGCGATCCTCGAATAGATCCGCTTGCTCATCATGTTTCCTGTTGCGCGGGCCGCCGATCACCGGCACGCCCGGGAAAGAAGGCAAAGGCCGCTGCCCGGAGGCAGCGGCCTTCCCGGCACATCAATCTTCTTCGACGGCCGAGGTCTTGGTCTGGATGACCTTCTTGCCGCGGTAGAAACCGTCGGCAGTGATGTGGTGACGCAGGTGCACTTCGCCGGTGGTCGGGTCGGTCGACAGCTGCTTGGCGCTCAGGGCGTCGTGGGCACGACGCATGCCGCGGCGGGACGGGGTGACACGGGATTTCTGCACAGCCATGGGATTGCTCCAAACTCGGTTCGATTTGCTTCGTCGTATCGTCGCGCAGGACGCCAGCGCCCAGCACACTTTCGCTTTCGCCGCAGCCGCCGACGACAATCCGGCTGCTATTGTTTCTTCAGTGCTGCCAACGCCGCAAACGGGTTGGCCTTCTTCGTTTCTTCTTCGCTCGGTGCCCAGTCCTTGTCGACTGCTTCACCGTCGGGCGACAGCGGCACCACGGGCACCGCCAGCACCAATTCGTCCTCGACCAGATCCAGCGGACGCAGCTGGCCGTCTTCCGGCACCAGCAACGCCTCGTATTCCTCCGGCAGGGACGATTCCTCGTCCTCGTCGCGGATCAGGCCAAGCCTCTGGGTCACCTTCACCGGCAACAGGAATCGCTGCATGCTGCGCTGACAGGTCAGCGGCAGCGCGGTGTCGATGGTCAGTTCCACATAGGATACCCGCAAGACGTCGTCGCGACCGAATTCAAGCGAGTAGACACACTCGCCGTCGGTATCTGCGACCAACCCCTGCAGGCGGGTCAATTCAGCCAGGGAGACCTGACCGTCGAAGCGCCTTCGCGCTACAACCATCCGCCAGGCATCCAGCGTTTCGGGCACGTTCGCGGACATAAGCCGCTGAATACTAAGGATCGCACCGCCCGCTGTCAAATGCCCGCCCTGCAGGACTTGCCGCTGGCGCCGTGGAGGGGCCAGACTGCCGCGCCCTGCCCCGGTATTGTCACATGTCACTGGTCCTGGCCTCCACCTCCCGCTACCGTCGCGAACTGCTGGAACGGCTGGGCCTGCCCTTCGACTGCGCACGCCCGGACGTGGATGAAACCCCTCTGGGCGCCGAGACCCCGCTGGCCCTGGCCACGCGCCTGGCCGCCGTCAAGGCCGCCGACGTGGCCGCCCGCCATCCGGGCGCCTGGGTGATCGGCTCGGACCAGGTGGCCGACCTGAACGGCCAGCCGCTGGGCAAGCCGGGCACGGCGGAGGCGGCCTGTGCGCAGCTGGCGGCAATGTCCGGACAGACGGTGCGCTTTCACACGGCAATCAGTCTCAGGCGGGATGGAGAATCCCTCGCCACCCTGGATCTGACCGAAGTACGCTTCCGCGTGCTGGACCCGCAGGAAATCATCCGCTACGTCGCCGCCGAGCAGCCGCTGGACTGCGCCGGCAGCTTCAAGTGCGAGGGCCTGGGCATCAGCCTGTTCGAGGCAATCGACAACCGCGACCCGACCGCGCTGGTCGGCCTGCCACTGATCGCGGTGTGCGGCCTGCTGCGCAGGGCTGGATTCGCGGTGCCGTGAACGGTGGAGCCGAGCCCTTGCTCGGCCGTCTTTTTTTTAGGCTGCCCGCCATCTGTAGCAGAAGCAGCCGAGCATCGGCTCGGCTCTACAGGACCAGGGGACCTCAACGAACTTCGAACGGCTGCTCCTGCCACGCCTCCACGCTGCCGTCGCGGCCGTGCAGGCGCAGGCCAAGCCAATGCCGCCCCGGCGCCAGCGTGGTGGTATCCAGCGATGCGTCGAAGCCCACCGCCGGATGTTGCGGATCGGTGCTGTCCGGCCAGGTGTGGCGGATGTCGAACATGCGCCCGTAGCGCGCATCGCCAATCGAATGGCCATCGACCAGCACTTCGATGCGCGCCAACCCCACCCCATCCTTGAATGCCCAGCCCTTGATGGCGAGCGTTCCGGAGACCTTCTCACCGTTGGACGGTGCATCCAGCCAGGCCATTGCCGGCGTCACGCAGGGCCCCTGCGCGCGCTGCACCGGCAGCCGGAACAGCAGGAAGCGCTGGAAACCATGATCGCTGCTGACCACGCGCGGCGCCGGCAACGGCCCCACCTGCTCGCAGATCGCGTGATAGCGCGCCAGCAGATCGCGGTAGCGCTGGTCGCTGGGTGACAGCACCAGCAGCATCGGCGCACTGCGCGGGCCTTCGTGCAGCAGGCCCCACTGTGCCAGCTGTGCGGTCCGCCCATGCTTGTCGTTGAGCGGGTGCGGCAGCACCTCGATATCACCGTTGCCCAGCTGGAAGCCCAGTTCGGCACCGACCTTGAAGTTGCCCGCCAGCACACGCGTGCCCGGCGGCATCTGCCGCAGTTCGTCGCGCACCGCCACGGCCAGCGGCTGCCAGCCGGCAAAGTTGCGCGGGTAGTACTTGCTGCCGGCCATCTGCTCGCGCAGCGCCGGCGTGGACGCCATCAGGTAGTAGCCGAAAGCCAGTACGGTGCCTGCAGCTGCCAGCCACCAGCCGGTGCGGCGCAGCCAGCGTGGCCAGCCGTTGAGGACCACCGGCACGGCCACCAGCAGCGCCAGGTAGCCCGGCAACGGCCAATGGAAACTGATCCGCTCGACATCGGTGAAGAAGCCCAGCAGGAAGATGCCCAGCGTCGACACCCCGCCCACCAGGCCGAAATAGCGCCATTGCACCCGCACACCACCACCGCTGCGGGTACCCGCCAGGGCGACCTTCCACATCGCGATGCACAGGATCGGCGTCACCAGCATCGGCTGGATCACCAGGAACCACAGCCCTTCCCACTCGAACGTCCACGGGTGGCGCTCGACCACCTGGAACTTCAGGCCGGCATCATGGTTGTCCGCATTCCACGCCAGCAACGGCAGCCAGGCCAGTACACCCACCGCCAGCGCCACCCATACGCGCGGGTCGGCCAGCATGCGGCGGCCCTGCGGCAGCGCCAGCAGCGCAATGAAGCCGACACCGATGACGCCAATGAAACGGTAGTGGCTGAGCGCACCGATCAGCAGGCCCAGCGCCAGCTTCATCGCCGACGACGCATCCACGTTGTGCAGCAGGCGCGCACCGGCGTGCAGGCAGATCACCGCCGCAAGCGCCATCGGCACATCCGGCACGGCCAGCAGGCCCAGCGTGGCCGACAGCGGCATCAGCAGGGTCAGGCTGCCCGCCTGCCACCCTGCGACGTTGCCAAACCAGCGCGTGGCGATGCGCACCACCAGCAACGGCAGCAACGCACCGATGGCCAGGAACGGCAGGCGCAATGCGAGCACGTGATGGCCACCGATTTCCACGCCCAGGCGTGCAAGCCATGCTGTCAACCCCGGCAGGTCGGAATAGGCAGCAGCCAGGTGCTGGCCTTCCTGCCAATAGAACGCCTCATCGACGAACAGCGGCAGGCGTGCAGCCACCACCAGCTTGGCCGCTGTGATCAGCGTCCATAACCAGAGAAATATTGCCCGCGCGCGCTGTTCGCCTTGCATTGCTCTATGGATAATCGAGTGGATTCCAGACCTGAGACGATCATGCCAGCCTCGTCCCCCAATCCCAGCATGCTAACCGATCAACTGCGCCAGGCCCTGCGGGAGGCACAGGATCAGGTGAACGCACTGGTACTGGGCAAGGTGCCGGAAGTCAGGCTGGCCTTTGTCGCCCTGCTTTCCGGCGGCCACCTGCTCATCGAAGATCTGCCTGGGCTGGGCAAGACCACGCTGGCGCATGCATTGGCCAGCAGCCTCGGCCTCAGCTTCCAGCGCGTGCAGTTCACTTCCGACCTGTTGCCGGCGGACGTACTGGGCGTATCGGTGTACGAGGCCGGCAGCCGCCAGTTCCAGTTCCACCCCGGCCCGGTGTTCACCCACGTGCTGCTGGCCGATGAGATCAACCGCGCACCGCCGCGCACGCAGAGTGCGTTGCTGGAGGCAATGGCCGAGCAGCAGGTCACCCTGGATGGACAGACGCATCCACTGCCCGATCCATTCTTCGTGATCGCCACGCAGAACCCGGTCGACCTGTCCGGCACCTTCCCGTTGCCGGATTCGCAGCTCGATCGTTTCCTGCTGCGGCTGGCGATGGGCTACCCGAGCGTGCAGGCCGAGCGCGAGCTGCTGCGTGGCAGCGATCGCCGCGACCTGATCGCCCGCGCGGTGCCGAAGCTGGATGACACCCAGGTGCGTGCGCTGCGTGAAGCCGTTGGCCAGGTACACGCCAGCGACGCGCTGATCGACTACGTGCAGGCACTGTTGACCCGCAGCCGCCAGCATGCCGGCGTACGCGTGGGCCTGTCACCGCGCGCCGGGCTGGCCCTGCTGCGTGCCGCCAGGGCGCATGCACTGCTGCTCGGCCGCGGGCATGTGGTGCCCGAAGACGTGCAGACCCTGTTCGTGGCAGTGGCCGGCCATCGCCTGGTGGCGGAGGCCGAATCCAGCTCCGGGCCGGCACTGGCGCGGGCGATCCTGCAGACCGTCGCGGTGGACTGAAGGTGGCCACACGCTGGGCACGCATGCAGCTGCTGGCACGCCCACGCAGGCCCGAAGCCCTGCCGCAGCGACTGGATCGCCATCGCATCTATGTACTGCCGACGCGCTTCGGCCTGTTCGTCGCCACCCTGCTGTCGGCGATGCTGCTGGGCGCATTGAACTACAACAACAACCCGGCCCTGCTGCTGGCACTGTTGCTGGCCGCAGCAGCGATCGCCAGCGCCATTGCCGCGCACCTGCAGCTGTCCGGCATACAGATCGATGCAATCTCCGCCGAGCCGGTTCCGGCCGAGCACCCCCTGCGCCTGCGCGTGGACCTGTCGTTGCGCGACCCGCGCGCGCGCCACGGGCTGCACCTGCAGCTGGGCGCAAGCGAGGCGTGGGTCGCACTGCCTGCACACGGTCGCGGCGAAGTGGAGCTGGATGTCCCCAGCGAGCGCCGCGGCTGGCTGGAACTGCCGCGCATCCGCCTGTCCAGCACGCAGCCGCTGGGGCTGGTGCGGGCATGGTCGTGGGTGTGGCCGGAGCAGCCGCTGCTGGTTTATCCACTGGCCGAGGCACTGGCACCACCCCTTCCGGAAAGTGGCAGCGATCCACTGCACACCCGCGCCCATGCCAGTGGCGAAGAGCTGCACCAGCTGCGCCCCTATCGTGCCGGCGACGCCCCGCGCAGCATTGCCTGGAAACACTCGGCACGCCGCGACAGCCTGCTGGTACGCGAATACGAGAAGCCGATCGGCATCGAAGTGGTGCTGGACTGGCGCACGCTGGCGCCGCTGGGCCATGAAGCACGCATCGCGCGGTTGGCACGCTGGGTCGACATGGCCGAGCGCGAAGGCCGGCGCTACACGCTGCTGCTTCCAGCCCATCCCCCGTTCGGGCCCGGCCAGGGCGCCAGCCACCACCACCTGTGCCTGCGCGCACTGGCGCTGATGCCCCATGACTGAGCCTGCCGTCCTGCTCGATCGCAACGCCCGCAGCTGGACCCTGGCCAGCGCAGCGCTGGCACTGCTGCCACTGCTGCTGCAGCTGCCGCCGGTGCTGGCCGTCGTGATCGCGATCACCGCCGTGCTGACCGCTGCGCTTTCCTGGCGGCGGGTGCTGCCGATGCCGGTGCGCCTGCTGCTGGTGCTGGCCATGCTCGCCACCATTGTCTGGCAGATGGGCATGGTGCGGCCGGGGCGTGATACCGGCTGTGCGCTGCTGGCGGCGATGCTGGCCATCAAATCCAGCGAACTGCGCAACCTGCGTGATGCGCGCAGCCTGCTCGGTTTCGCGCTGTTCTCGCCGTTCGCGGCCTTCCTGCTCGACCAGGGCCCGCTGACCACGGGACTGGCTGCGCTGGCCGCGGTTGCCGCACTGCTGGCCCTGCAACGCCTGGCCCAGGACGAGGGCCGCAGCCCACGCCTGCCACTGCACGGTCAACTGCGCGGCGTCGGCCGCCTGCTTGGCATCGGCCTGCCGCTGGCACTGGCCTGCTTCTGGCTGTTCCCGCGCTTGTCCACGCCGTTGTGGGGCGTACCCGAACGAGCGGTGGGTACACCCGGCCTGGCTGACAGCATGGCGCCGGACCAATGGCTGGACCTGATGGCCGACGACACCCCGGCGCTGCGCGTGCAGTTCTTCGGCGCGGTGCCCGAGCCCGCGCAGCGCTATTGGCGCGGCCCGGTGCTGACTTCCTTCGATGGCCACCGCTGGAGCCGCGATCGCGCGACGGCCCGGCGCCCCGCCCCCGTGGTCGAAGCCGCCGCACAGGGATGGGACTACCAGATCGACTACGAACCCACCGACCGTCGCCTGCTGGTGGCCCTGGACCTGCCCAGCCGCGCACCGGAAGGCAGCAGTTTCGATGCGGACATGAGCCTGCGCAGCGACCGCACGCTGTCCGCGCTCAGCCGCTGGCGGTTGCATTCGGCGCCTCCGCAACGGTTCGACACCGATCTGTCGCCCTACCTGCGCCGTGCCGCGCTGCAGCTTCCCCCCGGCTTCAATCCGCGCACCGCCCAGCTGGCACGGCAATGGCGGCAGGAGGCCGGCAACGATGACGAAGCCATCGTCCGCCGAGCGCTGCAGTGGATCACCCGCGACTTCTCCTACACGCTCGATACCCCGGTGGCCGGGCGCGATCCGGTCGACGATTTCCTGTTCAACTACAAGGCCGGCTTCTGCCAGCACTTCAGCTCGGCCTTCGTGGTGCTGATGCGCAACGCCGGCATTCCGGCCCGGGTGGTGACCGGCTTCGCAGGTGGCACCCGCAACCGCATCGGGGACTACTGGGTAGTGCGGCGCATGGACGCCCACGCCTGGGCCGAAGTCTGGCTGCCCCAGCGCGGCTGGGTCCGGGTGGACCCGACTGCGGCCGTGGCACCGGAACGCATCCTGGACACGCTGGACGACCGCTTGCAGGCCGGCACGGACACCCCGCTGCAGCAGCGCTGGCTGCAGCTGGGGCAGATGGGTGACTGGCTGCGCCGTGGCTGGAACGACCTGGTGCTTTCCTTCGACGCACGCCGTCAGCAGCAGCTGCTCAGGCCGTTCGGGCTGGATGATCTCGGGCCGGCGCAGCTGGTGGCCGGCTTCGTGGTCGCCGCACTGCTGGCATTGGCATGGATGGCCTGGCTGCTGGCCCGCGGCGAGCGCGAGCGCGACCCGCTGCTGCGCGCCTGGCACCGGCTGGGGCGGCGCTATGCACGCCTTGGCCTGGCCCGCGTACCCCACGAGACGGCATGCGACTGGTCACGACGGGTACACGCCGTGCGCCCCGACCCCGCCCTGCTGGCACTCAGCCAGCGTTTCGCCGACGCGCGTTACGCTGGAACTTGCACCGACCTCGCTTCATTATTGCGGGACCTGCGCAGGCATCGCCCGACTTCCGGAGCCTCCCCATGAACACCAAGTTCCTCCTCACCGCTGTGGCCACGCTGGCCCTGTCGGCCTGCGCCACGGCCCCCAAGCCGCTGCAGGGACAGTTCAGCCTGGTCTCCCCGCGCGACTCGGTCGCCACCCAGCAGGTCGGCACGCCGGTCCGATGGGGTGGTCGCATCATTGAGACCAAGCCCGGCCAGGGCGAGACCTGCTTCCAGATGATCTCGCGCCCCCTCAACGCCAGTGGCCGCCCGAACACCACCTCGTCCGACGCCAGCGACGGCCGCTTCATTGCCTGCCGCGCCGGCTTCTACGACCCGGCCGTGTTTGAAGCCGGCCGCGACGTGACCTTCATCGGCAAGATCGACGGCTACCAGAACACCCGCATCGGGGAGTACGACTATCGCCTGCCGAAGCTGTCGGCCGATGTGATCTACCTGTGGCCGGAACAGCGCCAGGTCGATGTGGTGCCCTACCCCTATGGCCCGTGGGGCCCGGGCCCGTATGGCCCGTACTGGGGTGGTTACGGCCGTTGGGGCTGGTGGTGATCGCCACCGGCCATGCGTGATCGAAAAAGGCCGCCTTCGGGCGGCCTTTTTTTCATCCACGCATCGCATGGATCCACTGCGGGCAATGGTGGATGCCGGGCGCTCAGCGCCCCGGCGTACCGAAATGCCCCAGCGGCGCACCGGCCAGCAGGTGCATGTGGATGTGGAACACGGTCTGCCCGGCATCCTCGCGGCAGTTCATCACGATGCGGTAGCCGTCCTGCGCGAACCCTTCGCGGCGCGCATATTCGGCGGCAGCCAGGGCAAGCTTCCCGATCAGGTGCGCCTGCGACGGCTGCAGGTCGTCCAGGGTCGGGATGATCTCGTTCTTCGGAATGAACAGTACGTGCACCGGCGCCTGCGGTGCGATGTCCTTGAAGCCCAGCACCTCGTCGTCCTCGTAGACGATGGTGGCCGGGATCTCGCGACGGATGATCTTGCTGAAGAGGGTTTCGTTGCTCATGGTCGGCCTCGGCGGGAGTGTCTTCCGCATTGTAGGCCGGCCGCGCCGGGCGATGCCCGGGTGGCGCTCAATCGCGGAATTCGCTGCGCGTGCCGAACGCGTGCGACAGCGTGCCGCGGTCAACGTATTCAAGCTCGCCGCCGAGCGGCAGGCCCTGCGCCAGGCGGCTGGGCTGCACCTTGCGCGCGCGCGCCAGCTGCGCCAGGTAGTGCGCGGTGGCTTCGCCTTCGACGGTGGCACTGGTGGCGATGATCAGCTCCTGCACCTCACCTTCGGCCAGACGCTGCTCCAGCTGCTCCAGGCCCAGCTCGCGCGGGCCGATGCCATCGAGCGGCGACAGCCGGCCCTGCAGCACGAAGTAGACACCGCGGAAGCCGGTGGCGTTTTCGATGGCCAGGCGGTCGGCCGGCGATTCGACCACGCACAGCTGGCTGCGCTCGCGGCTGCTGTTGGCACAGGTCGGGCACAGCTCGGTTTCGCTGAAGTCGCGGCACTGCGCGCAGTGGCCGATGCGCTCCACCGCCAGCGCCAGGGCTTCGGCCAGTCGCTGGCCACCTTCGCGCTCGCGCTCGAGCAGGTGGTACGCCATGCGCTGTGCGGTCTTCTGGCCCACGCCAGGCAGCACCCGCAGTGCGTCGATCAATTGTTCAAGCAGGGGTGCGGACACGGCGGCATGCTTTCATGGCGTCGAGCAGGCTCGACAGCTACAGATTCTGTGGCACCCGCTTGCACGGGTGCCACGCTGGCAATCAGAACGGCAGCTTCATGCCCGGCGGCAGCTGCATGCCGGCGGTGGCCGAACCCATCTTCGACTTCGACTCGGCGTCGATCTTGTTCGAAGCGTCGTTGAAGGCGGCGGCGATCAGGTCTTCCAGCATCTCCGGGTCGCTGGTCAGCGACGGGTCGATGCGCACCTTGCGGCATTCCTTGGCACCGGTCAGGGTCACGCTGACCATGCCGCCGCCGGCACTGCCGGTCACTTCGATCTTGGCGATTTCTTCCTGGGCCTTCTGCAGGTTTTCCTGCATCTTCTGGGCCTGCTGCATCAGTTGGGCGATGTTTCCGCGCATGGTGTCTTACTCGTCAAAAGAACGGATGGAATCGGGAACAACCCGGGCACCGTGCTGCTGGATCAGCACCTGCACTTCCGGGTCGTCCATGAAAACGGCCTCTGCCACCTGCTGCCGCTCGCCACGCTGGCGGTCGGCCCGCTGATGCAGGGTCTCGGCCGGAACGTGTTCGGTTTCCACGGTCTCGACCACGATCTTCGGCGCCTGGCCGAGGGCCTTCTGCAGCATCTCGCCCAAGGCAGCCAGCGCGCGCTCCGAGCGCAGGTATTCAAATCCGGGCGAAAGGCCCAGTTTCAAGGTCCCGTGCTGGCAGCTGATGAACGCGGCGTTGGCGGCCAGCTGCCGCGAGGGGCCGCTGAGGCCGCTGTTGGCGACCAGGTCCAGCCAGTCTTCGGCAGTGGCCAGCTCGCTGACACCTTCCTGCGGCGCGGCGGCATGCGCCGGGGCCGGCTTGGCATGTTCGGCCGGCGCAATGGCAATGCCTTCGGCGCGGAACGGGCGCTCGGGCGGCGCAGGCTCGCTGGGAGCCGCGACGGGAGCCGGCGGTTCGTGCCAGGGCGCAGCCATGGCGGCGTCCGGGCCGGACATCTCGGCCGCCAATGCCTCGTCACGCGCCTCGGCTTCGTCAGTGGCCCACGGCGGCAGGTCGTCGCCTGCCTCTGCAGTGACGGCAGGCGCCGGCGCCTGTGGCTCAGCCTTCACCGGCGGCGGCGACACGGACTCTTCCACCGGAACCGGCTCGGGCTCCGGCGTCGGATCTGGTTCCGGTTGCGGGGCCGGTTCGGGCTCGGGTTCAGGTTCGCGCGGCGCGGCCTGCACCGGCGCGGCGGCCTGCGCCGCTACCGCCGGGCTGCCCGAAGCGGCAGCAGCGGCCGGCGTCGCATCGTGGCTACCGGTACCGGCGCCACCACCGGCAGCGTTGCCACCCGGCGTGCCGCCCAACGCACCGTCGACGGCCTTCGGCACCGGCGGTACCGCTGCGGCCGGACGGAACGCCAGCATGCGCAGCACGGCCATTTCAAAGCCCGCGCGCGGGCTGGGTGCCAGCGGCAGGTCGCGGCGGCCATTCAAGGCCATCTGGTACCAGAGCTGCACCACTTCCGGGCGCAGGCGCTCGGCGAATACGGCGACATCCAGAGCTTCCGCCGCGGCAGCGCCCGGCACCAGCTGCTGCACCTGGATGCGGTGCAGCCCTTCGGCCAGCGCTTCCAGCACACCACTCCAGTCCGGCGAGAACTCTGCCAGCGCGGCTACCACCTGCAGCAGGCGCGGGCCATCGCCGTCGGCCAGCGCATCGAGCATCGCCGCCACTTGGGTGCGGTCCACGGTACCCAGCATGGTGCGCACCACGTCCTCACGCAGCGCGCCGCCGGCATAGGCGATCGCCTGGTCCAGCAGTGACAGGCCATCGCGCAGGCTGCCGTCAGCGGCCTTGGCCAGCTGCACGATGGCGCTGCCATCGGCCTCGATCGCTTCCGCCGCCAGGATGCGGGTCATCTGGCCCTGGATCTGGTCTTCATCCAGGCGCTTGAGGTTGAACTGCAGGCAGCGGCTGAGCACGGTGACCGGCAGCTTCTGCGGATCGGTGGTGGCCAGCAGGAACTTCACGTGCTCCGGCGGTTCTTCCAGCGTCTTCAGCAGCGCGTTGAACGCCGCCTTGGACAGCATGTGCACTTCGTCGATCAGGTAGACCTTGTACTTGCCGCGCGAGGGCATGTACTGCGCGTTCTCGATCACCTCGCGCACGTCATCCACACCGGTGTTGGACGCGGCGTCGATTTCCAGCAGGTCGATGTAGCGGCCGGCGTCGATGTCCAGGCAGGCCGCGCACTGGCCGCAGGGGTCGGCGCTGGTGCCCTGCTCGCAGTTCAGCGACTTGGCGAAGATGCGCGCGATGGTGGTCTTGCCCACGCCGCGGGTGCCGGTGAACAGGAACGCGTGGTGGACCCGGCCGCTGTCCAGCGCGTTGCTGAGCGCACGGACCACGTGTTCCTGGCCCACCAGCTCGGCGAAACGCTTCGGACGCCACTTGCGGGCAAGGACGAGATAGGACATCAGGCCACCGTTTTCCATCGGATGTTCCATTGTGCCATGCCTGTCCAGCCCCCTCGCCACCCATGGCCATGGATACGCCGTCGATCGGGGTGCTTGTGTCCGGCCGCGCCGCCCGCTAGAATCTGCGCCCCTGCTGAGGCGTTTGCCGATGGCAGGGATCCGGAGAGGTGTCCGAGTGGTTGAAGGAGCACGCCTGGAAAGTGTGTAAGCGTCTAAACCGCGCTTCGGGGGTTCGAATCCCCCTCTCTCCGCCAGATAACTGAAAAAGGCTGCCTTCGGGCAGCCTTTTTCAGTTATCTGGCGGGGGATGCGAAGTGCGCTGCGCGCGCTTCGCCCCAAACGTTGCTGCGCAACGTTCGGGCCCCTCCCCTTGCCGGCCTCTCCCCGCCCCTGTCGGGGCAGCCCCTCAACAGAGGGGCTTGTTGCTCCAGATCCATCAATGGGTTTCCGTCGTGCGGGGATGCCTGGTCGACCGTCCCGCTTCCACGTTCGATGGCCGTCCAACGACAGGATCTGCCCCACGTCGTGGCACCCCGCGCTTCCTGTCCACGCCCTGACCACTGGCCGTGCCGTGGCGATGCAACGACACGCTGGCACTCACTGCCTGTTGCTATGCTCGGGCCACAGGGGATTGATGCCCGCTATCGGGCCGGATGAGGAACATCAACATGCGGTATTTCATGACGAAGCTAGTGATCACCTCCGCCTTGCTGATCGGCAGCGGCACCGCAGTCGCACAGGGCGGCGGTGCGGCGCAGTTCGGCGCACTGGGAGGCACGCATGCAGGCAATGCCCTGGCGTGCGGCGCAACCCCGGAACAGGCCGCCAAGCTGCGCGCAAGCCACAAGGCACAGGCAAAAACCGTGTTCGGCGCCGAAGCAGGCTTCGACCAGGCCTATGACACGGCCGAAGCGCAGACACAGAAGAAGATCACCGATGCCTGGAAGAAGGGCCAGTACAAGCCCACCAGCGAAGTCTGCAACGAACTGATGAAGCAGGTGCGTTCATGACGCAGAAGCACGGATCGACGATGTCCGCAGTGCGCGCGAGCCTGTTGGCCGCCAGCCTGGTACTGGCACTGGGTGCCTGCAAGCGCGCTGGCGAAGCGCCTGCAGAGGGTGGCGCTTCCTCGGCCGCACCTTCCAGCACCGCAGCCGAACCATCACCGCAGGCGGCTGCGGCCACGGATGGAAGCCAGAAGGCCGCAGCGTTCAATGTTGCCGAGCTGCCCGTATCGCAGGCAACGATCGGCAGCTTCCCTTATCTCGGACTGCCGCAGGGCTACACCAGCCAGGACGTCGTAGACAGCGAATTCGATCGCGTACCGTTCTGGACCGGCGATCGCGTGGAATGGATTGAAGGCAAGGTTCATTCTTCGGTCCTGCAGAGCAGCAGCGATCACCCTTATTCGCAGCTGGAGCTCAGCCGCAATGTACAGAGCCTGGTCGAGGCCCTGGGGGGCAAGCGCATTTTCTCCGGCACCATACCGGCCGATGCATCGCGTGACATCGGCAACAGCAAGGCGGCGACCACCTATGTCGGCGGCATCGGCGACATCTACAACGAACCCGCAGAAACCTATGTCATCCATCGCGAAGATCGCGATATCTGGATTCACCTGGGCTCGGGTGGAAACTCCGGCGGCCTGCTCGTCGCAGAGACAAAACCGGTGCAGATCACGGCCAAGGTCATTGAAGCGGACACGCTGAAACAGGCACTGGACAGCAGTGGCAAGGTATCCATCCAGGTGAACTTCGCAACCGACGCGGCCGAGATCCTGCCCGATTCGGAACCGCAGATCGCACAGGTCACCCAGCTGTTGAAGGCCGACCCACAGCTTCGCCTTTCCGTTGAAGGACACACCGACAACAGCGGCAGCCAATCGCACAACCAGACGCTCTCGCAGGCGCGTGCGGAGTCGGTGCGCACGCGTCTTGTCGGCGGTGGAATCGCAGCCGAACGCCTGAGCGCGAAAGGCTATGGGCAGAGCCAGCCGGTCGCCGACAACGCAACCGAAGAAGGGCGCCGCGCCAATCGTCGCGTGGAACTGGTCAAGCGCTGATATCACCACGACGTTACTGCGTTGAAGCACTCCGGAAAAAGCACATGCCCTGCATGTGCTTTTTTCTTTTCCGCGCCGCACGGTCATTTGTTTTGCCGCGGATGCAACGAGATAAAAACACGCGGATCTCTCATCCCGTTCGAACAAGAAGCAGGCCGTGCACGCGCCCTCTGTAGCGCGCCAATATTCCGGCACCACAAGCCGCCTGCGTGACACAAATATGTCAGTTAAGTGTTAATTTCCTTAACGAAAAGCGGTGCATCTAGCTCAAATTTGACGTGATTATGTGCAGACAATTGTTAATCTGCAATGTGCATCACATTTTCAAATATTTCATTGCATATCGGAAAAACCTGACTTGTATCGTCAATTTTCTGTCGATAGGCTTGACCCCGTTCTCGAACAAGCGACAAATTTTCGACGAACCAGGGTGTGAGCTTCCTGTCTTTACCTCGCCCTGCCATTAATCAGGATCCCCCAGCGGACACGCCGAATATCCCGCACACCCGGGAGGATTCCTGCCATCAAGGAGGAAATACATGGAACGCAGCCGTCGTCACATCCGTTTTTCCCGTAAGCAGGCCGGTCAGGGCATGACCGAGTACATCATCATCACCGCGCTGATCGCCATCGCCGCGATCGGAGCCGTCACCTTCTTCGGAGGCACGGTTCGCAGCCAGGTGGCAGGCATGTCGAAGGAACTTTCCGGCCAGAGCGCGACGCAGTCGATCAACCGCGCCAAGAACCAGGCCAACAGCGCCCAGCAGGAAGCTGACAAGACCAAGGGCATGGACGCGTACAAGAACAAGTAATACCCCAGCCCTGGCGGCATGAAGCCGCCAGGGCCCTCCCAGCATAATCTCCCTGCGCGCACCGCACGCGGCGCGCGACGGGCAGCCATGGCCTCCGGCCCAGGAATTCGTTATGCGCAGCGCATTGGCTTTGGCACGAAGCCGTGCGGCCCGGGGCGTTTCCAGCCACCGAACGGTCGCCGGCCAAGCAATGGTTCTCGGGCTGGCACTCATTCTGGTTCTATGCATCGGGATTGTCCTGCTGTTCAACACAGGGCAGGTGGTGAACAAGAAGGTGGAGTTGGTCAATGCGGCTGACGCCGCCGCCTACAGCGTTGCGATCCAGCAGGCACGCGCACTGAACTACGCGGCCTACATGAACCGTGCCCGCGTTGCCAACGAAGTGGCCGTGGCACAGACGATCAGCCTCTATTCGTGGCTGAACCAGATGCACACCACCTCCATCGTCATCCGCACCACGCTGGATGTGCTCTCCGCCATTCCCTACATCGGCGTGGTGTTCAAGGCATTGGCAACCGCCTTCAAGGTCGCCGAACGCATTCTCAAGGTCACCCGCCAGACGTTCCAGCCTGTCGCGCAGGCGGCCATCATCGCCATCGACAAGCTCAACATGATGTTCGCCGCCTCGGTGCAGCTCGTCATCGAGGGCGTATCGCGGCTGGACAGCTACACCATCGCCAAGGATGTGCTGCAGCGGAACTCACCGCAGGCACAACTGGGCACCATCGGAACCGCGGTGCTCGGCACGCAACTGGCCACGGCCGAGAACCGGCTGCTGCAGCGCTACAGCATTCCCCGTACCGCCAACGGTGGCTCGGCCACGCAGCGCCAGGGCGCCGACCGCTTCCGCAATGTGGTGATGCAGTCGCGTGATGGCTTCAGCAAGAGCCGCAGCGATGATTTCCTCGGCTTCCTGGTGCAGTCCGGCGGCACCGACATGGTCGACTACAACCGATGGGCAGCGCTGGATACCATGGCCGTCGAGCTTCCGCTGCCATGGCCGCTTTCCGATATCGATATTCCGGTCGGCTGGGGCGGTGCGCAGGCCGTGGAAAGCTATCGCAACCAGCGCTTCCTCAACGGCTTCGGCAACGGCAACGGCTGGTACTCGGACTGGGACCGCCGCCGCTACCGCCCGTATGGCGAAGCGGTGCGCCGCAATCGTGGCGCGGCGTGGATTGTCGACCGCAGCCAGGATGCCAACGTGCGCTTCGCCAATGGCCAGCATCGCAAGGCCTTCTTCACCGGCTACAACGGCCTGCGCGACTATCACGACGTCAAGGCCGGGCAGGCACTGCAGCCCTACGCCGAGAATGATCGTGACCGCGACAAGGTCGGCCCGGTCTTCACCATCTATGCCGAGACCGCCGGCACCAGCGCGCGCACCACGTCCGGCGCCGGCATCGGCGCCCCGGCCGGCTCGCAGATGGAACTGCCGGACAGGATGGCCAACAACAAGATCGCCGCACTTTCCTCCGCGCAGGTGTTCTTCGACCGCCCGGTGCAGCTGCGCATGTTCAGCCGCGATGACCGCAAGCGTGAAACCGGAAACCTGTTCAGCCCTTACTGGCAGGCACGACTGGTCAAGACCGATGCCACCACCAAGGCTGCCTTGGCGGCAGCCGGAGCCTTGATGCCATGACGTTTGCTGTTTTCAATCGCTTGCACCTGTCGATCGCCACACTGCTGATCAGCGGCTGTGGCAGCGCGGCGGACAACGGCGAGCCCGCCGCTGCCAGGAACATGCCGGGCATCCATCTTGACCAGATTGCCGAAACCCTGGTGGATGGACGCAACGCGGCGCGCACCAGCTACCAGCAGGCACTGAGCGACTGCCAGGCGGCAGGATTGCCGACCCGCGCACTGGATGACGCCGATGTCGCCCGCCTGGGAACCGTTCGTTACGAAGCCTGGCTTTCCAGCAAAGAGGAAGTGTTCCGTACCCGCGAGTGGCGCCTGCTCAACGATGGCCCTGCGACCAGCTGCCAGTTCCGGCTGGAGGCTACCGGCCTGCAGGAGACCCAGAGCGCCTCCGGCGTGGAGCAGGTCGATCTGGCAACGGGAGAGCGTAGCCAGTCCCCCGCCGACAGCGACGGGCTCACCCGCTTTGCCGCCGAAGCCGACGAAGGCAGCGCCTCGCCGGGCTTCCAGCGCGCGGGCAACCGCAGGGTCGCTGGCCAGCCGTGCAACGTGTGGAAGGACGAGAACGGACGGTTCAGCCAGTGCGTGTGGTCGGCTGGTGCCAGCTGGGGCTTCACCCCCGGTGCACTGAACGACTACCGGCCGAGCCGCTACGCCATTGTCCTGGAGCAGGAACCCCTCGACGGCAATGGCACCCGCCTGACCACGCAGCGCATGACGGTGGGCCAACCCTTTGAACGCGGCGACCTCGAGGTACCGCGCGAACCGTCCTCCCAACGATGACCTGCTGAGGTAGCCATGGACAGGGAACGCCCATTCCGCGGCGCGCGTCGCCAGCGCGGCCAGAGTCTCACCGAAGTCGCCGTGCTCTGCGCCGTGCTGGTGCCGATCTTCCTGCTGATCCCGATCCTGGCCAAGTACATCCACGCCCGCCAGGCCACCCAGCAGGCCGCGCGCGCGATCGCCTGGGAAGCCACCGTATCGCCGGACTACAAGCTGCCGGCCAGCGGCCGCCAGCGCGATCTTGCCGTCGACCGCTATTTCGGGCGTGCCAACGATCCCATCGTCAGCCAAGCGCAGACCGGCGCACGCGATGCCGCCGTCGGCGACGTCCTGATGAATACCTTCTCCAACCAGCCGCTGGTGCGGCGCGGTGACCTCGCCCTGGTCTCCTACACCAGCACGTCGGCAGGCGGCATGATGAAGAAGATCGGCGACGTGACCTCGATGTTCGGTTCGTTCCCGCCCAACCGCAACGGCCTGACCCAGGCCCAGCTGCGGTTGGATGTGCAGGATCTGAAAAGTGCCAACGGCAGTGCTGCCGCCTATCTGGAACCCTTCGATTCGCTGGGCCTGAAGCTGCAGGCCACCCATGTGGTGCTGGCCGACCCCTGGAATGCAGCCGGTTCCGGGCTCAAGGTCAACTCGTCACGCTCGGTGATCGCGCAGGTCAAGCCACTGGTGCCATCCCAGCACATGGCGGGCATCGCCAAGGCGTTTGACGGCCTCTCCGGCATCCCGATGATCGGGACGCTGAGCAGGCTTGATCCCGGTTACATCGCGCCCGACGTGGTGCCTGTCGACAAGTTGCCTGCCTATGCGCCGTCGCGTTGACCTGCTGGCGGCACTGGCCGCGCTGCTGTTCGCCTGGCCTGCGCTGGCCGCGTCCTGGCCGGACATTCCCGAGCCCGAGGGCGCGCAGAGCGAGTGGGTGGCCAAGGACATGCTCTACAACGGCCTGCCCATGCGCATCTCGCGCTTCACGTCCGCATTGCCGGTGTCGTCCATCGTCAGCTACTACAACCGCGAATGGCCCGGGCAGACCGTGATCAACGAGGTCGGCGGCAAGACCGTGATCGGCCACGCACACGGCGAGTACTACGTGACCATCGAGGTATCGGCCAAGGGCAGTGGCAGCCAGTCACAGATCGGCATTACACGCCTGCTCAAGCGCAAGCCCGATGCCGCGGCCGGCGCCGATTTCCCGAAACCGTCCGGGACGCAGGTGATCAATGACATCACCTACCTGGACACGCCCGGGCGCAGCCTGTCCATGGAAAGCACGCTGTCTCCGTTCCAGACCGATGCCTTCTATGCCAGCCGCCTCCCTGCGGACGGCTGGAGCCGAAGTTCCGGCCCTGCGGGGTGTTCGATGATCGCGCTGCAGTGCGTTGTCCGCTACAGCAAGGGCAGCCAGGAAATGACCATGACCTTCAACCGGCACGAGCAGGGAACCTCGATTGTCGTCAACCAGTCGCAGCACTGAGACCACCGCCATGAGAAAACGCATTCCCACGTCCCTACGCCGCCAGCGCGGGGCCGCACTGATCGAGTACGCCGTGGTCGCTTCCGTCGGTGTCCTGGTCCTGGTCGCCGAGCCGAACATCGTGCTCGAGCTGATCGATTCACTGCGCAAGGCGTACCAGGGGTTCACCTATATGCTGTCGATGGGAGTCGTATGAAGGCGCTCCCGCTGAAAGCCAACCGCAACGTCGTCTTCATCATCATCGCCCTCGCGCTCGGCCTGTTCGCGGCCCTGGTCGCCGTGCGCTACGTGCAGAAGGCAGTGAACGAGCGTGCCGCTCCGCCGGTGGAAATGGTGCCGGTAGCCGTGCCCAAGACCGACATGGAGCCGGGCAGCATTGTCACCGTTGCCGACCTTGCAGTGCGCGAAGTCCCCGCCGACCTGCCGCCTGCCGATGCGATCACGCCGGACAATGTGTCCGAGTACAGCGGCCGCATGCTGCGCGCGCCGATCCGCGAAGGTGCACCGCTGGGTGCCAGTGCACTGGTACCGCTGTACGACCAGTTCTCGCGCGTGATCGCCAAGGGCAACGTGGGCTACACCCTCCAGGTGGACGAGACGAACTCGATCTCCGGCATGATTGCTCCCGGAGATCACGTCGACATCCTGCTCACCGTCGAGCAGGAACAGACCGGTGCCCGGGTGCTGCCGCTGCTTGAGGACATCAACGTTCTGGCAACCGGCAACCGCGTCGGCGAAACGCCGGCCTCGGAAGACCAGCAGGGCTATTCGAACATCACTCTGGAACTGACACCGGCACAGGCGCAGCGACTCACGGTCGCCGCCAAGGCCGGTTCGATGCGGGTGATGCTTCGCCAGGTGGAGGATCGTGGTGCGTTCGGCCTCAGTGGCATGACGCAGAGGGAACTGCTCGGCAACGGCACGCAGGGTCGTGCTGGCGTGCAATTCATCATTGGGGGCAAAGGGTCGACGAATGCGCAGCAATAATGGAATCCGCAGCCTCATCGCCGCCACTGCGGCCATCGCTGTTGTCACCTCGCCACTGCTGGCCGTGGCACAGACCACCGGCACCCAGCTGACCCCGGTACCGGTCATGGCCGCACCGCGCCCTGCTGTCCAGGCGCAACCGCAGCCCAACACCAACCATGCACCGGTACCCGGTGGGCAGAGCGCCTTCCCGGCGCCGGTTCCCGATCCCGCCTATCGCACCAGCGCATCGGCCATGCCTGCGGTGCCGCTGCCCACCCGCGCCCGGATCTATGCCGGCCAGGCCGCCGTCTACACGCTGCCCAGCGGGCTCAAGCGCGTGGCCGTCGGTAGTGGCGAGATGCTCGAGGTCACCAACGTCGGCCCGCGCGACCTGATCATGATGGGCATGAAGCCCGGCTCCACCACGGTTCACCTGTGGCTGCAGAACGGCAAGCAGCTGCAGGTGCAGGTGGACATCTCCGAGAACGATGCCGTCAGCCTGGCCGAGACCATCCGTACCCTGCTGGCCGACGTGGAAAAGATCAATGTGCATGCGGTCGCCGACCGTGTGGTCATTACCGGCCAGGACATCAACCCGGGCATCGGCAGCCGCATTGATGCGATCCAGAAGATCTACCCGACGGTGTTGAATTTCACTACTGCCGACCCGGTGGGCATGCGCCCGATGGTGCAGATGGACGTGAAGATCATGGAATTCGACACCAATGCGCTGGAAGAACTCGGCATCCAGTGGGACAACGTCATCCGTGGCCCGGTGGCGGGCATCGTCAAGGATTTCACCAACAACAACTACTACCGCATCAACCCCGAGCAGAGCCCGGCCAACGGCGTGCTGCTGCCGAACAAGCTGCAGGGAACCCAGGCCTTCTTTGGCATCGCCACGCAGATCGGCTCGGCGATCAACCTGATGATGAACAAGGGCAAGGCGTTCCTGCTGGCCTCGCCCCAACTCAGCGCCCGCAGCGGCGGGCAGGCCAAGTTCCTGGCCGGCGGCGAAGTGCCGATCCCGGTTCCGCAGGGCTTCGGCCAGGTCACCGTCGACTACAAGGAATACGGCATCAAGCTCGACATCGAGCCCCTGGTCAACTTCAACCAGGACATCTCCACCCGCATCCTGGCTGAGGTCAGCCGCGTCGATCCGACGGTGACCGTGCAGGGCGTGCCTGGCTTCACCACCCGCCGCACCGAGTCGGAAATCAACGTCCACGCAGGGGAAACCATCGTCATCTCCGGGCTGATCGACTCCAGCGCGCAGCAGGATGCCAAGCGCCTGCCGCTGCTGGGCGATATCCCGATCCTCGGAAAGCTGTTCCGCTCCGATGGCTTCCGTGGCAACCGTACCGAGCTGGTGATGTTCGTTACTCCGCGCGTGGTGACGCCGGGCTCGCAGGAAAACCTCGATGGCCTGGAGCGTGCGCGACAGATCCAGGAGCGCGGCCAGCAGGCCATGCCGCGCCGGAACAAAGATTTCGTGCAGTGACCGGAGCCGTCGCATGTTCAACATCCTCATCGACACACCCAACCGCGACCAGCGACGTGTCCGCTGCCTGCACCGTGAATGCGGGATCGGCCGTGGCGACGGCAACCTGGTGGTGCTGCAGGGCTGGAGCATCGCCCAACGCCATGCGGCGCTGAAGCGCGAGGACCAGGGCATCTTCATCGAGAGCCTGGGAGGCCGCTCGCCGGTACTGGTGAATGGCGAACAGGTCAAAGGCAGCCGTGGCCCGCTCACCAGCCGTGACCGCGTGCAGATCGGCGACTACCTGCTGCAGGTGGTGGACGACGACCCGCCGGCCGAACCCCTCGCCGATGCTGGAAGTTTCAATGCGGGCGCGGCCAACGATGTACCGGTGGACGTCACGCCCGCACCGGCACCCGCACCGGCGCAGCCATCCAGCGAACGCCAGCTGGCGCGGCCGGAGCAGCTGCCGCCGGACATGGCGGTCTATCGTGCAAAGCTGCATGCCTCGCTGGTCAAGCAGATGGACCTGCGCCGGCTTGACGTGCGCAGCATGGACGATGAGTCGCTGCGCAACGCCACGATCAAGCTGATCGATGAGGTGATGCAACGGGAGTTCTCCGAGCTGCCCAAGACGATCAACCCACGCAGGCTGGCCAAGGAGGTGCTCGATGAGGCCATCGGCCTGGGCCCGCTGGAAGACCTGATCGACGATGCGACGGTGACGGAAATCATGGTCAACGCGCACGACCAGATCTTCATTGAACGTGCGGGCCGGATCGAACGGTCCCCCATTGTCTTCACCAGTGACCGCGCGGTGCTGTCAGCCATCGAGCGCATCGTGACGCCCCTCGGTCGCCGCATCGACGAAAGCTCGCCGATGGTCGACGCGCGGCTGAAGGATGGCTCCCGCGTCAACGCCATCATTCCGCCGGTGGCGCTGCGCGGTCCGAGCATCAGCATCCGAAAGTTCGCCAAGCGCAAGCTGGAAGGAAAGGACCTGCTCACCTTCGGTTCGCTCAGCCAGCCGATGCTGGAATTCCTGATCGTTGCGGTGCGCGAACGGCGCAACATCGTCGTCACCGGCGGCACCGGCTCCGGCAAGACCACCCTGCTCAACATCCTTTCCAACTTCATTCCCGATACCGATCGCATCGTCACCATCGAGGACGCGGCCGAACTGAAGCTCGTCCAGCCCAACCTGGTTGCCCTGGAAGCGCGTCCTCCCAACATGGAGGGCAAGGGCCACATTTCCATCCGCGACCTGGTACGCAACGCGCTGCGCATGCGCCCGGACCGCATCGTGGTCGGCGAGTGCCGCGGCGGCGAAGCACTGGACATGCTGCAGGCCATGAACACCGGCCACGAAGGATCGCTGACCACCGCCCATGCCAACAATCCGCGCGAGGCGCTGTCGCGCCTGGAAGTGATGGTCATGATGTCCGGCATGGAGCTGCCGATGACGGTGGTGCGCGAACAGATCTCGTCGGCAGTGGACCTGATCGTGCACCAGAAGCGCTTCCCCTGCGGTTCGCGCAAGGTCAGCCACATCACTGAGTTGACGGGCATGGAAAGCGGAACCATCCAGCTGCAGGATGTGTTCCTGTTCAAGGCACGCTCCACTGCCGGACGCGATGGCAAGGTGGTGGGCGAGTTCGTCGCGACCGGTGCAGTGCCGGAGTTCTATGAAGAGCTTGCCGAGCGCGGCGTCGCCGTTGACCTGGACATTTTCCGTACCGGGGGACGGCGGAATGAGTGACATCCTGCTGATCGCCCTGCTGTGTTTTGCCTGCGTGACGGGCTCGGTGCTGTTGCTGGCGCGTGCCAGCTCCGGCTTCATGGACCGCTACCGCGCCAACTTCATGGACCAGGCGCGGGTCAATCTGGCCGACATGTTCCTGTTCGTCGACCCGCGCGTGCTGTTCAGGACCAATGTCCTGATGCTGCTGGCGATTCCCGTGCTGCTGTGGATCGTCACCGGCGGCAACCTGCTGCTGCCGATCCTGGCCCTGATCCTGCTGGCCATAGCGCCACGCAAGATCTACCTGTGGCTGAAGCAGCGCCGCCTCGACCAGATCCAGCAGCAGTTGCCCGACGGGCTGCTGATGCTGGCCGGCAGCCTCAAGGCCGGCGTCGGCTTCAATCCTGCGCTGGAAGCACTGGCCCATGACGGCCTGCCTCCGCTGGCCCAGGAGCTGGCACTGGTACTGCGCGAGCAGCACATGGGCGTGCGCACGGAGGAGGCGCTGGACAACTTCGCCGCCCGCGTGCCCATTGCCGACGTGAAGCTGTTCGTGGCCGCCGTCAGCATTTCGCGCGAGGTTGGTGGCAATCTCGCCGAGAGCCTCTCCACGCTCGCCGAAACGCTGCGGCGCAAGCTCATCATGGAAGGCAAGGTCAAGGCACTTACCGCGCAGGGGCGCCTGCAGGGCATCGTCATGGCGATGCTGCCAGCCGGCCTTGTCGGCTTCCTCGTGCTGTTCTATCCAGAAACGATGAACCCCATGTTCCACACCTTCATCGGCTGGTGCGTCATGGCCCTGATCGGGGTACTGGAATACCTCGGCTACCGCATGTGCCGCAAAATCATGACGATCGATATATGAACGCCCTGCTCATCCTGGTCGCACTGCTTGCCGCTGCCGCTGTTGGGCTGCTTGCATTCGCGCTGCGCGGACTGGTGCAGTCGGTCGAGGTGGACCAGCGCAACTACCAGGATCCGCTGCCGCTGCTGCTGCGCATCCTGTGGCCGCTGATTACGGTCGCTACGCGCCTGGCCGGGCCGCGCCTGTCCTCGGCACAGCTGGAGCGCGCGCATCGCAGCCTGCAGTCGGCCGGCCAGGACTTCGTGCTGTCACCGGAAGAACTGTATGGCGCACGGATCGTCTCCGCCGCCGTGGCCAGTACCTTCCTGTTGCTCACCATCATCCTGCTGGGCCGGTTCGGAGTCGGCTCCGTGCTGATGGCCCTGGCATTCGGCGCACCCTTCGGGTGGATGTATCCCACGCTGTGGCTGGGCGAACGGCGGAAAGCGCGCTCCAAGCATGTGATCCGCGACCTGCCTATCTTCCTCGACTTCATCACCATGGCCGTCGAAGCGGGCCTGAACATCACCGGTGCGATCGAACAGTCCGTCGACAAGGGTCCACCCGGTCCGCTGTCACAGGAGTTCTCGCGCATGTTGCGTGATCTGCGCGCCGGCCTTCCGCGTGCCGAAGCGCTGCGGCGCATGTCCGATCGCGCCGACATTTCCCAGGTGACCAGCTTCACCAGCGCTTTGATCCAGGCGGACCGGGTGGGTGCCAGCCTGAGTGACACACTGCGCTCGCAGGCCATGCAGCGCCGCGAAGAGCGCTTCCTTCGCGCCGAGAAGCTGGCCCTGGAAGCGCCGGTGAAGATGATGCTGCCGCTGGTGCTGTTCTTCTTCCCGCTGATCTTCGTCGTCCTGGCCTACTTCATCTTCCTGCAGATGAAGCAGCAGGGCATCCTGTGAGTCCCCGCACATGAGAACCGGCGCCCTGATCCGCGACCACCAGCAGTTGCTCAGCTGCGTCTGGCATGCCGATCGCTGGCACCAGCGGCTGCGCGGCCTGCTGTTGCGCGCGCCACTCCAGCCTGGGCAAGGCCTGCTGATAACCCCCTGCTCGAGCGTGCACACCCTGGCCATGGGGTATCCACTCGACCTGTTGTTCCTGGACCGCGATCAGCGCGCCGTTGGCTGGCGCGAGGCCGTGCGCCCATGGCGCGGCGCCTGGTGCCGCGGCGCCTACTCGACGCTGGAAATGCCGGTGGACAGCCTCAGGCATATTGCTCCGGTGCTGGGCGAGACGTTCCAATGGTGCCCTTCTCCGCCTGCGGCACCGCCATCCACGAGGGCGTTGCAATGAAGCACATCCGCACATCCATCCGCCAGCAGCGGGGCCAATCGCTGATTGAATTCTGCATCGTGGTTCCGGCCTTCGTCTTCCTCATCCTGGTCATCTTCCAGTTCGTCCTGATCTATCGCGCCAAGTCGCTGCTGGATTTCGCCACGCTGCAGGCCGCGCGTGCCGGCGCGGTCAGTGGCGTCAATCATTCCGAGATGCGCAGCGCACTGGAAATGGCAATGGCTCCCCTGTACGCGACCTCGCCGGATGCCGCCGGTGCCGTCGCCGCCCGCGCCAAGGTCGCCCTGCTGTGGAAGAACCCGTTGCTGTCACCGAAGATCGAGGTCATTTCACCCAGCCGCGCGGCGTACAACGAGTTCCGCGAGCGCCAGTTCGATGGGCGCTATGCGCTGCCGAACGACAATCTTGCCTTCCGCGATGCACGTGTCGGCAGCAGCCGCGTCAGCGTGCAGGACGCCAACATCCTCAAGATCAAGGTCACCTATCCGATGCCCCTGATCGTTCCCTTTGCCGACCGGGTGATTGCCGGTCTTTCAGACCTGGTCAGCGAAGGCGACAGCTTCCGCCCGGCCTCGATGCTGATCGAGGACCCGATCACCGGCCATCGCCGCATGCCGATCGAGTCCTACGCGATCGTCCGCATGCAGAGCCCCGTGCATGACAGCAACAACCTGGCGCGCTGACATGCAGGTGCTGCTGGCCAGCCTGTTGATGGCAGCAACCTGGGCCGTCGCCGCGCAATCCACGGACGCTGCTGACAACGAACCTCCACAGGCGCGATTGCTGGCACGCGCCTATGGCCTGGGCCCACTCGGTCCAAGTTCGCCTGGTGGTGAGGTCGAGGTCGAGATCCGTTTGCGCGGGCCTGCCATCCGTATTGATTTCCGCGGCGACAATGCGCCCGATGCATGGCTGACCACCCAGGGCCAGCGCGGCCGGGCATGGCTGGTGAGCGAGCGCGGCAACTACACGCTGCCGGTCGCCGACGCCAGTGGTCCCTACTGGTACGATCCTGCCGCCCCATGCCACACGATCGGAGGGCGCTGCTCTCCCGCACCCGGCGAGTTCATCCTGGGTCGCCTCGCTGCCGGCTGGCGCTATGACAATGCGCAGGGCCCTGATGGCACCACCTCCGGCACGTTGTGGATCGATACCCGCACGGGCCTGCTGCTGGGTTACCGCGGACGCACCGGCAACCAGCGTACCGAACGCGGCCTGCGGGTTACCGAGGTCACATTCGATGAGGTGCCGTCGAGCCTGTTCGACCCGCCCGCCGGATTGCGGCGACGCACGCAGGATGCGGCGAACTGAGCGAGGTGGTTGCAGTGCCGACACCGTGGCGCGGGAGGTCTCACTCCCTCCGCGCCGGTAGATCCACGCAGCGCGTGGATCTACCGCTGGCCCGCCCCCCTTAGAAGCCTACCCGCAGGTTGATCTGCCCGCCGACATCGCGGCGGCCATCACCGTGCTGGCCCTGCACGAACATCGACAGCTGGCTGTTGCGACCCAGGCCGACCGCCACGCCGAGCTGGCTGACCAGCGCATTGCGTGCCATCACCGCGCTGTAGACATCGAAGGCATCGCCACCGACCGCGAAGCGGTTGCGGCTGGCCACATCGGTGTCACCCGATGCATGCTGCCAGCCCAGGCCGACGGTCAGCTGCGCCGGGAAGCGCGCGCCGCTACCCACGTCCCAGCGGCCCCGCACGCCCACCGTGCTGACGTTGAGCGTGTCCTTGCCACCTTCCAGCACCAGTGCGGCACTGCCACCCTGCTCCAGCGCACGATCACTGTCGACCCAGTGCCGGGTGAACTGCACGTACGGCTGCAGTTGGGTCCTGCCATGGGTCCAGGTCCAGCTGCCTTCGACCTGGGCGATGGTCACGTCCGAATCCTGGCGGCTGTACAGGGTCTGGCCCAGCAGAGGCACTTCACGCGTGGTGCGCGTGCGGTAGTCACCGCGCGACACGCTGCCACCGACCGCAAAGCCGTTGTTCCACTGTCCCTGTGCATACAGGCCGAACGTGTTGCCGCGCAGGCGGGCGCGCGAACTGCGATCGTACAGGCGCGTATCCAGCCGTTCGTTGCCGGCCGCCGCACCCAGCACCACGTGTTCACCCAGCTGCCAGTCCACACCCGCCATCACCGCATTGCGGTTGGAACGGATCTCATCGCCATTGCCATCGCCATCCTGCTTGAACACCTTGCCGCTACCAGCCAGCCAGGCCGAGGCACGCTCACCACGCACGGTCGGCAGCTCACTGCCCAGGCGCTGGCGGATGCCCTCTTCCAGGTAGTTGTCGTACAGCAGCACCGCGCGGCTGGCCGCGTGCACTTCGCCGGAGAGCTGGTCGAATGCGCTGCGCGCAGTGCTGGCGTCATACAGCAGCACCGTGTTGTACAGGCCCAGCGCCGCGCCACTCTGCGGCAGGCTGTCCAGCGCCGCAGCGGTGTTGTACTGGTTGCGCGTGTTGGCCACGGTGGTGAACGCCGCCGTCTGCGCCACGTCGATCTGCAGGTTGGCGGTGTTGGCGGTGTAGACCGGGGTGATGGTCAGGAAGGCCGACGGCGAGTTCGCCGAGGCGAACTGCCCGCTCACCCCACCGCCCGCGTTGATCACCGTGTACTGCTGGCCCTGCTGGTAGCTGGTGCTCGGCGAGATGGTGTTCACCTTTACGGTGCTGCCACCCACGTTGGCGCTGCCGCCCACCTGTACCGTATCGCTGCCGCTGGCACCCAGATCGATGCCCAGCGTGCTGCCCGGCGACAGGGTCAGGTTGCCACCCACGGTGATCGTGCCGGTGCCATTGCCTGTGCCGCTGCCGTTGCCCGGGCCATTACCCGGCGACAGCACGCCACCACTGGACACCGTCACGCCACCGCCGGTGCCACCAATGGTGCCGGTGCCGGACAGCGTGGTACCGCTGCCGATGGTCCACTGGCCGCCGATGGTGCCGGTGACATTCAGGCCGCCGCCGGTGACCTGGCCGGTACCGTTGAAGCCACCACTGTTGCCGCCGAGGTTCAGGCCACCGGGGCCGGCCTGCACGATGCTGCCGCCGCCGCTGATGCTGCCGCCCAGCGTGGTGGTGCCACCGGTGTTGATCACCAGGCCACCGTTGTTGGTGATGTTGCCGGTGATGGCGCCGCTGGCCCCACCGTTGCCGACCTGCACCGTGCCACCGGCGTTGATGGTGGTGCCACCGGTATAGGTGTTGTTGCCGGTCAGGATCACGGTGCCGGTGCCGGCCTGGGTCAGGCCGCCGCTGCCGCTGATGGTGCCGCCGACGGTGGTGTTGCCACCCACGTTGAACACCAGGCTGCCGTTGTTGCTGACGTTGCCGGTGATCGCACCGCTCGCGCCACCGTTGCCGACCTGCAGCGTGCCGCCGGTGTTGATGGTGGTGCCGCCGGTATAGGTGTTGTTGCCGGCCAGGACCACGGTGCCGGTGCCGGCCTGGGTCAGGCCGCCGCTGCCGCTGATGGCGCCGCCGACGGTGCTGTTGCCACCCACGTTGAACACCAGGCTGCCGTTGTTGACGACACTGCCGCCGATCGCACCGGTCGCACCGCCATTGCCAACCTGCAGCGTGCCACCGGCGTTGATGGTGGTCGGGCCGGTATAGGTGTTGTTGCCGGTCAGGGTCAGCGTGCCGCTGCCGGCCTGGGTCAGGCCGCCACTGCCGCTGATGGTGCCGCCCAGCGTGGTGTTGCCGGCCACGTTGAACAGCAGCGTGCCATTGTTGGTGACATCACCGACGATCGAACCGGTCGCACCGCCATTGCCCAGCTGCAGCGTGCCACCGGCATTGATGGTGGTACCGCCGGTGTAGGTGTTGGTGCCGGTCAGCAGCAGCGTACCGCTGCCGGCCTGGGTCAGGCCGCCACTGCCACTGATGGTGCCGCCCAGCGCGGTGTTGCCGGCCACGTTGGAAATCAACGCACCGTTGTTGGTGATGTCGCCGGCGATGGCGCCGGTTGTACCGCCATTGCCCACCTGCAGCGTGCCGCCGGCATTGATGGTGGTACCGCCGCTGTAGGTGTTGTTGCCGACCAGGGTCAGCACCCCGCTGCCGGCCTGGGTCAGGCCACCACTGCCACTGATCGCGCCGCCGACGGTGGTGTTGCCCGCGACGTCGAAGACCAGGCTGCCGTTGTTGGCGACATTGCCGGTGATCGCACCGGTGGCACCGCCATTGCCCACCTGCAGCGTGCCACCGGCATTGATGGTGGTACCGCCGGTATAGGTGTTGTTGCCGGTCAGGGTCAGCGTACCGGCACCGGCCTGGGTCAGGCCACCGGTGCCGCTGATGGTGCCGCCCAGCAAGGTGTTGCCGGCCACGTTGGACACCAGCGCACCGTTGTTGGTGATGTCACCGACGATCGCGCCGGTCGCACCGCCATTGCCCACCTGCAGCGTGCCGCCGGCATTGATGGTGGTACCGCCGGTGTAGGTATTGTTGCCGGTCAGCACCAGCGTGCCACTACCGGCCTGGGTCAGGCCGCCGCTGCCACTGACCACCGCGCCCACGGTTGCCGTCGTGCCCAGGTTGTAGACCAGGCTGCCATTGTTGGTGATGTCGCCCAGCACCGAGCCGGTGCTGCCGCCGTTGCCGATCTGCAGCGTGCTGCCACCATTGATGGTGGTGCCGCCGGTATAGACGTTGTCGCCGCTCAAGGTCAGCGTGCCGGTGCCGCTCTGCACCAGGCCACCAGTGCCACTGAGCACACCGCCGAAGGTGGTGCTGCCGTTGTTGCCGCCGGTGGTCAGGGTCGCACCGCCCAGCACCACGCTGGATCCGGTCACGCCGGCCAGGCCACCGATGCTCTGGCTGCCACCGGCACTGATGTCCAACGTGCCGGCACCGGACAGGTTCACCGTGCTGGCACCGGACAGGCTGCCACCGGCCGCCACCGCCAGCGTGCCGCTGTTGATGGTGGTGGTACCGGTGTAGGTGCTGGCGCCGCCCAGGGTGACGGTTGCCGCGCCATCTTTCAGCAGGCCGCCAGCGCCGCTGATCGGGCCATTCAAGGTCAGCGCGTTGCTGCCCGCCAGGGTCAGCGTGCCATTGGCCAGCTGCACGGTGTTGGCCAGGGTCAGCGCGCTGGTGCCGTCCAGGCTGGCGTTGCCGCCCACGGTCAGCGCGCCGGTGCCCAGCGAACCGTCGTTGCCCAGCAGCAGGCCACCGGCATTGAGGGTCACGCCGCCCGTGAAGACGTTGACGCCAGTCAAGCCCTGGATGCCTGCGCCGTTCTTTACCAGGCCACCGGCCCCTCCGATGGTGCCGGCGAACGTGGTATTGCCCACGCCATTGAGGGTCAGCGTGCTGCCGCCCAGCACAACGGTCGAACCCGCCACGCCTGCCAGCGAACCGATCGCCTGCGCACCACCCGCGCTGATGTCGAAGGTGGTACCGGCATTGGCCAGGTTCACCGCACCGGTCGCCGCCAGGCTGCCACCGGCGCCGATCGCCAGCGTGCCGGCGTTGATGGTGGTACCCCCGGTGAAGGTGTTGGTGCCGGTCAGCGTCTGGGTCCCCGAGCCTTCCTTGATCAGGCCACCCGAGCCGGCCAACGAACCACTGAACGTGCCATTGCTGGCATCACCGATCGTCAGCGTGTTGGCCCCCAGGTTCACCGTACCGTTGCCGACCAGTGTGCCGAACTGCTGCGTGCCGCTGCCCGCCGACAGATCGAAGATCGCACCCGAGGCCAGGTTGACGATGCCACTGGCGTGCAGGCTCGCGCCAGCACCCAGTGCCAATGTACCGGCGTTGATGTTGGTGCCACCGGTGTAGGTGTTGGTGCCGTTCAGGGTCAGCGTTGCGGCTCCCTCCTTGGTCAGGCTGCCGGTGCCGCTCAGGTTGCCGTTGAGGGTGAGGTTGTTGCTGCCGAGGACGGTCAACGCGTTGTTGAGGGTGAAGTTGTTGGCGAGGGTGACCGCTGTGTTCGAATCGAGCGTCGCAGCGCCTGCGACCGTCACCGCACCGGTGCCCAGCGCAGCATTGTTGCCGACCACCAGGCCGCCGGCGTTGAGCGTTACGCCGCCGCTGAAGGTGCTGCCGCCGTTGAGCGTCTGCACGCCTGCGCCGTTCTTGACCAGACCGCCGTTGCCACTGATCGCACCGCTGAAGGTGCTGTCCACGTTGCCGCCCAGGGTCAGCGTGCTGCCACCCAGCGCCACCGTACTGCCGGCGACGCCGGCCAGCGAGCCGATGGCCTGGTTGCCCGCCGAAATGTCGAACGTGCCGGCACCGGCCAGGTTCACCGCGCCGGTCGCGGCGAGGCTGCCACCCGCGCCGATCGCCAGCGTGCCGTTGTTGATGGTGGTACCACCGGTGTAGGTGTTGGCACCGCTCAGGGTCACGGTGGCCGCACCGTCCTTGACCAGGCCGCCGGTACCGGAAATCACACCGCCCAGTGTCAGCGCCTGGCTGCCAAGCAGGTCGAGGTTCGCGCCCGCTGCGAGCCCGATGTTGTTGGCCAGGTTGACGCCTGTCGATGCATCCAGCGTCGCGTTGCCGCCCACTGCCAGCGCACCGCTGCCGAGCGCAGCGTTGTTGCCGACCACCAGGCCACCACCGTTGAGTGCGACGCCACCACTGAACAGATTGGCGCCTCCCAGCGTGAGGACGCCGGCGCCATTCTTGACCAGGCCACCGGTGCCGGAAATCGCGCCATCGAAGAGGCTGTTGCCCACACCACCGAGTGTCAGCGTCTGTGCACCCAGGCTCACCGTCGAGCCCGCCACGCCGTTCAACGAGCCGATGGTCTGGTTGGCACCTGCGGTGGAGATATCGAAGCCGGTGCCTGCAGCGCTCAGCGTCACCGCGCCGGTGGCTGCAAGGCTGCCGCCCGGACCAATCGCCAGCGTACCGGCAGTGATGAAGGTGCCGCCGCTGTAGGTGTTGGCACCGGTCAGCGTCTCGATGCCCGTACCGACCTTGGTCAGGCCACCCGTGCCTGCGATCGAGCCACTGAAGGTGCCATTGGTGGCGCCGCCGACTTCGATCGAGTTGGCGCCGAGGTTCACCGTACCGTTGCCGACCAGGGTTCCGAACACCTGCGTGCCGCTGCCGGCAGACAGATCCAGCGTGGCACCTGTGGCGAGGTTCACGGTACCGCTCGCCGCCAGGCTGGCACCGGCCCCCAGCGCCAGCGTGCCGGCGTTGATGTTGGTGCCACCGGTATAGCTGTTGATGCCATTCAAGGTCAGCGTCGCGCTGCCGTTCTTGGTCAGGCTGCCGGCACCGGAAAGGACGCCGTTGAGCGTCAGTGCGTTGGTCCCGAGCACAGTCAGCCCGGCGTTGAGCGCGATGTTGTTGGCCAGCGTTGCCAGGCCGGTGGTATCCAGCGTGGCAGCACCGCCGACCGTCAATGCACCGGTGCCCAGCGCCGCGTCATTGCCGAGTACCAGCCCGCCTGCATTGAGGGTCACGCCGCCGCCAAAGGTGTTGGCACCGGACAGCGTCTGTACGCCCGCGCCCACCTTGACCAGCCCCCCGCCGCCACTGATCACGCCGTCGAACGCGGCGTTGCCGGCCGTACCGAACGTCAATGAGTTTCCGCCCAGCGCCAGCGTGCTGCCGCCCAGACCATTGAGTGCGCCGATGGTCTGGCTGCTGCCGGCACCGGAGATATCGAAGCCGGCGCCCGCCCCCAACGTGACGTCACCCGCCGCGGCCAGGCTGCCGCCCGTGCCCAGCGCCAGCGTGCCGGCATTGATGGTGGTACCGCCGGTGTAGGTGTTGGCACCGGACAGCGTCAGCGTGGTAGCGCCGTTCTTGATCAGGCTGCCATTGCCGCCGACCACGCCCGACAGCGTCAGCGCATTGCTGCCCGGCACCGTCAGTGCAACGCCCGAGCCCAGCGTGACCGCATTGCCGAGCGTCACTGCCGCGCCCGCATCCAGCGTGGTGCTGGTATTCACCGCCAGCGCGCCGGTACCAAGCGCACCATCCGCACCGACGACCAGGCCACCACCGTTCAGGGTCAGGCCGCCACCGAAGGTGTTGGTGTTGTTGAGGGTCAGCAGGCCCGTACCGTTCTTGACCAGGCTGCCATTGCCGGCCACCACGCCACCGAGCGTGACATCGTTGCTGCCGCCCAGCGTCAGCTGCGTGCCCGCACCGAAGTTCACTGCATTGGCCAGGTTCAACGCCACCGTGCTGTCCAGCGTGGTAGTGCCACCGATGCCCAGCGCACCGGTGCCGAGCGCGCTGGCATTGCCGAGGATCAGGCCACCCGCGTTGAGTGCAACACCGCCACTGAAGGTGTTGGCACCGGACAGCGTCTGCACGCCGGTACCCGTCTTGGCCAGGCCGCCAGTGCCACCGATCACGCCGGCAAAGCTGCCGTTGCCGGCGCCGCCAAAGGTCAGCGACTGCGCGCCCAGCGCCAGCTGGCTGCCTGCGACGCCGTTGAGTGCGCCAATGGTCTGCGCGGCACCGGCTGCGGAGATGTCCAGCGTCGCACCGGCACCGGCAAGATCCACCGCACCGGCCGCGGCAAGGCTGCCACCGGCCCCCAGCGCCAGCGTGCCGGCGTTGACGGTGGTGCCACCCCCGAACGTGTTGGCGCCAGACAGCGTGAGGCGCGCCGCGCCATCCTTGATCAGCCCGCCGGCGCCGAACACCGGACCGGTCAGCGTCAGGTCATTGCTGCCCAGCACGGTGAGGTTGGCGCCGGCGGCGAGGCCGAGGGTGTTGCCCACCGAAAGCGCCGCAGTGGCATCCAGCGAAGCGTTGCCGCCCACGTCCAGCTGGCCGGTACCCAGCGCCTGTGCGTTGCCAAGCTGCAGTACGCCCGCGTTGATCCCGACGCCCCCGCTGAACGTATTGGCGCCGTTCAACCCCAGTGTCGCCGCACCGTTCTTGACCAGCCCGCCGGTGCCGCTGATGACGCCCCCCAGCGACACGTTCTGGCTGCCCAGCAGATCCAGCACCGCACCGGCGCCGAGGTTGACGCTGTTGGCCAGGTCCAGCGCCACCGAACTGTCCAGCGTGGTATTGGCCCCCACCGACAATGCACCGGTGCCCAGCGCGCCGGCATTGCCCAGCAGCAGGCCGCCGCCGTTGACGGTCAGCCCGCCGCCGAAGCTGTTGGCGCCATTGAGGGTCAAGGTGGTGGCACCGTTCTTCACCAGCCTGCCCGCACCGGACACCACCCCACCCAGCGTGATCGACTGCGAACCCGGCAGCGACAACGCGGCGCCTGCACCCAGTGCCACGTTGTTGCCCAGGTTCAGCGGCGCACTGCCGTCGAGCGAGACGTTGCCACCGATGCCCAGCGTCCCCGTGCCGAGTGCGCCGCTGTTGCCCAGCAGCAGGGCGCCAGCGTTTGCGTTCAGTCCACCACTGAAGGTGTTGGTACCGTTCAAGGACAGTGTCGCCGCGCCGTTCTTGACCAGGCTGCCGGTGCCCGTGATGTTGCCGGCCAGGGCCAGGTTCTGGCTGCCCGGCAGGGTCAGGGCCGCGCCGAGGTTGATCGCATTGCCCAGGTTCAACGCTGCCGTGGTATCCAGCGAACCGTTGCCGCTGACCGTCAACGCCCCGCTGCCGATCGCACTGCTGTCGCCCAGCAGCAGGCCGCCCGCCGTCAGATTCACGCCGCCACTGAAGGTGTTGGCGCCGCTCAGCGTCTGGATGCCCGTGCCCTGCTTGACCAGGCCGCCGGTACCACCGATCACGCCCGCGAACGTCTGGTTGGTGGCATCACCGAAGGTGAGCGTGCTGCTGCCCAGCGTCACCGTGCTGCCGGCAATACCGGACAGCGCGCCGATGGTCTGGTTGCCGCCGAGCGAGATGTCCAGGTCCGCGCCAACGCCGGCCAGGCTGACCGCACCGCCGGCGGCCAGGCTTCCGCCGCTGCCCACCGCAACCTTGCCGGCATTGATCGCCAGGCCGCCGGTGAAGGTATTTGCGCCACCCAGCGTAAGCGTGGCGGCACCGTTCTTGACCAGGCTGCCGGTGCCACCGATGGCGCCGCCCAGCGTCAATGCGTTCGAGCCCAGCACATTGAGCGAGCCACCCGCGCCCAGCGTGATGCCATTGCCGACCGCAAGCGCCGCGCTGGTGTCGAGCGACACCACGCCACCAACATTCAGCGCACCGGTTCCCAGTGCTCCAGCGTTGCCCAGCACCAGGCTGCCGGCATTGAACGCCACGCCGCCGCCGAAGGTGTTGGCGCCATTGAGCGTCAGCGACGACGCACCGCTCTTGACCAGGCCACCGGCGCCACCGATCACGCCGTTGAACGTCAACGCCTGGTTGCCGAGCAGATTGAGGCTGGCACCCGAACCGAGGTTGACCGCGTTGGCCAGTGCAAGCGCCCCCGTGGTTCCATCGAGCGTCACGTTGCCGCCGACACTGAGCGCACCGCTGCCCAGCGCAGCAGCATTGCCCAGCAGCAGGCCGCCGCCGTTGAGTGCCACGCCGCCACTGAGGTTGTTCACGCCCGACAAGGTCTGCACGCCGGTGCCCAGCTTGACCAGGCCACCCGTGCCTGCGGCGAACGTGCCGCTGTAGCTGGTATCGCCCAGCCCCGCGAGGGTGAGCGTGTGGCTGCCCAGGTTGACCGAACCGCCGAGGCCCGCCAGCGAACCGATGGTCTGGTTGGCGGCCGCCGACAGGTCCAGGGTGGTACCGACGCCGACCGTGATCGCACCGGTGGGTGACAGGCTGCCGCCCGCGCCCAGCGCCAACGCGCCTCCGGCCAGGTTGAAACTGCCGGTCAGCGCATTGGCGCCGTTCAAGGTGAGGGTGCCGGCGCCGCTCTTGGTCAGGTTGCCGGCACCGGAGATCGAACCGTTCAATGACAACGCATTGCTGCCGAGCAGGTTCAGCGAGCCCCCGCCATTGATCACCAGATTGTTGCCCAGGGTGAAGCCCGCCGTCGTATCCAGTGAAGCGCTGCCACCCACGGTCAGGTTGCCGCTGCCCAGTGCACCGGCATTGCCCAGTACCAGGCCGCCGGCATTGAGGTTGACGCCGCCGGAGAACAGGTTTGCGCCGCCGAGAGTAACGATGCCGGTGTTGTTGACCGTCAGCCCGCCAGTACCGGACAGCAAGCCCCCCAGGCTGAACGCATTGGTCCCTGCCAGGGACAGATTGCCACCAAGGCTGAAAGCGTTGGCCAGGTTCAGACCGGCCGTGGCAGAGGCGATGGCACCGCCGTTGGCGGTGAACAGCCCTGTGCCGAAGGAACCGGCATTGTTGAAATTGACCAGGCCATCATTGAGCGTGGTCGTACCCGCACCCGCCCACGCCCCCTGCAGGTTCCAGGTGCCGCTGTTGACGGTGAGCTTCTGGAAGTTGAGGTACTGGTTCCAGCCCAGCGTGGTCACCGCTCCGCCGGTGCCGGACCCCGGACCGCTGACGACGTTCTGCAACACCAGCGTGTTGTTGGCCGCACCACTGCCGGTACCGGCGTCGACCGATCCCGCAGCCGCAACCTTTACCCCGGTGACACCGGTAATCACGCCGGCAAGAGCGCTGCCGCCGCCGCTCACAACGCTGGAACCCGACACTGCGGTGAAGGTGTTGCCGCCGGTTGAATCACCCAGGTGAACGCTGCCACTGACCGCCCCCGCATTGAGGAACGTGTTACCGCCAGAAGCACCCAGGCCGACGCGTCCGTCGATGGTGCCTGTGTTGGTCACATTGGCGGCTGCACCACCATAGGTCACCACCGTGGTCGCGTCGGAAACGCTGCCTGCACCGATCAGCGACGTGCTGATCAGGCCGGCGTTGTTAATGGTGGTGGTGCCGTTGACATTCTGTGCCACCAGCGCCTGTCCACCGAAGCCCAACAGCGTTGCGATGTTGACGACACCCTTGATCTGTCCGCTGGCGTTGTTGTTGACGACGATCGCGCTGTTGTTGGCAGAACCATTGCCGATGACCAGGCCGGGCGAGGCGAGGATGATCGAGCTCGGATCGATCGTGCCATTGTTGTTGACCGTCACGTTGTCGCCGGTCAGCGTTGCTGCGTTGCCGCCGCCTACAATCGGCGGCGTACGCAGCAATGCACCCGCGTCGATGTTCAGCGTGAGGCCGTTGGTCGCGTTGGAGTAGTTGTTGATGCTGGTGGTGCTGTCGCAGTTTACGGTTGTGGTGCCGGTGCACGCTGCGAATGCCGATCCGCTGGCCAGTGTGGCGGCCAAAGCCGCCGCCAGCTGGTGCGCCCGCAATCGCGGCACCCGCCCTGCGCTGACCGCGCTTCCGCCGGGGTTCTGGGCGACCTCCGAAGCAACCTGCATTACCCCAAGGGCATGATTGAAAACCAGACGGTAAATGCGGTTCATCGGTAAATCTCCATGAAAAGACCGGATGGCACAGCTGGCAGGTTTTTTGGAGACAATGCGGCCCACCCCGGCTCCCCGAACGGGAACAAGGCCTGAAGGCATTAACTCCTGAAAATCTTCACATCTTCACGCGATCGCACCCGGGGACAGGTGCGCCAGCGCGTCCGTCAAGCCGAAAACTCCCCGATTTCGCCCGACGAATGGCGGCACTGTGCGACCGACGGTGCCAGCGGCATGTGAATCACGCGCGCTATTTTTATGACGTGCGTCAAATAACAGGGGCGGACAAAATGGTTTTGCCGAAAATGCATATTGCTGCGTGTGGCGGAGAATCCATTCCCCGCCATGAGTAAATAAATTCAGCTGCTGGAGAGTTTCATCAGCACCAGGCCGGAAACGATCAACACCGCCGCACCGATCCGCATCGGGCTGACCTGCTCGCCCAGGAACACAATGCCAACCACGAACGCCCCGACCGCGCCGATGCCGGTCCAGATCGTATAGGCGGTTCCCAGCGGCAGGCTGCGCATGGCCACCGCCAGCAACCAGAAGCTGGCGATCATGCCGATGATGGTGACTACGGTGGGGGTGAGCCGGGTGAAGCCTTCGGACTGCTTCATGGACACGGCCCAGACGATTTCCAGCAGGCCGGCAAACAACAGATAGATCCAGGCCATGACGGCCCTCCTCTTGGTAGGGCCAGGCCGTCCTGGTCATTGGTTCCCGATGTGGGGGAGGTCGTTCCTCCTGGCCGGCATTCTAGCAACGGGGGTGGGTACCGGCCGCTGCCGCCGGGAGCGGGTTACAGCCGATTCAGTGCATGAAGCTGGCGTCGATGGGCCCGTCTGCGCTAGAATGCGCGTCTGCCATCGGCCAGCCCGATGTGCAGTCCGGCTGTGGTCTCCGGCGCGCCGCGCGCTGTTTCCCCTGATCCGTGAACTGGCCGCCCACCGGGCGGCCAACGTCTCTATGGTGGCCCCGTCGGCCCCTCGCGACGCTAGGTCGAAAACCCCGCCAGGGCCGGAAGGCAGCAACGGTATCGATCGACGCGGGCGCCGAGGTCAGCCGGCGGGGCCACCGCCTTTTCCGCACTGGGCTCAGATCCCTTTGCATGGCAAAGGGATCTGACCCCGGCTTCGCATTCTTGGCCCGGCATGGCGCCGCGCTACCCTGCCTCGGGCGTGCCCTGGTGGAACACCATGCGCCATCTGTCCCCGTGCCGGCGCCACAGCGAACTGCGCAGCACCCAGTGCTGCAGCTGCCCATCAAGGTGATGGCGGCTGCGGTAGCGCACCTGGGCCAGGTCCTGCGACAGCAGCCAGACGGCGTACTGCTCCGATTCGATCTGCACCTGGGCACGCTCCAGCGGAATCTCCACCAGCGCGGCCGCACGGTCGTAGCACTGGCCGGAGCTGCCGATCTCGCTGAAATCCTCATCCAGCAATGCGGCCAGTTGCTCGCGGTCGGCACGCACCTGCGGCGCATGCAGTGCGCGCTCCAGCGCCTCCAGCCCGGCAGCCAACGCCGCATCTGCGGGCTGGCCGGTACCGCTCACGGCGGGTCCTGGACCAGCACGTGCGGGGCGGTCGGGCTCGCCAGCGGCACGCACTGCCCCGGCTGCGCCACGCGGTGCCCACGCGCAGCCAGCGCCAGACCATCGGCCGCGCTGGCGTAGTGGTACAGCATCATCCGCGCCTGCAGTTCGGCGCTGTACTCACGCTCCAGATCGTCCACGCCGGTATGCGAGGGATTGCCGTGCAGGCCGCAATCGTGAGCGATCAGTTCGTTGTCACTGGCAAAGCGTGCCAGCATCTCCGGAATCGGCCGGGTATCGCCGCTCCAGGTCAGCGCGCCCTGCAGGCGCAGGCCATAGGCCGTCTCCGGCCAGTGGTGGCGCACCGGAAACACTTCCAGGCGCACGCCCTCGTGCCAGAACGCCTCGCCCACCACGATCAGCTGGAAGGCATCCCAGAAGTTCGCACCGCCCTCGGCCAGCACGTTCGGGTAATCCCCGATGCGCTTGTGCAGCAGCGGCACCACCGTGGCGGGCACGTACAGGCGCACCTTGCCGCGCCGGTGCGCATTGAAGAAGGTATCCACGAACAGGCGCTCGAAGCCGGCCACGTGGTCCAGGTGCACATGGGTGACGAACAGCGCCTGCGGCATCTGCCCGTAGTGCGCCTTGAACGCGGTCAGTCCTTCGCCACCACAATCGATGGTCAGCCATGGACGCCCATCGCGCTCGATCACCGACATCGGCGACCCCAGCTCGACCGCCGACGCATTGCCGACGCCGAGGAAACGCAACGCCCAGTCCATCAGGTGCCCCGGTTCCAGGCCATGTCATAGGCACGGCGCAGCCGCGCGTAGTCCTTCTGCACGTCTTCCACGCTGCGCTCGCCGCGCAGCTTGATCAGCGAGCGCAGCAGGCGCTTGAGGTTGCGCTCGCGCCAGGCGGTCGCTGGGATGCGGATCACGCCGCGGTCGAAATCGATCAGCCAGCCATGGCCGCTGCCATCGAACAGGATGTTGTGCGCGTTGAGATCGGCATGGTCCAGGCCGGCACGATGGAAACGGGCAATCAGGCGCCCGGTCTCCTCCCAGGGAGCCCCCCGGCCGGCCACCAGTGCGCGGTCGGCCAGCGAGCGCACGCCCTCGATCCGCTCCATCAGGATCGCCGCCCGGTAGCGCAGGCCCTCGCGCATGTAGAACGCGGCGATCGGCCGTGGCACCGGCAGCTTTTTCTCGCGCAGGGCGCGCATCAGGCGGAATTCGGCGAAGCTGCGGGTCCGGTCCGATCCGCGCCAGAGGTACTGGTCATGGCTTATACGGGCCGCCATGCCGCCGCGCAGGTAGTGGCGCAGCACGCTGGCACCGAACGGCGCATCGACGAACCAGGCGCTGCCGCGGCCGCCCTCGCCCACCGGCCGGGCCCTGCTGCCCCAGTGCTGGGGCGAGAACAGGCCGATCTCGGCTTGCCGCAGCCGCTCGCGGTCGAACAGAATGGCCCCGATGCCGCGACCCTCGCGGCATGGCGTCAGCGCTTCATTGGCGTCGAATGCGACCATTTCATTGAGTCTAACAACACATGGCATCAGCGTCCTCCTCCTTGTGCCTCCTGCGCCTGTCCGCACTTGGCGATGTCACCCACGTGGTGCCCCTGGTGCGTACCCTGCAGGCCGCGCGCCCGGACACGCCGATCCACTGGATCATCGACAAGGTCGGCCACAAGCTGCTCGACGGCCTGCCCGGCGTCACCTTCCATGCCTACGACAAGAAGAGCGGCATGGCCGGGGTCAAGGAACTGCGCAGGCAGCTGCCGCCGGGGCGCTTCGAAGCGCTGCTGCAGATGCAGGTCGCGTTCCGCGCCAACCTGCTGTCGGCCTTCATTCCGGCCGAGCGCCGCATCGGCTACGACCGCAGCCGCTCGAAGGACCTGCATGGGCTTTTCATCAACGAACGCATTCCCGACCGTCCCGGCATCCATGTGCTCGATGCCATCGGCAGCTTCTGCGAACCGCTGGGCGTGCGCCAGACCGAGGTCAGCTGGGACCTGGCCGTGCCGCAGTCGGCATATGAGTGGGCCGCCGCGCAGTGGCGCGACGATGGTCGCCCGGTGCTGATGATCTCGCCCTGCTCCAGCCACGTGCGCCGCAACTGGTACGCCGACCGCTACGCCGCCGTGGCCAACCACGCGGTCACGCGCGGCTGGCAGGTGGTGCTGTGCGGTGGCCGCAGCGAACTTGAGCGCAGCATGGCCGACGCCATCCAGGCACAGCTGCACACGCCGGCGCTGGACCTGGTAGGCAAGGACACGCTGAAGCAGCTGCCCGCCCTGCTGGCCCGCGCCAACCTGGTGATGACGCCCGATTCCGGCCCGATGCACATCGCCAACGCGATGGGCGCCAAGGTGCTGGGCCTGCATGCGGCCAGCAATCCGAACCGCAGCGGCCCGTACTCGGATCGTCGCTATTGCGTGGACCGCTACGACGATGCGGCACGCAAATACCTCGCCAAGCAGGCCACCGATCTGAAGTGGGGCACCAAGATCGAGTTCGACGATGTGATGGAACTGATCACCGTGGAAGACGGTATCGCTGCCTTCGAACGCTACGTCGCCGACCACCTGGGGTGAGCGGCAGGCCGCCCGGGATTACACGCGCTGCGCGTAATCCTGATAGGACTTCTCCTCCACGTACGCCGAGCCCAGTGCGAGGTTGATCGCCTTCTTGATGCGCGCGCGTTCGTCATTGCGCAGGTACACGCTGCGCGCCAGGTCGATGAAGCCCTGGTCGAACGCCTGCGCCTTCTCCTTCAGCCGGATGTCGTCCTCGATCTCCCACAGCTGCTCGTTGACCACCTTCAGCTCGGCACGCAGCCTGGCGATGTCCTTCACGGCCGCCGGGTGTGCCATCCAGGTCTGCTCCAGCGCCGACAGCTCCCTGCGCACGTTGGCCAGCTTGCCCTCGTCGCTGATGCGCTCGGACTTGATCTGCAGGATCGAAATCTTGTCCAGCAGCTCGCCGAAAGAAACGGGAACGAGGATTTCAGCGGTCATGGGGAAAAGCTCCAGCAGGTGATGCGTACATGGTAACCCGCAGCGTCCGCACGGATATCCCCGGTAGATCCACGTCATGCGTGGATGAGCCTGCCAGCAGGAACAGCATCCACGCACCGCGCGGATCTCAGTGATGCATCTGGAGGACCAAGCCCCTCTGTTGAGGGGCTGCCCCGACAGGGGCGGGGAGAGGCCGGCAAAGGGAGGGGCCCACACGTTGCACAGCAACGTGTGGGGCGACGCGCAGAGCGCGTCGCGTCCCGCGCCAGATCAGTTCAGGGTCACTACGGCGTGATTCCCGCCGCGCATCGCACCGCGCGGATCTCCCGTGATGCATCTGGAGGATCAAGCCCCTCTGTTGAGGGGCTGCCCCGACAGGGGCGGGGAGAGGCCGGCAAAGGGAGGGGCCCACGCGTTGCGCAGCAACGTGTGGGGCGACGCGCAGAGCGCGTCGCGTCCCGCGCCAGATCAGTACAGGGTCACTACG